>JAGGXR010000168.1 GCA_021162935.1 Deltaproteobacteria bacterium
CCCGTTGTCAGAGCCGGGACCCGTTGTCAGAGCCGGGACCCGTTGTCAGAGCCGGGTCCAATTGGCGGCCTGTTCCCCAAGACACAGTCCAAAAGAAGGATATGACGAAGATCGTCGGGGCTACCAGCGCCAGTGCTCAATGACGACGTGGCTACCATCGGGCCCACGATACATGTGACGTCGCCCCCGACCGAACCCGGGAGGGGCCGCATCTCGGGCACCCGTCCTCTGTCCGTCACGACTGTACCAACCAACCGACGACCCGTCCGAATCCAACACCTCGAAGGAGGGTTCCTCGTCCTCGTAATGCCACATCCCGGCCATGCGACCTTCCTGACTGCCCATAAACCAAAGGACCACGGCCAGCAACACAAGTTGCCACGATCCCATCAGGGCACCGAGGACTCCAATGCCAACCGCAGCCCAATGGGTAATCCGCACAGCCAGCACCGTGGCCTGGAGTCGCCCCATGCGCCTGGACAAAGCCGCCCGCATGACGCGACCGCCGTCCATGGGCAAAGCCGGCAGGAGGTTAAAAGCCCCCAGGACCAAGTTGACGTAGGCCAAAAGTCTGAACACACCGATCCCCGTCACAAATGCCAACAAAGCGGATACGCCTCCCAGAATGAACGAAACCGCTGGGCCGGCGGAAGCAATCCATATTTCATCCCGAGCAGATCGTGGGGGCCCAGCCATCTTGGCCACGCCTCCGAAAAAGTAGAGTTCGATTCCTGCGATGGGGACCCCGAGATGCCTGGCCACCACAGCGTGCCCCAACTCATGGAGCAGGACCGACCCGAAAACGAAAACCGCCAGCACCAGGCCAGCAAGGATGCCCTCAAAAATGGCAACGAAGGCCAGCAGCAGCCAGAAGGTAATATGCACATCGATCTCGAATCCGGCAATACGGCCTATTCTCGTACTTCCTCGAAACATCGCATATCCTTCTGCCTTGGCGGTGATCGCGGTCCAACCTGGACAGCCTGCTTCGGTCCGCCCCCGAAACGCCGGCTGCACTTTCTAACATAACCCCGATAAGCACAGAGACAAGCAACCTTTGCCCTGTCGAGCAAAACTCCCCCTACTATGCTAATATGCCGCACAAATTGGTGGAACCGCAAAAGGTCGAAACTCACAGAGCCCAGTAGTACGTGGCCTGAAATCCGACCGTCCAGATGACACCAATATCATCGTTGTCCACATCGTCACAACGGATCGATCCCCGTGCCTCCGTGCACTCGTCATTGAACCAGGGCTTGTAAAACCAGAACCCCAGGCCCAGGCCCACCCGACTCGTAAGCACGTAATCGGCCCCAAAACCCCAAGCAAGGGCAACCCCGTCGGCCCGGGTGTCATAGTCCACCCACCAGGGTCCGAAGTACTGTTTCCCCGATTCCATGAACCGATCCCAGCCCAAGGCCAGGCCGGCCCACAGGTCCATCGGAAATCCTGCAATCCGATCCAGGGGCAACAAGCCCCGCACCTCCGGCCCCAGGAACACGTTCCAGTCCGTATCCACGTCACGCCCAGCCGGTGCATCTGGATGCCCGAAAAGGAGCCCCACGTGGACACCAACTTCCACGTACTTCAAAAACCGAAAGCCCACGTTTGTTCTCAAGAATACCAAAGGATCCACGTGATCGCACCAATGGTCCGTGCAGCCGTCTACCCCAAACCCAATCTGGAACATCAGGGACTGGAATCGTCCCGATGCCCCTGCGTGTCTCGGAAAAGCACCGACCGGAGTCGACCACAAAATCACCACCGCAACAACGACCCAAAGCTTCTTCATGACACACCTCCCCACCGAGATCTCAAACGCACAGCACCATGGGGCAAACAACCAAGGCCCCAACCACCAAGAACGAACACTCCGTATTCCCGGACCACGGCCCCCGATCGATCACTCCATCAAAACCGGCAACGCAAAGGTCCCTTCCAGTTTTTCATGCCTTGAAGCGTCCTCCTACATAATCTTCTCGACGCGCACCTTCCCGTTCTTCCTCCGCGGCCGCACCAAATTCCATACATCCTTGGGCAGTTCCACACGATCGGACGATGCAGTCCGCTCCGACAAAACAACGTGTGCCGAACGGAGTCCTCCAAGGTACCACCGTGGATCGGTCACGTACAGCAGGTCTCCTGGCTGCGCATGGAGCTGCTCCCTGGCGGACAGGGGAAGCCGAATCTCAGGCCGCCCCTTTCTGATGATCGACTCACCGAGCAGAACAGCCAGGAGATGCGCTGGCTTTCCATCAGCAGGACTGGGTTGTTCCCCCTTGAAATTCGCCCGCGCCTCATTGAGGGTTCCCCAAACCAGCCCCACGAGCGACTTGGTCCTGGTTTCCTTACTCACGAGCGCCACGATGATCCCGATGGCTCCACAGATCACGAATCCGTAGAGGGCACGAACAAAGAAGTACGACTTGAGGTGGCCTGCGAGCCCCGGCCCACCGGCCTTGGCGATACCGAACGCGAACGGAGCCAGCACATCGGGCCAGATCACGGACAAGGCCATGGCCCCGATACCCGCTGCAATGGTCCAAAACGCCGCCCGAGCCGAGAATCGCCTCCAAAAAGCTCCCAGCAACACGGCAACAGCAAGGGGAGGCCCCACCATGGCCGTGAACGCCGCATGCGCTGCGTAGATGGACTTGAAACTCGCATACACCGGCACCATGAGAACGCCGATTCCGGCGGCCGCAACAGAAACGATCCGGGCCATCCTCAGCGTTTGGCGATCCGGCGCATCAGGATTGACATAGACCTTCCACAGATCATTGACCACCACGGCCGACGTGGCGTTGATGAGCGTATCCGCCGTGGACATCAAAGCTGCTGTCAACGCCGCCATGACCAGGCCGAACACGCCAGGCTGACACAGGATGCTCGACACCACCACGAAAATGGTGTTCGCGTTCGAATGAACCGGAAGGTCTCCTCGCTCGGCCATGGCCTTCCCAAGCCACCCAGCACCCGCTACGGCAAGCGCCGCCACCACTTGGAGCCCAATCAAAACAAAGGTGATGGCTTTCTTGCCGTCCTTGACCGACTTGGCCGACAGGAACCGCATCATGATTCCCTGGTTCAGGAAAAGCACGAAAGCGCCCTGACTGAGGCCATCCTGCCACAGGATGCCCAACATGTTGAAGTCGGGTGGGCGGTTCGTATAGGCCAGCACCAATCGATGGCGATACGGCATGTTGTCCCAAAAGGACCCAAAGCCTCCCAGGTAATAGATGCCGAGTCCAAAAAGCAAGAAGCCAGCCGCCAATAGGAGCACGCCTTGGAGCAGGTCGGTCATGATCACGGACGTCTGGCCGCCAGCCGTGACGTAGATGGCAGAAATCACCGCGATCACCACGACTGCCAGCATCAGGTTCCAACCGAGCATCGCATTGAGCGCCACGCCCAACGTGTAGAAGTTGATGCCGATATACCCCAACAGGTAAAGGAGCATCACAATAGTGGCCAGCAGCCTCGTGGGCCGATTGAATCGCCTCTCAAAGTATTCGGGAATCGACGTAACCCTGCTGTAATAAAGGATGGGGAGCCATCCGAACACGAAGAGCGGCATCCAAAACCAGTCGTTCCAGTAGGTGTGCGTGGAACTCATCCCGTACGAATAGGCCACGGCCGAATATTTGATGAAACTGTACGAACCAACCGTGGTCGCCACCATGGAAAAGGCGATCAACCACCAGGGGAACCGCTGCCCGCTGAAGAAGAAATCCTTCGTGGTCTTGGTGTACCTCCCGAAGAAGGCGCCGAACCCCAGGACCAAAACGAAATACCCGATGATGATGCCGTAATCGAGTGTGGTGCCGATGATGTGCGAATGCTGCATGTGACTTCCCGCCTAATACCAGCCAGACAACCAGAACTGAAAAACACCGATGAGCAGGGCATAGAAGAGCAATCCTGCCAGCATCCAGGCCAGGTTGAATCGCTTCTTCTTCGTTCCGAGACCAACGTCACCCTGTCGATAGGCCATGATCATACCCAAGAGAAACACGAACCCCATCACGACAAAATAGATGACAAAATCCTCGGTTCGCTCCGACATGCCAGCCGGCGGCTTGGCAATGATCAGCAGGTGGTCAAAATCCGTCGGCTGCCCCTTGTGGGTCGATGTCTGAATCTGAATCGTGTACTTCCCGGCCGGTAGATCCGCTGGAATCGTTCCCGAAATACGCGCCGCATTTTGTTCGGAAACGCGAAGGAGATGGACACGTCGCGCCTGATGAAACGGCCAGGGCACCCCAAGACCCACCTGCAGCAACAACTGCGTATCCTTGCTGTCCTTTGGAAGCGGCCCAATGAGGATAATGGCAATAGGGTCGTCCAAATTCCCCCCCAGGATCGACAACCTGGCCGGTTGCCCCGCAATGACGCGACTGGGGCGAATCTCCCGAATGAACGGAGGCCCCCGATTCGGTTTTACTTGATACACACGATATGCACTCTTGGTAAACTCGAGTCCCATGTGCCGACGGAATACCAGGTGATACAGGCCAGGCGGCACCCCAGGAGGAACCTCTGCACGCATGAGTTCATCGGACAGGACCGTGGTGCGTTCCAGAGAAAATCCTTCCTTTAACCGTTGACTCGATCCCTGCCACATCTCCAATCGGACACTCGTTTTGGACGTGCCTTCGAGGCGAGTAGGTAACTGCACCTTGCCGCCCAGCAAAGAAATGAACCCGCTGCCTCGAATGAAAATCCTGACCGAATCGTAGTTTGGCCCGTGATTCGGGGTCACAGACGACACGTCAAAGGACCGCTTCGCCCCACTTCCCGAGCACCCGATTGCAGCCGCCGCCATCAGGCTCGCCAGCCAAGGCCACATCGGTCTCTGTCTCGTACCATTCATATCGCTTCTCTCTCGCTCGTCTCGTTACCGCGCCCCGCCCTGCGTCCCGATCGCATCAGGCCTCGTGCACGACGTCCAATCCAGAAAAAATCTGTTGCAATGCCCAAATCACGCCCTTCGATCCAGCGAACGGAGCCACGATGTCCGCAGCCGCCTTGACCTCCGGTCGTGCATTGGCCACCGCGACCCCGATGCCGGCCCGCATCAGCATGTCCGAGTCATTCGGGCCGTCGCCAAAGGCGGCCACCTGCTCCGGACGAATCCCGAGCACCCGACAGGCGCGCAGCAATCCATCCGCCTTCGACATCCCAGAAGGCAAAACCTCCAAAAACTCCGGTTCGGAAAAGACCAACACGGCCAGACGCCCAAAACGTTCTTCCAACTCCCGCCGGCATTCGTCCAAACGCTCGGAAACGCCGATGAGCAGCAGCTTGACGGGATCACGATCCAATAAATCCGCCAGAGACGCCACCCAATGAGGATCATAGGTCTCCTTGGCAATGAACGCCCTGGCCCATTCGTCGTCCGAATCCATGAAATACCGGTCTTCCCGATAGAGATTCACGTGGAGGCCCAGTCGTCCAGCCGCCTCGAGCGCCAACCGGGCCGCTCCCTGGTCCAGGTGCGCCTGGAAATATGCCTCGTTCGTGTGGGGATCGGCAACCCGGGCACCGTTGAACAAGATGGCGGGCGCATCGCAACCAGATGCATCCAGGTATGGTCGCGCCGACTGGAACATCCTACCGGTGGCGATCCCGACCCGGATGCCGTCATTCTGGAGCCGACTCAAGACGTGACGAACCGCCGTTCCAACGCGCGTCGCGCCCTTGCGATCCTGCTTGTCGCCGGCCCCACGCACATCGTCGAGCAGGGTCCCGTCCAGATCGAAATACACCGCCGCAATGTCGTGAACCTGCCTGGACGTCACATCCAACCTCCTGTCGCACGACCCGGCATGACCTACTGCCCGCCTTGAGGAGAAAGGGACAGACCAAACTTGGCCTCGGCATCGGACGGACGTAGATAAATGGGCTGAGCCCCGTCCAAATCGGCCATCTGGCCCTGGTCGAGCATCATCCCTCCTATTCCGGCCAGGGCCACCGCATCGGGCCAGGGATCCAGATCATCCCGCAATCCCACCGAAATACCCGCATCCTCGCCCATCCGCCCCACGTTGGAACGAATCAGGTCCAACCCAGTGCCAAGACACACAAGCGATCTCGTTCCACCACGCATCGAATCGCCACGACCCACCGCAGAGTCACCCCGCTTCAAAAGAGAGCCAGGAGTCGTGCCCGCTCGATCGTCACCGTCGTATTGGGTGAAGCGTTCGATCACCAGCGCAAAAAAATCTTCAGGCCGTACGGCCCGATCCTCCAGCCAACGCCCAGAGCCAGCTTCCGCCATGGCGCGCAGCCCAGCGTCCCCAATCCAGCCGGCCACGTACACCTCACCGCGTCTGGCATCCATGCAGGCCATCACGAAATCGGCACATCCTTCTCGTGTCATCTCGTGGCCGGAAGATTCCGCTCCGAATCCCAGCGTCACTTTCTCTGCCGGCCCAGACGACCCGCCCAGGGCCCGAGCCGCCACCGCGTCGAGAGACCGCGGCAGCACCAACGGGATGTCCAGCGCAAAACACAGACCCTTGGCCGTGGCGAGGCCGACACGAACACCGGTAAACGAACCAGGTCCGGCACCGCATGAAACAACATCGATCTGTTTCGGCCGCACCTGGGCCTCAGCCAAGACCTCTTCGATCAAGGGAACGAGGGCTTTGCCGTGCGTGGAAACAGGCTGATCCCGTCTGGCCAGCGTCCGCCCCGACAGGTCAGCCAGCACCGAAACCCTCGTGCCAGCCTGCCATTCGAGCAGAGCGACCGAAGCAGTTGGCGTCGACGTGTCAAAGGCTAGGATGAGCGGCATTGCCTCTCCTCGATGCTTCGCCAGCAGAATCAATCAGTTCAAAATATACCGAACGATATCGTTTTTGAATGCCAAGACCATCAGGGCCAACAGCAACGCGAGCCCAAGGTAGCTCACCGCAGCCCGAGCCTGCAGGCTCAAAGGCTTCCGCCGAACGGCCTCGATAGTAAAAATGAGCACGTGTCCCCCGTCCAGAATGGGCACGGGGAGCAGATTCAACAAACCAAGGTTGATGGAAATCAGCGCCATGATCCACAAAAACACGTCCCACCCCTTGGATGCGGCCACCTTCGCAATATTCGCCAACATGATGGGGCCGCCGACCGTATCGGACGCCACCTTCCCTCGAAAAATCTGAACCACCGCCAAAACCATGTCCGAAATCACCTCGCTGGACATCAAAGCGGCCATGTGCACGGCGTAGACGAACCTGCCGTCGATGGGTTCCTTGGGTGGATACCGATAGACCATGCCATTCGTGGCGCCGAACACGTACACCGTGCGTTCCTGCTTGAACTCGTCCACCACGTGTTTCCGCTCCAATCGGACCGTGCCCCGATGCAGGGGCCCTCCTGGAGACTGCCACGTGATGGTCATGGCCTTATCGCGCTTCTGACTCAGCAGATTCGCCAAAACCAACCAACTCCTCAACTCCTGACCGTCGAGGGTCAACACGAAATCACCGGGCCTGAGGCCCATACGAAAAGCCGGTGTGGCAGGATCCACGTGCGACACGAACATCTCCGCCGACCTGAGACCGGTCTCCACCCGCCCATCGATCAAATTCGGCCGGAGATCTACGGTCCCAGGGCGCCACAGGGACAGCCCCATGCTCCCTGCCGGGCGAATGGCCCGCAGAAAAAACACATGAAGCACCGCAGGACGCTTCAGGTGCTTCAAAAACGACCGAAGTTGATGCCAATATGGAGTCGGCCGACCATTGACTGACAGGACCCAATCGCCCGTCCGAATCCCGGCGCGCCCCGCTGGACTGTTGGGATCGATCACACCAACCTGGGCTGCGGTCATGGCGGGCATGATCCCCAGGAGCCCGACCTTGTCCACCACCCCGAGCCTCGTACGCTGCAGCTCCAATCGAGGGGTTGCATCCAAGGCCAAGCGGCTCCCCTCGCGCTCGATCACGAGGCGCACACGCTGATTCGGCTTGCCCTGGATGATCTTGGTCACATCCGTCCAGTATCGAATCTTGTGCCCGTCAATCGCGAGTACCCGATCGCCACTTCGCAGGCCCGCCGTCGCTGCCGGCTCTCCTGGAATGACTGTTCCAATCACTGCGGGCGCAGCGGTCGATTGAGCTAAAAAGTAAAAGAAATACACGAGCACTGGAAAGACCAAATTGAACAGCGGACCCGCCGTCACAATCAGGTATTTCTGCCACAAAGGCTTGTGCTGCAACGCCCGCCCCTGGTCTTCTGGTGCAATCTCAGCGGTGGGATCCTCGCCGAGCATCTTCACGTAGCCCCCAAGGGGCACATAGGCCACCTTGTACTCCGTCTCCCCCCATGTCCAATGGAGCCCTTTGATCGCCGGACCGAACCCCAAAGAAAATTGGAGCACCTTGACTTTAAACAATTTTGCAAAGGCAAAATGCCCCAACTCATGGATGAAAATGAGCGGGCCTATCAGCACCAAAAACCAAACGACGATCATTGCATCAACAACTTTCCGTACAACTCGGCGCCTAAGTACGACAGCCTTGATAGCAGTAAACCTGCCGGACAACAAGCACCACCAATTTGTTGACAGCCACGAAGGCTTCGACTATACACCAACTCCGAAAAACGAGCCCAGGTAGCTCAGTCGGTAGAGCAGGGGACTGAAAATCCCCGTGTGGGCAGTTCGATTCTGTCCCTGGGCATCGGTGAGACAAAGAAGGAGTGCAAAAAGCACTCCTTTCCTTTTTTTGGAATCTCGGTTTTCGCCCCCTTGGACGGTCATCCTTGCCACACCTTGGATGCTCATTCTCAGAGTCTCTCGAACGCTCCTCTTTCGCACAGCCTGCACGGTTGCTGACACAGGATCGCTGACCGCCTTGCCCCTCGAACAGAATCACGGTACCCTCTTCGCTGTCTCTTCTTCCACAGCCTGGACTCAAAACCAGGAGAGTCAGGACCAGGATCCATGGCACGACGCAGCGGCACCGCAAACCTTCCTCTCCACGGGGGCCGGGTCCCTGGCTGGCTCGCTGCACGCATGACGAATCTGGCCGGCCTCATCATCGAGGCCATCGTCGAAGACGCCGGGCCGCATCACGTGCTGACACGATTGTCCGACCCCTTCTGGTTTCAGGCATTTGGCGCGGTGCTTGGCATGGACTGGCACTCTTCTGGCATCACCACGTCGGTCCTGGGCGCCCTGAAGCGATCTCTGGCCGACCGACAGGACGCCCTAGGCCTTTACGTGTGCGGAGGCAGGGGCCGCCATTCCCGAAAAACCCCGGACGAACTGCTGGCCGTGGCGAATCGGACCGGACTCGACGGGGACGAACTGGCCACCACGAGCCGGCTCGTGGCCAAGGTGGACAACAATGCCCTGTCCGACGGCCATCAGATCTACCTCCACTCGTTCATCGTCACCCAGGACGGCCACTGGGTCGTCATCCAGCAAGGTATGGCCCCGGACCGTGGCACCGCCAGGCGGTACCACTGGCGATCCGACCTGGTGACGAGCTTCGTCGAGGAGCCTCACGAGGGTATCGTGGGGCCCAACCAGGGCGTCATTTTGAACCTCACGGACCGACGCGCTGCAGCAGCGCGTCAGGCCATGTGCGACCTGACCCGGCAGCCGCCCCAAGACGTGACGAACGAACTGCGCCGCATCCGTCACCTGGACCTTCCGGCCCACCACGACATCCGGGTCAGCGACGTCCTCCTCAACCGGCTGCAGGCCACACTGGTCACTGCAGCACAGCGTCCCATCGAGGACCTGACCGACCTGCTCCTGGTCCCAGGCCTCGGGCCCAGAACCGTCCAGGCCCTGGCCCTGGTCAGTGAAGTGGTGTATGGGGCACCGAGCCGGTTCGACGACCCGGCGCGATTCGCCTTTGCGCACGGTGGAAAGGACGGACACCCACACCCGGTCCCCCTGAAGGTGTACGACCAGAGCATCGCCACCCTTCGGGCCGCCCTAGACCGCGCAGTCATTGGGAGGACCGACAAGATCGAGGCCTTCCGACGCCTCGATCGACAGGTCCGGATGGTGGAACGGTCTGGGGTCATCGACGGACCCGACCTCAATGAAATCATGGAGCACGAACTTCTCGCCGCGCCTGGATTTGGAGGACGGACCGTGGGGCAAGGCAGACAGAGACCATCCAACCTGGGGCGTACAGAGAGCCAACAGAGCCCGCAGGCCATATTTCGGAACGATTCTTGCTTAGCCACACAACACAACGCCAAAAACGAGCCAAACAGGCAACTCACCTTGCCCGGCATCGAACCTGCCGACCCCCACAAAGACCGCGGCAAGAAACCCAGGAAGCCGACCTCATGATCACCGCAGGGATCGACGCAGGCCTCAGATCCGTCAAGGTGGTCCTCTGGTCTGCCCAAGATAGGCGGATCCTCTCGCGCAGCAAGGTCCCCACGGACTTCGACATCGAACGGTCCGTGAGGCAGGCCCTCCGCCAGGCCTGCGAAGAGGCTCGGATCCACGAGCGGGACCTGGCCGAGGTGGCCTGCACCGGTGCGGGCAAAACCCACACGACCTTTTCCGACGTCCGTCAGGTCACCCAGGTCAGTGAGGTCACCAGCCTTGCCGCTGGCATCACATCGCTCATTCCCACGGCCCGGACCATTCTGGAACTGGGCGCCGAAGAGGCCAGAGCCGTCAAGCTCGACACCCAGAACACGGTTCAGGACTTTGCCACGAATGACCGCTGTGCGGCTGGATCCGGAGCGTTTCTCGAAGCCATGGCCCGTGCCTTGGACCTCTCGGTCGAGGAACTCGGTCGCACGGGCTCGGAACACATCCATGTGGCCCATATGTCGAGCCAATGCGTCGTGTTCGCTGAAACCGAAGTGATTTCCATGATCCACTCGGGGGTCGCAAAGCCCGCCATCGCCGCGGCCATCGCCGAATCCATGGCCATTCGCGCCGCGGCAATGGGCCGCCGCGTCCGACTGGAGCCCGACCTGGTCCTTGCCGGCGGCGTCGCCCTGAGCCCGATCTTCGCCGCTGCCCTCGAAGCCGTCACAGGGCTCCCCGTACTCGTCGCGGACCATCCTCAACACGTCTCTGCTCTAGGCGCCGGCATCATTGCAGCATCCCATGCCATCGCCGCGTCCCAGCCCAATGTCACATCCAGAAACCCGTCGGACGAACCCAACATCCACAGCGCTGGCCCAACATCGATCCAGACGACCCAGACGAAGCCTCGCAGCACCCCTCTAGACCTCGCCTCGCAAGGGCACAAGTTAGACGCCCCCATCGGCAAAAACCATCCGGCAGCGAACCCGAACTGGCAATGGCCAGAAGGAACGTTCCACGACCCCAAGCTCGACTGGCACCGAGCCCAGCGCCTCGTTGCTGGCATCGATGTGGGCTCTGTCTCATCCCAGGCGGTCATTCTCGCCGACGGAGAACTCCTCGCCTACGCGAATATCCGCACAAACTTCGGCAGCAGCGACAGCGCCCGGGCCGCCCTGAACCGAGCCATGTCCGGAGCCGGCCTGTCCGAGGACCAGGTCCACTTCGTCGTGGGCACCGGCTACGGCCGCCAGAATGTTCCCTTCGCCCAAAAAACCGCGACGGAAATCGCCTGCCATGCCAGAGGTGCACGGTTCATCTATGGACCGACCGTCCACACCATCTTGGACATGGGCGGTCAGGACTGCAAGGCCATCCGGCTCGACGACCGAGGCAAGGTCGAACGTTTCGTCATGAACGACCGCTGCGCCGCCGGGACAGGACGCGGCCTCGAAGTCTTCGCCGACCTCCTCGCCGTCCCCATCGACCAAGTTGGAGACCTGTCTCTCCGTCCCACAGGCCCGCTGCCGTCCATTGCCTCCATGTGCGTGGTGTTTGCAAAAACAGAAGCCCTCGGCCTGCTGCGGCAAGGATACGACAAAACGCAGGTCCTGGCCGCTTTCTGCGAGGCCATGGCGCACCGGGTGGTCACCTTGATCCGCCGCGTCGGCGTCCAAGCCGACTTCGTCGTCACCGGAGGCATCGCCAAAAACCGAGGGGTCGTCTCCCGCATCGAAGCCGAACTCGGACTCACCGCCCTCCACCCCACCCTGGACACGCAGATCGCTGGTGCCCTGGGCGCCGCCCTGCTCGCCGACATCCGACTGAAACGTCGTGCCAAATAGCTCTTCCCCATCATTGCTCGGTCGTCGTCCCTTCCCGACAGCCGTAGCCGAACCCCACTGCCATGGCCAGGCGATGGCAGCCTTGCGTGGGAGGCCAAGATCAATGTTGCCGCACCAGGGCAAGGTTGACCCTTCGGCCCATACCGATTATTCTGAAAAAAGCGCTGTAATCCGAACCATCGCCAATGAGAGTAAAAAACATGCGAAAAGCAATCATTCCCTCGATCCTGGCGACCTTGCTGCTCGTCGGCCTCCCGGCTTGTTCAAAAGGGAAAACGGGCGGCAACAAACAAAACACCAAAGAAATCGAGATCGCGGTCAAAGAGGACACGAAACTGGCGACGTCTCAGGACGACCTCCTCCGAAAGCGCGGCGCCATCATCAGACTGAGAAAACAGATTCACGAGCAACGCAGCGCTCTGGAAAAAAAGAAGCTGGAATTGAAAAAAAAGGACCCGAAGGCAGCCGCTGCTCTGTCGGCTCAGGAGCAGGCACTTGACAAAAAGGAGAAAAACCTATTCGGCCAGGAACAGGCCCTGACCACGCACCTGAACGATCTCCTCAAGAAACGAGCCGCCCTGCTGACCAAGGCCAACGCCGCTCTGTCGGCCTCGGTGCCGGGGACTCCAACCACGGCACGACGAGAGCATGCCGTGGCCCTCAGGGAACTGGCCTTGGCCAAGAGGGAAAAGAGCGTGGCCCTGCGGGAGGCGGCGCTCGCCAAACGTGAGGCTTCCATTGCGACCAGGGAACGACAACTCGCCAAAGGCTGCGCAGGCTTTGCCCCAAGCATCGTCATGCCAAAAATCACCATGCCATCCGGCCCATCGACCCCGCGGTACACACAGCGAGACGTCAAAGCCGTCTACAGCCGGGCCCTGCATACCTTCTCCTCGAAAGGCATCCTATCGGCCGACCTGCCCAGCCCGATCCTGAAGATCAAGAGCAACGTCCGGTCGTTCCTGGCAAAGAAGGAATACTTCCGGGCCAAATATGCCGCCGATCAACTCCTGGCCATTGCCAGGGCCATGAAGATCAATCGCGGCTTCGTGGCCGCCAAAGTCGCCCGCCTCAACCGAGCCATTGGGCGCAAACATCTCAATGCCAACCGCCAGCGCAAGGTGAACAACCTGCTCCGCCAGGCCACGACCGCCTATGGAGATGGCAACTTTCGGCGCGCCAATTCCAGGCTGAACCGCATCTACTCATTGCTGCATTGAGAGGACCTGCTCGGGCCCCTGACAGGGGCCCGCTGAACGAAAAGTGGCCTGTTGCCGCCCTCTGGCTAAAAAACAGCCGCCACATACCCCACGAAGCTGTTGTCCGGCCGAACGTCGTAGCTCGTGCCATAGTCCAAGACCGCGCCTCGCTTGGCGCCGACCTGTCGCCCTGCCGCGAGCGCGGCACCGGCGGCCCCAGGACAGCAGGCGTTGCGTCGCTCCAAGGCACCTTCGAGCAAGGCAGCCGCATCAAGCGCCTCGATACAGTCCAGAGCGGCGCGATCATTCTTCTCCCGCACCCACTCGACCGCCTCGGGACCCAAACCGACCGGTGAAAATCCATAGTTCAGACCGTAATGGGTGAGATCCGTCGATCCCACGAATAGGGTCCTACCTTTCGACCGAGCCGCCACCTCGGCCACCATTCGGCCCACCTCCAAACCCTCCAGACGCGCCGGCACGCCCAGCGTCACCACCCGTGCCCCTTCGAAAAAGTGGCGCACCATGGGCATCTGCAGTTCGATGGTGTTGTCCGGTTCGTACCCAGAAGGAGGCAGCACATCGATCCCGTCGTGATTGATTCGCGAAACCACCAACTCGACGAATTCCTCATCCGTGTCCAGCGCACCAACAGGCGTCTCCCATCGGCCGCTCCTCAGGATCCACCCCCTCGACCGAGGGCCGAGATGACCACCAAAGAGCACCACCCGGCTGACCGGATCACCCTCACCGCGCGACAGGGTATCGAACACCCTGCAGGCCAGGCGCCCCGAAAAGGCCCAACCGGCATGGGGCACCACCCCCCCCGACCAACCCTGTGCCGAAACGTCGAGCGCCCGAGACTCGCCCCGTTCCTTCACGAATCCATCGATCGCCGCACGACAACCTTCCGAATCCAACGGATACCATCCCTGCCTGGCGAAATAATCCCCCAATCTCACCGTCTCCATCTGCACCCCTCCTTGGCCATGGCCCACCCGTTTCGCGTCTTCGGAGCCACAAACACATGACTCTTGTCCGCGTTACGCTCGTCACGAAGCGACACAACGACACACACGATTTCATCAATCAGCCATCCAAACACGAACGATTCTGAGCCGCAATCCTTGTATCAATATCCAAGTGATCAATCAAACATTTTTCTTTTCACATAATCCCTCGATTCCCTCGACGAACCACCTTTCATTGACAACGAACAGTGGTCCCAAAAAGAACCTTTCGTTGACAACGAACAGCAGCCCCCGTAGTTTTGATGCTGCTCATGTTGAGTGGACCAAACTCCTGTCCATCACGTGGTGAGCTGCACGAGAGATATCCCGTGGACTCGCATCGTGATCCGTCCATGGACACATCACGATGGGTTCAATGGGCGTAGCGCTCCCCACGTCTCCATCGGACAGGATGAGGAGGTGCTCGTCGTGCTCGATCAACTCACGGACTTTCTCTATCCAACCACCGTGGAAGAAGCGGTGGAGGCCCTCGCCAAAGCGGGAGGCAAAGCACTGCCCCTTGCGGGAGGAACCAGTTTGGCCCTCTCTCGCAACGCCAGGGTCGAAGTTCTGGTGGACATCACGCGTCTCGGTCTGGACCGCATCGACGTGGATTCGGATCGGATCGAAATCCAGTGCTGTGCCACGGCCCACGGCATCACCAGATCGAGCCTGGCCGACCTGCCCGAGGCGGGCGCACTGGTGGACGCGGCTCAAGTGTCGGGCCCATCGGGCGTCCGAGCTGCCATGACCATGGGCGGAAGCTTGGCTCAATGTTACCCCTGGTCCGACCCACCGGTGGCCCTGCTCGCCCTTGAGGCGAAAGTGGAGATCACAAGAAAAACGAAACGGACCGTGGGGATCACCAAACTCCTCGAACAACACCCGAGCAAGGCATTGACGCCCGGAGATCTCATCACGGCTATCGTGCTGCCGAGGTCGGGAGGCGCCAGCGCATTCCTCAAGCAGGGTCTGACCGTGACCGACGATGCCCTGGCCTCGGCAGCGGTGAGCATCCGTATCGACCAAGGCCAGGAACATGGCAAGAAGAGCACGAGGCGAAAAAAGAAGGCGGAAGCGCCTCAGTTGTCCCACCTACGCGTCGCCCTCGGCGGATTGCGGCCTCTGCCCATCCTTGCAACCGGGCTCGAAGACCTGGTGGGTCGTCCCATGGACGACGCCTGGTACGAAACTCTGGCAGACCTGATCCGCAGCCAGGTGCGCCCCACCGAAGACGCACGGGCCCCGAGCGCATACCGTCGCACCGTCGCGGGCGTCCTGGCGAAACGAGCCGTGCAGAAGGCTGTGGAGCGATGGAAGGGCGAACCGACACCCGTGTGAACCCAACACGGGTGCAAGCCGGACACGGGGCCGACCCCGACAGAAGACAGAAACCGACAGGAACCCGAAAGGACCGACCGGCACAACGAATGAGGAAGGACCGATGAAGCTCGAACTGACCGTCAATGGAAAACCCTGTCACTGGGACATCGAACCAGGGGCCCTGCTGCTCGACGTGCTGCGGGAGCATGGATACACGAGTGTCAAACGAGGCTGCGGTGAGGGCGTCTGCGGCGCCTGCACGGTCCTGGTGGACGGCAAGCGACAAAACTCCTGTCTCCTGCTGGCCGGACAGATGCAGGGCAGGACCATCACCACCGTCGAAGGACTGGGCACCATCGATCACCCCCATCCCATCCAAAAAGCCTTCGTGGCCGCCGGAGCCGTTCAATGCGGGTTCTGCACGCCTGGTATGGTGTTGGCCACCAAGGCGCTGCTGGACGAGACCCCTGAGCCTACCGATGAAGAAATCCGCCGGGCCTTGGATGGAAATCTATGCCGCTGCACCGGATACGTGAAGATCCTGGATGCGGTCCACATCTCCGTCGACGCCCTGAAAACGGGCGGCCAACACCCCGACCAAGCAGGTCGCCACAAAGCCCACCAGGCAATCGAGGAAGCAATGGATCAGGCGACCAAGGCAGGAGATACGCCATGACGAACAAGGTGGACAACAGGCAGGCAGCACCCTGGACCGAAGACTGGAACGTGGTCAACCGCCCTGTGGAAAAAATCGACTCCCTCGGACTGGCCACTGGCGTTCCAGCCTTCACCGATGACGAGACCTTCAAGGACATGCTCTACGGTGCCATCCTGACGTCACCCCACGCGCATGCGCGCATCCGACGAATCGACGTCTCCAAAGCCGAAGCGCTCGCCGGGGTGCACGCGGTTCTCTTCCATGGAAACGTACCCAGGGTCCCTCACACCACGGCGGGCCAGAGCTATCCCGAGCCATCCGCCTACGACACGTTCATGTTTGATAACAAGGTCCGATACGTGGGCGATCGCGTAGCCGCCGTTGCAGCCGAAACGCCTGAGCGAGCCTTGGAGGCCTGCCGTCTCATCGAGGTGGAGTACGAGGAACTGGAACCGCTCCTGGACCCGAGACGGGCCATGGAGCCGGGCGCCCCCGTGATCCACGACGAACCCGACGCCACGGTCATCATTCCGATGGACTACGACCCGAAACGCAACCTCGCCGCCCACGTGGACTTCGAAATCGGCAGCATCGAACAAGGCCTTGCCGAAGCCGATGTCCACCTCGAGGGCGAATTCGAAACCCAGTATGCCCAGCATTGCCCCATCGAGCCCCATATCACGATCTCCTACCTGGACGAACGAGGTCGGGTCGTGATCCGTACCTCCACCCAGGTGCCCTTTCACGTGCGTCGGATCGTGGCCGCCTGCTGCCAGATTCCCGTGGGCCGCATCCGCGTGATCAAGCCGCGCATCGGCGGCGGCTTCGGCGTCAAGCAGGAGATCCTGCTCGAAGACGTCTGCGCCATGCTGACCCTGCGCACGGGCCGGCCCGTCAAGATCGAATACAGCCGCTCGGAGGAATTCGTCTCGTCTCGCACGCGGCACCCGTCAATCATCCAACTCGACCTCGGTCTGAAACGAACCGGCGAAATGACCGCCATCAAGATGGACGTTCTCCTCAACACCGGCGCCTATGGGTCGCACGCCCTGACCGTAGGCTCCAACTGCGGGGCCAAAGTGCTGCCTCTGTACCGGAGCCCCAACGTAGCCTTCAACCTGAACGGCGTGTACACGAACCTGCCGGTGGGCGGCGCGTACCGGGGCTACGGAGCCACCCAGGCCTCGTTCCCAATGGAATGCCTCATGGACGAAGCGGCCGAAGCGCTGGGCATGGACCCCATCGATCTGCGGCTCAAAAATCACATCACCACCGGCCAGACGTCCGACGTGTTCAAGGCCTTGGGAGAAGGTCGCCCCGGAGTGGAGATGATCATCGGATCCTGCGGCCTGGACGAATGCCTCAAGCAGGGCGCAGACGCCATCTCGTGGCGCGAACGCCGGGGCAAACCGGGCGACGGGCCCATCCGGCGAGGCCTGGGACTCGCCGCATTGATGCAGGGCTCCTCCATTCCTGAAATCGACATGGGCGCGGCCTTCATCAAAATGAACGAAGACGGGTCCTTCAATCTCCTGGTGGGCGCAACCGACCTGGGAACCGGCTCGGACACGGTGCTCGCACAAATCGCCGCCGAGGTCCTGACCGTGGATCTGGATCGCATCGTGGTCAAGTCCTCGGACACGGACATCACCCCCTTCGACGTGGGCGCCTACGCATCGTCGACCACCTACTTGAGCGGCATGGCGGTCAAAAAGGCCGCTGCCCGCGTTCGCCGGCAGATCCTGGAAGTGGCCGCAAAAATGAAGAACAAGGATCCCGACGACCTGAGCCTCAAAGACGGCGCGGTCGTGGGCGCTGGCATCGAGGTGCCCCTTTGGCAGGTCGGCACGCACAGCCTCTACAAGGAGGACCAGTTCCAGATCGCTGCCACGGCGAGCCACGTAACCCACAAGTCGCCGCCACCATTTGCCGCCCACTTCGCCGAGGTCGCCGTGGACACCGAGACCGGTCACGTCCAGGTGGTACGATACGTGGCAGCTGTAGACTGCGGCACCGCGATCAATCCTCAGCTTGCAGAAGGCCAAACCGAAGGTGCGGTGCTCAACGGCATCAGCTATGCCCTGACGGAACAGTATCTGTTCGACTCGGCGGGGCGGATGAAGAATCCGCACTTCCGGGACTACAAGATCTTCTCTACGGTGGACCTGCCGTCCATCGAGACCATCCTGGTGCCGACCTACGAACCCACTGGCCCCTATGGAGCCAAAAGCGTTTCGGAGATCTCCATCAATGGACCGGCGCCGGCCATTGCCAACGCCATCTATGATGCGGTTGGTGTACGCTTGAGGACCATTCCCTTCACGCCGGACAAGGTTTTGGCCGCCATCGAAGCACAGCGGAAAAGCCACGGCACATGATGCAACAGGACGACATCTACATCGTTTCCGACCTCCACATCGGATCCGGATTGGAAGATGGTTCGGTGCGATTCAGTCGCCTGGAAGGATTCTTCTACGACGACGTGTTCGACCGTTTCATCAACAAAATCCTCGAGACCCAAACGAGACGCTCCAAACGAGCCACGCTGATCCTGGGTGGCGACATCTTCGACTGTCTCTGTCTCACTGAACTCCCAACGAGACTCGAGGCCCGCACCCTGGGCATCCAAGTCACCAGGGATATCCGACGATTCGGTCTGGGGAGCACACCCAAACACGCCGAATGGAAGGTGCGCCGAATCGCCAAAGGCCACCCCTTGTTCTTCGAGAGCCTGGGACGATTTCTGGCCTCGGGACACAAGATCGTTCTGGTCAGCGGAAACCACGATGCCGAGCTGTATTGGGCGCGCGTACACGAGACGGCCTTCGAGCTGATCATGGCCCGGGCTATCCGCATCCGGCCCGATATCCCGCCCAAAGAATTACGGGAACGCCTCGTTTTCCGTCACTGGTTCTACCGGGAAGCTCATCGGTTCTACTTCGAACACGGCAACCAATACGAAGCATCGAACAGCTTTCGCTACAACCTTTGTCCCCTCCAACCCACGAGCACAGGAGAAGTGTCCAAGAATCTGGACCCTCCGGTGGGGTCCTTATTCGCTCGATACATCGTCAATGAGAGCAGACGCCGCAACCCGTACCTGACGAACCTCGTGTCCATGGAGCAGTACATGGGGGCGCTTGCCAGCATGAACCTCATGAACATGCTCGGGGTCTTCATCCGCAGGACGCCCTTCTTCGTCCGCGCGCTCAATGCAGCCCGCATGTTTGAAACGAGCGCCTGGAACGAGGTCAAAGCGCGCCATTGCCACGGCGTCTCCGAAGTCGCCGAACGTGAGGGCCTCGACCCTGAAGCAGTGCGAAAAATCCAACACCTACGCGCCATGCCGGACGGGATGACCAAGTACCACCTGGCCATGAATATGCTCAAGCCGGTCCTGTACAAGGTGCTCAAGTACCTACTGTTCGCCTTGGCCGCCATGTTCGTCTGGTTCGCCGTATTCAGCATCATCCAAAATACCCCCTGGTTGGCGGACTCGGTTGTGGGCAAGGCCTCCCTGACCGCGCTGCTCGCTATGGTGACCGTCACCATGTTCCTGTTGTACCTGAACCGAGTCACGAGCAAGGTGCATCAGATGACCGTGGGTGCCCCACCGGACATCTACGTCAAGGCAGGAACCATCGCAAAGTTGACCGGAGTCCGGCACGTCATCATGGGCCACACGCACATGGCGGACCTGAGGCCACTACCCCATGCAGCGGGATTCTATGCGAACACAGGCACCTGGATCGCCACCACCGGATCATGGGACTTTCTTTGGCCGAACAGCCGACGGTTCACCTTCGTGCGCATTCGCGGCGACAAGCTGAGCCTGCTCCGGTTCAACGATCAGGCAAATCGATTCGACCGGGTGCAGTTCATCGAGGAATATCAGCTCAGCCCGGCCGACGTCATCTTCCCGGACGAACCGATCCGGAGCCGATCGCCCAACGACGACACCACCACCCTGACAGACCTCCTGGACAAGGCACGACCCGACTGACCTGGTCCAAGGCCTTTTTCTCGTGGACGAAAGCACAGCCCCCCTGATTTGATCTGCCGACGCAAAGCCGGGATCGAACCGGCCGACTGACGCAACACAAACCCGACCGACAGCGATCAAACGGTCGAGTCGTCATTGTGATTCGAAGAAGGCCCGAGCCGTCCTCCTTCGAATCGCAGAAGGCCTATCTGGTCTGCCGGCGCCTGCGCCACCACATCAGCCCAAACACGAGCATAAAGGGCCAGGCCGCCACAGGGCCCGAACCAGCGGAACGACAGCCGCATCCTCGCCCCTCACCAGGTCCCGACCCGGCGCTTCCGTCGGCGCCGACCCCAGCGTCGTCCGCTGGCAGGTCGTCCACCACGATGAGCAATCCCGCTCCAATGCCGACTCGGTGGCCCGGATTTTCCACGAGCACATCGGTGGGCCCCAAATCAGCTGTTGCACCCACCACGATAGAAACCTTGATCTCCTGGTCGGACACGAACTCCTGCTGGTTCACCGCGACCTTGTCCTGGCCGAAACGCACCCGCAGGCCACTCAGGTTCACGAATCCCTCCCCGTGGACGGTCAGTTTTTGGTCCTGTGTCCCACGCTTGACGTACATCGGATCCACGGACAGCACCTGCGGAATCGGAGCCAGGTACCCCATCGAATACGTATAGTCGCCGACGGTCCAATGGGTGGTGTCCGGGTCGTACCCTTCGCCACCCAACAGGCATACCACCATGACGAGCTTGTCTCCATTGGTGGTGTTCGTCTCCATGTGGCCCACGGCGCTGTCTCCGATCTCCATCCTTTGGGACGTGCTGTCCTGGCCATTGGCGATGGTGAGCAGGTCCACGTTCCACAGAAGGTCGTCCTGCCCGTCGAAATCGATGCTCAGGGGAACGTCACTGTCCCTCGTGATATCCAAGACGATGTAGTTGCAGCCGTTGGGCTGAGGACGATCGGCCGACGCCGGATGTTCCTCCGTGATCGGCAGGTCCGACGTGTCCCACTGAGCTTCCTTGGCCACCTCGGCGGACCACCATGAGCTTGCATTCGGCAGATGCTGTCCGTCGTCGTCCGAGCTGGCAAAGTACCGATACTGTGCAAAAGTCTTGACCATCGCATCAAAGCCGCCGATGTCCTGAAGCTTGTCCGACAGCACGTCGAAGTAGTCCGGTTCGTTGATCATGCCGACCTGGACCGACCCTTCCCAGACCTCACGGATCCAGCGCGGATCCTGATTCCCATACAGGTACTCCATGAAATAGAGCCACAGGGCACCGCCGTATTCATACATGTCGGAATTGCCCCCGTTCATGTGTTCGAGGGGATAGAAGGGCCGCATCTGAAAGTACGGAAACGTGCCCATCGTGTAACTCCATGCCGAAGAAAACACCTGGCTCATGATATAAGTCGCCGTGTTCTCCCAAAAAGCCGTCACCTCCACCACGTCCATGGCAGCCTGGCAAGTATGATTGAACTCGTGCGCCACGATCCCGGGCAACTCATACTCACCGTTGTTCTGGTCCACCACGATGTAGGTGAATGCATCTGCCGTGTCCGTGGCCGGATTCATCGCATAGGGCGCTGTGTAGGCACCGCCGCCCATACCGGTCGACTGGATATAGATCCTGAAAAAGTCCTCGCCCGGCTCGATGAGTGGAGCCCAAAATCCCCAATTTGTCACCTCGGTCTGATAGGCGGTCTCCGCCGAATCCAGGATAAGCTGCGCCATACCTTCCTGGTTCTGGTCGTTATACGACACGCGAAAGGGGAAGGGGTCGGTCGCCTCGATGTGGTAGGCGAGGTCCGCAGGCGGCGCAAGCAACTTGCCAATCTTCTTCTGCCAGGTCGGGGTCACCTCCGACAGGTGCTGGAATGCATCCACCATCACCGGGGTCACACATGCCTTGCTTGCCGGCGCTGCTGTGAATGCCAGCCGCCACGACTTGGGCAACAGGTCCGGCCGTTTGACCGCCGCCACCTTGTAATAGAGCTGCTGACCCCGACTGATCTGGCCAGCTGCGTAGGCGCGGTCGATCCCGCGCAACACGGCCACACGCGACGCATAGGGCGCACCGGCCCAGACCGGTCGCCCCACCCCAAAAACGCACACAACCGCGATGGTCAATGCAAACAAAGAACGTCTCATAGTCTACCTCCTAGTCTCAAATCTCGACGAACCGTCTCCTCGTTCCAACAAAGCGCCATTTCAGTCTCAAACGTCACACCAACTGAAACGTCACACTAAACAAAACCACCCCACCCTGATCTTCGCCTCCGCCTCACGACCCAAAGCGACCACTTGCCACAGAGTTCACACAGGCTGCACAGAAACCTTTTCGCGTAT
The DNA here is from genome assembly GCA_021162935.1 of Deltaproteobacteria bacterium. Lineage (GTDB taxonomy): Bacteria > Myxococcota_A > Polyangia > HGW-17 > SLPX01 > JAGGXR01. The sequence goes on from JAGGXR010000168.1 coordinate 22,667, forward strand.
AGGCTGCCCCCAAAAACTTCGTAATGCAAGTTCGAACTTGACCATACAGGCGGAACCATCACCTCGGGCAGCCTGTTCAGAAAAGGCAACGACACAAGACCAGCCGCCAAATCGAGACGATACTCGCCATGCCATACGGGCTACGGAATCTCCAGCAGAGATGTTGTGGAATCAAGAACAATGATTCTGATATAAAATCATATGATTCTTATGGATTTGGCAGTCAGAACTGTTTCTGATTTGTATCCAAAAAGCAGGACCCCAAGACCGACACGACGGCGCAGGGACCGATGATCGAGGAGGGCCGACGACCATGGTCGATCCCCTGGTCAGAAGGCACGAACACGGCGGCGGAGCCACAGGCCGAGGCCCAGAAGCAGCAGCCACAGAGCGCCTCCGGGAGGATTCGTCGATCGGCAGTTGCACCCGCTGCTCGACTTGGTGGGAGCACCGGCCACACAGACCCGTGACTGACAGGTCTCGCCCCCCCAACACTCGTCATTGGATGCACAACTCTTGCGACACACGCCGTCGCGGCACACCTCGCCGCCTTCACATTCCGTGCTCTCGATGCAGGCCTGCTGGCAGAGATCGTCGGCGCAGACCTCACCACCAAGGCACTGGCTCGATGCCGTACAGGTCACCTTGCACAATCCGTGATGACAACGGCTGCCACCAGGACAATCCTCGTCCTTGCTGCACACCGAACGGCACGTGTGCTCGTAGCAGACCTGTCCGCCCTGGCAATCGGTAGAACTGTTGCAACCGGTGACGGATCCGTCCGATGACCCGGCACCATCAGCCGTCGCCCCGTCCTGGGTCACAGCACCGTCGGCCATCGCCCCGTCCTGGGTCACAGCGCCGTCGGCCGTCGCTCCGTCCTGGGTCACAGCGCCGTCGACGGACACACCGGCGTCGGGACTCGTGGCAAACGTGTCCACCTCGGCCCGCATGACCCAGTCTCCTTGCACCCCAAGCGATTGGGCATCGTACCAGGTTGCGGAGCTGTAGATCCAATTCCTGCCTGCATGGATGCCATCCATGTCGCGACAGATGCCCGGCGCTCCGTTGTGCTGCACCTCCAACGCCACACGAATGGAGGATCCGGCCGGAACCACGATGTTCTGGGACGACACGTCGATCTGCTGCATGGAGTCGTCTGCTCCAGTGACCTGATAGTCGCCATGATACAGTTCCGTTCCAGGATTCGTGCCGCCACTGTCCAGGTAAACATGCAGGGTCAAAGTCACCTGCGTCTGCGCGCCCCCGAACACGAACTGAATGTTCTGAACGCGAAAGCCGTTCGTCACGGGCCCGAGGGTCACCCCCGACATCTCTCCCGACGCAAAGCCGGCCTGGCACCCGACGCTGCCCCCGGACACGAATGAGTCATTCTGGAGGGTCACGGTGGCGGCCTCCGCCTCGGAGGCAAACAAGAGCAAAGCAATCAGACTCCCAAACAGGAGAACCGTGGCGCATCGGACCCTCTGCCGCGCCCAACCAAGCCCCTTTGCGCCTTCCACGATTGGTCGATCCATGACCCATCCCATGCTGCACCTCCTCGTTCCCGCGCTCCGACTCGATGGCGCTAACGCATCCACCGCCGGCTCACTTCAAGCCTGACGCCCAGGGGCCCGCCACCGTGTCTCGGCCCACAGCATCGCAGGGTCACGGTGCCACCGGACCACAACGACGCAGCACGAGATTGCCACAGGATCGGGGCATTGTACTACGTCACCACGACGACGGGTCACCAACCATTACCCTGGTATGTTACCGCTTTCGAAACTTTCGCTCCAGCTTCTGCAGAGCCAGGGCCGCCCCTTTCATCTGGCGTGTCCCTTGGTCCTTGAGGCGCAGGCCCTTGCGAATTTTGGCAGAGTTTCGCGTCGAAAGACCGTCGAGCAGAATGTGATAGGCTCGCGCCAGCGTCCGATAGCCGGCGAGTTCCTTTCGATACACTCGCTTCACGCTTCTGGATTTGACCGTCATGTGACCGTAGCGCTTCGCGAAGGCATCCGCTCGGGCCACGAGGTCCGCCCTAAGGAGGTCGGCCGCGGCCTCCTGATTCACAAACACCTTGTCGTCGAACTCTTTCATCCTGGCCAACAGCCCCCGTCGCTGGTCCGCCATGTCCTCCCGTTGCTTCAGGAAATGGCGCAGGTCACTCTCCACAGGGTCCAGGTCACAACTCCTGACGCAACCCCGTGAACAGGCGGGAACGAGGGACATGAAGAGGGTCGTCCATAGGACGGACAGGCCAGCGGCCAGAGTCGAATATCGCATGAAAGCACACACGCTACGCGGTTCCACGTACCTGGTTGGGCCTGCGCAGCCCGTCACAGCCCAAAAAGACCACGACAGTCCTTCACCGTGACCAAAATCATGAGGGCGAAGAGCAACAGCAACACGAAGTAATGCACCTTGGCCTCGGTGGTCGGTGCCAGCCGCCGCCGCGTCACGAATTCCATGAGCCGAAACACGAAATGGCCGCCGTCCAGGGCGGGCAGGGGCAAGATGTTGAACAGACCCAACATGACGCTCAGGTACATCACGACGGACAGACCATAGACGAACCCCTGGCGCATCCTGGTCTTGACCACGACCACGATCCCCACGGGGCCCGCCACCTGCGATGCCGTGGCCGAGGGACGATGCCACAGGCCGGACAGCATCTGTCCGATCCCCACGAGCATTTCCTTGGACTTGACCACCGGATACTCCATGGCGAGTTTGAGCCGTTCACCAAGCGGCACCTTCATCCATTCGGTGGCCTGCTCGAACACCACACCGATGAGCCCGGACCGGTCCGGATAGACCTTCACGTCGAGCCGCTTGTCCCCTCGTCTCACCGTCAGGACGAGGAGCTTCTCCATGTGCGCCGGACAGGACAGACCCCGACGCGCCGCAGCGAATCGCTTGCGCAGATCGGCCATACTCGCCACTGACACACCGTCGGCGGACACAATGCGATCACCGGGACGCAAACCCGCCCGCAACAGATCGGTACGACCGATCCCCGTCACCCATAATCCCCGTGCCATGGGCACGTAGAGCCCGGCCAACGATGACCTCCCTGACGCCACGGTCAGGTCGAGAGTCTGAGGCTGCGAGGCCAGGTGCCACTCGAGTTCCAACTGCTTCGTTCCGCGCAGCACCTCCAAATGGACGACACGCTGATCCTCGGGCACGTGCCGGCAGCCCCGCAGATAGTCTACCACGATGGCGCGATAGGCCTGGTAGCTGTCCACCGTCTTGCCGTCAACGGCCACGATGCGATCACCCTGCCGCAAACCGGCCTTGGCAGCAGGCCTCGCCTTGGCCACCTGAGACAAAACCAATGGATAATGCTCGGGTTGGACCGGAACGCCTTTGAACCCGAACAGGATGATGGCCATCACCCAGGCAAATAGGTAATTGATCCCCGGCCCGGCCACCACCACGGCCATCCGCTTGAGCACCGGCTGGTTCAAAAAGGCAGTAGGATCGTCCTCTCGATAGTCATCTTCGTCGTATGGATTCGAGCCGGCGATTTTCACATAGCCGCCCAGGGGAATCCAGGCCACCTGAAACCGGGTCTCACCCCAGCGCCACTCGAGATGCGGAATCGCCGGGCCAAAACCAATGCTGAACACGTCCACGCGCATGCCCGACCACTTGGCCACAAGAAAATGACCGAACTCGTGGATGGTCACCAAAAATCCGAGCGCCAGTATCGCCAAAAACCACGTCATCTATTTCCCTTTGTGCACCTTGCGCATTGCCCCCCGGGCATCTGGAAAAAAAGCACGGATCGATCGACTCAGTCGATGACCACGAGTTCCTTCTGAACAGGCCCGTAGATCACGGGACGATTCTCTGCGGAAATGTAGACGTCGATCTCGGTACGAACCCCAATCTTGCGGTCGTAGAGATAAATGCCCGGCTCGATAGAAAACATGGCTCCAGGCACGAGACGGCGACGATCCTGGGTTTCCAGGTTGTCGATGTTCGCACCATTTCCATGCACCTCGCGACCGATGCTATGCCCGGTGCGATGCACGAAATACTCGCCGTAACCTGCTTCGGTCACCACACCTCGACACACGTCATCCACCTCGTAGCCATGCACCTCGTGGCCGGCTTCGAGCCGCTCACCAATGAACGCCACGGCCTTGTCCCGGGCCTGCATGACCACGTCGAACACCTCGCGATAGAGCGGATCCGGTTCCTGGGAACCGACCTGCGCGCACCAGGTGATGTCATAGTAGATTGCATCCTCCTGGTCGAGCCGCGTCCACAAATCGATGAGCAGCCGATGACCAGGCTCGACCAACTTGGCAAGCTCGGCCCTGGGTTCGAAATGGGGGTCGGCCGCATGCTCGTCCACCCCGACGATGGGCGGCGTACCATCCCATGTGAGCCCTTCGCGGGTGAACCCGTCCAGCATGAACTTCTGGACATCCACCTCGTTCGGCACCTTGCCGGCATTGATACGGGCTGCGATTTCCTTCCAGGTCTCTTCGAGCACGAGGTGCATCTTGCGACCCGCCTCGACGTGGGTCTCATAGCCGGCCTCGTCCACGAGGCCCTCGAACCGCTGCACCAGATCCGCCGAGGACACCACCTCGACCCCCTTGGATCGCACCAACTCCACCGTACCGCCGTCCACCACGGAAATATAGGGAATGGAGCAATCGGGCGAGTACTGCATGGCCACCGTACCGAGCCCCAAAACCATCTCTGCGAGACGATCCCCCATCTCCTTCCAGGACGAATAGAGCACCTTCTTGCCGGGCAGGCTGTCCAGCTTGCCCGGCTCCACCCTATGGGCCAACTTGACCGGCTCACCATGCGCCGGGATCATGTAATACCACCGCCGCGACGCATGCTTGTTCGGCAGCCCTAGGACACGATACGAAATCGGGTCCCGATTCCCGAAATCGAAAAACAACCAACCGCCGATATTGAATTCGTCTAGTGCCGCCTGAATCGCCTCGAGATTCATCCTCAATCTCCTTTCGTGATCATCACGATCTTTTTCGATCGAACAGTCGAACACGAACAGTCATGACCGCTCGTGCTCGGCGGGCCCTCGGGTCCGTCATCCCCAACAAACCATCTGTACGTCCATGTACTATCCAAAAAGTATCCAGGCAACAGAAAAACTCGACAGCCGGAGAGCCCGAGGAGGACGCACCCACAGACAACAACAGGCCAGACGGAAGCGGAACAGACAATGACGAAGACGGCGCAGCCAAACAGACGACGGCAAAAAACCCAAGGACAGGATGCCATGCAAAACAAGAAACGATTTGACAGTGAGGATCATCCCTGGCACGAACAGCCAGTCAGCGTCGCTTTGCTCCGGTGGCGATCGGACTCACCTCATCGATCGGAATCATCGGATCGGAATCACTGAATCGGGTGATCGGCGTGGAATGAAATCCATGATCGAATGCAACTGGCGACGACCCCAGAGACGAAGAAACAGTGATGCCTCCGCAGGAGGTGTATGGGAGTTTCAAACACATGGCTGAGAAAATCAGAAAACTTCTGAGGGATTCGAAGGCGGCTCGTTGGGGTGCCCTGCTCATCTTGTCCTTTGCAATGTTCGCCGGCTACTGGTTCACAGAAGTCATCGACCCCATCAAGGGCCCGCTCGAAGCCTCGTACGGCTGGAGCAGTTCGGACTTCGGCGCCGTGGTCAGCGCCTACGGCTGGTTCAACGTGTTCCTCGGCATGCTCGTCATCGCGGGCATCGTGCTCGACAAAATGGGCATCCGCTTCAGCACGTTGGCGGCCACCATCACCATGGTGGCTGGTGCCAGCCTGAAGTACTATGCCCTGTCCGGACGCGTCGACCCCACCAGCACCATCATGGGCATGCGCACCCAAATCCTCTTGGCGTCGCTTGGATATGCGACTTTCGGCGTCGGGGTCGAATACGCGGGCATCACCGTGTCCAAATCCATCGTCAAGTGGTTCAAGGGCAAGGAGATGGCCCTCGCCATGGGCATGCAGGTAGCCCTCGCGCGCCTGGGCTCCTTCGTCCCCCTGGCATTCGGCGCCAAATTTGCCAAAGAGACGAGCATCCCAACCTACGTCCTGGTGAGCCTCCTCGCCCTGGTCATCGGCTTCTTCTCCATGCTCATGTATAACGTCATGGACAGGAAACTCGAAGCGGAAGATGCGGCCAGCGCGGCGAACGGCGACTCGGAAAAAGACAAGTTCAAGTTCTCCGACCTCAAGGCCATCGTCGGCAACCTGGGCTTCTGGTACATCGCCCTGCTCTGTGTCCTGTTCTACTCAGCCGTGTTCCCCTTCTACAAGTACGGCCCGGACCTGATGGTCAACAAGTTTCATGTGCCGGAAAGCTGGGCCGGCATCATTCCGAGCCTCGTTCCCTTCGGTACCATCTTCTTGACGCCTCTGTTCGGCGGCATCTACGACAAGAAAGGCAAAGGCGCCACGATCATGATCATCGGTGCCATCATGCTCGTATTCGTACACGTCGTGTTCTATCTGCCCTTCATCGACAGCATGTACGTGGCCATCGCCAACTCGATCCTGCTCGGAATCGCCTTCTCCCTGGTTCCTTCGGCCATGTGGCCCTCGGTCCCCAAACTCATCCCGGAAAAACAGCTCGGTTCCGCCTATGCGCTCATCTTCTGGATTCAAAACTGGGGCCTGATGGGTATCCCGTTCATCATCGGTAAAGTCCTGGACAAGACAAATCCGACCATTGCCCCGATGATCGCCAAGTACCAGGCCCAATTCAAAGCGCAGGGCATGACCACCGAGCAAATCGCCCATCACATCGACAAGCTGAAAGCGGCCGGCACCATCCCGACCTACAACTACGCCACCACCTGGCTCATTTTTATCGGGCTGTCTCTGCTGGCCGTCGTCATCGCCTTCCTGCTCAAACGCGAGAACAAAAGGAGGGGATACGGCCTCCAAATGCCCAATATCGAAAGCGAAAGAAACCAGACCGACTCAGCCTAACCTGACCGACCATCTCTCCATCACGACACAATCTGGACCTCACCAGAGCCACACGCCCCTCGGCCGCATATGGCAAGCGAAGCGACTCTCCTCCGGTCCAAACCACCGTACCACCTGGGCATTCGCCTGAACCGAGACGCAAAAAATCCGCATGTTGCGCCGATGGAGGCTGCTCAGTCGAGGCGCTGCCGAACGCGGCCCCTCGGGTCGCGGTCACACGAGCCGTCCGAAAGAGGCCAACATGCGGATTCCAGAGTCTGGGTTCTTCCACCCAGCACATGTGAAGCCGGGCCCCATGTGCGGACGCATATCATTTTTTGAGACCCACTTGCGTTTTTCGAAACGTCTATTACCTTGTCACGACACGAGCCACCGCGACAGCCTTCGTCCTCTGGCGCATGACGAACCCCACGAAGTAGGCCGAAAACCATGCGCGTATTCCAAAAACCCAGCGAAGCAGCAGCAGCATTCCCAGGGGCCATTATGGCCCTTGGCAACTTCGACGGCGTTCACCTGGGACACAGGGCCCTCTTCGAGGTGGCCTGCCAACAGGCCAAAGATCGCAACCAACCCTGGGGTGTCGTCACCTTCGAGCCGCACCCGGCTCGGGTCCTCGCGCCCGAGTTGGCGCCGCGCCTGATCACCACGCCGCAGGGCAAACTCGACCTGATTCGCGAAAGCGCTCCCGATCTGACCCTGGTCCTGCCGTTCACCCAAGGTCTGTCCCGCATGACACCTGACCAGTTCGTCAACGACGTCCTCGTAAGGCAACTGCGACCCTCGGCCCTCGTGGTGGGACACGACTTCACCTTTGGATCCGGGCGGGCGGGCACGGTCTCGGACCTGCGGGACATGGCTGCAACCCACGACTTTCAGGTCCACGTTCTCGACCCCTTCGCGATTCACGGCATGGTCGTCAGTTCCACGAAAGTACGGGCCTTCGTGCTTTCTGGTCGCGTCTACGCCGCGTCCCTGCTGCTCGGACGCCCTTTCGTCCTGACCGGCCCCGTGATCCGAGGCGACGGCCGCGGCAAGACCATCGGATTTCCAACAGCCAACATCGACGCCGAACAGGAACTTCTGCCTAGCGCTGGTGTCTATGCCTGCTGGTTCGACGTCAAGGGCCATCACATGCCCGCGGCCGTCAACGTGGGACGCCTACCCACCTTCCGCGCCGACGGCATCCTCACCGTGGAGGCCCACGTTCTGGACTGGTCCGGCGACCTGTACGGACAACGGGTCTCCATCGAATTCGTGCGACGCATCCGACAGGAACGCCGCTTTGCATCACCCGACGAACTGGCGAAACAGATCCAACTCGATCTGGCCCGAACCAGAGAGGTCCTGCTCAAGCTATGATCAACAGGTCGGTCGCTCCGTGCGATGGTCACGACCGCACCCACAGTTGCCGACCATCGAACAAGACGAGCGAACAGGACCATCGACCGTGACCATGAACCGCAACCATCGAACAGAACCATCGACCTCGACTGGAGTTGCTCATGCCCGACGATCGAACCATCCTTGCGAGTGAAACCCTGGCGCGACTCTACGAGTCCCAGGGACAACCCGAACGGGCCAAGGCCCTGCGGGGACGCATCGAGACAGAGGGCCGATGGACCCTGGTCGAGCAGGGGCCAAGACAACCGAAACGACGAGGCAGACCAAACAACGCGGCGGCAGTCCGATCCTCGATGCACTGCCGCGTCTCGAAAAATCAACTCTCGTGCGAATGGACAGTGCTGGAATCGGATATTCAAACCGCCAGGGCGCACCTCCACGAAGAACTCCAGGCAGATGCCACGCTTGCCCTGCGAGTCATGAGCTATCACCGAGAACAGCCGGACACACCAGTTTTTTGGCAGACAACAGACATTGCTCCAGACGCCTCGGTCGTCCTCGAATCACCCGAACCATTGCCCCTCTGGGTCACGGTTTCGGTGGGGCTCATCGCCCGAACCGGCCGCTTTCAGCCCATTGCCCACGCCCCTTCGATGACCACGGAAACTTCAACCACCACCGAATCGTCGAACGACCCGCAGGGATCAAAAACCTGAAGCCAGACGATGCGACGTGGCCATTGGAACCAGTGGGGTACGAGCAGCACCGGGTACGGCGCCGAACCAGTCAGCTTCCATTCACGCTCTTTGCAATCTGTGGCAGTAGGGGTAAAAGTCGGCGCCGGATGCGACGCCAAGCGAGTCAGCGGGGATTGGCTGGACGCGGACGGGCGCCGGGCCTGGCGGTGGAACGGGGTCGCGCGACCGAATGCGGTGACGCGCCAGCTACCGAACCGGCTGAACCCGCCATGACACCGGTCGGGGTTCCGCCCCCTGCAGAGATGGCGGCGAAATCGGCGGCAGCCCCCGTCCTGTTGGGCTGAGCCACGGTCGTGGTGGGCGCCATGACCGGCTGGTGCTTGGACAAGACACAGCGAAATCCGATATCGTCCCCTCTCGTGTTGGGCAGAAGTCGGAATCGATACGAGGCCCAAAGCGGGCTTGGGCTCCCCGTATAGCCGCCGCCTCGTAGAATCTTGTACCGATACACGCGGCGGCCGGTGACCGGATCCGTCGGATTGGACGGTCCAGCCGGGTTGCGCGCAGCCTCGGGCCTACGATAAAATTGCGCGTCATACCAGTCGCTGACCCACTCCCACACATTGCCGGTCATGCCCAGGGCACCAAAGGGGCTCGCTCCCGTGGGATGCTTCCCCACCACCTGGATTTTGCGCCCGCACACATCGATATTGGCTCTCTTGCAATTCGGCGGGCTGTTGCCCCAGGCGTATCGCCTGCTGTCGGTTCCCCTGGCGGCCTTCTCCCATTCGGCCTCGGTGGGCAGTCTCTTGCCCAGGGCCCGGCAATAGGTGTCGGCATCCTTCCAGCTCACGCCCACCACCGGATACTTCGAATTCACCTTGATCCGCACCTTCTTGGTCGTCTTTTCCCGAATCCGGCCCACGGGCGCCTTGCCGAGCAAAATATAATGCGGCTTGCGACAGCGACCAGCCGTGACACATCGATTGTACTGCGCGAAGGTCACCTCGGTCTTGTCGATAAGGAAGGCGTCCACAAACACCATGTGCGACGGCTCCTCATCCACGTCGCCCGAATAGGATCCCATATGAAACCGACCAGCCGGCACGCAAACCATGCCTGACCTGGACATGCCACAGGGCGTCGCGCTGCTGCTTCGATGCGCAGGCCGAGCCGACGTGTCTTGCTGCGACATTACGGCGAGCGCCGCTGCGCCCACCAGTGCCACGCCCCACCAATGCCACGACTGCTTCATCGATTCCTCCTGTCCGTTCCAGATTCCGGACTCATTCTCAACAGATCGCCAACCACGTACCGCCCCCTCGACGGTTTGTCGTCAGGTTCCTTCTTTTATGCGCCTTTCTGGATTTGAGTCAACTCAGCATCGATCTCCCCCAGCAAAGCCTTCATGCGATCCGGCTCGATCGATGCCACATCGGCGACCAGAGACGCAAGCTGCTCCCGCACACGAGCCACCGCTTGCTGGAGTTGGGACACGTTGCTGTACAGAAGCAACACCTCAGCATCCTTGTCGCCGAGTTGCTTGCTCAACTCCATCACCTTCGCTTCACTGTGGCGCGACGAGTCGTCGCGCGCGGTGAGCGCCTGTTCGAGGTGCTTCACCCGACGAGCCATTTCCGCCTGCCGCACCTCCCACTCCGCAGGCGCCCCCTGTGCACCACCCGCCTGAGCCAATTCCGACTGGAGCCGATCCAGATCCAGGGACAGGACCTGCACCTGCTCCTCCCTCTTGTCGTATTCCTTTCGAAGAGACACGAGTTCCCGCTCCAGGGAAACGACCTGGGCCCTGAGCCGATCCCGCTCCGCCACCGCCTCCTGGTCAGCTGTCTCGTCTCGACCCGCGACCGAACCAATGGCCTTCCCCTGGCCCTCGACTGGACCCACGCCCAGCTCCGAACCTGCTTCATCCATATGCACGAGCAGACGCCGCAGCGACTCTGCAAGGACCTCGATGCGCTCCGCCTCGGTTCCGAGCACGCCGCCCACTTCCGATACACGGCCGCGCTGCTCCTGCAGCCCGGCGGTCAACCCAGCGACCAGATCCCGCTCTGCCTCCAACAGCCGTCGTTGCTCGTCGGCCCGACGGCTCGCCTCGTCGGCGCGATGGGACTCCTCCTCCATCCGGCGGCTCGCCTCGTCGGCGCGTCCCTCCGCTGCTTCGATTCGACCCCTCGCGTCGTTCAGCTCGCCCGTCACGATCTCGATCCGCCGCTCCAGATCCTCTACTTTAGCGTTGAGTTCTTCGGCCCGGACCCGTGCCTGATCCGAACGTTCACCCACGACCTGGCCGTCCCGGCGAGCTACTGCCAACTCATCACTGACCAACCGGACGCGACGCTCCGCATCTTCGGTCTGACGCCGCCAGGTCTCAGCCTCGGCCCTGGCCCGATTCAACTCACCCCTGAGCCCGTCCACCATGCCGTCCAGGTCCGACACGCGTGGACTCATCTGGTCGAGTTGCTCATTCACTTCGGCGAACCGATGCTCCAGGTCCGTCTCATGCAGCCGCACCGCCTCGAATCGACGACGATAGCCCAATGCCTGCTGCTGGGCCTGCTCGAGCGCCTTCTCCAACGAGCCCATCCGAGCCGCAAGTTCGGCCTGACCTTTGCGATACAGGTCCATCTCCTGCTGAGCGCCAGCGAGTTCCATGACGAGGACGTGCGCCTCTTCCTGAAGACGACTGTTCTCGTTTTTGAGGGACACCACCAGCTCCTCGTGCGACGAATCAGACAGCACCTCCACGGCCACCGGCACAGAGGCCCCACGCTCCTGTTCGTCCCGACGGCCCAGACCGCTTGCCGCCCCTTCCCCATCCAAACCGGCTCCACGATAGGGCGCCGCCGTCTCGACCTGGGCCCCCTGCGCCTGTCCCTCGATGCCCACCTCCAACTCGACGAGCCCCACCTTGGGCCCCAGCCCCAGCGCTGCCACCCGAGACCGCACGTGGGCCTCGTGCCGCTCGGCCCGAGCAAGGCGCGACGCCATGTCCGCCTCTCGGGCGCTGGCAACGTCCATCTCATGCTGGGCTGATGCAAGTTGGCCCACGAGGACCTCGATCTCCTCGGTGCGCTGCCGCACGACGGCATGGAGTGCCGACGCCTCGGCCCGAAACTGCTGGGCCTCGCGTTCGGCTGTCAACAGACGCGCCTCGGCCTGAGCGAGCCGATCCTGAATCTGCCGTCGCTCGGCCTGGACGTGGCTCAACTTTTCCTTGGATCGGGCCACGGCGCGCCTCGCATGCCCAAGCTCGGCCTGCATGTCGGCCGTGGCTGCAGCCTGCTCGTTCAGCGTGGCCACTGCCTGCTGCCTTGCCGCCTCAGCCTGCGCAAGCCGTGCCTCCATATCCGCCACCCGACGCCGGGCCTCTTCGACCTCTTCGGGTGCAGCGGTCATCGACCCGTGTCGCCCGGCATCGGCTTGTTCACTCTGCTCGGCCAAGCGCTGCTCAGCCGCCTCACGCTTCTGCTCGGCAAACTGGAGCGCAGCCTCCAACTCGGCCACCTTGGCACCAAAGGCATCCTTGGCCTCACGGTTCTCTGCCAACTCGATCTGCAGCTCTTCGATCCGATGGCCCGCCTGCTCCAAACCGAATTCCGCCCGTTGGAACTCCTCGACGACCGCATCGACCCGAGCCTGGGACTCGCCCTGGAGGCGTTCCAACTCAGCCCGCGCTCCTGCATCTTCTGCCTGCTCCCGCAGGGCCCGCTCGGCCTGATCAGCCCGATCGGCCGCCCGCTCCGCTTCCTTGGTAGCCTGATCCAGGAACTTCTTGAGCTGCTTGATCCGGTCCTTTTTCTGCGTGGCCTCGTTGCGCCACTTGCGGCTCCGCTCCTGTTCTTCGGCCAATTCCGCCCGCAACTCGGCCGCCTCCTGGGAGGCCGCATCCCACTGGGCCGTCATGACCAGCAGCCGCCTGGCCGTCTCATCGGCCGCCTGGCCAACCCGCTCCGCCTGGTCCTGCATCTCTTCGAGCTGCTGCGACAGGGCCACGATCTCGTCGCGTCCCCGTTCCGCTTCGGCGTCCAACCCGACCATCTGGTCACGCAATTTGGACCGCTGACGACGCGCGTCCTCCAGCTCGGCCTCCACGACCCTGAGTCGCTCCTGCACCTCGTCGCGCTCCACCTCCAACTCCACGAGACGACTCTCCTTGGGCCCTACCTCGCCTTCCAAATCCCCAATCTGCTGGCCGGCGCGAACCAATTCCTGCTCGATGGACAGAATCTGCTGGTCCCGCTCGGCAAGATCCACCCGCAGGTCTTCGATCTCGCGCTCCTTCATGCGCAGATCGTGGCGTAACTGCCGAGCCTGATCCTTGCGCTGCCTCGTGTCCTGCCTGAGTGCCGCAACCACGACGTTGCGATCCTCCAACCCCTGAATCGCATGCAAAAGCGCCTGGTTCTTATGCTCCAGTTCCGACTTGAGCTGCTTGATCAGCTCGGTCGATCGCCGCAGATCCCGACCCACGCCATCGAGCTGCCCCGCCAGGTCTCCGACCACCTCCGACGTCTCGACGCGCACCTCTTCCAGCTCGGAATCGATGCGTTCGCGCACCGCGGCGATCACAGCCACGACGGACCTCAACGAAGGATCCAGATCGAGCGCTTCGACGAGCGAGGCGAGCACTTTGGCCGCGTCCGCCTGGGTCGCCTCACGATCCTCGACGGCCTGACCGCCCACGCGTAGCAACTCACCTTCGGTGCGGGCAAGCTGTCGCGCCTTCTCATTCGCCGCCCGCATCACATCCACGACCCGCTGCTCGAGCGCCTGACGCTGCTCATCGCGCTCGCGAATCGTCTCCTCCAGGGTCGCCACCCCGTCCCGAAGGCGCTCGATGGTCGCATCCCGCTCCTTGAGGGAAATCGCCATCCTGTCCATCTGCTGAGCCTGGATGGCCAAGGCATCCTGGATGCGCTTCGCCTCGCGATCACGCATGGCCAGCCGCTCGGCCAGCTCGTCCCGTTCCCGGGCCCCTGTCTCGGCCTCCTGGCGCCGAGCCTGCTCATTGGCAAGCCGGGCCTCCAGCTCCTCGGCCTGCCAGGTCCGTTCCTGGAGGGCGGCACGCAAGCCGGCCACCGTGTCCGCCACGGCCTCGGCCTTTCTACGCAACTCGTCGGACTCCACCTTGGCCGCTTCGGCCCGCTCCCGCACCCGAGCCAGCTCGGCCACGGCCGCGCCTACCGATGCCTCACGCCCCGACTCCTTGGCCTCGGCCAGAGACGCGGACAGATCGTCGATACGCTGCAGACCCGCCTCGACCTCGTTCTCGAGCGCTTCTTTACGCTGCACGAAGGATCGAATCTGCTCGAGCGCCTCGCGATGCCGCCGTTCGCTCTCCTCCACCCGACGCGCCAACACGTCGCGATCAGCCACAGCCGCATCCCGCTGGGCCTCCAGCTCCGTCTTGCGCTCCTGCCAGGATCGCTCCTGCTTCTCGTGACTCTTCTGCAAGTCCTCGACCGTTGCCGCTAAGTCCCGAAGCCTCCCTCGCTCCCGATCGAGCTGGGCGGTCAGATCGCTGCGGACCCGGTCCAGTTCTTGAGTGGCCGCCGCGGCCACCTCACGGTCCTTGTCCACGGACTGGAGCTTCTCTTCCAGTGCCTGACGCTTTTGCTCCAGGTGCACGATCCGCTCGGCCATCTCCGAAGCACGCCCCGCCTCGGTGCCGGCCTGCGACTCCGCATCCAGGGCCCGCTGGCGCCAGGTGGCCAGCACCTCGTCCGCCCGGACCTTGCCCCGTTCCGTCTCGGCGAGACGCCGGGTCAGATCCAAAGTCCTCGCTTCGAGTTCGTCGACCCTGGCATGCTCATCCGAAAGCCGCGCCTCCAGCTCGCCGTTGCGCTCTTCCAGGACGCGCTTTTCCACCTCGACGCCCGACAAACGTTCCTCGGCCTGCCGCTCCCGCGCCGCAGCCGCGTCGCGTCCCTGGGCCAATGATTCGTTGAGCGAGGCGATCTCGACAGCCTGCTCCTGCACCTTGCTCTTCAGAGCTTCGACCTTGGCGCTCACCTTCTCGGCGTTCTGAGCCAATCTGGCCGCCTCACCCGTGCTCCGCTCCAGCTCCACCTGGAGCCGTTCCTTCTCGGCGGTACGAGCCTCCAACTCGGACACGAGGCGCCCCACCTCACCCTGGAGCCGTTCCACCTCGGCCTGAAGCTGGGCCTTCTCCTCACGAAGCGCTCCTGCCTCGGCGTCGCCCTCCTTCGATGCAGCCAACTCGGCCCGTAGGCGCTCCAACTCCTCGTTGGCCGTCGTGAGTTCTTCGGCCATGCCCGCAGCATCCTGTTCGAGCGACTTGCTCCGCATCCGGAGCTGAGCCAACTCGGCCTGTTCCCGGGACTTCGCGCTCCTGTCCTGGACCGCGCCCTTTTCAGCAACCTCCCGGTTCGCCGCCTCCAGACTCTGCCTCAGCCCGCGCACCTCGGACCTGAGCGCATCCAGTTCGGCCTCCTGCGACTCGATCCGACCCCGCGCCGCTTCCAGCTCCATCTCGGACGACTTCAGGTCACCACGCAAAGCAGCAAGTTCGGCCTCCAACTCAATCGTTGCCTCGGCCCCTACCCCGTCATCTACCTCATGCCCTCGACCGACGGCCGCCCCCGTCCGGCTTTCGAGCAGCTCCACGGAAACCCGACCTTCTTCTACCGCACTGCGGAGCCGATCCAGCTCGCCCACCAACTCGTCGATCCGCGCCTCGCGCTCTGCGAGTTGCCCGGCGAACTCCTCGGATTGGATCCTCGTCTCTTCCAGTTCGCGGGCCCGCTCTTCGAGCCGCGATTCGGCCTCCTCGGCCTCGGCGCGCAGCCGTTCGACCCGCTCGCCTGCCTCGGTCAATTCTTCGCGGACGGCTTCCAACGCCGCCTCCAGGGCCTCACGATCCTCCGCATCGGTGCCTTCGGCCGCATCAGCCCCCTCGACTCCACCACCTGCGCCACCGCCACGCCGGACATCGTCGCCTGCCGTGTCTCCACCGACTCCGCGACCCAGCCGCCGCACCTCGTCGGGAGGCGCGCCGGCATCCAGAGCCAGCTCCATCTCGAAGAGACGGCCCAGCCGCCGCTCCATGGCTGCAAAGGGCACCTGCACCACGTACGACGGTCTCAGGGGCACCTCGGACCGGCTACAAAGGGCCAGGTAGTCACCCGCGTCTTCGGTATCCCCATTCAGCAACGAATCGTCGAGCGCCAGCTCGGGCTCCTCGGTCCTGGGCACGAACTCCACCAGAGAGAACCCGGAGAAAATGCTCTGGGACACCATCACGACCTGGGAAAATCCAGGCTCCAGCACGGACAGGAGATCGTAATAGGCCATGGCCTGAGGGGTCTCTTCCATGTCCCCGTTGTGCACCGCTACGTATAGCACGCCATCGTCGGTCAGACGACTCACGAGCGCCTCGACCGCCCCTGGCCGCGCCAGCCAATGCGCCGCCTCAGGCACACAGATCACGTCGAACGGGCCGGGCACCGCGCTCTGGTCCATGAGATCGGCACAGGTAAATTCCAGGTTGGAGCGACGATACCGCACCCGGGCCCGCGCGATCTGCGTCTCGTCCGCATCCAGGCCAACAACCTGCTGCGCATCGAGGCCCGCCAGGAAATCTGAAGCCAACCCCACGCCGCAATCCACTTCGAGCACTCTCTTGCCCCGAACCAGATCTTCGATGAACACGTACCGCGGCAGTCTGCGAAACCATGGGTCCAACAACTGGTGATAGAGCATGCCTCCTCCACGATTGGGCATTTTGGGACGCTCACAGGCTCGACACCGGGTCGACGCCAAGCTTGCCATAGTAATTAGACTGTTCTAAAGCCTGTGTAAACTGTTTTCCCATCCGGGTCGGTCCGGCTGGACCGAACGGAGCGAATGGAGAAGGGCCGGACCGAACGGAGCCGGGCGTTCGGACCCGGAGGCACCGAAATGCACAGGGCGCCAAAAACGAACGAAAAACCAAACAACCAGCACAGGCCAGCATTCCGTGAGGACGACATCATGACCCAGCCACCCACGAAACCGAACAGGCAATCACCACCACGAGACGACCGACCAGCACAACGACCCGATTCGTCGATCGACCGACCAGGCCAACCAGCCAACCAGGCCGACGATCGGCCCGGCCAGGCCGGCCCCACCGATCAGCCAGCGCCCTTTGTCCATGAAACCGCCATCGTGGAGCTAGGCGCCACGCTCGGCCCCGGCACCAAAGTCTGGCACTTCTGCCACGTCATGGGCGGAGCCAGAATCGGCCCGTCCTGCATCTTCGGCCAGAACGTCTTCATGGGAGACGTGCAGGTGGGCGCAGGCTGCAAGGTGCAAAACAACGTCTCGCTCTACAACGGCGTCCTGCTCGAAGACCACGTCTTCGTAGGGCCGTCCGCCGTGTTCACGAATGTGCGCACCCCGCGCGCGCACGTGAGCCGCCACGACGAGTACCAGCATACCGTGGTGCGCAAGGGCTGCACCATCGGGGCCAACGCCACCATCGTCTGCGGCGTCACCCTGAACGAGTACGCATTCGTGGGCGCCGGATCCGTCGTCACCCATGACGTGCCCGCCCATGCCATGGTGTATGGCGCCCCGGCCCGTCAGGCCGGCTGGAGCTGCCGATGCGGCGAAATCCTCAACCTTCCCGTACAGATCGGCTCACAGACCAGCGCAAACTCTGAATCCATCATCGCCACCTGCACCCGATGTGGGGATCGCTACCGACTGACCGGCTCGACCCTCACCCTGGAACGAGACGGCACGAAACGCTAGGTTGCTGTGCCCAAACGACGCCGCAACCGGCTCGGAAACCAAACGGTGCGATAAGGAACCCGACCACAAGGAGACCGTCACCCATGAAAGTCCTGGCCCTCACCCCGAACACCGCCACCATGGCGACGACCCGATACCGACTCGCTCAATACGACCCCATCTGCCGGGCACATGGTATCGACCTGGAAATCCGGCCCTTTTTGGACGAGACCACCGAGCGTATCCTGTACCACTCAGGCCACAATCTCTCCAAACTCGCCGGCCTAGCCGCCGCTGCCAGACGCCGGATCACCACCACACTGTCCGGTCTGGATGCGGACCTGGTCTACGTCATGCGCGAGGCCTGTCTCATGGGCCTGCCCTGGGTCGAAACCAGCCTCGCCGCACTGGCGGGGAAGCCCATGATTTACGACCTGGACGATCCGATTTGGCTCTCGTATCGCTCTCCCACCTACGGCAGACTTGTCATGCTCGCCAAGATACCGGGCAAGGCCAACTTCCTCATGCGCATGGCCGATAGGATCATCGCAGGCAGCGACTTCGTCGCCGCCCACGCACGGCAGTACAACAAGCAGGTCACCGTGGTCCCCACCGTCGTGGACACGGACCGATTTCGGCCAAAATCCACCATTGGATCCAACGTCCCATCCAACGACGGCCCCAACGACAGATCGAACAATCGATCGAATGATAGATCCCGTCATGAATCTCACAAAAAAGCCGGACCAGTCACCCTGGGGTGGATCGGCAGCCACTCCACCACGCCGTTCATGGACCGCATCATCGACGCCTTGGACGAGGCGGCCCGCCAGGTCTCCTTCCGTCTCGTCGTCGTGGGCGCCTCGCACCCGTTCCATGCCAGACACTTCGAGGTGGACAATCGATCCTGGAACCTGGACCGCGAGATCGCCGACTTCCAAAATCTCGACATCGGACTCTATCCCATGGAACCGAGCATCTGGTGCATGGGCAAAAGCGGACTCAAAGCCGTCCAGTATGGCGCCGTGGGCATCCCGACCATTGCGAGTCCCATCGGCGCCGTCAACCGGGTCCTCGAACAGGACCGCACCGGTCTCCTCGTCGGCACCCCGATCCAGTGGCGCGACGCCGTGGTGCGCCTCGTCTCCGACCCGGACCTGCGCGCCGAGATGGGCGCAGCAGCGCGCAAGCGCATCGTCGAACGCTACAGCCTCGGCGCCTGGGCGCCCAGATGGGTCTCCATCCTGCAGACCACCCGCCACTCGGCCCGCTCGCACTGGTGATCCCTGACTCGAAACCCTTTCCGGACATGGATGCTCTGTGATAGAAACCTCGTCATGGAACAGGCAACGGCCATGATCGACCAACCCAACCATCCGAGCAACCTGCGCAGCGAACGCCGGAGCGTCGCCGTGCGCGCAACGCCGACTCGACTGCTCACCCCTGTCTCCCGGTCCATGCGGGGCAGGTCGACCGTGCCGGGCGTCTCACGCCTGTCACGCTTCTCGTTCGTTTCACGGGTGTCTGGGATGGCCCTGTCGGTGGCGACGATCGGGGTGATGCTGGCAGCATCGGGATGCGCGGCGCACTTCCGAATCTGGACGGAGTACTCGTACAAGAAAATCGGCCAGGAAAAGAGGATCGTCCATCTCGACAAAGGGCGTTTCCAGTACCGATTGAAATACGACAAAGGAGTGTACTGGCTCCTGTTCTCGAAGCAAAAACTCTGCCAGGAGGTGTCCGAGGATCTCGTGCGCGAGGTGGCCAAGGTGCGGATCAAGGCGCCGCTCGCCCCCTATTATCTCGGCCTGGGCGCCGTGGTCATGGGTATCTCCGCCCCCTTCTTCTACATGTCGGCAGCGGCAAAGGACAGCACCAGACGCCGTAACAACGCACTGGTGGGCTCCCTTGCCTTCCTGGCCCCAGGAGCCGCTTTGGTGGCCCTCGGCATCTATCAAAAAATGGTCGAAGGCACCAACACCAAGGTACTGGGCATCACCCACCGCAAGCATCCAGGCAAGGTGTCGGTCTGCGGCACGCGACCGGCCAAAGGCCATTACGTCAAGGTGGGCACCGCCACCGGCATCCAGTCACTGGGCACCACCGACGCAAACGGCCGGGTCCTCGTGCCCGCAAGTCAGTTGCAGCCACTCGTGCGCCACCGATTCCACAAAATCGTCAAGGTCTATTTGGACGTCATCCTGGACGAGACCCACCTCGGGGAGATGACCGTGCCCTGGCCCATCCGCCGCCACAGCCCGACGCAGTGATGGCTTGGTTCTCCTGACACTCGTGATTCCTATTCTTCCAAAACGATGTCCGCGATCCGAATCCGACTGCCCGATGCACCGTAGAGACGATTTGCCACCACGAGCACCTCATTGACCACGTCCAACGAAAGAACGTGTTCGGGCTCGGGAGGCTTCGATGCATAGTTGAGGGGACAATGGTCGAGACGCTCACCCAAGTCCACGGCCAAGCCGTGGCTGCGACAGATGAGCGGTCGGTCCTCGTACACGATACAGCGTCCATCGTCATCGAGCATGGCACAGTGGCGTCCTTCGGCAGCACGCTGACCCGCCTTGACCTGGACCGCCGGGTCCAACCTGGCAAACGCCTGCCGCACCAGATCGGCCTCGATCCCGAACAGACCGAGATCCACATGACAGCAGGCGCTGCATCCAGGCTTACAGACAACCTGATCCGGCTGGGCCGCCTGAGCCGCATCGAAAAACGCATCCACCCTGCGGTAGAGCGCCAGGATCGCATCCACGGAATCGGAACCGCCAGGCTGCGGCCCATCGCCTCCCGACCGATCAGCTTGCGACGAATCGCCATCGGCCACGTCTCGGTGATCGCTTCGCGATCCGCGAGCCTGTGGAGCCATCGGCATCTCGCCACGTTCCTCGCTCCGACCCTTCTCTTCGTAGCTCACGATTCGTCCTTTCCTTTGATCAATCCATTGGTCGATCCATCCGCCGGTCGCCTGTTTTGTAGATCGATCGATCCGCCGGTCGATTCACCACTCTGTCCTTCGGCCGGTCCGTCGGTCGAACCAGCACTCGATCGATGGGGCGATGGGTCGGTCACCCCATCGAGCGATCGCATCGGCCCTTCTGGGGTCGATGGTGCGATTGTCCGGTCGAAGTTGACCCGCTCACGAATCAGATAGGTGGGTTTCCCCTGGGATTCATGGTAGGTGCGCACAAGCAATTCGGCGAGCAGACCCATAAAAATCATGAGCAGGCCCACGATGAACAAAAAGACGGCCAGCAGGAGCAGCGGGTTCTTGTGCACCCAAGCACCACTGACGTACTTCTGGACCAACGTGATGATCCCGAAGATGCTCCCGGCCAGGCAGGACAGGCTCCCGAGTCCGCCGAACATGTACAGGGGCTTGGTGGAATAGTCGCCCAAAAACTTCAAGGTCACCAGATCCATCAACACCTTGAAGGTCCGGCCGAGGTTGTACTTGGAGCGACCCGCGACCCGTGGGCGATGGTTCACGGGCATCTCGGTGACCCGCGCTCCATTCCACATGGCGTAAATGGGAATGAATCGATGCATCTCACCGTAGAGGCGCACTGGTTCGAGCACCTCACGCCGATAGGCCTTGAGGGTACAGCCGTAGTCATGGAGCTTCAGCCCGCCTACCCAACTCACGAGGCGATTGGCCGCATGCGATGGGAGTTTTCTGGTGAGCCAGCGGTCCTGGCGGTCCCGGCGCCAACCAGAGACCACGTCAAACCCCTCATCCAGCCTCTCGAGCAACCTGGGCACATCGGCCGGATCGTTTTGCCGATCCGCGTCCATGGGCACGATCACCCGGCCAGACGCCTCGGCGAAACCGGCGCTCATGGCGGCGGTTTGGCCAAAGTTACGGCGGAATCGAATAATCCTTAAATACGCGCGATCCCGCGCCAGAGCAGTGGCCAACTCGAAGGTGGCGTCCCGGGAGCCATCATCGACGAGGATCACCTCGCAGGTGCGACCCGATGCCACGAGGGTCTCGACCATGTGATCGAGTTCGTCCACGAGGGCCTCAATGTTTTCGCCTTCTTCATAACAAGGAATGACCACGGAAAGATCCAGCGACCCGGCGGACGTGGATCCCGTATCAGGGATCGGATCGCCTCGGTGTTCGCTTTCGCCTGCCTTCTGCGATATGGATGGGTTCATGGGGACCCATGGTGCGGCCAGTGGCCGTGCGTTGTCAAGATCCCACCTTTGGACGGCTCCTCGCCCTCGGACTCCGGCACACGGCTCGGGGCCTGTCCACGATTCATCTTCGCCGAGACTGCGGGTCCGCTTCGATGAATCACCCACCGGCCAGCCGAAGGAGGAGTCGTTTTTTCTGAAGCGATCATTTTCATTGACGATTTCAAAAAACCGGTCGTATACTTCTTGTATATCTGTTGAATATGACTCTCACATTGGGAGGACGCGGTTATGCGTATTTCGAACTCGATGAAGAGGTGGATCGCAGTCGCGGTGCCATTACTAGCTGTTTTGACTGTTGGGCCGGCGCTGCTCGCGCAGCAGGCGAAAAAGAATGCGGCCAAGGGACCGTACATTTCTCCATCCGAGGCGATCCGCCAGGGCGCGGTGGAACTGTGGAAGGCTGAAACGGCCAAGGGCCGCGTGGGCCGCTACCTGGCCGACGCCCAGCGCAAGAAGGACATCATCCGAATCAACTGCGTCCAGGAGAAGCTCGTGCGCCTGAACACCGTGGTGGAGATGGCGCGTCAGACCCTCCAGCGACTCCGCGCCGAGGCCCCCAAAGACGAATCCGGTGATTCGAGCCGACTCCTTTTCGAGAAGATCTCCCTGCTGCGGGAACGGTCCGAGGCCCTGCGCCGCGACGCAGAAGCCTGCTCGGGCGAGGAAATGAGCTACACGGGCAACACCAAGGTCTTTTTCAAGACCGATCCAAACATTCCGATCGAGGATCCTTCGGACCCGGGCCCCATGTTCATTCCGCAGGAAACAGGCGGCTTCGACCGACCACCGGAGGTTTCTCCGTACATCTAACATCGCCCAAAAGGACGGCATCACACAACAGGGAGGTTCTGTCCGCCAGCGGCACCGAGCCGGAAAATGCAGGAAACGACGTGCAGAAGTTGCTGTGCACAGATGGAACGAAAGGCGGATGCAGAAACCCAAACGATCGGAAAGCGGTTCGAATCGATCGAAAAACGATCCGAACCGTCACGTCGACGGTCCTGATGGATCCGATCCCACGATGGTGGGACGAGTCCCACGACGGCCAAAAAACGTGGAAATCGAGTGGAACAAAAACTGAGATACGTGATTGCGAAAAAAGCCACAACGTATAAATATAGACCAAAACGACAGACAAGCAGGAACCACGAACCGCTGACAGAGACACGAACAGAAACCAGGAAGGACAGGGCATCGTTTAAGACTTGACAGGGACCGTGGACTGGGCAAAACTGGCTTCTACTTGACGAAGGTGCTGCTGGGGAAAATGCAGTGCCGAGCCACGAGATAGTTACAGAGCGGTATCGGTGGCGGGACGTTCCTAGGCTTGCAAGATAGCGAGACATGAAACAGCATCATCTTGTACTCAATACTCTCCTTGCTCTCGTCCTCGTTGCGGGCACAGCCCATGCGCAGGCTAGCGGCGGTGCCGCCGTGGCCCGCTCCCAGAGCGGGTTCGGCGGCGGTGCATCCAAACTCGTCGGGGTGCCCACGTTTACAGCGCCAGGGTTCCAGGTGGGCCGAGCCGCCCTCCATCCGACTTTGGACCTAAGCTTTGGCTACGACAGCAACGTGTTTTACGCGGACAAAAGCGAAAACCCGGACGGGTCGGTGTTTCTGACCATCGCTCCAGGCCTGTTCTTGGCGAACGGCGCCCAGTCGAAAGCAAGCAAGGTCCTCTACTCCTTGTTCCTGGGTGGCGACTACAAGCGCTACTTCCAGGAACTGACGGGCCGCACCCAACGCGACTTCTTCGGAGCGAACCTGGCGGGCCGACTGAACCTGTTTCCTACGGGCATCTTCGGATTCGACCTGCACGAGACCTTCGTGCGCACGAGCGAGCCCCGCTATGCCACCAGCAATCAAAACTTCGACCGCGACTCCAACACCGCAGGTCTGGGCTTCTCCCTTCGGCCGGGCGGCGGGCTCCTCCAGTTCCGACTCGGGTACCGGTTCGCCCTGAATATGTTCGAAGACTCCAGCATGAAGGGCGGAAGCTACTACTACCACCAGGTAGAATTCCTGGCCAAGTGGAAGTTCTTCCCCCAGACCTCCTTCTGGTTGGGCGCCACCTGGCAGTACATGCATTACACGGGTTCATTCGGCACCTATACCAACAGCGACTCCAAGCCGCTGCGGGCCATGCTGGGCGTGACCGGTCGGTTCGTGCCCAAACTCGTGCTGAACGCGGGCATCGGCTACTCGTATAGCTGGTACGACAAGGGCCCGAACTACAACCTGCCCATTGCCATGCTGGACGTCACCTGGGAAATCGGCCCATTCGCCAAACTGAGCGTTGGATACCAGCACAACTTCCAGGACGTGATGTGGGGCAACTACTACAACGTGGACACGGCCTATCTGAGCTACTATCAAATGATTGCCCAGAAGGTCGAATTGAACGGCACCTTCAGATGGCTCTTGGCGGGATACGAAGGCTTTTCGGATCCGCTCGCCGGCACGGCGTTCGACCGGAAAGACAACGCGATCTCCCTTGGCCTCAGCGGCATCTACCACGTCACCACCTGGTTCGCCGCGGGACTGAGCTACCAACTCTTTGCGAACTTCTCGAACTTCTCGCAAAACAGCGGAGGCGTCGTTTCGAAGCCGAGCTACGTCAAGCACATCGCTCTCCTGACGGCCCGCTTCAGCTACTAAACGCCATGGCGTCCCTCTCTCCAGTCGTCTCGGGAACGAACCTCCTGCAGCGCAGCCTGCTCGTGATCCTCCTCGGCGCAATGGCCGGCCTGTTGCCGGGTGCATGCCATCCGGGCCCGAGCACGGCCGTGCTCAAGGGCGCACCACCAGCAGGATACGTGGACACGAAGATCGGGGCCGGCGACGAATTGGAGATCGTCCTCCTGGGCGAGGACCTGCCCAAACAGTACCGGGTGGAGCCAAACGGGAGCATCACCTTTCCCTATGTCCAACAGGTGAAGGTCGCTGGCCTCACTCCGCCCGAGGCCGCGCGGCTCCTGGCCAAGAAATTGGGTCAGGGCTACTTCCGCAACCCGCAGGTGCACGTCTACGTCAAAGAATACCGATCCAAACGGGTCACCGTCTTCGGAAAGGTGAAAAAGCCCGGCGTGTTCTCATACACGGACAACATGAACATCATCGCAGCCATCACCGAAGCAGGCGGGTTCACGGACATGGCGGACCAGAACGCCACCACTATCACCCGTATCGTGGACGGCCGCAAACACCGCATCCGGGTCCGGGTCAAAGACATCGGCGAAGGCAAGATCCAAAACTTCATGCTCCGTCCCGGTGACGTGATCTTCGTACCCAAGCGATTGTTTTGAAGCGACTGTCCGACAGACTCCTGACCTGGAGCCCCCCGACCGCCCGAACCTTTCTCACAGCGGGCCTGCTGGCCCTCCTCACCCTCACCTGGATCTTGGTGGGTGGCGTGCATGCCGAAAGCCAGGTCATCTTGTCCTGGGGCGCCCTCGGCCTGGGCGTAGCCGCCCTGGTCCTGGCGCTCTGGCACAAAAGGGCCCTTGCCGCCTCGTTCGGGTTCTGGCTCCTGGCCCTGCTGGCCCTGGTACCACTCGTGCAGATCCTACCGCTGCCCTTTTCGGTCATGCGGACCATCGACCCAATCACCGCCGGGCTCGCCAAACAGGTCACCTCGCGCATTCCAGGTGCCACCGCCGCCCTGAGCTGGGACCGAACCGCCACCCTCCTGGTCGTACTCGTACGATCTTCGATGGTAGCACTTTTTGTGACCGCCTCGATCCTGGCCAGGGGCAATGATGCCGGACGCCGGCTCGCCTGGGCCATCGACGCCATCCTGCTCACGGTCGGCGCCCTGTCGCTGCTGAACTGGGTCTCGGGCGACCCGCGCATCTGGTGGGTGTACCAACCCAACTACCACGGTGCCTTCTTCGCCCCCATGGTAAACGAAAACCACGCATCCGGGCTTTACCTCATGGCCCTGTGCCTCCATGTGGGTCTGTCGTTCTCCGTGCCTGCCTCCCGCAAGCGTCACGTTCTGCTCGGCCTCGCCCTGATTCCAGGTCTGCTCGTACTCCTGGCCCAAAGCCGCGGGGGCTATGCCGGAGCCCTCGTGGGGCTGGCCGTGTTGTCCGCGCTCCTGTGGCGGATCAAAAAGATCCCGTCTTCGACCTTCTGGCAGGCCGTGGCCGCCGTGGCGCTCGTGATCGTCGCCCTGGTTCCATCGGTGGGTCTGGTGCGCGATGCGTTCGGCCGCCAGGGTCTTGAAAAACTCCCAGAGGACAGCAAGATCGTCATGTGGGGCGAAGCTCTGCCGCTCATGAACCGGCACCTGGTCGCAGGAACAGGAGCTGGCACCTACCAGCAGGCCTTTGCCAGAGTCAACCATCGCGTCCAGGCAAGGACCGTGAGCCACGCTGAAAACTGGCTCGTCGAAATGGGCGTGGAGATGGGTCCACTCTTCACGATCCTGATCCTCATCCTCGGCATCTGGGGGGCCATCCGGTTCTTCAAAAAGAACCGGCTCGACGAGATCCAGGCCGGCATGGTGGCTGGCGTGGCCGGCATCCTGGTCCAAAACCTGGGCGACTTCAACCTGGACTTCCCGGGCACCGCGTTTCTCACCGCTGTGTTTGCCGGCTTTTTGTCGGGCCGCTGTCTGACCAGAATCCGTTCAGTCAAAAAATGGCGACGCAAACATCGGCGCTCCTCGCGTAGCGGCCCGATCGTGGACTCCACGCCATCGCTGCCCGCCATGCGCGCCGTGAGCCCCGACCAGGCCGCTACCACGAAAGACCATGGTGACGCCGACCACGGCGACTTTGCCGACAACGACGGCGAAACGAGCCATGGCAACCACGACGACCACAGTGCAACCTCCGGCCTGACCAATGACGCAACGCACGCCGACGCCCCGTCGACGGACGGCAGCCTTTCGCATCACTCACACCAGTCGACGCACGACTCCGTTCGAACCCATCGCGCAAGCTCGCACGTGTCCGTCCCGAACTTTGCGGCCGTGGGACTCGTGCTCCTGACGGGCATCATCGTGGCCATCACTGGATCCAAACAGGCCATTCGGCACAACCTACGTGCCGACACAAAGCAGGCGGCAAGGCTCCTTGCCAAAAACGAATTCCCTCAGGCCCACCGCTTTCTACTCGAAGCCCTGCGCCGCCATCCCATGGACGACCATCTCCAGTTGCTCATGGGTTGGACTGAATTCCGCCTGGGCACGGGCCATCCCCTTGCCTGGCTCAACCACTCGCTACTCCTCAACCCGTACGACTCGGGCCCGCATCTCGTGGCGGCCCAGGTCCTGGCCAACTCAGGCCTCATCGAGCAGGCCGCAACGGAGTACCGCCGCGGCTTCGACTTGGGAGGCAGACGCCTGACCACCAAACCCATGCTCAAACAAATGGTGCGCCTCGCCGCCCAGCTCGCCGCCTCAGTGGAAAACGAGCACCTTGCGTTCCGCGCCGCAGGCCTGTCCGCCAGGCTCGCTCTGGTGGGCGCCTGGCCCAGCCTGGCCCTGGCGCTCGGCCAGGTGGACGATCGAATCACGACCGTGGCCACCTCCCGTCGGGTCACACTGCCCCTGCCCGAAAAGCCGAGCGTGTGGAAATGGCTTGGAAACGGCCTATTGGAAACCACGGGCAAAAAACTGGGCGCCGCGGTCTTGCAGGCCACGGTGGAGCGCTGGCCCAAGCAGCAGGACGCGCTCGCCCGGCTCGTGTCATACCATCTCAGGAACGGCCAGTCCGCCCAGGCGCTTTGGTGGGCCAAGGAACTGCTCGACGTGGACCCCTCGCCCAAGAACTTCCTGATGGCCGCTCGGCTGACCCTCCGAGTGGACGGCGCCACCGCAGCGGCCAAAATCCTGGCCCGGGGCGTGCGGCAGCATCCCGACCAAGTGGTCCTGCGGATCCAGCTCGCTCAGATGGCGCTCAAACTGCACCAGGACGCCAGGGCCAAACGCACAGTCGACGACATCATGGGGCGCCGCAACGTGCCCCTCAAAGACCGCGTCGGACTGCTCCAGGTCCTCCTTGAAGTGGCCCGCCGCCAGGGAGACAGCCGCGAAGTCCGACACCTTCAGCATCGACTCATACGCCTCAAATTTGCATTGGACAGCGACCCCGGCCGCTCGCACCGCAGACGGACCGGCACAGGACGTCATGAAAATCATGGCCTCGGGTCGGACAATCGCAACAGTCGAAGCCGCCAACCGAGCCGACCGGGGCTGACGAGCCACGACGCATCGCATCGAAGTACAACGAGTTCTTCTTCGCCATGACCACCACGCCCCTGCAGCCAGAAACGGCCAGCCGAAGTTCGGACGATCAGCGCGCATCCGGAGATGACCTGGGACGGATCTGCATCTTGGGCGCTGCCGGATCTCTCGGATCCGAATTCATGGACCTGCTTCGCCATACAAAGACGGCGGGGAGGCCGAACACGGCAGCCACGCCGACCATGCTCGTGGGTGCGAATCACGCCGACTGCGACATCACCGACGCCCAGGCCGTGGACCGATTCGTGGCCAAACATCGTCCCGACTGGGTCATCCTGACGGCTGCCTGGACCAACGTGGACGGCGCCGAAGTGGCGTCGGACCAGGCCTTTGCTGTCAATGAACAGGGCTCGGCCAACGTTGCGAGCGCCTGCCGCCGGCTGGGCGCTCGGCTCGTGGCCTTCTCCACGGACTTTGTGTTCGATGGCATCGACCACCAGGCACCGACGCCGGGACAGATGCGCACGCGGCCCTATGTGGAGCAGGACGAACCCCACCCGCTCAGCGTCTACGCCCGGTCCAAACTCGCAGGCGACCAGGCCATCCTGGCAGCCTCCCCGAACGCGATCATCCTGCGGGTGGGCAACCTGTACGGCCTGGGTGGTCACAACTTCCCTGCCAGGTTGGCCGACCTGCTGACCCGACGGGCCAGGGACCTCCGCCTGGACAACGAGCGCATCATGACTCCCACCTGGTCCGCCCAGGTGGCCCGCCAGGCGATTTTCCTGATGGAACAAAACGCCCTGGGCGGCCTCTACCACGTCACATGTCAGGGCCAGGCCACCTGGGCCGAGTTCGCCCACCGACTCTGCGACCTGCTTGACCTGCCCCACGACTTTGCTGAAATTGCGTCCGCTGACCTGAACCTGCCGGCCCGAAGGCCTGCGTATCATGTCCTGAACAACGCCAGGCTCGCCAACCTCGGCTGGGACCTCATGCCACCCTGGCGCGACGCCCTGGACACCTACGTCTCACTGTGGCGGGCCGGCCACGAGATCGACGCCACGACATCCTCGATGAACAACGCGGAAGACAGCCCCACAATCAACGACACCAACACAGCCCGACCCAAAACCCACGACCAATCCAACCACAGGAGAAACACATGAAAGGCGTTCTTCTGGCAGGAGGCAGCGGCTCGCGCCTCTACCCATTGACCAAAGTCACCAACAAGCACCTGCTGCCCGTGGGCCGCAAACCCATGATCTTCCACCCCATCGAAAAGATGCTCGAAGCAGGCATCACCGACATCTTGGTCGTCACCGGCACCGAGCACATGGGCGCCGTGGTGGGCCTGCTCGGAAGCGGCGCCGCCTTTTCCTGCCGGTTCACCTACCGGGTCCAAGACCAACCAGGCGGCATCGCCGAAGCCCTTGGCCTCGCTCAGGACTTCGTTGGCTCGGACAGATGCCTCGTCATCCTGGGCGACAACATTTTCGCAGACTCGCTCCAGCCCTTCGTCCAGCGGTTCGAACAGCAGAGCGCCGGTGCCCGCATCCTCCTCAAAGAAGTGGACCAGCCCCAGCGTTTCGGCGTGGTGCATATGCACAGCGACCGGATCACCCGGATCATCGAAAAGCCCACAGACCCGCCCAGCAACCTGGCGGTCACGGGCATCTACTTCTACGACTCGGCGGTCTTCGACATCATCGAGACCCTGAAGCCCTCGAGTCGAGGCGAACTCGAAATCACCGACGTCAACAACGCGTACCTAAAGCGAGGCCAACTCGAACACGACATCCTCGAAGGCTGGTGGACCGACGCCGGCACCTTCGAAACCCTGGCCCTCGCCACCCAACTCGTCAGCGAATAAGTCGCCGCCATTCCCCTCCCAGGTTGGTTTTGCACACCTCCCAGGTTGATCGCGCCCAAGACCCAAGTTGGTTTTGCACACCGGCTTGCACTTTCCCCTTGTCCTGTATGTCCGGAGCAACGACCGCGATCCTCAGGTCGGATGGCTGTCGGCATCGGCGGACGACTCACCCGCCCCCTGCGTGTGGTCGGCCTGCCCGAGACGCTCGGCCCGGCCCGCGCTCTCGTCGTTCCCAACTGGTTCATCCTGTGCGATCCTTGCCTGCCGGTCGTCACTTTCACGACGATCGTCCGGCCCGGTCAGATGAACGATGCGCAGGGTGAGTTGGAGGAGTTCCAAGCCGAGCGTCTGACTCGCCTGCTCCACCTGGCCCAGGCGCTCGCGACTCAACCAGTCCGTGGAAAGCACGATCACCGTGGCGCCGGTTCGTTTCACGATTCGGTCCAAATCCTCGAAGGTGCCGAGCACGGACCGGCCCTGAATCGTGCGGTGCTGCTTGTCTGGATCGTCATCGATGAACCCGACCACGGACAAACGCCAGCCCTCGTTCGCCCGAGTCTCTCGCACGAGGAGGGCACCGGCGTCGCCCGCTCCGTAGACGATCGCACGCCTGCCCGCCTGGCGCCGCACCGGTTCGAGCCAGGTCCCGATGAGCCGAAAGGACAAACGCGAGCCCACGAGCAATCCAAAAAGCAGAATGGCATCGAGCAGGAACATGGTCCGGGAAAAGCCCTGGAACCGATACCGAATGAGTAGATACACCACGGTGCCACTCCAGGCCGCTGCCACTGCTTTGACGAAGCTGGCGAGATCGTCGAGCGTGGTATAGCGCCACATGCCGCGATAGAGACCGACTGCCAAAAACGACACGAGCTGGATGGCCACCACCACGGGCAGGGCGTCCACGAGCAGGGCATAGTGGGGCTGGATGAGCGCGCCATCCCAGCGGAGCAGGAAGGAACCAAAGTAGGCGGCCACGATGATGACGAGATCGCCGAGCACCTCGAACAGGTGGCGCCGGTACAAAAAACCGGCCAGGGTCGGAAGCACGGCCGGCCGCAGACCTGACGATCCCTCGGCCGATCCGCCGAGCGCGGCCCTAGCGAAGGAAACACCTCCAGATCCAGACTCGGCACCAGCGCCCGAGCGTTCCCGAGCCTCAAATTCACCATCAGATCCAGGCGCATCATAGACCCGGACCTTGCCCACGAACACCGCGAGCAGCACCACGGTCAGGCCAAAGAGCAGGAGCAGGGTCATGGCCACGGGCCAGGAAAACCGACGCACCACGAGACCGAGCAGACCCGATAGGACGGCAAGGGTCCACAGAAGGGCAGTGGCCGCCCGCTGCGACAGACCCAGGGCCACGAGGCGATGGGACGTATGGTCCCGGCCTCCCTGGCTCACGGGCCGCTGCGCCAGGCTGCGCGTCAGGGTCACGAGCGTCGTGTCCATGATGGGAATGAGCAGGATGAGCACGGGCACGGCAAGCACACCGAGTGAACTGTGCGCCTCCACGGGCAGGTCGAGCAACGCGAGACCCGCGAGGCTGAACCCCAAAAAGAGGCTCCCACTGTCTCCCATGAAAATGCTGGCAGGATGCACATTGAACAGGAGGAACCCGGCTGCCGCGCCGCCCAGCGCCATGGCCATGGCCGCCTGGCCAAGCCCTCCGCCCGAGGCGAACACATAGGCGGAAAACCCGGCCGCGATCACCGCAATGCCAGCGGCCAGACCGTCCATGTTGTCCAAAAGATTGAGCGCGTTGGCGATCCCCACGAGCCACAGCAGGGTCACCACCACGTCGAGCACCTGGTTCGACAGCCAATGAAGGCGCAGCCCGAACAGCGTGAGGGATGCCGCCGCAACGAACTGAGCCACAAGCTTCACGTAGGGCTTGAGGTCAAGCACATCATCGGCCATGCCCAAAAGAAACATGGCCGAGGCGCTCACCACGAGCAGCGCATCACCCCGGATCGAGGCGGGCCGCACCACGAGATAGGCCACCAGGAATCCCACGTACATGGCCACGCCGCCGTGGAGCGCCACCGGCTTTCGATGCCACCTGTCCTTGCGCACCGGCGCCAGCCACCCCTTGGCCCGACAGACCGATCGAACCACCCAGGTGGCCAGGGCCGACACCGCGAAGGCGATGAGGCCAGCCACCAAGGGCCATGTCCATCCCAGGTCAGCCATCATGGCACCTATCCGTCACCGTCTGACTCCCTCGGGGAAAAACCCGCCTCATCACCCAACTCGTCCGAGCCCCTCAACGCTGCCGGAGCGCTCACGCACCCTGGTTGGCCGTCATGCGCCGACCTCATACGAAGTTCGGCACCGCACGAAGTGGGCATCTAGCCACCCGTCTGCACATGACACCACCGGAGGCTCCGCCGAACGTCCGGTCAATCCTGTGCCCGCTCGAAGGCGATCACGTCTTCGAGGACATCGTCGAGACTCTTGGTCGCGGTCCAGCCCACGGTCTCGCGGATCCGGCTCGTATCGGGCAGCCGACGCCGCATGTCTTCGAACCCTGCTTCATAGGCCTGGTCGTAGGGCACGTACACGATGGGAGACTTCGATTCGGTCCGCTCCTTGACCCGCTGGGCAAGTTGCCAGATGGTCACTTCCTCGGATGAGCCCACGTTGAACACGCGACCGTACGCTTTGGGCTCTGCCACGAGCGCCTGGAGCGCGGACACCACGTCGGCCACATGGCTGAAGCAGCGGCTTTGCTTTCCATCTCCGAACACGGTGATGGGCTCGCCCGCCAGCGCCTGACGCACGAACGTGGGCACCACCATCCCGTACTGTCCCGTCTGCCTGGGCCCCACCGTGTTGAACAGGCGCACCACCACCGTGGGCGTTGCCCGCTCCTTGTGGTAGGCCAGGGCCAAAAATTCGTCGATCGCCTTGGAGCAGGCATAGGACCAACGTGCCCGACTCGTGGCCCCGAACACCACGTCACCGTCCTCGCGAAACGGCACCGCCTCCGCCTTGCCGTACACCTCGCTGCTCGACGTGACGAGCACCACCTTGTTCTTCTTCGCCGCCAACCGGAGCACCACCTCGGTGCCCGAGATGTTCGTCTCGATCGTGTGCACAGGATGCTCCACGATGAGCCGCACCCCAACCGCAGCCGCTAGGTGGAACACCACGTCCGCCTCGTCCACCATCTCCGCCATGAGCCGCTCGTTGCGCACCGTGTCGATCACGTACGAAAACCCATCTCGGCCCTTGAGGTGTGCAATGTTGCGCATGGACCCAGTAGACAGGTCATCGACGATGGACACTCGATCGCCCCGATCGAGCAGTGCCTGCGACAGGTGCGACCCGATGAATCCAGCGCCTCCGGTAATGAGAACGTGCATATCAGTACCGCCTTTGCTGTTGAGAAACATGAACGCCGTCAATATCGCACCGCTGCCGAGCAGCGTCAAGCCGACCAAAGATTGAACTCTTTGCGATCGTCCTGGCTGACCTGGCCGAAACCAACGACAACGAGGTGGCAGCAAACGGACCACTGTTGGATACCTGCACACGCTTTGCCCGGGCTGCCGACCCCACTTTTTGCGGCATCCAATTCGACAGTCTGACAGGACGAACAAAACCCATCGTCGTCCAGTTCGAACAGGCTGCAAGATTCGAACGGCTCCGCGACGCAACTCAAAACAACTCTTCGGCAAATCGGAGAAGCCGACCGCGTCCATAGACCTGGACCGACTCTGGTTGCAGGACTTCCATTTCAACGGGCAACGTATTCGTTCCAACGCTCCATCAGAAACGCTCCCTGCCCCTCTGGTACCGGCTCTTCAATCCGGCGCCAAATCACGCCGGTTCTGCCACAACCACGCCGAATCACGCCGATTTTCGCACAACGACGATACGTTCGTTTCGAATGAGTCCAAACCGATTCTTTGGACCACCAAATTCTTCCGCATGCTCCCACCACTGGAACAGGGTCACCTGGAATCCAGCCTCTTCGAGCCGCTCCACATCGTCCATTGCGTAGATTCTCACATGCCCGCCGCCTCTTGTCTGGATCGTCTGGATCGGAATCGAAGAGGAAGCTACTGATCGAGGAGTTCGCGGTAGAGCGCCGCCATGTCGGCAACGAGACGACGGGCCGCGTAGCGCGCCCGGATGAGGTGGGAAATCTCGGCAGGATCAGGGGTGGACGCGTTCATCATGTCGCACATTGCACGGGCCAGGGCCCTGGCATCGCCCGGCTCGACGAGTCGTCCAAACCGGCCCTGTTCGAGCACATCGGCCACCCCGCCCACTGCGGTGGAAAGCACCGGCACTCCAGCCGCCAGCGCTTCGATCACCGCCACGGGCGTTCCCTCGTTGTTGGAACTCAGCACAAACAGATCCAGATCCGAGTAGATGCGATCCAGGTCCGACCGCCATCCGATGAAATGCACCCGACCTGCCAGGTCCGGTCTCGCTGCTCGCGCCTCGAGCTCTGCCCTGAGGCCGCCATCTCCCACGATCACCAGATGCATGGGCCGATGGGACCGATCACTGCCAAAACCGCCCACGCCCTGCTCGGCTTGTCGCAACGCCAGGGAGAATGCCTCCAAAAGAAGTGCGTGATTCTTGATGGGCACCAGTCGCCCCACCGTACCCAACACGAACGCATCGGCCCCGACGCCTTGCCACCCTTCGCCGAGTTGGGCGCCCTGCCCTGCGCCCAACTGGGTTGCGCCCTTTTCGGTCGCCCCTAACGCGCCCAATGCGAGTTGGGCCCTCGGCCCCCCAAACAGCTCCTCGCGCAGCCCGCCACGCAACCGCCCCGACGCCCTCGCCTCCCACAGCGCGTCGAGGTGCTCGAAGCCGAGCGGGATCACTCGGAATCGGTCCTGTGGCGCCACGCGGTAGCGCTGCGACAGATCGGTCTTCTGACTCTGCGAGAGCGCCACGAGCACTGAACTGGACCGAGCCAGGAAGCGCTCTACCTGCAGGAACGCCCCGGACTTGAGCCTGCCGAAGTAGCCTGAAAACACGTGACCGTGGTAGGTGTGCACCAAAACCGGCCCACGGCGCTGGTGACGCCCATCTCCGCCGTCACGTCCGCCGTGACGTCCGCCATGACGCCCACCTGGCAGAACGCCAAACGTCGCCCCCGCTGCCATGCCGGCCAGCCTGCCCAGCAGCCCAGCTTTGGACATGTTCGTATGGATCACGTCCGGCCGAAAGGAACGCACCAACGCGATCAGTCGCGCCAGGGCCACGGCGTCGCTTGCCGGATCCACCTCGCGCGCCAACTCGGGAATGACCACCAGGTTCCCGACCCGCTCTGCGGCCCAATCGTACATCCCGACCTCGCCCTCGGACAGGCGGCCCGACACGAACAACGTCTCGAACCCCTGCTCCCGGAGCCCTTCGGTTAGGACCACCTCGTTTCGAGAAACCCCCCCAATGTTCAATCTGGTGATGATACGAAGAACACGGATGGGACGACTTCGGTGGATGGATCCTTCCATGACTGGTTCGTCCTCTTCACGACCACCTGACATCTTCTTGTGGCTCGCTATGCCCAAACGACCGGCCCTCATCCCTTGGTGTTAGCGACAGACCCGGCCTGCGCCCCAATGAGAGTCATATCATGGGCCACCATGCGACGCACCAACTCATCGAAGGTCACCTCGGACTTCCATCCCAGCTTCTCGCGCGCCTTGGCTGAATCGCCCAACAGGAAATCCACCTCCGTGGGCCGAAAGTAGCGCGGATCCACCTTGACCCGGACCTTGCCGTCCCGGTCCAGACCGCGACGTTCCAGCCCCTCGCCGAAAAACTCGATAGGCATGTCCGCAGCCCCGAAGGCCGCGATGCAGAACTCCTCGACACTGTGGGCCTCGCCCGTGGCCACCACGTAATCATCAGGCTCGTCCGCTTGGAGCATGAGCCACATGGCGCGTACGTAGTCGGGCGCATAACCCCAGTCACGCTTGGCTGCCAGGTTACCCAAGTAAGCCGCATAGCCCTTGGCCAACAGAAGCTCCGCCAGATACGACCCGTCCTGGCCCGTGATCCCGGTGATCAGCGCTGTCTTGTCCTTGTGCGATCCTGCTGCTTGCTCATTCATGGATGATGCTCTCTGCCGCTCTGCCATCATGGCCCGAAGTCATGTTCATCGCTGCCTACTGCATCCCTCTGGGCCGATGCCCCACAAACCACGCATAGGTGGACTCAAGCCCCTCCTATTATGATAAATGTGTTGCGAAAACAGGTCAACGACAGGATGCATCCAACGACGGAAGGGGCGATAAAAACGCGCGGGGCGATTGGCGGCAAGACGGACGAAAAGCGATCACGGAGATGGTTCGAGCAGGGCGAATTCGGTCTTCTTCATGTCGATTTGAACATGGGCGGCCTGCTGGAGCAGGCCCAGGTTGAGCACGAGGACGGAACGGCCGCGGCGTTCGAGCACGGTACCCACCAGACCAGCAAGCGGGCCGGACAGGATGCGGACACGCCTGCCGGTGGGATCGAAGTCACCCCGTTCGAGGGTTTCTGAGGACACGCGGTAGGCAACGTAGATCTGGCGAAGCTCGGCCAGAAACTGCTGCTCGTCTCCCACGGAGAGGAAGGAGACAATCTTGGAGGAACGAAGCAGAGCCAGCCTGGAAGCGGCATCGACGGCACAAAACAGGTAGCCGGAAAAGAGCGGAATCTCGAACGTGACGGCCTTGCGTCGGTACTTGCGCACCGAGGCCTGGACCGGGAGGTAATGGGGAATGGAGAGTTGTTCACAACGCCGGGCGACCACCTTTTCACTTCGGGGCCGACAGTGGACGGCGAGCCACGAAAGGCCGGGGTACGGACGCAGGACGGCGGTGGCGTCGGACCAGGCCCGGTGGCGGATGTCGGTGGCGACAGAGGCGTTGTCCGGGGCGGTGTCTGGCACAGAAGAGCCGGGTCGAACAGCCGACGCGGCCAAGGCCGATGAGCCGGACTCGCCCGTCATGGCCGATGAGACTGCCCGAGGCGATGGGTTCTGCGGGCCAGATGAGCTTGGAGCCCGTGTTGGGCGGTCCGTGGAGGACGGTCCGTCGCAGGCAGATGGGTCGTGCGTACGAGTCATGGTGGATTTCTTGTATGATTTTTTGGTGAAGCGGACAAGAAGAAGCAAACGGAGATGCATGATGATGCGTTCGGGAGAAAGAGGCCGCGTCCATGATTGTGAAACGTAACAAAAACAGCCCGAACCTGAACAAAACGTCACTGTTTCATGTTGCTTGCTTGGCCAATCCGGCTACTGGGTGCACCAATCGACCCTGTTCGATCAGGCTTGGACAGAGAAAAGAACTGTGGTATTTTGTTTTTTTACAGTAGATCCCCTGGGGGTTTGCTCTTAAAGCCTTTGTTGAGTCGAGTGCGTTTCATAGATCGAGGATTCGGGTCATGGCGGATACAGGAACTGGGGACACACAAGGAACGAGCGGCGAGGGAATCGCTCGCCTGCAGCAATACCTGGGCATCATCTGGAAACGGTTCTGGATCGTGCTGCTGGCGGTGGCAATCGGCGTGGGAGGGGCGTTTCTGATCACGTCGCGCATGCCGAAAAAGTACCGGGCGACGGCGTCGGTGGAGATTTCGCTGCAGGCGCCCCAGATACTGGGCAAGCAGGTGCAGACGATCGGGGTGCAGTCGGACTGGTGGTCCGGCAGGACGTTCCTCAAGACGCAATACAAGATTCTCAAGAGTCGGTTCACGGCGACGAATGCGGCAAAGCGACTCAAGGATCAGGATCTATGGAAGCTGCTCGGGGTGAAGAAAGACGAGCAGCGCGAGCCCACCGAGGCGGACTACACCAAGGCGGCGGGGATCATTCGAGGGGACCTGGACGTGGAGCCGGTCAAGGAGAGCCGGATCGTGCTGGTGAAATTCGTGCACACGGACCCGAAGGTGGCGGCGCACGTGGCCAACGCGCTGTGCAACGCATACATCGAGGACAATCTCATCAGAAAGCTGTCTTCGACCAAGGGCGCGTCGGTGTGGTTGGACGAACAACTGGAGACGATCCGCAAGGAACTGGACAATGCAGAGCTGGCCATCCAGAAGTTCAAGGAGAAAAACAACATCCTGTCCGTGTCCTTAGAGGACCGGATCAATATTTTGTCGAACACGATTCAAACCCTCACGGCGAAGCGAGACCAGGCCATGGTGGAGCGATTGGCCTTGGCGGCCAAGATGGCCCAGCTTCGCAAGATCAGAAACGCCGACGACCCCATCAACGACCCGGCGCTGACCTATATCAAAAGCCCGGTGATCGAGACCCTCAAAGAGGAGTACGTCAAGGCGTACCTCAAGCTCGTGGAGCTTCGAGGCACGTACATGGAGAAGCACCCAAAGATCCAGGCGCAGCAGGCGTTGCTCGCAGCGATCCGCCAGGATCTGGAGCGCGAGGCCATGCTCCAGCTCCAGGTGCTCAAGGCGAAGTACAGGACCCTGATGTCCACCGAGGGGAGCTATCGATCCACTCTGGCACATCTCAAGAAGGAAGGGTTGCAACTGGCCAAAAAGGGCATCGTGTACAACCAACTCAAGCGGGACAAAGAGCACACGGCCAAGATGTACGAGTTGGTCCTGGGCCGACTCAAGGAAACAGACCTGGCCAAGGAACTGCGGACGAACAACCTAAGGCTCGTCGACGGCGCCTTGGTGCCTGCGGCCCCCTTCTCGCCCAAGGTGACGGTGAATCTGGCCATCGGGTTCGCCCTGGGGCTCATCCTTGGGGTGGGCCTGGCGTTTCTGCTCCATTTCATGGACAACACGGTCAAGGACGAAACCGATATCGAACAGTTGCTCAAGGTGCCATTTTTGGGCTGGCTGCCGAGTTTTAAACAGCCGGTAGGAGAGGGCCCGAGCGATGAGCTGTACGTGTTTCGCAATCCCAAGTCCACGGCAGCAGAGGCCTGCCGGTCCATTCGGACGAACCTACTCTTCATGTCGCCCGAAAAACCACTCAAGACCCTGCTCGTGACGAGCGCCGGGCCGAGGGAAGGCAAGACCACCGTGGCGGTCCAACTCGCCGAGATCATGGCCATGGGCGGAGAGAAGACCCTGCTCGTGGACACGGACATGCGACGCCCAAGGGTGCACAAGGCGCTTGGTATGTCCAACGATCGGGGCGTGACCATGGCCATCGTGGGCGATAAGGAGTTGGACGACTTGGTCAAGAGCACCGAACTGCCAAATCTGTTCGTGCTGCCCAGGGGGCCGAGCAGCCCCACGCCGGCCGAGTTGCTCCAGTCAGCCAGCTTCAACGATCTCGTGGCCAGACTGGCGGAAAAGTTCGACCGCGTGATCTTCGATTCGCCACCAGTCCATGCGGTGACCGACCCAATCATCCTGTCGAAGCACGTGGACGGCACCCTGCTCGTGGTCAAAAGCGGCGTGACCATCAAGCAGATGGCCCTGTCCACCCTCAAGCAATTGCGCGACGTGGACGCACGCGTGCTGGGCTGCATCCTCAACGATGTACGACCCGACAAGCGATCCTACGGGTACAAGGGCGGGTACTACTACCGCCGGTCGCGCTACTACTACTACGGCGACCATCAAGAAGCCGAAGGGCAGTAAGCACAATGCCTGTGTTCACAACGAAGGCACCACAGTATTCACAGTGATTTTTTGCACGGATCGCTCGATGCACATCCAAACGGAACCGGCCTGTCCACCGGCCACCAATGTGAGGCGGCGTACTGGAATCATGTGCGAACCGACGGGGGCGAAGCCTGCGGTCCTGGACGAATGATCGAAACGAAACAACAAGGCGGCCACCAGTGCGGATCGTAGTCGAGGCACGCAATATCCGGCCTGGCAAGGTGCGTGGGGTCGAACATTTTTGTTACCTCGTGGTACGCGGTCTGTCGGGACGGGGTGATTCCGTCGAACTCCAGGTGCCCCATGCGGACCGCGGCTGGTATCGGGAATACTTCCGCAAATACCCGGATATCGAGATTGCCGCCGATCCGATCGGACGACTTTTGGATGAAGGCTATCGCTTGGGCATGCCTTGGAATCTTCCTTTCCGACTATCCAATCTGGCCCGGCGGGTCTTGTTTCATGAGGATCCGGTACGGCGGCGCCATTGGGAGCGTCGGCGAGGAGGCGACGTGGCTTGGTACCCGCTGCATCGAGACGCTCCACAACACGCCGAACTGCCACTGGTGACCACGATCCACGCCCTGCTACCCGAATACACGCAGCAGGACATCGCCATTGTACGCCGGCACGCCGAGCGGGCACAGGCGGTGGTGACGAGTTGGCCCAATCCGTTCCAAGAACTGCCCGAGCAATTTCCCTGCCTCAAGGACAAGCTGTTCATGATTCCCTTCACCCCGGTACAAAACGTGGAGCACCCAGACGAAGACGCGTTCCGCAGTCTCGAGTTGAACGAGCCGTATTTCCTCTATCCAGGTGGCTACCAGTGGCGCAAAAACCACGACGTTCTCGTTTCCGCCTATGGGCAGGCGCGACGGGAAGGCGTGGACCTGCCGACCCTGGTCTGCTGTGGCGGTGGCAATCAAGGAGTTCGGGCGCGTCTGGAGCGACTGGCCGGAGACTTGGGGGTGCGCAGGCAGTTTCGTTTTCTCGACTACGTGCCAGAGAGGCTTTTGGCGGCCCTCTACCGCCATGCTTTCGGAACCGTGTCTTCGACCCTGTGGGAAGCCGGCATGGCGACCCTCCAAGAAGGCTGCTACTGGGGGATTCCAGCAGCCTGCTCCGACATCGCACCGGCCCGTGCCCATGCGGAACTGTTGGACCTGGACGTGTGTTTCTTCGATCCGAAAGATCCTTTGGCACTGGCCGAACGCCTCGTTCATTTCGTGGAGCATATCGACCGATACCGGGTATCGGCGCAGGGGGCGGCCAGTCGAGTTCGTGCCATGGGACCCGACTTCGTCGGCAAAGCCTATCGCGATGTCTTTGCATACGCGGCCGGCCTAGCCGATCGGCCGGCCTGGGGCCATGTCTGTAATCCCCAAGGATCGGCTTGATCATGGAAGAACCGGATTTGGTTTGGGTTACGCGGAGGTCCTGATGTCCACTCTTGGTGAATTCGTTGGAAAACTGGGCCGAGTAGGGCTGCAGGCCACCGTAGGAGTGACGGCCGGTGCCTTGGCTCAGGTGGCCGGGCTCGGTGGCGGTGTGTTCGATCTGTTCGGCAGGACTTTGGGAATCAAAATGCTGCTCCAGGGCCATCACATCGGCGCCCAGTTGGTGAGTCGCCCCGTTGCGAGCTTCAGGTACTTCGAGTTTCCCTTTGTCCGTTTCGCCTTGGAGGAATTCGCAAGAGACAGCGCGGATGACACTGGCGGCGGCCGAAGAGGGGGCAACGGCTGGGGCAGTCGTGGCAGCAGCGACCTCCATTGTCTCGACGTGGGTTCACCGTTTCTGTTTTCCCTCTTTGCACGCTCAGTCGGTCTGGCATCGACCGTGGACATCGTCAACCCGGACCACGGCGACGTACAACTGGCCCTGCTTGCTGCCAGGGTCTTGGGGCTGCACGGTGTCGAGACCCACACCACGACGATTCAATCGTTTGGGGCGCAGGCCAAGGCAGGCGCCTATGATGCAATCTGGTCGATTTCCGTGGTGGAGCATGTCCCTGGCGAAGACGGGGATGTGGAGGCGGTCCGTGCAATGTGGCGGCTGCTCAAACCGGGCGGACTGCTCGTCTTGACGGTGCCGGTGGCTCGCCGGTTCACCATACAGCGCAGTGGGACCGACGCCTATGGGTTGGGGTTGGCCCCAGACAAAGAAGGTTTGTATTTCTTCCAAAGGTTGTACGATCTGTCTGCGCTGCATGAGCGCATCGTGGACACCGTAGAAGTGAGGCCCATGCATATGAGATGGTTTGGTGAGCGCACGGAAGGAACCTACCGCCGATACTTTGACGCATGGAGTCAGGGTCGAGATTTGCTGCCAATCACAGACCCGATACGCATGCTCCTTCAATATCGAGCGTTTGCGAGTTGGGCCGACATGCCAGGCCTTGGGGTCTGTGGTCTCGTACTGAGAAAGGACGAGTAGATGGCTGCGAAAAAAATCCCCCTGGCGATACCCGATCTGCGAGGTCGAGAAGAAGAGTATGTGTTGGACGCCGTGCGTTCCACGTGGATTTCATCATTGGGTGAGTACGTCAAGCGGTTTGAAAGAGAATTCGCCGAGGTATGCGAATCGACCGCCGCAGTGACCGTCTCGAATGGCACAACCGCGCTCCACTTGGCCATGCTCGGACTCGGATTGCGTCCAGGCGACGAGGTGATCGTGCCATCGATGACGTATATCGCCACGGCCAATGCGGTTCGGTACGTGGGAGCCGAACCGGTCTTCGTGGACGTGGATCCGGACACGTGGTGCATCGCGCCCGACCAACTCGAATCGGTCATCACGGAACGGACCAGGGGTATCATTGCGGTGCACCTGTATGGCCATCCGGCAGACATGGATGCCATCAACGACCTGGCGGCGATACACGGGCTGTGGGTGGTCGAAGACGCTGCCGAGGCGCATCTTGCTCGGTACAAGGGACGGCGCGTAGGGTCGCTTGCCCACCTTGCGACCTTTTCTTTTTATGGAAACAAAATCCTCACCAGCGGCGAAGGCGGGGCGATCACTCTTTCCGACGAGCATTTGGAAAAGAGACTTCGGACGCTGCGGGGCCAAGGGGTGGACCAAATACGCACATTGGCTCGATCGAATTCGTGAGACCTGCCGGTCGGGTGTGTGAGACCTGCCGGTCGGACTCGTAATCGCTTGATCGCTCGACACAGCAAGGTGCATGC
>JAGGXR010000076.1 GCA_021162935.1 Deltaproteobacteria bacterium
CCTAATGGCCTGGCGATATAAGGCTGGTGCGGATGCGACCATTGTGGATCATGCTCCGCAATGGACGAAACGACTCGTCGAACACAGGAGCGATCATGGCGGCAAAGGGTATGTCAGGTCAGATTAGTAAAGACAACGGAGACGACCGGCAGAAGGCTGTGGACCTGACGATCACTGCGATTGAAAAGCAGTTCGGCAAGGGCGCCATCATGCGCCTCGGGGATTCTCATGCTGCCGTCGGCAGTCAAGATGTGATTTCCACAGGATGCCTTTCTTTGGATATCGCTCTTGGCGTGGGTGGTCTCCCCAGAGGGCGAGTTGTCGAAATTTATGGTCCGGAAAGTTCCGGAAAGACTACGTTGGCTCTGCATGTTGTGGCTGAGGCTCAGAAGTTGGGTGGGATCTGCGCATTTGTCGACGCGGAGCATGCTCTGGATGTGAATTATGCCCGTCATCTTGGCGTCCAAACGGACGATCTGCTTGTTTCACAGCCGGACTATGGTGAGCAGGCGTTGGAGATCGTGGATCAACTCGTCCGATCAGGAGCTGTCGACGTGATTGTGGTAGACTCGGTCGCCGCCTTGACCCCGAAGGCAGAGCTTGAAGGAGACATGGGAGACGTGCATGTCGGCCTTCAGGCCCGTCTTATGAGTCAGGCCTTGCGGAAACTGACATCGACGATTGCGCGGTCCCGTGCGTTGGTGGTTTTTATCAACCAGATTCGTATGAAGATCGGGGTGATGTTCGGAAATCCGGAAACTACGACCGGCGGTAATGCACTCAAATTTTATGCATCAGTGCGTTTGGATATTCGGAGAGGGAGCATCATCAAGCAGGGGGATAAGGTTATCGGAAACAGGACGAGGGTGAAGGTGGTGAAGAACAAGATGGCTCCGCCGTTTCGTCAAGTGGAATTCGATATCATGTACGGCGAGGGGATCAGCAAGACAGGTGATATGCTCGATTTGGCCGTGATGGCGAATATCGTCGATAAGAGTGGGTCGTGGTATTCCTTCGAAAAGCAGCGGATTGGGCAGGGCCGGGAGAATGCGAAAATGACTCTGGCCGAGGAGACGGACATAACGGCAAAAATCCGGTCACGCCTATTGAAGCACTATGGCCTTGCGCCGGAGCAAGCCGAGAACGGAGAGGCGACGGAGACGTCAGGGGAGGGGAAATGAGATACTGGATTCTTGTGGTGTTTGCGTCTGTGCTGGTGGTACCAACGGTCAGTCGCGCCCAGACGGAAGGTGACCTGTATAAGGCTGCGCGGTCCAACTTTCGTCAGCACAGGTACGCCAAGGCAATTCCACTCCTTCAGCGCGTCCTGAAAGCAGATCCGCGGCATCACAGTGCCCAGGCCCTGCTTGCGCATTGCTACCGCCGTACGGGAAAGAACGAACAGGCCATTGCCTTGTACAAGACCGTCTTGAGGATATACCCACGTCGCGTTGACCTGTGGGATAATCTGGGTGTCTGTGCATTCAGAATGCGGCACTATAACGAGGCGGTGCGGGCATTCCAGAAAGTGCTGGTTTCCCAACCCAAGAACTGGTCCGCCTATCGGTCAGTGTATTTGGCCTACAAGATGCAGAAAAAATACAAGCAGGCCGTGGCGATTTTGCTTCGCGCACTCGCTGTTGCGCCGAAGAATCCTGAGTTTTTGTCGGAGTTGGGTTCGCTGTATGCGCGAATGAAGCAATTTCGCAAGGCCATGACCTACCATCGCAGAGCGGTGGCTCTTGCTCCGAAGAACGCCGAGTTTCGGTATCGGCTTGGAGTGGCTTTGCGTCGGGCGCGTTTGTACAAGGAAGCCATCGCCGTATATACGCGAGTGATTGCTTTGGATTCCAGGTTCGTACCGGCTTATAGCGAGTTGGCCACGTTGCT
The DNA here is from genome assembly GCA_021162935.1 of Deltaproteobacteria bacterium. Lineage (GTDB taxonomy): Bacteria > Myxococcota_A > Polyangia > HGW-17 > SLPX01 > JAGGXR01. The sequence continues at coordinate 1,891 of JAGGXR010000076.1, forward strand.
GGCGTACGTGGGGAGGAAGGCTGAAGCCGTCCGAGTGTATCGTACGTATTTGCGTTTCATCGAGAAGCGACATCCGGCGGAAGCCGCCTGGGTCAAGAAACGGATCCAGGAACTGAGCCGATAGGGCTTCTGTCTGAAATTTGGACAGGACCTTTTTCTCACCCATAATGAACACAGAGAGAGGATGCGGGCCGTTTCTGCGGGGGTGAATGCGTGGGTGCGGTTGGGTCGCGTTGTCTTTGGGGGTAAGTGGGTGACCGGGAAATTTTTGAGATGTCGAAGGCGTAGTGGCAGTCGGCCATCCCTGTTTGCGAAGGGGTTGTTGGTCGCAGTCCTCATGCAATGGCTTTTGCTGGGCGGTTTGTTGGGAGCATGTAGGGCTTCGGTCGTTCAGGTAGTCCCCGAGAGTCCGTGTTTGGCGTTGGATGTAGCAACCCGTCTCTTGGACAGCAAGAGCGCGCTGCCTCGAAGGACTTTGTTTAGGACGCAGGGCCTCCTCAAGAGCTGTGCGGCTTCGGCACAGGATGTGTCCCTTCGACATCGTGCGCTCCGGTTGGCGGCGAGAGTTGCTGCCACGTGGTCCCGTCAGGACAGTGCAACGGCGCTGTTCACGATGGATTGCCTTTTGCTCAATCGGATGGCCAATACGCCGGTTGTCTGCCAGACGTCATTGTCTGAGCGGAAATCATCGTCTGGGACAAATTCACCTGCCAGATTGAGCCGTTGGGCGATTGTAAGCCAGGATTTGGCTGGAAAAGGATGGCTCGATTTCCTGCTTCCAGGCACGATCCGTAGTCGTTTTGCTCGTTCTGTCCCGGGGTCGGAGCGGGTTCTTCCGTCCGTTTTGAGTTTTCCCAGGTTGATGCGATCGAGTGAGAACGATCCGCGATCCAATGCCATGGTGTCCGGATCCTTCATGGATCTCAGAGCGTTGGGTCTGACGACTGGGCCTGGTCCTGGGAGGGTGCGGGCCGTTCAGTGTTGGCACAATGACAATCGGCTCAGGCTTGTTCTGTTTCTGTCATCTCCCCAACGGTATACCAATGGTGTGTTGGCGCCAATGAACGGGAAACCGGCTCGATTGTATCTGGACGTGAGCCACATTCAATGGTCTTCAGTCGTGGAACGACGGGTCAAATCGTGTGCGGCAGGCCCTGTGGCCAGGCTTCGGATCGGACGTGGCAGCAGACAGCGAATGAGGGTTGTGTTCGACCTCAAAGCTCCGACCCGATATCGCATTCTAGCTTTCGCAGCACCATTTCGCATCCTTGTGGATTTGATGAGTGCGTCATCGCTGCCAGGGGTGAATCGCGGACACAAGATTCAGACCGTCGCGATCGATCCAGGCCACGGCGGTCAAAGTCGCGGTGCCGTCGGCCCAGGGCATACGATGGAAAAGGACGTGGTGCTGGCCGTGGCACGACGGCTTGCCGGATTCTTGAGGAGACATGGGATCAGACCGGTCATGACGAGAACACGAGATATGGTGCGATCGCTTGATGACCGGACAGCCATCGCTTTCGCTGCAGGGGCTGATCTTTTCGTTTCGATCCATGCCAATGCTGAAGGAACAGGACGCAGACAGGCGGTTGAAACCTACTATCTCGATACTGCTTCCGATGCGTTTGCTGGTCGGCTGGCTGATCGAGAAAATGCTGTGGCAAACGGACCGATCACTGCGACCCGGTTTCGGCGAGCGTTCGTGACTGAGACCAGATTAACGAAACGGTCTGCGGTTCTGGCTCGGTTGACCCATCAGAATGTGCTGTCTGCAGTCCGTCGATTTTTGCCGGAGACCAAGGACGGCCACGTCAGGAGGGCTCTTTTTTATGTATTGCTGACTGCGAGGATGCCGGCTATTCTCGTTGAATTGAGCTACATTACCAACAAGGACGCTGAGCAGCGTCTTCGATCGGCACGTGTCCAACAAAGCTTGGCTGAAGCCATCGGTCGAGGTATTCTCGCATACAAACAGCGACAACGGAGGCAGCCATGACGTTTTTTTATCCTTTGTTTGTAGTGAGCATGATTTTGTTGATACCGTTGGCTGGCTGTCCTTCCAAGTCGTCGCCTCGCGTCAAGACGGCAGATGATGAGCGCCCTTTCGTGGCGCCGCGCCATGCATCATCCGGTCGTTTGACGCAGGTTCGCGAGTTGATGGCTTCGAGACGATTTGTCCAGGCCTTGAAAGCTCTTGGGGGATATCTGCCCCGGCATCCTGCCGATGCGAGGGCGTGGTTCTACAAGGGGGAGTGCCTTCGTCAGATGCATGAGAAAAGTGGCGCGCTGGAGGCTTTTCGCAAGGCCGTGGGATTGAAGCCGGAGTTTCCGGAAAAGTATGTGAATTTGGCGGGAATGTTGCTGTTGGACAATCGTCTTGATGAAGCAGAGTCCGTGCTCGTCAAGTCGGTGGCACAGTTCCCCAAGGAACCAGGCTTGCACTTCAATTTGGGCTTGGTCTATCTTGCGAGGAAGCGACTTCCTGCGGCCTGTGCGTCGTTGAATACAGCCGCTCGTCTTGCGCCGGGAGTCGTTTCGTATCGGATCGGTGCCGGGCTTTGTGCGTTCAAGATGGGACGATTGGCTGAAAGCGTAATTCATTTTAAGGCTGCGGCCAAGGCCAACCCGAGCAATGCTGCTGCACATGAAGGGCTGGCCCGAATTTTTGCAGCCCGCCATCAGTCGGCGCAGGCCATCAAAGAGGCGAGGAAGGCCGTGCAACTCGATCCGGCGAATCCAGGGCGTCGTTACTTTCTGGCAGGTTTGCTTTTGCAGGCGAAACATGGGGAGGAAGCTGCTGCAGAATACGAGCAAGTTGCTGCAAGAATTCGTGGAAAATCAGTCATATATGTTCGTTGGGGGCAGGCTCTCGTGTTGGCAAAGAAACAGCAACAAGCGGTCGGTGTGTTGTCCAAAGCGGTGGCCGCCCTGTCTTCACGGACTCCTGCCAGAGTTGCCATGGACCTTGCCGAGGTGCTGGCGCAAGTCGGCCGCTGCTCAAGGGCAATCCATGTTGCCGCCAATATCAAGAATTCTGCATTTCGGTCACGAGTTCGGCTGGTCGAGTCCCTTTGTCGCCGTCGGATTCATGGTCACTAGGGAAGTGGAAGTCCTGGTTGGTGCCTCTTTCTCAATCCTGCCCAAAGGGTCCAAGCTGTAAAATGTGTTTTGTTTCAATGGATTATGATCCAATGAGAGGGGCAAAAATGAACTTCCTGGGTGGCTCCCAGGTTGATTCGTTCCGATTAGGTTGATTCGTTCCCAGGTTGGATGAGGGAACTCGTCTGGCGGGTGCGTGCGAACAGTTGTCTGTCAGCAAGGTGCATTGAGACAAGATGGATGCTGTTGAAATCTATGAGAAGTGGGTAAGATGGAATAGTCGGTCACGTCGTAATGAAGGGTGATGGTGTTGTTTGCGAGCTGCAGAAAACTTGTATTGGAGGACACGTGGTGTTTTTTGCTCGCATGATGTTGGCCCAGACAATGGTGATGGTGTTCGCGTTCGGTGGTGGGGCTAGGGCACAGAACCAACCTGGGGGGGGGCATCAACCTGGGAGGGTGCATCAACCTGGGAGGATGAACCAACCTGGGAGGATGAACCAACCTGGGAGGATGAACCAACCTGGGAGGATGAACCAACCTGGGAGGA
>JAGGXR010000093.1 GCA_021162935.1 Deltaproteobacteria bacterium
CGGCGATGGATTTACCTGGTCGGGGCACGAGACGTGCGACGATGGCAACCACGTGAACACGGATTCCTGTCCAGACGATACGGCGAACGGTGGGACCTGTCAGACTGCGAGCTGCGGCGATGGATTTACCTGGTCGGGGCACGAGACGTGTGATGACGGGAATCAAGACAACACGGACAACTGTCCCGATGGCGTGGGTGGAACCTGCCAGCCAGCGGTCTGCGGCGACGGGTTTATCTGGTCGGGGCACGAGGCCTGTGACGGCTCAGACTTCGGCTCGGCGTCCTGTTCGGATTATGGAAACGATGATGCCGGAAGCCTGCTGTGCACGGGTTGCGTGATCGATCCGAGTGGTTGCTACGAGAGCTGTACGACAACTTCCGATTGCGACGTGTCCGGGCAGCAATGCATCCTGACGACGACACCACACTTCTGCGACGACGTGGGCGATACCTGTGACAAGAATCCGACGCTCATTTCGGGGACTGGTTCGTATACGTTCAACCACGACCTCGAGAACCTCAACGACAGCTACAATGGAACGAATTGTGGCGACATCGGCCTCAGTGATTCGGAAGGTCGTGATCGCGTCTATGCCGTGACCATGGCGGCAGGTGACTACCTGGTCGCATGGCTCGAACCGAACAACTGGGATGCGGTGTTGTACCTGAGTACGAGCTGTGGTCCGCCTCTCGACCTGTCGTCGGGTGGGTGTCCGGTGGGGTGGCATCGAAGCGACAGCTATGGTGACAACGAGCGATTGGATTACGTGGCCAGCTCTGCGGGCACCGTCTATCTCGTGGTGGATCAGAACAATGCGACATGGGTCACTCCGCGCGACTATACCCTGGACGTGACCATCGGTCATGGCGCCCTGCACCCGACGAGCGCCGGTGATGTGGTCATTACCGAGATCATGGCTGACGCCGGCGGTAATGATTGTGAGTGGATGGAACTCTACAACTCGACGGGGAACCCGCTGGATTTGAACGGGGCTCGAATTTACGATCAGGACAACAGTTCCTTCGACATCGGCTATCCGCTCATCCTCAGGCCTGGCGAATACATGGTCATCGGCCGGACTGCGGATACGAGTTCGAACTGCGGCCTGGACTGGATGTCCTGGTCGGATGGTGGGTTCGACCTGGATGCAGGGCCGGGCCACAGCTACGTGAGTCTGCGGTGGGATCCGAGTGGCAGCAACACCCTCATCGACGAAGTGGACTATCCTAAAGACTGGAGCACGTCGAAGCACGCCATGTACCTCTGTACGAACCACAACAACGCCACGGATAACGACGACACGGCGAACAACTGGCAGAAAGACGATTCGGACCAGTACACGACCAACTACTACGGCACCCCGGCGGACGAGTCGTATGAGACGGACGGCAACCCATCGACCTGCAACTGAAGCGTGTTTCGAGGGAGCCTTGGAAGCGAGGTCCTGGCCAACCGTAGATTTGCGATGCGATCGGTTCAGTCTTTCTTGACCACCCAGGCCAGGGCCACCGCGGCTCCAGTCCACAGGACGACCAGGGGAACGAGGCTGACGAGGCCAGGCAGGTGCATGTTCAGACCGACGTTGCTGCTTGCGATGTTGAGGGCGAGTTCGCCGTGAAGGAAGTGAGGCCAGATGTAGGCGGTCAAAGGATCGAACACGCCGAGCGGCGCCTCGGGGCCCACTGCCGTCGCGGCGAGCATGTTGGCCATGGATATGACCGCTGCGGTCCACACGAGGCCACGGGTCCATGAGGCGGCGCGTCCCGGCTGTGATGGGTACGCATAGCCGAGAGCGACGGCAGCCAGGCCGAGGCTTGGGATCATGTGTCTGGGACCCAGAGCGGCGCCGCCGTCCCACATGTAGTAAGACGCGTTGAGGAGCAGGAACGCGGTGATGACCGCAGTGATGGCGATGGCCTCCATTTGATGCCGTCGCCACAGGACCGCGATACCCATGGGCACGAGTACGAGCACGGGACTTTGGTAGAGCAGCCCTCGATGCGGCCCTGCCAGGATGCGCAGGAGCACGATTGGGTTGGGAATCGTGATGCCCACCAGGCCTTTGCTCATTCCTTGGGCGAATTGTTTGTTGGCCAGGTGCTGGTAGCCGAGGCTGAACGGACCACCGAAGCAGGCGTTGTGGTACAGGGCCAGGGCAACCGCAGGAAGCAGCGCGCCGGCCGCCAGGAATGCCACCGTTGCAGCGCGGCGAGAAGAACGCATCAGGATCACGACCCCGACGACGATCGAAGCGAGGGCTGCCGGGTACTCGATGGCCACGGCCAGGGCGAGCAGGAAGCCCATCACGGCTTCGTGCCACCAGGGTTTCGGTGGACCGTCAGGGGGGGCGTGGAGGGCCCAGATGAAGGTGATGAGAAGGACCGAGCCTGCCGCCTGGTGCCCATAGAACAGGGTTGCATAGGGAAAGGCCAGGCTGCCGAGACCATAGGCGATGGCGGCGAAGAAGGCCGCGCCGATCGTGTGCGGCCGTCGTCTGGCTATGAAACCGAACAGGAGCGCCACGGCCAGGGCCGCAGGGAGGGCGTTGGCGAGCAGGTTCGAGAAGTACAGACCCCGTTTGTACGCGGCGTTGTACCGCATGATGGGATGGAGCAGCGGACGACCAGTGACGGGATCAGGTTCTCCCGTCGTTCGTTCCACCCACTGGCGCGGCAGCTCCTTGCCAACGGCATGGCGCAGCGCATAGAGGCCGGCATAGGCCGGGACCGCTAGAAAGGAGACGCCAGGTGCCTTGTCGCAGTAGTAGTGCCCTCTGTAATAGGCCTTGTCCTGTGTGTTGACGTGGTACGGATCGATGTCGAGGCGACCTCGTTCCACCACGGACCTGGTCAGGTCGAATCGAGAGTTTTCGTTCCATTGGGCCGCCGAAGAAAAGTAGGCGTAGGTGGACAGGAAGAGCCCGAACAGGGCAAGTTGGAACGTGCGGATCCGAACATTGGTCAGAGGAGATGAAGTTTGTGAGTCGGGCATGTCACCGGTTTGGGCGTTCGGCGAGCAGGGTTCGTCGTGCATGGATACGGCCCTTGGCATGACGGCGGCGGTGGTTTGCAGAAGCTTTCCTCTTTCGGTTCATAGAGGCCCGTCGATGTCTGCGTCCGGCGATCCTGGCATGCGTGCGTCTCACGGGCAGGACACGTTTGGCGCCCTTTCGTTGTCGAAGGAGCGTCCTGCGTCCAGTTCGGCCGTTCATGATTCCGTAGGCACTGATTCGCGGAAGGCGCATGCAGCGACCTGCGGGATTGAGGAATCGGCCTGGTCCACATTTCCAGGATCGAACGAGGGTGCAGCGTTTCCGCGCGTCTCGGCGGGAGCCCCGCGGACAGCGCTTTGCGAGACAGAGCTTGCCCTGCTTGACGAATCCTCTTGGACAGGTCCGCAGATGGCACGCCAGGTCGGCGCCTCGCGTCCATCCAAGCGGACAGGTATCCCGCACACACGTGTTAGGAGCACTGTGGTGCCAGCCTGCTTTGCACGAGGATCGTCTCGATGCGGCTGCCTGTGCGTCGAAGGACCAGATGAAGGTGACCAGGGCGATGCTTGTCCAGATGATGCGTTGCATGGTTGCGCTCCACTTTTTGTTTCATGATGGTGGGACGCGTCGATTCGGGCAAGTTTTGGGGGGATTTCTTACGTGCGATGGAACCATTTGCGCAGGTCCGATTCGGACAGGCGCACGATGACCGGCCTGCCGTGGGGACAGTGGTCCCACGGCCCCGGTGTTTCCATGTCGCCGAGCAGCGCATCGACCTCCTCGGGGCTCATGCTGCGTCCGGACCGGACCGAAGCGTGACAGGCCACAGTGGCCGTCATGCTCGAATAGAGCGATTCGGGGTCGGCCTGCACCGATGGGTCCTGGATTTGATCGAGGAGTTCACGCACCACGGCCTCCGGGTCGGATTGTCCTTCGGCCACCAACAGGGGAACCGCCTTGAGCACGAACGTGTCTCCACCGAACGGGTTCAGCTCGAAGCCGAACCGAGCAAGATCCTGGCCATGCGCCATCGCGGTCGCCGCCTCACGTGCAGTCAGCGAGAGGGTCTGCGGAACGAGCAGCCGCTGGCTCGGGATGGCTTGCGCGCCAAGTTGCGCCATGATGCGGTTGTAGTTCACTCGTTCGTGCGCTGCGTGCTGGTCCAATAGGACCAGCTCTCCGTCTCCTTCGAGCACCAAAAAGGTGCCCAGGACCTGGCCCACGAAGCGAAGACTGCGCAGCCCTCGGTCCTCCCACAGGCCAGGTTGACGAACGGATCGATCCGTCTGTGAGTCTTGTGCTGTTGGCTGGTCGTTTGGAGGCCGTGGGCCGTCTGGGCGCCGGTTGGTTTCGCCCTTTGGGCCATCGAAGACACCTTGGTTGACCGGTCTGTCCGGCGCCAGGAACCATGGGGACGGGACGGTGCCAGACGTCGATGGATGGGAACGCGTTCCAGCGTCAGGGCGACCGACGCCCGACGAGGCGTCGGTCCATGCGCCACGGTTCCGGGATCGTGATCCGTCTGCCCACTCGTCCCGTCCGGGCTGGGCGTCTGTGTTGGTGCGATATGCTGCCGAAGATTCGGCCGCCCGGCCACTGTCCGTTGCAGCAGGTCCATCCGGCCCATCCGGTGCCATGTGGGAGCCTTCATCGTGGAGCCGATAGGACCGAGCCGGTTGGCTCCAGGGTGCGCGTGCCACCTCGTCCGAGACGAGACGACGGACCGCGGCGGCCACCTGGCGTTCGTCTCGAAATCGAACCTCGGTTTTTTGTGGGTGTACGTTGACGTCCACCGCCTCCGCCGGCACATCAACGAGCAGGACCGCCACTGGGTATCTGCCCTTGGGGAGCACGGCTCCAAAACCACCGGTCAGTGACCTGAGCAGGATTTTGTCCCGCACCGATCTGCCGTTGACGAACTGGTAGCACCATCTGGCCGTTCCAACCGAATCGTCGGGTCCGGCCAGGAACGCTTGGACCGTGGTCTGACCCAAGGTGATGGCTGCATGGTGGAGCCCGGCCTTGGCGCGGCGAGTCAGAGCCGACTCGACCCTTGTGCGGAGGTCCACGTGACCAGGTAGATCCAGGGCCCGTCTGCCGTCCACATCGAGCACGATGTGCAGATTGGGGCGCACGAGGCCCAATCGCACGAGCGTTTCCTGGACATGAGCCGCTTCGGTGGAAGGCTTCTTGAGAAACTTTCGTCGGGCCGGAACATTGAAAAACAGATCCGACACTTCGATTGTGGTCCCAGGGGCGCAGCCCACCTGCGAAATCGTGGGCGGCCCGTCCCCTTGAACCACCACCAAAGTACCCACCTCTTCGTGGGCCGGTTTTGTCTTGAGTTTGAGGCGACTCACCGAGGCGATGGAGGCCAGGGCCTCGCCGCGAAATCCCATGGTCCGTATCGCTTCGAGGTCTTCGATGCTGCGAATTTTGCTCGTGGCGTGGGGCTCGATGGCGAGCACTGCGTTGTCCCTGGTCATGCCTCGGCCGTCATCGGTGACCCGAATACTCGTCGTGCCGCCGTCCTTGATGGCAACCGAGATCCGACTGGCCCCGGCGTCCAGACTGTTTTCGCACAGTTCCTTGACCACTGATGCCGGCCGTTCGACCACCTCGCCGGCAGCGATTTGACTGGCCAGGTCCGGCGACAGGACACGAATCACGTCCTGTCTGCTGCCTTCTCCGGCTTGTTCGTGGGGCACGATGCCTTGCGTCGGGTCCGTTGCGTCTCGTATGCGTTCATCCATGGCTGGCCTTTTCCTGTCTGTTCGGTCCATGTCCAGGCAGTTTGTCCCAGGCGGTGATGTTTCGCAAGCGACCTTTCCCTGGGACGGGAAATGGGTATGATACATCTCATGATGGCCGATCACATCCCACGCCTGATCCTTATTCTGGTTCTGCTGGGTCTGTCCGGCTTCTTTTCAGGGTCGGAGACCGCGCTCTTTTCTTTGGGCCTGGTGCAGAAGCGTCGCATCGGTGTGGGGGTGTCTGGGACCGACCGCGCGTTGCGTTGGCTGCTCAGCCAACCGCGTCGTCTCATTGCGACCCTTTTGGTGGGGAACGAACTGGTCAATATTTCGATTTCGACTGTCATTGCGGCGTTGGTCCATGACTTTTACGACGGACGGTCCCAGCTTTATCAGGCCCTGGTGTCCATGGCCATCGTCGTGACCGTCGTGCTTCTGCTCGGCGAGGTGACTCCGAAAACCATTGCGATCAAGATTCCGGAAGCCTGGTCGCGGGCGGTGGCCCGGCCGCTTCGGGTGTTCTCGGCTGGGATCACTCCGCTTCGTTGGATGGTCCGAAGCTTTGCGGACGGGGTCATTAACCTGCTGGGCGGACGGCCACCCGAACGGGAACGTCCGTTGAGCGAGGAGGAATTCATTTCCTTGGTGGACCAAGGATCCCGTCGTGGCGAGCTGGACGATGAGGAGCGAGACCTGATCCACAGCGTGTTCGAGTTCGGAGATCGTCGGGTGGCCGACGTCATGACGCCTGTCGCCAAGGTGTTCGCCCTTTCCTATAGCTTGCCCTTGGAGCGGATCGTCTCGCAGGTGATTGACCACCATTTTTCCCGCGTCCCCATCTACAAGGGACGGCGCAGGCAGGTGATTGGGGTGCTCTACGCGAAGGACCTCGTCGGGTTCGGTCACGTCCTGGAACTGACGGGGAAGAGCCTGGAGGATCTGCTGCGAAAGCCGTTCTTCGTGCCTCGATCCACCAAGTGCTCCCGACTGTTTCGAGAGTTTCGCGAGCGGCGCATCCACATTGGGATCGTGGTGGACGAGTATGGGACCATGGTGGGACTGGTGACCATGCAGGACCTGCTCGAGGAACTTTTCGGCGAGTTGGGAGATGACGAGGCCCAATCTTCGCGAGATGGGCCTCCATCGGTCGGCCGCGAGGATGCCCGTGCAAGTCGACAGGATGGCAAAGCAATCCGGGATGAAGTCCAGGCCAATGGCGCGGAGGAGCAGACAGGGCGCGACCACGACGAGGGAGGGCGCCCATGAGCTTCGTGGTCCTGGTGGTCGTCGTCTGTGTTCTGTTCGAGGCGTTCTTTTCCGGTTCGGAAATCGCCGTTGTTTCCGCTGATCGACGGGTTCTCAAGGACAAGGCGCTCAGGGGGGATCGAGGTGCTGCCTTGGCGTTGAGGTTGCTGGCAGATGCCAAGACGCTTCTGTCCACGACCCTCGTGGGGACGAATCTATCGGTGGTCATCGCGACAGTCACGGTGACCCTCCACCTGCTCATGACGCATCCGGACATGGCCGAGATCGATTCCTTGGCCATCATGTCTCCAACCCTGCTTCTTTTGGGTGAGGTCATTCCCAAGTCGTTGTTTCAGCAGCACGCGGATGTTTTGGCCACCAAGGTCGTCTATCCGCTCGTCGTGTTCCGGTGGCTCTTTGCGCCCATGTTGTTGGTGGTCACAGGCTTTACGAGCGTCGTGACTCGGCTGCTCGGCGTCAAGGGGGACAGGCCACTGGTGACCAGAGAAGAGTTGCAGAACATCATCGAGACGGTGGGCGACCAGCGGGAAGGCGAGATCACTGCGGGCGAGGCCGAGATGATCTCGAACGTTCTGGCGGTCGAGGACCGGATGGTGGAGCAGGTGATGATTCCTCTCAGTGAGGTCTGTTCGCTGGACGTGGAGCGTTCGGTCATGGAACTCGTGCACCTCGCCCGTGTCAAGAAGCACACGCGGATTCCCATCTATTCCGATCGGATCGACAACATCATCGGCCTCGTACACGCCTTCGATCTCATCGACGTGGATCCATCCAAGGAGACCATTCGCGATCTCATGCAGCAGCCGACCTTTGTGCCAGAGACCCAACTCGTGCTTGACCTCGTGAGTCAGCTCCAGCGTGTGGGCCAGGAGATGGCCGTGGTGGTCAACGAATACGGCGGGGCCGAAGGTGTGGTGACCGTGGAAGACGCCATCGAGGAGATCGTGGGCGAGATCGAGGACGAGTACGACACGGACTGGTTCGCGTTTCGCCAGGAACATACGGGGGTCATACGCCTGGAGGGTCGGGTGCCTGTTGAGCACGTCAACAAGCGCCTGGGGCTGACCCTGCCTGAGGACGAGGAGTACGAAACCATGGCCGGTCTCGTGCTCGATCGGATCAAACGGATGCCTCGCGTGGGCGACCGGGTCCAGGTGGGTCAAGCCGACATCGAAGTGACTCGGGTGACCGATCGTGCCATCAAAGAGTTACGTGTCACCCTGGGTCGACGTCGTCAGTCGTGATGTGGGTCCGGCTGTAGGGTCGGGCGGTGAATGACTCCGGATCGGGGGGCATCCGGTCTTCCGTTTATGGAAGCAGGGGATTCGATTTTGCGTTCGAGCTCATGGATGAGGTGCTCGAACCAGAGCCGCAGGCCCAGGTCGGAGCGGCAGGCCATTTTGGCGATGGCCACGGTCTGCTTGGTTTGGCTCCGCGTCATTTTGACCGGCCTCGGCTCGAAGAGCGCCGGGTTGAGCACGGACATGGTCAGCGTCTGTATGGCCATGGCATAGGGGATGATCGCGAAAAGGCGCAAGGCGGCCTGATGTCGTGGGATTCCCAGGATGAAGGCCGAGGCGAGCCGCACTGAAGGTAGGAGCCATGTGGCCATTTTTCGTCCCGCTTCAAGCACTTGGATCCGACGGTTTTCGTTGAGGAGGTCTGGGGCCGAAAAGTCGGAGAACAGGGCCCGCGGATAGAAGATGTGTCCGTGTTCGTGGTCGTCCCGGATGTCCCGAAGGATGTTCGTGACCTGGAGGACCAGGGCCAGGGCGCGACCGGCCCCGAGCATCTGGGCGCGGCGGTGGACCGGCAGGTTCGGCATGGTGGTCAGGAATCGGTCCGTGAGGAAGTCGCCTACGGTGCCAGCCACGTAGTAGCAATAACGGTCGAGCGCACCCTGGTCCGGCAGGGTGACGAATCCGTCCTTGCGATGGTCGCGCTGGATTTCCGCCATGCCCTTGAACATGATGTCGGCCTGTTCGAGGAGCGAGGCCTTGGCGGATGGATCCAGTTCGGAGAATGCGGTGATGATCGGATCGCACAGGCGCATCAGCTCGTGTTCCCCTTCGGTCAGGTCGGTCCAAAGGTCGGATTGTCGGGCCTGAAGCTCGGCGGAAAAGGGCTGACCCGCGGCGAATGCCTGGAGCAATGCAGACAGGAGGTGTGACTTTTCGTCTGGCGAGAGGCTTGCCGTGTCTTCGATGTTGTCTCCGAGTCGGAAGAGAAGGTAGGCGACCTGAACCTCGCGTCGAAGGGGCTCGGGAAGTTGATCGATCACGAAGGCAAAGGAACGGGAGACCTTTTGCACCTGGTCGGTGAGGATGTTTTCGACTGATTCCACATTGTGCATGACACGGCAATATACTAAGTGAAATGGCATTTTCCAGTCAAAAATAAGGTGGCGAACCAGTCAAAAATAAGGTGGCGAACGACGAGAGAGGATCGGATGCGTTGAGACGCCAGACTGTGCGAGGCGGGCCCAATCGGAGAAGACCATCAAGATGGGCGTGCGATTGGTGATTTGACCACCAGGACCGGGCAGGGCGACAGGCGGAGCAGATGGCCGGCCACGGAACCGATGAGGCGGTCCATCAGATTCGTTTCGCCCTGGGACGACATGACGATGAGGTCCACGGTGTCCTGCCTGGCGAGATGGGCCAGGGTTTCGGGAACGGGGCCGCGTCCGATCACTATTTTGGCAGGTTTTTCGGCGGTCGGAAACAGGCGTCGCTCCTCTTCGACGAGACGAGCATGAGCCTGCGTCGTCGCCTTGTCTGTGCTATCGATGCCCTGGTCGTCGACCAGGACGGGTTGCTGCATGCGTTCAGGCACCACGTGGGCGAGGACCAGGTCTGCATGGGCAGCATGAGCCATCTTGGCCGCCAAGTCGGACGCGGTTTTGGAGGCGTCGGAAAAATCAGTTGGGCAGAAAATTCGGTCGAGATGAATGGTGCCGTCCGGATCCACGAAGTTGCGTTCGTGCTGGTTCACTACCAGGACCGGGCGGGTCGAATATTCGACGACCTTCTCCGCCACGCTTCCCAGCAACACGTAGTTCAGGCCGGTTTTGCCCCTGGTTCCCATGACGATCATGTCCACGTCGTTGTCAGAGGCATATTGCAGAATGGCGTCGTAGGGCGACATGGAACGAACCAAAGCAGTCTCAACGTGGACCGCCTCGTCCACGTTTGCTTTGGCTCGTTTCTCCATTTCTTCGGTCATGTGGACTTCCATTGCCTGGATCATGCCCTGGAGTCCGTCCAAGGTGGTTCGTGCCATGGTCGGGTCATACGCATGGACCGTCATGACGTGAAGAACATGGAGTTGTGCCCCTGATAGTTTGGCCAGGGAAGACGCATAGCGCAAGGCGGCGTGAGCGTCCTCCGACAGATCGGTGGGTATGAGGATTCGGTTCAATCGAAAGGCATGGTCGGCCATGGAGACCTCCGTCTATTGGGGTTGCCGATGGTTTGTAGCACGATGGACGCTCCAGGCAAGGATGATGGATTGGCGTCTGTTCCTTTCATCCTCTCATTGTGCTCTTGACCTGGGACCACAAGGTTCCATATGATGCGCTCTGTGACCGTAGGCCGATGGATCCATGAACAGGTCGAAGAGCAAGGCGGTAGGTATGTTTCCATATGATCGAAGAAACGCAGCGGTGGACAGACTGTTTTTGGAGGCCGGTCTCTTCATCGCAGCAGGGATGATGGCGGCCTGCGTGGCCAAGGTGGCGCCTATGCCTGGCACGACTGTGCTCAAGGCCTACGTCCAAGCGGTGGAACAGAACCGACCACACGATGCCTACCAGTTGATGGACACGAAGTACCGCAAGCGGGTCAATGAACGATCGTTTGTGCGTCATTGGAAGGCATATTATCCCGAGTTGAAACTGGACGCCATCCGACTGCGGAAGCTCTTGGCGGATATGGGCAAGGTTGAGAAACACAAGAAGGGCAAGAAGGAGCATGCGGCCATTCAGGCACGAGCCATGGGCGAGTCCAAGGCGGGGCAGAAGGTGATTCTGACCTGGTCCAAGGGTTGCTGGGGCGTCGAGTCTGGGGCTGGTGTGCAGTTTGCGGGAGTTGGGCCCAAGGGGACGCTGCTGTCGCTCGTCCATGCCATTCAAAGTCAGGATTTCGCCGCGTTTGTGAGGCTGCTGTCTCGTGGGCGGCGGCGGGCGTTGCTCGATGCGATGGGATCCAGGCTCATCAAACTCAAAGCGGCCCTGTCCCAGCCTGTGCAGGTCAACGGGAACAGAGTCCGTTTCTACTACGGTCCGTCCTATTTCGTGGAACTCATACGTGAGGACGGTGTCTGGAAGGTGGTCGATTTCAACTGATGCGTCTGTGAAGGGGATGGGAGCGCGGCATTGCCTGACTGTTCGCCGGGAACGATCATGATGCGGTGGTCTGCCCAGATGTTCGTCAGGGAATGGCTGTGTCGTTGTGGTCTGTCCGGATCGCTGCTACGGGAAGACCATGACCTGGTCCCAGCCGTATCGGATGATGAGTTCCGCCACGCGATTCATGATCAGGGCACGCCGATGGAAGAGGGCGTCCAGCTCACGAGGTGAGATCAGAAAGGTCCAACAGCCGTTCGGTTCTTTGGCGAGGGCCTTAGTGAGACCCTGTTTCGTCAGATGCCCAATTGCCTGGACCAGGGAAATGGAGAAGCGTTGGATCGACAGGAAAATGGTTCGGGATCGAAAGCGCCCAGTCGGGTTGGGAAACAGAGACAGGGCGTTGTCCATGAAGTAGACGTGGCGTCCGTCGGGCGTTGCCACCACGTTCGATCCGCTGAACCGGTCCTGATTGTTCATCAAGAAATCGAAGGTGATCATGCGGCTGATCTGGCCGGCCCGCTCGTATCCGGCCGGTGGAATCCGCCGCCCTGCAAGGAGCCACCTGGACCATCGGCTGTACAAGGATGGCTGGTGGATCTGTAGGAACTTGATGCGAGGGATCCACCAGGACAGGGTGCCGTGCATGGACCAGTCGTAGAGACGGAGGCCGGCGAGCATTTTGTGACGTAGAGCGGCGCCGTCGTCCGTGTTTCGGTAATAGGTGGTCATAGAAACGGGCCGGGCGGTGGCCGGAGGGACCCGGCTCAGTCCGAGGAGTCGGTTGAGGCGATAGGCCACGATTTCTTTTCTCGGGATGCTGTGCTGTTCCACCTGGGTCGGCTTGAACAGGGCTCTGGTGCCTTGGAGACCCATGCGGAAGGAAATGGAAAGTCCGCCCTTGTTGAACCGCATGGACCGGATGCGACCATGGCGCAGCCGGCGCAGAATGCCTTCATCGTCCAGACCGCAAAAATGGCCAGGGCGTTCGACCAGGTCCGAGTGGGGCCCCATGGTCAGTCTGCTGAACGGGTCGAGTGGGGTGCCACCTTGGGCCGAGTCTGACGGACAGAGTCGTTGACTCCAATCATCCTGGATTGGAGCGGGTCGGCCGGCCCCGGCCGCCACCGTCAGGGCCATCAGGATAATGGAATTCCAGCACGCCATGCACACTCCGTCATGTGGACCCGCCTGTCCACATGGTCCCATTGGCTTCATGGAAACCGACCACGTTTATGCGACTCGATCGTGTCCGCGTGCTTCCATCATAGTCGTAGGTCCCGGCCATGCCAAAAAAGTTCCGTCCTGTTTCGCGCGTGAGATCCACAAAAGGAGACGAACGGTCAAAGCGTCCTTTGGACGAGGCCCGTCGGATCGAGGACTGATTGGGCATAGGGCTGTTTCCATTCACGAGGATGTGTCCCATGGTGAGGATTGAGATGCAGGCGAAATCAGTGGCGAAGATGGTGACTGGAGTTGCGTTGCTGCTTGGGTTGTGGGCCTGCATTGAGCGGCCCATGCGGAAGGCGAGCAATGCATCGGCCCGGGACAGCGATACCTCGTGGACGTGGAGCCAGCGAACTGCAAGGCGGACAGAGGGCAAGATGGGCAATGTGCCTCGGATTCCTGTACTCAGGCCGACTGCGATTCGGTGGCGCAGGCCGGCGAGCATCTCGTTTTGAGCCATGATTCGAGTGGCTGTCCTAGGTGCCGAAATTACGAGGGTACGCTACAGGATGCATTTCAATGTCTGGCCAAGGTGGGGAGCAATGGATGCGGATTCGAGCAGCAACTCGAGGCGGTCACCAAGGCGCTCGACGAGAATGAAACGCCTGAGAATCGCGGCTTCGTCAGAGATGGATCTTTGCTCGCGGTGATCTTCATCACCGACGAGGACGACTGTTCCGCACAGGATCCGAACACGCTGTTCCGCGGTGACCCATCGGGCGGCACGTGCGATGACACCCTTGGTTGTCGCAGCAACTATCGCTGCTGCGATTTCGGCATCCGTTGCGATGTCACCGATCGCACCGTCGGGCCATGACGAGCATCTGCGCCGAAGACTTTTCTTCGGCGCTTGCCGGGATCGGTGCCAAGGTGCGAGACTCCATTGAGCCATGCATGGCCCAGCCGCTTGCAGGCTGTTCGCAGGGCACGTCCGGCACGTCCTGTTCCCCCTGTCTGCCGACCTGTCAGGTCACCGACCTGGTGCATTGGAGTCGTCAGGACCAGAAGCAGTATGACGTTCCGTGGTGTGGAGCCCTGTGCCAGCATGGGCTCTGCACGAAGTTGGACCTCAGCCCATGCAGTTCGGACGACCATGGTCGTTGCACCTGCAACGCAGGCCTCTATCCGACGAAGACTGCCTCATCGACGCCCAGGACCCTGACTGCGCCGCTCCTGTCGATTCCAAGGACAGCACACCCTCTCATACCGTCGGATTGTAGGCCGCTGCATGCTGTGCGTCCGAGGTCGCGGACGCACAGCGTATCCGTCATCGTTGCGGGGACGAAAAGATCACCTGGAACCCGGAATCGGAAAGCTTGCTCACCACCAAATCTTCACCAAAATATCGCCCCACCCCTCTGGCCAAACCAACGGCAAAATCCACCAGACCGCGATTGGACGTGTAGTCCACCTGGAGCGTCTTGTCGTCCTTCCACGTGTAAGCGAACCTGGGCGGCCGAGCACCACGGATCGACCGCATGATCATAACGTGAATCTGATTCCTAAAAAAACGAGCAAGTGATCGAACTTGAGAGTGCCGTATTCGCGATTTTTCTCCTTCATGTGTATGCGATCAACCGAATCCCCTCCATCTCGATCCAGTTCTATCCGGAGCCCCGACACAAAAATTGATACATCACCGGCCATGTGGCCAGGTTTGACAGAAATCATCCTTCGGCTATATCGTGGCCAAGGTGGATTCGATCCAACGGCAACGGTTCTCCTGGAGACCTCGTCCGGGGGCATCTTCGAACCTCGAAAGACGGGATCATGGCAAGAGTCCTGCAATGCAGCCAATGCGGCGCTCCCCTCAGATCGGAAAATGCCGTCAACGGATATGTCCGATGCGAATACTGCGGCAACCAGACCAGCATCCTGCCCGAGGCGTCCAACCAGGTGCCATCAGCAGTGAGGCCGCAGTCCACCCCCCCCAACACCCCACTGGTCACGCCTCCCTCCACGGTGACCGCGGCATCCTCTTCCAAGACCATGCTGGTGGGCACGCTCTTCTCGATTCTCCTAGCCATAGGCATGGGCTTCTTCATCTACACGATGCAGCAGCGTGCGCATCGACGTGCAGCCGAGGCGATCCAGAAGGCCACCTCCTCCACGATGCAGCAGCGTGCGCACCTTTCCTGGTCGCTCGTCGAGCCCGCATGCCTGCTCCGTGTGAACCACGACGACGTGTTGGACGTGGGCATGCTCGCCCGCTACGCCAAGGAGGAATACGAGGTGCACTTCCTGGACGGCAAGACCGGAAAGCTCCTCGGCAAGACCCGTCGCATGAAGGGAGTACAACGGGCCAAGTCCATCTGCCTGGGGCCGCTTCACATGGGGGTCGTGGGCAAGGACCTCAGGCTGAGGATCGTCTCTGCCAAGACCATGAAAATTGGGCCGAGAGTGACGCTGCGTGACCGGGTGACCAACGTGGCGGCCAACGACGGCTGTGCCGCCATCCGGACCGCAGATCGCTCTGTCCTTGGCCTGAGCCTGCCCGACGCCAAGCCCACACAATGCAAGGCCGGTCCACTCAAATCACTGACCAAGTCGCCCGGCATGCCGACCTTTGTGAAGAAGCGTATTTTCGTAGACGGTAAGACGAAGTACCGGATCGACGCCCGTAGGGCAGGATCGCCCGTCCTCACAGTGTCGGCCCGGCAGGGGAAGAAAACCCTGTGGAAAAGGGAACTCGACATCACCGCCACCAATTTTGGTATCCCCGCCCTGCTCACCCATCGTACCGTCATGATCGTCGGAGCCCTGCATCCACGTCACAAGAAAGCCTACCTCGTCGGTCTCGATCTGGCCTCCGGCGAGAGGCGCTACCACAACGATCTCGACAACTCGAGCATCTCCACGTTCGGCTGCGCCATCGTCTCCAACGGACCGTACGCCATCATCTGGTCACACCAGCTCATCGCCGTGGATCCGGCATCGGGACGGATCGTTTGGAGAGCCAAGTAACGGAAGCAAAATCGACAACGGTCGGGGTCCACAGAAGGCGGGTGGGCCACCCGGCCAGTGACGGCGGCGTCTGAACCACGCTGCGCCCACAGCCAGATGAAGAGGAGTGTAACAATTTGACCTCCAAAGGCCTCAGTGCCATGTGATGCTCCTGGCAGAATCTGAGCAACGCTCAGAAGGTTCTTCCCGATAGGTTCCCCGGTGACAGGCTTTCCCGACAAGTCTTGGCGGTGCTCTGTGGCTCTGTGGCTTGACGTGCGCCATTTGATGACTACTCTGCCAGGATGCCGATGGAAAGTGGTCTTCTATCGGCTTTTCCTGTGGAGGTGATATGAACGATTCACGCAAGAATTGGTTCGATGCCATCCTGGCGTCGATGCTCGTGGGCCTGGCGACGGCGTTCCTGTTGGACGGAATCGATCTGGCGCGGATCCTGCCTCATGGTGGGTTGCTCGTGGTGGTGTCACTGACGGCGATGTACCTGACCGTCGGGCTCGCCGTCGGTCTCGGGGTGGGCCTCGTGGCGGCGGGAATGAAGGCGACCCTCGGCAAAGGCATGGAGGACCTGACGAGCAAGGTGGCCAAGGATCGGGCGTTCGATGTCCGACTGGCAGGATGGTTGCTGGCCGCGGCCGCCAGTTTCGGCCTGCTCGCCGCAGTCGTGTTCATGGTCCATTACAAGGTCAGCTCCAGATTCGTTAATCCGTATCTTGGTGCCCTGTTTATCGGGGGCGTTTCCGCAGCCGGCGCCGTGATGGCTCTGGCGGCGTTCTTTCCTCTTTGGGCGTTTTCGAACTGGATCGTCGGCCTGCTCCCGATGAATCGCAGGACCTGGATCGTGCTGGCGTTGGAGGTAGGACTTTCCGTGGCGGCCATCGTCGTGGTGATCACCCGCGCGGATTGGAGGGTGCTCAATCTTGGGCCATACGTGGTCGGGCTCATTTTGCTGGCCGTGGTGGCTGCGGCAACCGGGCCGGCGGTTCGCCTCGCCCGGCGTCTGACCTGGAAGGGGTGGACCGTCGTAGCGGCTGCTTTCGTTGTGGCGGTTGTCTGCTGGCCCTGGGCTGGCTCAGCTTTGAACAAACGTCAGGTGGCCACGAAGGTCCTCCAGGATCGTTCGTGGATGGGCGGCCCTTTCCTGAAGATCGGGCGCAAGATGACCGATTCGGACGGTGACGGGTTTGCCAGCAGTTTTGGCGGCGGCGATTGCAATGATCACGATTCGAAGATCCACCCCGGGGCCAAGGACGTTCCTGGTGACGGGATCGACCAGGACTGTCTGGCTGGTGATGCGAAGCCTCCCAGGGTGCTGGTTCGCATCAATCGGGCCAGGCTGGCTGCCGCCGATCCACTCAAGACGTTCAAGTTCAAGGGCAACTTCGTGGTGATTTGGGTGGACACCTTGCGCGAGGACCGCTTGGGTATCGAAAAGTATCGTCGGGCCATCACCCCGAATCTCGACAAGCTGGTCTCACAGTCCGTGTTCTTCCGCCACGCGTTTTCCCAGGGCAACCGCACGCCCCATTCATTCAGTTCGTTTTTGACGTCGCGCTATCCGTCGAAGGTTGCTTGGAAGCGCCCCGGGTCGTCCTATTCGCCCCTGTCCGATTCGAACCTGATGATTTTCGAAGCGATGGCTCAAGCGGGCTACCGGAACGTGGCGGTGTTACGGCATTTTTATTTTAGTCCCAAGCGAAACCTTCAGCAGGGGTTTGCGCCTGGTGATTGGGTCAACCGACCCGATCTGACCATCAAGGCGACGAACACGGATATTGCGGCGCCGGACGTTACGGCTCGGGCCATTGCCAGGCTCAAGGAACTCAAGGCAGCGGGCAAGCCCTTCGTGTTGTGGGTGCATTATCCAGACCCACACAGCCGGTACATGACCCATCCCGAATTTCCGATTACGCTGCATGGGATTCCGGGCCTGATGCAGAAGTACGACTACGAGATCAAGTTTGCTGACACGTACGTGGGACGCCTGCTGGCCGAATTGGACCGACTCGGCATGAGCAAGAACACGGCCGTCATCGTGCATGCGGACCACGGCGAAGCCTTTGGCACTCATCGGATGAAGGGCAAGCGCATGTTCTTTCACGGCCAGACCCTGTACAACGAGTTGTTGCACGTGCCGCTCATCATGCGGGTTCCCGGCATCAAGCCCAGGGTGGTCGAAGACCGGGTCATGCTTTTGGACGTGGCATCGACCATGGTGGACATGATCCGCAAGCCGATTCCCAAGTCCTTTATGGGGTCGAGCCTGGTCCCGTACTTCTTTGGCAAGAAGCTGCCGCCTCGGATCATTCGGGCCGAGGCCCTTCCCTATCCCCAGTGGAAGGAGCGGATAGTGATGATGATTCAGGGCAAATGGAAGCTCATCTATCGGATCACCGACAACCTGTTCGAGTTGTACGACCTGATGGCCGATCCAAAAGAGAAACACAATTTGGCGTCACGACGTCGCGAAGTGCTCGCCAAGATGAAAAAAGAGATCATGCGCTTCTAGGGTGGCCCGCCACGAGGCTTGGTGCGTGGCCTGCGATGGGGTGTGATAATATGTGCGCGACGAGAGGTGCGACACGACGGCTGACAAGGCCTGTGACAAGGAGGAAACCGGATGTTTGAGACCAAGTTGACGGAACTACTCGGGACCCGTTATCCGATCATCGGAGGGACGATGATGGATCTGTCCCGTGCTCCCTTCGTAGCGGCAGTGAGCAAGGCGGGTGCGCTCGGCGTGATCGCATCGGCCATCTATCGAGACTACGAGACATTCCGCAGCGACCTCAAGGCGGTCAAGGACGCTACGGATCAGCCTTTTGCGGTCAACATCAACCTGTTTCCCATGATGGACAAGCTCGACAACTTCAAGTACCTCGAAATCATGGCTGAACAGGGCGTGACCATCATGGAGACGTCGGGATTCGCCCCGCCCGAGGATTTGGTGTCCAAGGCCAAGGAGTACGGTTTCGTCTGGCTCCACAAGTGTGTGGGCGTGCGGTACGCGAAGAAGGCAGCCGCCATGGGCGCGGACGCCGTAACCGTGGTGGGCTATGAAAACGGTGGGGCCACAGGCAACCTGAACGTAACCACGTTGGTCCTGGTGCCCTCTACCGTGGATGCCGTGGACGTTCCCGTGGTGGGCGGCGGCGGCGTGGTGGACGGCAGGACCATGTTGGCGGTGCTGTCGCTTGGCGCCTCGGGCGTTATCGTGGGGACACGCCTGCTCCTGTCCCAAGAATGTCCCATTCATCCGGATTTGAAGAAGGCGCTCGTGGCTGCGTCGGAGTTGGACACGGACGTGGTCATGCGGTCCGTCGGGTTTGCCCACCGAATTTGGATGAACGGCCCGGCAAAGAAGACCGCCGAGATCGAGGCGCAAGGCGGTGGAATCGAGGAAATCTATCCCCTCGTTTCAGGCAAGGCGGCCCGGACCATGTACGAGACGGGGGACCTGGAGGTCGGCACGGTCTCCTGTTCTCAGGGTGTGGGCCTGATCCACGACGTGAAGCCCGTGGCCGATATTATCCAAGAGATGGTGGAACAGGCGTCGCAGGCCCACGGTTCCCTCCTGTCGTAGCGCATCTGTTTTTTAGGAGCGTGGCGTCTTTCGGCGGCTGCGCAGAATGGAAAATAGGGTCAAGACGATCAAGATGATGGGGACGCTCGATCCGTGGGAAGGAACCTGCGACCGTGTTCGGCATCCACAGCCTCTGTCCGGGCCGGGCATGAGGTCAGGATCCGCGCCGTCCTTCGCGCCTCCGTCACGGCTCGCATCGCTGAATGCCCCATCTGCGAGGCCTGCGTCAGGCGCGGGAATTCCATGGCACGGGGCGAGGCATCGGCAGGCGTCTTGGCCGGTCGGCTTCAGTCTGGCGCAGGTACCTCCCGGGCCGCAGTCCATGTCTTTTGCGCAGGGATTCATGAAGTTTCCTGGTTCCAGACCCACGAGGACGCAGTGATTCGGTTGGTCGAGTTGGGGCAAACAACGCAGCGCGGCCGGGCAGTTGGTGTCGTCGGTGCATGTGCTGCTGCAAAGCTGTCCCGGGTCCAGGGCGTCGTCGGGCCAGCCCGAAGGCGCCTGGTCGGCCATGGCGAGAAACGGGTCGATGAAGTTGGTCCGTGCTGCGTCCACCCGGACGTTGACCGCATATTGGGTGCAGCCTTGGTCGCCGGATGCCGTGACCCCGATGAGTTCCTCTGCGTTGGTGCCGGATCGAAAGATGGGGCCGCCGCTGTCTCCCTTACAGCTCATAGACGGGGCCGGCACGGTTACAAACGAGGCATCGGTCACGTCTGAAATCTGCATGGTTCCGCGTTGTCTCATGCCGACCGACGTGGCGTCCTGAGTCCGTTGTCCGAATCCCACCACGGTGACCGTGTCGCTCACGTCAGAAGCATCCATGGTTTCAGTGGTCAGATGAGCCGGCGTTATCGAGGAGGGGCTTGCGAGCAGGAGCAGGGCCAGGTCCCAGGCGTGGGCATTCGGGTCGTAGTCTGGATGGATCTTCGTCTCCATCACGACGGACCAGGAGGCCTGGGCGTCGGATCCATCCACCGAAGGCGCGAACAGGACTTCGTATCCGCCCTTGGGGCCCAGCATGTCGAGACAGTGGGCTGCTGTGAGCATCACCCTGGGCGCCACGAGGGTCGCGGTGCAGAGAAGTTGGAGTTCGGTCTCCACGCATCGGGTCCGTCGGGCCACCAGGGCGCCCACCGCCTCGTGTGATCGGTCCGGCGTTCCGTCGATGACGGGAACTCGCGAGGTGGGCGGGGCCGCGATCGCTGCGGCGGACCATGCAGCAACGGCTGCCAGGGGCGCCAGCCTGGCTGCGACTCGAAACGAGGGAGGCGGTAGCGCACGATGTTGACGATAGGCAGAAAGGAAAATTATGGCGATGGCCTCAGGGCTGAGGTGAGCCCGAAGACGGGCTCTGTGAACCAGGCGCCCCGGTAGGCTGGCTGACCGGTTCCGTGTTTGGCTCCTGCTGCTGCGGCTTGGTCCCGGTCGCCGGTTTGGCCTGGTTCGATGGCGATGCTGTGTGTGTCCCCTTCAGACCTTTGGTCTCCGTTGGATCCGTCGTGTCCTGGCAGGCAGCCAAGAGCAAGGCGGCGGCGAAAAGCCAATAATGGGAATGTCTCATGGCGAAGCTCCTTTTCTGTTCGTGTTTCGCGGTATTTTCTGTTCGCCATCAAACAAACAGCAATAATCATGCCTTATTGAGATTGTTCGCTAACGTTTGGAAATGATGAGTATTTCACTGTTGTTCGTTGGCGCGTTGTTGTGGGCTGATTTGTTCAATGTTTAAACATTGAACAACAAACAGGGCAGTGGGGCCGGAGTTGGGCGGTCCAAGGGAACCCCACGTCCGTCTTCGGATTTGTTTTGGTTGTCATTTTGTGTAGATTTTGAACAAGGCGACACGGACGCCGTGGGTTCCGGGAGACTCACAAAGCCCATCTTGTTCCTACTGTTATGATTTTAAAGGAGATTCCTGCAATGTCCTGAAACGTCAGGCTGCGTGGGACTTGCCGGCAAAAAATTTGTTGAGTGCCCAAACGTGCTTGGCTCGCAGTCCCTGAAACTGAAGACCCACGCCCTGGGTGATCCCGCCATCCTTTTCGACCCATCGTACTTGAGATTCGATTTCGATGGGTTCCTTGATGGCCGGGACGCGAAAGCTGACCTGGACAGTGCTTCCATATGGCAGAGGCGCCGCTGTTTCGATGAATACACCGCCGACCGACATGTTTCGGCTTTGAGCCTGATACTCTTTTCCGTCATACACGAAGTCCACGGAGATTCGTACGTCATAGCGTTGCTGTATCCGTCTGCTCGTCTGGTCCGCCACGGTTTCTACTCCGTTGTCAGAGGGCCAAAGTTATGGGCTGTGATCGTCCTGCCTTGATTCGAATCTAGCATCACCTTCGGAGGGGGTCAACGCGTTATCGTGGTTATTGTCATTTCCCAAGACAAAGTCTGGATGTCACATTTTGTTGAGCTTATGAAAATCATTCGTGTTTTGGGCAACTTTCAGTCGACTCATCCGTTGGTATCGAGCAGGTCATACCGGCGCAGGAGTTTATAGAGATACGCCCGGTCCACCTGAGCCATGCGAGCGGCGGCAGAGATATTGCCGTGCGTTTTTTCGACCAGATGCTCCAGATACCTTCGCTCGAACCTGGATGTCCATTCTTCCTTGGCAGGTTTGAAGGGCTGCCCGAGCAGGTCTGCTGGCACCTGATCGTCCGTGGCAGCATCCGATTCGGGCGTCGAGCCAACGCCTGGTCCGTCCCCCACTTGTGGCCTGGATGTACCCCTTGGCGTGGACGCCACCCTTGCGTCGAGCGTGGGTGCTGGCGCAGAGCCAGACAAGGTGGGAACCTTGCCACGTCCGGACGTCGACGGCAGGCCTGCTCCCTGCGGTCCGTCTTCCGATCGTCCAGTTTCCGGCCGTGCGTCTCCCAGGTTGGCGTTCATGGGGCGCAGGTCGGGCTGCGACAGGGTCACCATGCGTTGGACGTGGTTGAACAATTCTCGAATGTTTCCCGGCCATGCGTGTGACCTGATTTGCTCCACGGCCTGAGGCGACAGGTAATCCGAAAGCGAATCGTCGGGCAATCGGCCCAGCAGACGACGCAAGAACGTTCGAGCCAGGAACACGATGTCCTCTGGACGGTCGCGAAGGGGCGGGAGGTTCACCTGAATTACGTTCAATCGATAGAAGAGATCCTGACGAAAATGGTCCCGGCCCACTTCGGCCGCTAGGTCACGGTTGGTGGCTGCCACGACTCGGACGTCCACCTGGAACGAAATCGACGTATTGCCGATCTGGATCCGGTCTCCGGACTGGAGTTCCGCCTCGATGACCTTGACGCCGTTGACGAACGTTCCGTTCGAGCTTTCCAGGTCGCGAATCCGGACTGCATCTCGATGGAGATCCAAGCTGCAATGCACCCGGGACACGTCAGGATCCGTGAGCCGGAAGACACAGCTCTCGTCCGTGCCGAAAATGAATCGGCTTCCATCGAACGTATGCTCCACGCCCAGGTCCGGGCCGGACGTCACCGTCAACTGGGACTGACGGATGAGGATCTGCGGCCTCGTCGGGCCGCCCATGATTATGGTGACCTTCGTCGCATTCGGAGACATGTCAGCATCCTAACGCCTCGATGCCAGAACACACCCCCCCGGGTTGCCCCAGGTCTGATAGGTGATCTCCATGGGCAGAGGATCTTGGCCCCGGAGATTGCATCACCGAGCGACCGTCCCGTGAGCGAGCCGAAACGCGGCGAGACCACGGCCTTTCCGCCGGTGGCGGCTTGATCACGGGCTATCTGGCGGACGGGTCGGTGAGGGCCGTGTTCAATCGACCGCCAGGGTTGCCTGTTGGCTGTCGAGCGCCGTCTCGAAGGTCAGCATGATCGCCTTGAACAGCGAGCGCCAGCTCAGCGGCTTGGCGTAGTTTCCCTCCTGGGTCTTGCGCCGCAGACGCCGCCGCCGGAGCATCTGCACGAGGTTGTAGGCCATCAGCCGCAGCAGGCTCAGGCCGACTGCGGCGTTGCCCTTCGTGCACCAGATTCCAGAGTCCTCGCGCCATTGCAGGTCCAGCGATCGGCCTCCGGGGCTTCGTCGTCGGCCCGCGGCTCGAGCAGGGCTCGCGCTTCCTCGTACAGCTCCGGCTGGTTGCCTTTGAGCCCGAAGATGTACGTGTATCCCAACTCGTTGACGTGATGCGCATTGGCCAGCGAGATGAGCCCCGCATCGCCGTCGATCACCTCGAACATCCCGCTGCGGCCGTAGGCCCGGTGCAGGTTGTCGACCAACTCGCAAAACGCGGTCGCCTCGCCCGTGCCGGGCACCAGCGCCTGTTGGTAGATGACCGGCCGCGCCTGCGCCGATGTCAGCGCCGCCCGCAACACGGGCACGAGGAAGTACTCATCGCCCTTCGTACTCCCGGGCCGGTGCCACTTCTTGTTGTCCTTCGACCGCACGTGGCCCGCGCCGCCCGCGTCGTGGTCCAACGTCGCCCGCGTCCTGCTCCAGCGTCGCCAGGTTCCTGCCGTCTACCGTCACCACCCTGCAGCTCAGACCCACCGGCCTCAGCATCTTAGTCCGGTAGTCCTCGCGCACCTGTTGCACCAGCTTGCCGGTCAGGTACTGTACATCCAAGCGCCGTGACTCCGTATCAAACGTCGTATCCGAGATCGGCACCGGCACCAAGGCCCGCAAGGAGATTCGTAGATCCTGCGTCAGCTCTTCCACGGCCCGCAGCGTCGACTTGTTCGTCGTCAGCCCTAGCAGCAGACCGCTCAAAATGTGTTTCTGTCCATGTGTTACCTTCCCACCATGGCCGCCGGAAGCCGACGGCTAGATGCACAAAACGGACAGGTGATTTCTGACCGGGCCCTAACCCCCATCCTTCGATCACTTCCTGGTCTTTTTACGAAATCGACCCGACGATTGAGGCCATGTTGCTGTCATGACGATCTGTTGGGTTGTTTGGAGGTTGCGGCGAGGCGAAGTTTGGACCTATAATTGGACCCATGATGCAACAAGGGCCCATGGATTTGGGTTGGCAGCAACATTTCGAGTCGAGAGGTCAAATATTGATTTTGCGGCATCTGTTTGTGTCTGTCTTTTTTCTCTTCGGAAATTTTGGTTGTATGCTGCATTTCCCCGATGTCGCAGCATGTGGAGACGGGGTCGTGGTTTCCGGGGAGGAATGTGACGACGGTAACGTCGATGACGGGGACGGATGCTCGGCGGACTGCCGGGTGGAGACTGGTTGGTCCTGTACGGGGGCGCCGAGTCGCTGTGAGTCGAGCTGTGGCAATGGAGTGATCGTCGGGCAGGAGGAATGTGACGACGGTAACGTCGATGACGGGGACGGATGCTCGGCGGACTGCCGGGTGGAGACTGGTTGGTCCTGTACGGGGGCGCCGAGTCATTGTGAGTCCGGATGCGGGGATGGCGCGATCGTCGGGCAGGAGGAATGCGACGACGGCAACGCCGATGACGGGGACGGATGCTCGGCGGACTGTCGGGTGGAGAGCGGTTGGTCCTGCACGGGGGTGCCGAGTCATTGTGAGTCCGGATGCGGGGATGGCGCGATCGTCGGGCAGGAGGAATGTGACGACGGCAACGGTGACGGCGGCGATGGATGTTCTGAGGATTGTCGGGTGGAGACCGGCTATTCGTGTGTGGGCCAGCCTTCCGTGTGCGACTCGACCTGTGGCGACAGAATCGTCGCTTTCGACGAAACTTGCGATGACGGCAATACAGAGGACGGCGACGGATGTTCGGGAGACTGTCAGGTGATGGATCGGTATTTCGTTCCAAGGGCTGCTGGCCCGATGGTCGTGGATGGACGCTTGGATGAGTATGAAGGTGTGCAGAGAATCGTCTTGACCGTCCCGGAAACCGGGGCAGTGGCTGTCTTTCGGTTGATGTGGGACGACGTGGGCCTTTACATAGTGGTCGATGTCCGGGATACCGACCTCGAGGCCACGATAACGGAGCAGGATGGCCAGGTGTGGCGCGATGACGCAATGGAGATTGTTCTCGATGTCGGTCGGGATGGGACCGGAAATACGTCTGATGCCCACATAATCATAAATATTCTCGAAGTGGTCATAGACAGTTTGCATGGTGACATGTCGTGGTCGGCGACACTTGCCACCGCGGTCCGGATGCAGGGAACCTTGGGGGATCCGTCCGACGAGGATCTGGGCTATCAAATGGAAGTGCTCATCCACTGGGACAGTCTTGGGGTCCCCGCCCCCATGCCGGCGGAGGAATGGGGCATGGATGTCCAGCTGTCGGACCGCCGGGGGGACGAGTATTGGCAGGTTCCCTGGTGGAACAGTGACGGTGGGTGGACTGGGAATCCACAAGGATTAGGGACCATGGAATTCATGGGGCAGTAGGCCGGCTGGGTGCCGGGTTCCCGTGTCCCGTTTCCTTCCGTGCCTGTGGACGAGACCGTCCAGGTGAAACCACGAGTTGATTTCGATAGTTGAACCATCACATTTTTCTACCGCACTCCATCATCGCACCACCAGATTTTCCCGTCACCTCCCTCATGGCATGGGGACAAATGAGTGAGGGGTGGGACTGGATGAAGGCCAATCATGGGCCGGATTCAGGTGCGGACCGCTGGACCGCATCGGGATATGTCTATGACTATCTCAGCAACGATTTCTACCCGAACGAGCGACTCATGGACCTCGGTAATGCAGACTGGCAGAACTATTGGTACGAGACGCTGATGGACGACCTGTGGGGAGGTGCCAAGGGCCAGGATCACACCGGGTCAGACGGAATCTTTGCGGACAACACCGGGTATCACGTCATCTGGAGCGACCATTGGTTCGACGAGAACTATCCGGGAGATTCTGATTGTTCGGATGAGCCCCAGGATTACTATCACGACGGTGCCTACGACGACGACGCCTGGAAGGCGGACATGAATGCGTTTTTCGGCACGGCCTGCGCAGTCGGAGAGACTTGTCGCCAGGGCAGTTGTGTGGGCGGCGACAGGGATGCGGGCACACACGACACGGGCTTGGCCGAGGACGCCACCGTGGAAATCGATGGTGGCGGATCGACGGCAGACGGTTCGACCCGGCGGGGATCGGATCATTGGACCGCGATGTCGAAGACTCCGGCCACGTCGAAGACTACGACCCGTGGGTATTGGCGGGTCAGATACCACCGCAGACTTCCATGGCCTTCGTTGGTGTCCCGGTCCAATGTGCCAGTAGGGGGAGACGGGGCCTGACGAGTGTCGACATGCAGGATTGCAGGTGGCCGGGGTCCTCCCCAGGCAGCCCGTGAGTGGCTGCCTGGGACATAGAATCACATCGCGATGGAAGCAGAACGACCGCCACAGAAAATTAGCAACGAGGCTTCGCAGCATGGCAACAGCACGGCGTCGCCGCCATGTGTTTCATCGAAGCCGAGACGAAACAGGATCCGCACGTTGGACCGATCGGGGCGTCTGAGCGCCGCTGCAGGGCGTTTCGACCTGCTGAAGGCGTCTCAGCCGAGGCGCAGCCGAACGCGGCCTTTGGGGCCGCGTTCACACAAGCCGTCCGAGCGAGGACAACGTGCAGATCCCCAGTCTCGGCCAAGATGTATCTCGGCCAGGCACGAGCGCTGTGCCGCACCCGTGGCTACCATCGCAAGGCGATGGAGGTCGGCGATGGAAGTCGGAGAAGTCGTTCGACCGATCGTAGGCTCCAGACTGTAGGGTGGAGTCTACAGGTGCTCCGAAAACTGTAGGGTGGAGTCTACAGATCGACTGTTTTGGTGCCGATCCGTGCGTTTCAAACAGACAGAGACCGACGCGCAGAGCCGCATGGGATAAGCAGTTGCGAGTAAAATATCAACTTTTCCAGGACGGGATGTGTCCGCGGCACGGCGGTTGCAGAACTCACAGGTCAGAAGGTCACGCGGGCAGAAGCAGAACAGGATGCCTGGTTCGTGCAGACCGAAACAATGGATTCGAACGGTTCAACTCAAGGAAAGGAGGCTCATGATGAAAACGACAGTGAGAAGGTACGGGGCGGCATTGGCGGTGGCACTGGGATTCGTGCTGACGGCAGGCTGTTCGACCGATCAAGGCGGTATGACTTCACAGGAGGCCCAGCAGCGGCTTTCGCAGGACAATGGTGGATACGCCATGGTGGACGAGGTGCCGCAGTTCGACCAAATGGCCCTCTTTGCGTCGCAAGATTTGGACGTTGAGTTGCCAGCAGTGACCGATGCCATGGAACCCCAGGTTCAACAGGCCATGGCCAAACCTGGTGCCAGGGCTTAGGTGGTGGCCGCCGTTTGGGGTCAGATGACCTTCAACCCGGACATTCGCGCGGCCTAATCGTGGGCGAATACGGTGAGGGACACTTCCAGGCCAAATGGCTGGATCGCGGCGGCGAGCGTGGAGCTCTCGGTGGCCTGTACGTCGAGAACAAGCCGGGCCGACAGACCGGTGGCTACTTCCTCGGTGGCTGGGCCCAGACGGCCTGTGGCATCTACGACGATGGTTCCGTTCCCGAGTGATTCGCCCCCCCCTTCTTCTCTGCCTGACCCCACACATCCCCCGTTCATGACCGTCCTTTCCGTTCGTTGCTGACACGTCCGAGTGCGTTCCATCCTGACCTCAGGTCTCCGTCATTGCGGTGTGGACCGGTTCGGAGCATCCCGGGCCACGAGACCAAAAGATGTGCCGTTTGCATTCGATCCGATCAGTTGGGCGGGGGAGGAGGCGGCACGAAGCCCTGCACCACGTACACCTGGCCAGCGTACTCGCCGCCCCACGTCAAGAAGAGGAAGTCGCCGCTCACCTTGTCGAAGTAGGCCCCCCATGGTTTTGGAAATGTGGTGAAGAAGTCTTGTCTCGTGGTGGTGGTGGGGTCACCGTTTTGGTCCACAAGGTAGACGGCCACCTTGTTCGCGGACCATTCCGCCACGATGAGGCTTTGGCTCGCAAATCCAGGCGATCCAGCCGGCACATACGCGAAGCCGCCTGGGCCTCCCTGCAGGCGCGATGCAGCCACCTGGACCGGATTCGACAGGGTGAACAAAGAGCCGTCGGCCTGGTAGTCCATGTGGTACCAGCATCCGCCGCTCCAGGTGGAAAGCCGCATCTGACCGGCAGCCGTCAAGTTCGGCGGCACGAACCCGATGCCGCCTGGTCCTTGGTCTGCGCCCCCGCAACCAGAGGCCAGGGCGCTCACGTCCGTCTCCCTGTCTGGCGTCGTATGCCCGGGCAGAAGTTGGCCGACTTTCTGGACCGGCCATTCCGTGTAGAAAAGATCTTGGGCGGGCCCGTACACGAGATTCGCGTCCACGTAGGGTGTGGTCGCAAGCGGCGTCGCGTCTTGGAATGCGAGCAGGTGGCCACAGGGGCCGCGCTGCACGCCCACTTCGTAGATTTGGCCGCCCGCTTCTTCACTGTTGACCGCCACGAGGAGGATGTCGTTGTCCCAGGACGAGATGGTCATGCCGCCGAGGTGGGTCGTGGTCACGCCCGGGATCGCGCCGAGACGGTAGGTGCTGTACAGGCTTGAAAAATGGGTGGCGAGCTGCGCCTCGGATCCGGCCAGCGTCGACGGGGTTTCGCAGATGTCTCCACAGTCCGTGTCTGTGATACCATCGCAGTCGTCGTCGATGCTATTATCGCATGCCTCGATTGCGCCCGGGTGCACATCCGGGTCGCTGTCGTCGCAGTCGCCGTTGGTTTCGGTCCAGCCGTCGCCGTCGATGTCTTCGTCCACGAGGAAGTCGCAGTTGTTGTCGATGCCATCTCCCGCAATTTCGGGAGCACCCGGATGCACGTTCGGGTTCGTGTCGTCGCAGTCGCCGCCACAGGGACCGTAGCCGTCACCGTCCTGGTCCGGTTCCTCGGAGTCGGTGGCTCCGTTGCAGTCGTTGTCGATTCCGTCGTAGCAGTTCTCGGCCATACTCGGGTTCACCAATGGGTCGTGATCGTTGCAGTCCCCATTGGCTTCGGTGTAGCCGTCTGTGTCGAAGTCGCCATCCACGACACCGTCGCAGTTGTCATCTTTGCCGTTGCCCGCGATCTCCTCGGCGTGGGGATGCACGTTTGGGTCGCCGTCGTCGCAGTCCCCCAGGCAAGGGCCGTATCCGTCACCGTCGGCATCGGGCTGCTGGTCGTCGGTGAAGCCGTCGCAGTCGTCGTCCATGCGGTTTCCGCAGACTTCGACCGCACCTGGGTGCACATCCGGATTGCTATCGTCGCAGTCGCCTTGGATTTCATTGTACCCGTCGTGGTCGTCGTCCGATTGGATGTCCGGCCCGGCGTCGACGGTCGCGCCGTCCACCGTCGCGCCGTCGACGGTCGCGCCGTCCACTGTCAGCGCGTCATCCCCTGGTCTTTGCCCGCAGGCTCCGATCAGGAGCCACAAGAAGACCAGAACGCCACTCAATCCGTTTTTTTTTCTCCTGCTCGATGCAATGCCACTCATGTGCCACCCCGTTGCTTGTATCCGTGCTCTCTTTTGTTCCGAACGACCATCCTATGTATGTTCCGAACGACCATCCTACCATCCGATGATATCGATCCATTGCGTTCGGTGCAACGGCAACCCTTTCTGACTGCATCACTTTGGTGCGCCGACGAGGACCTGACTGGTCTGGTCGTAGGTTGCCTGACGGATGGTCTGCGCGCTGTCTTCGTGCAGCTTCTAAAGAAAAAATATACATTCCAGAAAACAAAATGCTGTATGCTGTTCCGTCACAGCCGATACCTCATTCGTCACAGGATGACAGGAATCGCGAGAGGAGGTCTATCATGCGATATGTTTTCGATCCCCAGGTCATTCACGAATGTTCGCTCAAGGGCCTTGGTCTGCCCAAACCCGAGATGTTCGATGCGATTGCCGATGCGTTCGAAGAGGCCTATCCAGGCCGGATCAATCGGACGCAGCCCTGGATCTACAGCATTGCGGGCGGCGCCATGATCCAGATGAAGATCTACTTTGCCTCGACCATGGAGTACCTCATCATTTGGGGCACGCCCATTGGGTCCGAGGGCCACTCGGGGCGCCACGCCGTGGCGTTCTGGGACACGGTCATCGACGGCAAGATGTGGTACTACGCCGAGGGACAGTTCGAAAAAAAGGTCTACAAACCAGGCGATCGCGTGTTCGTGGGCAAGGGTCAGGCCCGGGCCATGAATTTTACCGATGGCGTCTGGGCGGTGGAGTACGCAAGGGGCCCGATTCCGCTGTCTCTGCCCTTCGGTTTGGCCGACGAGCTTTTCAGTACCCTGGATTTCGCCACGGCAGCCCAGACGGTGGGCGGCTACATGGAGTTGCTCGGTCGCCATTGGACCGATGCGGAGGTTCAGGCGCAGACGGCTCCTTTGCTCGGGCCGGTCAAGCGCGTCGTGGGCTGGATTCCGAGACTCGCCGGTCCGGTCATTGCGCGCCTCAGTCAGCCAAAGCCTCCCACGGACGAGATCCCCGACGGCTGATTCAGTTACGAGTTGTACATGGCCTTGGTTCCGGCGGACACCATGTGGCGCTGCAGGCGGCCTGGCAACAGACGGGTGATCCTGGCCGTGAGTCGTGCGGTCGCCTGTGGGATCACCACCGGGCCTCGGCCCAAGGCGTCCAGGGTTTGCCGGGCGACCAGGTCCGGACTTGCCGGGCGAGGCAGGAGCCACAGGGGCAGGTGTGGCTTGGTCCTGCGGAAGGCGGGCGTGTCGATGGGGCCTGGGCAGCTTGCCAGGACGTCCACGCCCATGGGACGTAGTTCCTGCCACAGGCCTTCGGCCAGGACTCGCAGATACGCTTTGGTGGCCGCGTAATGGGCCACGAGCGCCGTTCCCTGGAACGATGCCATCGAGGACATGAGCAGAATGCCACCGCGTCTGCGGGCGACCATCTCGTTGCCGTAGTGGTGCACCATGGCTTGGGTGGCCAGGCAGTTGAGCGCCACGGTTTGGTCCTGAATCTCAGCGTCTTGTTCCAGAAATGGGCCGATGGGGGCGAGGGCGGCGTTGCAGAGCAACAGGCCTATCTCAAGGTCGGCGGTCTGTTGGAATAGATCTGCGACCGCCTGTCTGCTTGTGAGGTCGGCGGCGATGGTTCGGACCTGGCAGCCGTGCTGGTCTCGCAGGTTTCGGGCCGTCTCGTCGAGCCGTTGTCGGGAACGGGCCACCAGGACGAGGTCGAGTCCCCGGGTGGCAGCTTGGGCCGCGAGGCTGGCACCGAGACCCTCCGAGCCGCCCGCCACCAGGGACCAGGGGCCGTATCGCCGAGCGAAGTCTGTTTGTGGTGATGCAGTCATGAAACGAAACCTCCCAGTTGTTCGGACCGCGGCGCCGCCATCCAACGAGTCGGAAAGACTGACGATGGTCATGCAAGAAAATGGATGCCCGGCGACCGAATGTGTATCATCATCCGTTCGTGTGGTCATCCGTTTGCATGAGCCGAGTGCTTGCAACGAGGCCCATGTGTGGGATACGAAGCGTTGCAGGCGCGATGGCCCACGGGCGTTCGCGATGGCCCACTGCCGTTCGCGATGGCCCACCGGTTCCCGGGATGGGCGATGGATGACCTGCTGCTGAAACGAAATACCGATCGATGGAGACCTGATCATGGATGCGAATGGAACGAACGAAAGAATTCGGACGAAGGACCGAGAGGACGGAAAAGAACGAGGCGGCGCAGACGGTGCGACTGTGGATCGCCAGGCGTTCTCGGATCGCAAGGCTTTGGAGGCTGCGTGCCGAGAAGCGATAGGAGACCGACCTGCGGGCCTGTGTGAACCTGACGTTGCGGCCAGGCTGGCCGCGACGGCCGGGATTTCCGTGGCGTCGTGGCGCTTCGTCTCCAAAGAGGAGGATCTGGCCCAGGCGTCGGCCCAGGTTGGGTATCCGTTGGTGCTCAAGGTGGCGTCGCCCGATATTTCGCACAAGAGCGACGTGGGTGGCGTGCAGGTCGGGATCGGCGACGAGGCGCAGCTCGTTGCTGCCTACCATACGATGATGGAGCGCCTCGGCGAGACGGTTCCGGATGCGGCGATCGAGGGGGTCACTCTCCATGCGCAGCATCGTGGTGTGGAACTGGCGCTTGGCGCGAATCGGGATGCACAGTTCGGCCCCGTGGTTATGTTCGGGGTGGGCGGCCTGTTCGTGGAGCTGTACCAGGATGTGGTTTTCCGCGTGGCGCCCTTCGATGAGTCGGACGCGCTGGACGCCTTGTCGGAGATCAAGGCGCAGGCCCTCCTCAATGGTTTCCGCGGCCTGCCGACCGTGGACCGCAAGGCGGTCGCCCTTGCCGGCGTTGGCCTGGGTCGGCTCATGCTGTCCTGCCCCAGGATCGCCGAGGTGGACCTGAATCCGGTGATCGTTTCCGGTGCGGATGTGATTGCCGTCGATGTGCGGGTCGTGCTGTCGAATTGAGGGTCGAAGTGGGGAGATTGAGAACATGGTGAGGCCGAGTTGATGAAGACGATTGTTTTCTGCAACAACAAGGGAGGGCGGAACGACGACCGTCGTCTCTCACGTGGCATGGTCCCTTGCCGCCCCTGACCTGACAATCCAAGGAGAGGGTAAAGGGATTCGGGGAGGCAGCGGAGGTGGCCCGGGCTGGTCCTTTCCAATGCTACAGGTCGCCTAGTTCACAGACGAGAGGTTTGTGGTCGAACAGGTGGTAGGGATAGATGTCTGGGTGGCCGCTGGTGACGCCGGGGGTGTAGCAGGTGCCGGTGAAGGCGTCGCTCACCACGTTGTCGATGTTGAACTTGCCGTCGTAGGTGGGCTCGGCGGACGGACCGTAGGGCGAGACCCATTGGAACGGCTGGTTGCGGCCCACGTACTTGTTCCATTCGGCTGAGCTCGGATCGAGGAATCCGGGAATGCGGCCCGGGTCGATGTTGAAGTCGCCCATGATCACGTTGCGGGTGCCGTTTGCTCCCGGCTCTCCATCCATGTCTTCAAAGATCTGATCGACCTGTGCAACTCGGCAGTCCATGTCGTCACGCTTGACGCCGGATGTTGCGTGGATATTGACGACCGTGATCTGGCCGCCCGCCACCAGGTCGATGGTGGCACGAGCCACACGGGCACCGCCGCCGCAGTCGTTGATGTGTTCGCCGTCGAGGCCTTCGAGGCAGAAGTCAGGGTCGTTGCACTGACGAATCGTGCCGAAGCTCTTCTTGACGGCAATGCACTTGTCCGGCTTGCCGGGGTGGCAGGCGACCTGGTAACCGGCTCCCACCAGCACTTGGGAGACCGTGGGATTTCCTGCCTGCCAGGTTTCGCACACGAAGCCGGGATAGGCCGACGCTGGTATGGACGGGCACTCGCCACTGTAGAAAATTTCCTGGAACGCCACCACTTCTGGTTGCAAAGCGATGAGCCAGGTCTTGACGCGGTCCACCGCCTCGCCCCAGGCGAGACCATTGCCGTAGTATTCGTCTTCGAGGTCGGCCTGCGCGCTTCCATAGTTGTCGCCGTCGCCGTCGACCTGCATGCCGCTGCTCGTTCCCGTGTTGAACGTGACCACGATGAAATGGTTGGATGGGATGCCGCCGTCGACCTGGGCATCGGTCTGGGCGTCGCCCGTGGTTTCGGCATCCCGGGCGGCGTCCACGAAGGCGCCGTCTCCCGCATCCGAGTTGGTTTGCGCGTCGTTCGTGGACGCGGCGTCCAAAGATGCATCTGGACTGCCCGAGCCGGTTCCGTTGTCTCCGCAGGCCGGGAGCGCTGACCAGACCAGGCCGACGAGGATGGCAAGAATCGCATGTGTCACGCTTGTTCGTAGGACTTGCATGGGCGTTTCCTCTCGGTGAGGGGCTCTTTGGGGCTCGTTCCGCCTGGCTCCCGTGGTTCGTTTGCTTCGTTCGTCTGGAACGATACTTAGAAGACGCTGCAGTCGCAACGGCATTGTTGTGCTGTGTCGGATCGGATTCGTTTCATGTATACTCGGAGAAGACATGAGAAGTTGGGCGCAGGATGCGGAAGGAACGACAGGGAGGATCGTGGCCATGAAGTCGGGAATGCATGTTCGTACGCTGTTTGTCGGGGTCTGTGTGTGGGCCGCAGCGTTCTTCGGTTCGCAGGTCAGTCGTGCGGCTCCGCCTCAGTGCCAGGCGGCCACGGTGCGTTTCTCTCCGGACTTTTCAGTACTCGTGGGCAACGGAGACTACGCCGATTTTGACGGGGACCTGGAATCCGGCAGCATGTACCGATGGCTCGTCAACGGGCAGCCGGTCGAGCAGGGACCGGTGGGAGAACTGCTCTTTTTGTCGTTCGACGATACGTTGGACGGGGCGGGCGGCCAGTCGCCCACTGCTTCGAGTGGGGTCGCCTACGACCAGGGGCTGTGGGGTTCGGCGCTTGCGCTGCAGACGGGCGGGGCGATAAGCTACCAACGCGAGGGGAACCTGAATCTGAGCGAGGGGACCATCACGATGTGGGTGGCCCTTCGAGCGGATGGGGACGATTCGACCTATTCGGACCGGTCACACGTTTTGTTCCAGTACTGGGCGGACAACGGGGACACCTTGTCCATTGCGCAGTCGGACAACTCCGGCGTGGTTTATGCCGGCGGCAAGACCGACGGTCAGTGGCAGAGTGCGTATAGCGGTCGGGCGACCATGACGGGTTGGAAGGCAGGGCGGTGGCATTGGCTCGCGTACTCGTTTTCCGAGTCTGGGAACTTCATGCGGTTTTACCTCGACGGCGTGCTCGTGGCGGACACGAACGAGGACCAGTACGTGGCGCCCGCGGCTACGGGCGGGGCGTTCCGAATCGGCGCGGACCGTTGGGACAACGAGGCCTACTATCTCATCGATTCGGTGCGCATCCTGGACCATCCAGCCGGTGATGAGGCTCTGGCTGCGGCAATGGTGGAGCCGGAACCATTTCAGCGTGAGCTGGCCACATCGCAGCTTCAGGTGGGCGACCAGGTCGTCTTCGAGGTGACGCCCAGCGACGGAAGCGAGATGGGGTCTGCATGTGCGAGCGATCCGGTGACCTACCCGGGCATTCCTATCCTGGATCCGGACCCGCCCAGCACGATTCTTCCCACTGGTGCGGAGCACGTGAACCTGACGGTGCATACGATTTCCGGTATGGACGTTCGCTATTCGGTGGGCGACGTGGCCGCCTATGCCGCCATGACGCCCTTCGATAGCGGGGATGGAACCACGGATCACAGCACGGTGGTGTCCGGGATCGATCCGGACCCGAACGTGGTGACCCACGTGTACGTGCGCTGCAGTGCCTATCCGGATTTCGTGATGGACCTCAAGTACCGCTCCTTGTCCGACGCGAGGCCGAGCTATCCCAAGACGGGGAACCTATGGGGCTCGTCGCAGTACTGCAAGGACGACCTGTCCAAATGCGCGCGCGTCGATCTGTGGCTCGGTGCGCATTTCAACGCGGATCAGATCCGACAGCTTCGCGCCATGAATCCGAACATCTTGGTGCTCACGTCCATCAACACCATCGAAAACGACGGGTTGCCCGACGACTACTACCTCAAGGATGTGGACGGGAAGAAGGTGGAGGTTTGGCCCGGATCGTACCGGCTCAACATGACCAAGGACTACGTCGCCGAATACCAGGCCCACTATGCCTATCAAAAGATTTTGGACAACGGGCTCATGGACGATGGCTGTTTCTTCGACAACTTCATGACGAGTCAGTCCTGGCTCAAGCACGATATCTACGGGAATCCGTTCCACCCCGATGCGAACGAAGACGGTCAGGAAGACGACCTGGACGCACTGGACGTGGCCTGGAAGGCAGGTGTGTTCCATGAGATGGAGACGTTTCGTCGGCTCATGCCCGGCGCCCTGGTTTGCGGCCATTCCATGGATATTTACCAATCGGGAATCGCCGAGCGCTTCAACGGAATCAGCATCGGATTTTGGACCACGGATGTGATCGAGGGCAAACGGAGTTTCGACGACTTGTGGGCCCGATACGTGGCCTGGAACGAGTTGGCGGTCGCCCCGCACGTTACCATGATCGAGTCGTCGCCGCCGGACCAGATCAGCTATGGATACGACTATTCGCCCTGGGAGAAGATACCTCCTTCGACCCTCGAGTTCGCCCGGACCTACTACCCGTACGTTCGGTTCGGCCTGGCGTTCACTCTGATGTACGATGGCTACTTTGCCCATGAGTTCGGCGACACGTGGCACGGAAACAGGTGGTGGTATGACGAACTGGACTATGACCTGGGGCAGCCGCTCGGAGCGGCACAAACGGTCAGCGCCACGCCGGACGGAGGGGAGAACCT
This sequence comes from Deltaproteobacteria bacterium, assembly GCA_021162935.1. Classification (GTDB taxonomy): domain Bacteria; phylum Myxococcota_A; class Polyangia; order HGW-17; family SLPX01; genus JAGGXR01. The sequence goes on from JAGGXR010000093.1 coordinate 36,338, forward strand.
GCTTGCGAACGGCGACTTCGAGCAGGACATCTCGTCGTCGGACTGGACGTTTCACGTGAACGAGGCAGAGGGATGCGCCGGGTCTGTGACTCGGGACACGAGCGACGCCACGGCGGGGCAGTCTTCGATTCGCATGCAGGTGGACCAGACCTGCGGCGAGGTTTGGAGGGTGGAACTGACCCAGCAGGGGCCCCATCTCGATGCGGACCAACCCTACGTCCTTCGATTTTCGGCCAAGGCGAGCGCCGAGCGCCCCATGCGGCTCAACATCCAGCGGAATAAGAGCCCATGGGACAACTTTGGCCTGAGCCAAACGGTCGCCTTGAAGACGGATTGGACCGAGTACATCGTGCCCTTTGCCGCCACCGAGACCACCGACGAGGCCATCACGGAGTTCATGCTGGGTGACGCCACGGGAACCGTGTGGCTCGACGACGTTCGGCTCTTCGTGCGACATCCGTACATCATGCGACGCGACTTCGAGAACGGCCTGGTGTTGCTCAACCCGCTCCACCATGCCCAAACGGTTCCGATCGAGTCTGGTTTCCATCGGATCACCGGGAGCCAGGCGCCGTTTGTGGAATACATCGTGGACGACGCCGATGACGGGGTGACCTTCCAGGGCACCTGGACCGGGCAGGAATACGACAGCGGTGAGTGGAAGGCGACTAGGCCTTTTTATCATAATTGGGGACCTGGGTGCCACGAGTCCTCGGGCGACCAGGCAGAAGCGTCGTTCCCTTTGTCCATTCCGCAGGCGGACGAGTACCACGTTTTGGCCTGGTGGGCCGCCGCACCGGCCGCGTCGTCCTGGAGCAAGGACGTGGAGTTCGCCGTGCTCGTCAACGACGAGGTCGTGTCCGCCACGAACCTGGATCAGTCCACGGGCGGAGACGAGTGGCACGAGGTGGCGGTGCTGCCGCTCGACCCGGACCAGGACGTGCGGGTCCGCGTGCGCGCCATGGATGGGGCGGATTGCGTGGCAGATGCGCTGCATGTTTGGTCCAAGGCTCGGTACAACGACGGGTCCGATGTGTCCACCGTGACCCTCGGCCCCATGGACGGCATCCTGCTCGCCCGAGCCGGACACGAGGCAAATCACGATGGGGGCGTCGACGGCGACGGTTCGGCCTCGGGAGACGGCGGCGGAGCCAGTGGCGGGTCGAAGAGTGGCTGCGGCTGCCACAGCGGAGGAGGAGGAGACCAGGTGCCGTTGTGGCTCCTGGTGATCGGATGCCTTGGTCTGCTCGTGCGACGTCGAGGTACGCCGAAGAGCACACCAAGGCTCATCCAGAACAACGCCAATCGAAAGGAATGAGTCGACCATGAATGCAGCGAAACGTGACGTGCGAAACAAACAGGGCATGACCTTCGTGTCCGGACGTTCGATGACGACAGGGGCGCGCTACGCCTGGTGGCTGGCAATCGTGTCCATGGCATTTTTGCCATTGTCCTTTGCGGTTGGCTGCGGCGACGACAGCGGCGGGGGCAACAATCAGGGCAAGGATGCGTCCGTGGATGCATCCGGGACGCATGATTCGGGCCACAACGATGACGCGCAGGTTCAACAGGACGGCGGCGGCGCAGATGGAAGCGTTCAGGATGCCGGTATGCACGAGTGGAATCCCGATGACTTTGCGCATGTCTATGAGGTGGGACCTGGTCACGAATATGCAGATCCCAACGAGGTGCCCTGGGAGTCGTTGCCGACCGACAGCCTCGTGCTCATCTACTGGCGCAGCGCTCCGTATCGCAGTAAGTGGGTCATCAACACCGAGGGCACCCAGGACGCCCCGGTGGTCGTGCTCGGTGTGCCCGATTCGGGGCGGCTGCCCAAGATTTCGGGTCAGGACGCGACCACGCGTCAGGAACTGGACTACTGGAACGAGAACCGGTCAGTGATCAAAGTGGGCGGATCGAGTCTTCCAGACGAGAATCGCGTGCCGTCGTACGTCTACATCCAGGGCCTCGACATTTCAGGAGCGCGGCCGCCCTATTCGTTTACAGGCCACTCAGGCAGCGTGGCAACGTACAGTGAGAACGCTGCGGCCGTGCACGTCGAAATCGGCGATCACATCACCATCGAAGGGTGCGAGATCCACGATGCTGGGAACGGCATCTTCACCGGATGGACTGGATCGCACATCGTGATCCGAGCGAATCACATTTTTGACAACGGAATCGAAGACAGCCAGTACGCGCACAACAACTACACCGAGAGTCTGGGCATCCTTTTCGAATACAACCATTTTGGGCCGCTTCGCAGTGGATGTCGTGGGACGAATCTCAAGGACCGGTCTGCTGGAACCGTGATCCGATATAACTGGATCGAGTCGGGTAACAGGCAACTCGACCTGGTGGAGAGCGACCACGCGGAGTTGCGCCAGGATCCGTCGTATCGAACCACGTTCGTCTACGGCAACATTTTGGTGGAGCCGGACGAAGCGGACAACAGCCAGATCCTCCATTATGGCGGCGACGGTGGTGACACGTCCATCTACCGGAAAGGAACGCTCCATTTCTACAACAACACGGTCATCTCGATGCGGTCGGGCAACACGACGCTCCTGGCTCTTTCTACGAACGACGAGCATTGCGACGTGCGCAACAACGTGGTCATGGCCACAGCGGGTAGCGGACTGCTTGCCATCGTGGACGCCAAAGGCACCGTGGAACTGCGACGGAACTGGTTGCAGGCGGGTTGGGTGGACACCCACAACGGGACCCTGGAGGGCACGGTCCAAGACTTGGATAACCTGACTGGGACCGACCCCCTGTTCGTCGACGCTGCAAACAGTGATTATCGCCCGGCGTCCGGGTCACCCTGCATCGATGCCGCTGGCCCATTGGCCGATGCGGCGGTCCAGTATCCAGTGACCGAAGAGTACGTTCTGCATCAAAACGGAAAGACGCGTTCCGACGACGGTTCCCTCGACATCGGCGCCTTCGGAGCACAGTAGACAATGGTGGGGACGGCCATGACGAAGCAGTTAGGGGGCGTTCGAGGAACGTCGGCTTCGGTCGCCTTGGTTGCCTCGGTTGCAGGTGTGGCCTTGGTCGGCCTGGTGACCTCGTTGACTTTGGCGGCCGTGCTGGTGACGGCTGGCTGTGGATCCGGAGGGCGTGGCGGGAATCGGGATGCATTGGTGCTTCGAGACGGTGACTCGGACCGCGATGGGCCGCTGTTTTCCGATGCAGCACTCGATCCCTGTCGAACGCGGTCGGGCGATGGCGGGGCCTGTGTGGACCTCCATGGGGACGGCGGACAGGACGATCTTCCAGACCCGGTCCTGGATGTCTGTTGGTCGTTGGATAGCGATGTGAGTCAGCGGTCGGGGCCCCAGCTCGTGGCGTTTCGAGATGGATGTGGTCTTGCGTTCGAGGCGACCCAGGGAACGCGGTATGGCCTGTCGGGGCAGGATGCGCAGGCGCTCCGTTTCCAGGGCGGGTTTACCATTGTGGCCGAGGTGCGGCTGGATAGGCGTCCGCCTGGTCGGGGCGTGATCGTTTCGCGTTGGGCCGCGTCCCACAACGGTCGTTCCTACGAGCTTGGGCTGGACCGGACGCAGCAGCCGTACTTGGTCGTGAGCAGCACGGGAAAGTGGGATTCTGGGGCGAAGCAGGTGACGAGCCAGCGTCAGCTCCGACTGGGCAAGACGAACCAGGTGGCGGCCGTGTTCGAGCCTGGCGCGAGGATGGAGATTTTTATCGACGGCGAGTCCACGAGGAAGACGACGGGTGGGGTGCCCGAGTCGGTGTTCGACGCGGACACGGATCCCCTGTTGGGAAACAGGCCGGGCAACGAGGGCAGTGCGGGTCTGACCGGTGTGTTGGGGCGCGTCACGTTCTACGATGTGGGCCTGAGCGCCGATCAGGTCGCGGCCCTGTCCAAGATAGTTGCGCTGGACGATCCGCCGGCCGGGTATGCGCCGGTGCAGGCTCTGACCAAGGGGCCGTTGTTCCACTGGTTCGGCTACTACGACAAGCTGGAGTTCGACCCTTCGGGACGATACATCCTTGGCCAGGAGGTGGCTTTCGAAAATCGTTCCCCCGAGCCCGACGACGTGATCCACGTGGGGATGGTGGACCGCCAGGATGGCAACCGTTGGATCGAGTTGGGCGAGACGAGAGCTTGGAATTGGCAGCAGGGCTGCATGCTCCAGTGGCGTCCTGGCTCTTCGAACGAGGTGTTGTGGAATGATCGTGACGGAGACGGGGACGACGCCCATTTCGTGACCCGCATCCTGAACGTGGAGACCCACGTGCTCCGTACCTTGCCCAGGCCCGTCTATCACGTCCGGTCCGATGGGAAGTGGGCGCTCGGCACGGACTTTTCTCGGATTTCCGACCAACGCCCCGGGTACGGATACGCGGGGATTCCCGACCCGAACGCGGGCGTGCCCGCCCCGGCCGATTCGACCATCTATCGCATCAACCTGGACACGGGTGAGTCCGAAGACATCATTTCTTTGGCAGACATTGCCGCCATCCCTTCGCCGCATGGTGATTTTTCCGACGCCATGCATCGGTTCAACCACATCCAGTGGAATCCGTCCGGGACACGATTCTTGTTCTTTCATCGTTGGAGGGCCAGTGACGGGGCCGGCTACACGCGGATCTTCACGGCGAACCCGGACGGGTCCGACGTACGGCTGCTCACCGACGAGTCGAATCTGAGCCACGACGCCTGGATGGACGACCGGACGATCTGCATCTGGTCGGGCACGCGGGGTGGGTTCGCGCTGTTCGAGGACGGAGTCGGCTACATTCGGACCCTCTACACGTACGAGGACGGTCACGAGTCCTTCCTGCCTGGCGGCAAATGGATGCTCGCCGATACCTACCCAGACGGCGACGGGAACCACAATCCGTATCTGTACAACCTGACAACCGATGAGATCGTGGTGCTCGGTCACTTCTATTTGCCAGGGAGCTATGGATGGGGCGAGTGGCGCGTGGACACGCATCCGCGGCACAGCCCAGACGGCACCAAGGTGGTGATCGACTCGCCCCATGAAGGCGGGCGACAGCTTTACCTCATCGACATTTCAGGGATCGTCGCGCCATAGGCGGGCGACAACTCTACCTTATCGACATCTCCGAGATCGTCGAGATCGTCGCGCCATAGGCCAATTCAGCGCGATACGGCGGCACAGGGTCATCGCCTCACGACGATCATCTGTCGCCTATTCTTTTGGAATGCCCTGGTATTCGTCCCACATGTCACACTCTGCACTGTGCAGGCCTTCGCCGCTGCTGATCGGGTCGTCGAGGATGACGTAGGGGTCGGTCCATTCCTTGCCTGCTGCTGGTGCTTCGTACATGGGCCAGGCAGGCAGGCCGTCCACGTCGTCTGGGCGTCCTGACTGTGCCGCGGAGGTCCAATACATCTGCATGGCCGAGGAAAGGCGCGCGTCCGCCTCGGTGGGCGTGTACCAGGACATGATGTTCAGTGTGTCGAAGATGTAGGGCAGCTCCAGAGTGTGCCAGGCACCGGTGATGTCGGCGTGCGCAACGTCGAGTATTCGTGAGAAGTAGTAGCGGTAGACGGGCTCGCTCTGGCCTCGCGCTGCGTTGCGGGCCATGTGGCGCGCTGGGCAAATGAACGCGAGGTCGGTCATCAGGGCGATGAGCGATTTTCGTGACTGGTCCCCCTGAGACGGATAGAAGGTGAGGATCTGGCTGTCATAGGGCGGGTCGAACGTGTCGTGGACCCACGTCTCGTAGGCCTTGGCCGTGACTTGTTTGGTGAGCCAGAAGGCTGCTTCGGCGGAGTTGACCCCGAACACGATGGGCACATGGTTGTGGTCGTCCTTGGCAAGGGCGTCGATGGGTGAGGTCATGAGAAGCTGTCCGTCCACGACAGCCACGTAGCGCTTTTCCGTCATGCGGCCGAAACCATCCTTGACCGGGTCTGCTGCCGGTACGGTGTTCAGGACCGTTGTCACGTCCAGGTTGCGCAGGCAGGTGACGGTCTTTTGTGGGTCTGCATCCTGGCAACCAGTGGCGGTTACGAAGTCGGCGTTCCCTTTCACTACTTCGCTTGCATCGTCCACTCCGCAGCCTCCACTTTCGATGATGGCTGCGCTGAACAGGCCAGCCGCCTTGGGAGAAGCGACATGGATGCAGACATCGGTGGCACCGCCTGATTCGCCGAACAGCAGGACGTGGTTTGGGTCGCCGCCGAAAGCGGCAATGTTTTCCTGGACCCACTCGAGGGCGAGTTGTTGGTCCAGCAGACCGTAGTTGCCCGACACGCCTCGCGGGTCCTGGGCGGCCAGGGCCGGGTCGGTCAGGTAGCCCAGGTTTCCGAGTCGGTAGTTGATGGTGACCACCACGACGTGGCGTTGGCGGGCGAGAGGGTCTCCGTCGTACAGGTAGGTGTTGTTGAGTTTGGTAGAAGACGATCCTGCGACGTTGCCTCCGCCGTGGATGAAGAACAAAACGGGCAGGGCCGGATCGGTGGGGTCGTAGTCCGACGGAGTCCAGACGTTCACAGAGAGACAGTCTTCGTCGCCCGCCGGGTTGCCATCCTGGTCCAGTTGGGGGCACTCGGGGCCGAATTGGTCCGCCACGAAGGGGTCGGCCAGACACCCGTGTGGCTCGGGCGGCGCCCATCGCAGGTCGCCCACGGGAGGCTCTGCATAAGGGATCCCAAAGAAGGCGTAGACGCCCGATTTGTCCGTTCCCTGGATGGCGCCTTCGGTGGTGATGACCAGGCCCGGCTCCGGGCTGCGGGTCGTACAGGCCGTCTGGTCGCCGTCCACCGTGCCATCGGTGCCGCCGTCCACGGTTCCGTCCAGGGCTCCATCGCTGCCACTCATGTTCGAGTGGTCGCCGCAGGCGCCAAGGCCGATCAAGGCCCACAGTCCGAGCAAGGGCACGACGACACGGAGCAGGGCGGTGCTTTCCGACGGACGCTCGACCCGGCTTTCGGTGTCTGGTCGCTGCAGCATTGTCCGTGGAGTGGTTTGAGATTGTCTGGGATCCATGATGTCGCCTCCTGGATGGTCCATGATTTCTTGCTGCATGTTTGGTCCCCTGCCGATCTCGTGCGCGCATCTTCAACCTTCGTCGGTCGAGTGCGCCTCGGTCACGTTCACCACCACAGCAGTCAGTCATTCAAAGAGAGAGTAGCATCGTCGAGGCGGGCGATACAACAGGAATTGTCGGCTGTGCGTCCCGAAAGCCCGTTTCGAGCGCCCTGATCCTTTGCGCCGAATGGATGCGGGCCCGGACTTGACGGCAGGTCGCGCAAAGAGGATACATACCAGGACCAATGCAGGAGCGAGTGGGCTTGTGTGTTGTGCATGGCCCTCGTGCTGGCTGGGTTCTAGATTGTCCATTGAAGTATTTGTGTGAAATCGGTTCGCTTGTTTTTTTTCATCAGGAGGTACGTGATGCGACGATTCGAGGCTTTGGTTGCTTTTGCCGCATGGTCGATGGTGGTGCATGTTTCGGTGGCGCAGGCCGCTGGTTCGAGTGCAACGGTTGCAGTGGCGGGAGCATCGGTCGCCGGCAGGGCAATCAGGACGCCGTCACGATTTTTTTGGGGGCGAGTGATGTGGCGTCACGGGGAGAAGGTGCCCTTTGTCCAGAACGGCACTCGGTTGGCCCTGCCCGGGTCGTCGCGTAGGGTTGCTCATGCGCTGGAACAGAATCTTCCTGCAGGAATCCGTGCCATGGAAGTGGTCGAGATTGTGCCGCATGGCGTGTGCCTCGTTCGGTTGGGACCAGTGGACCGTTTGCCCACGAACGAAGCGGGATGGCGGGCTCTTGCCGGCACGATTGTCACCAAGGGCAGGTTTGCCTGGGCAGGCCCCGTGTTCTTTGACGCTGAGGCGACCGAGCTGCCCACGGGCAACCTGTGGGTCTTCTTCGGGCCGAAGGTGGACCGAACCATGGCGGCATCAAAGCTGTCAGGTGTCGGTCTGAGGCTGGTGGGTTGGATCAAGGGCGTTAGCCCCATTGCCGTGGCGACGACGGTCAAACCGACAGCGGACCTGTTCGAGTTTGCAACGCAGCTGTGGCTGGGCCATGGCCTGGACGTGGTGCCGGAACTGATGCAGCGCTTCTATCCGAGGATGACACCCACTGACACCTATTACTCTCGGCAATGGACCATGAACAATACGGGGAATAACGTGACGTCGCCCCTCAGTGGACAGCCCATTGCGGGGCTCGCCGGCGCGGACATTCGAGCCGAGGGGGCCTGGGACGAGACCACGGGGGATGCGAGCACCATCGTCGGCGTCATCGACACCGGCGTGGATTGCACTCATCCCGAGCTGGCGGACAAGTGTCTGTCACCACTGAATGCGATCACGAACGTGCCCGATGCGAGCCCGCCAGATCCATCCACGGATCGCGGATCCGGCCATGGAACCTCGGTGGCCTCCATCACGTCGGCTCCCATGGACGGAGTCGGAGTGGTGGGCGTGTGCCCGGAATGTACCGTGGTTCCCGTGCGGCTCATCGAGCAGAACACGTATCTGACCGATGCCATCATGCTGCGGGCGTACACGCACGTCGTGGACGCAGGAGCCGTGGTGATCAACAATTCTTGGGGTCCCCAGGCGGTCGGGTTCTTCATTCCAGTGTCCACGGGCGAACAGCAAGGTATGGCCTATGCGCTCAACAACGGCCGAGGCGGGTTGGGTACGGTGGTGGTCTACGCCGCGGGGAACGACAACCAGTCCACGGATTTTTATGGGCACCTGCAGACTGGGCTCGCCAACGTCATGGCGGTTGCCGCCTCGGATCAGTTCGATGCGAAGGCGGAGTATAGCAACTATGGGCCGGACATCAACGTGTCGGCCCCTTCGAGTGACGGGTACGTGGATCCAGCCGTGTATGCGGCCGAGATTCGTGGCAACGGGAACGTGGTGAACGACTACACCTCGCAATTCGGCGGCACGTCGGGAGCCGCCCCCATGGTTTCCGGCGTGGTGGCCTTGGTGCTGACCGTGGCGCCGAATTTGACTGCGGCCGAGGCGGTGCAGCTCATCGAGGACACGGCGGACAAGATCGACCCGGACGGAGGCCGCTACGATGGAAACGGCTACAGTATCAAGTACGGATTCGGTCGGGTCAACGCCCTGCGGGCCGTGCTGTCGGCCGAGGGCCAAAACGATCGACCCTGGTGTGACAGCCCGGCGGCAACCGAGGACTGCGACCAGCATCGAGACGATAACTGCGACGACATGGTGAACGAAGGCTGCAATCCTTTGGGAAATGTGGGCATGGCCTGTTCCATTGCGGGTGATTGTGGGCCCCAGATGAATTGGTCCTGCCCGACCACCGGAAAACAGAAGGGGCTGTGCACCGTGCCCTGCACGAACACGAATTGCCCCGGTGGCAGCGCTTGTGTGAATGGGTATTGCAGCAAGGAATGTGCCTCGAACACAGAGTGTCCGGACGACTTCGTGTGCACGAACGATCAGTTGGGTATCTGTTTGCCTGCTTGCACCGGTGATTCGGACTGTGGGACTGGTGAGCATTGCGACATGACGACGCACCTGTGTAAGCTGACCACGGATGGGAAGATCGGATCTCCCTGCATCGAGAGTGCCGACTGCCTCAATGGGACCGGATTCTGTCTGGGTTCCATGATGGGATTTACGAACGGGTACTGCACCACCTCCTGCAACAACGACATGGACTGCGGTGGGGACAGCAATCGCTGTGTGCTCATTACGGAGCATGGAAAGTTCTGCTACGCGGGCTGCTCTATGGATGGAGACTGTCGGCCATCGTACGTGTGCGAACAATCCGGTCCCAGGAAAGGGACCTGCTACAAGCACTGCGACAAGGACGAGCAGTGCACCGGCGGCGATCCGAATTGGGACGGCATCGTGTGTGAACTATCTTCGGGGCGCTGCATCGACGAGCGTGAGCCCGATGCTGGCGTGGACGCTGCGGTGGATGGCTCCGTGGTCGACGCCTCCGGGAATCTGGACGGAACTGTGACCAACGATGCGTCGGTAGGCGACGGTGGATCCAACGTCCAGGGCGGTGGCGGCGGTGGGTGCAACTGTCGCGCGTCCGGGATGCCCGCCCCCGGTTCCTTCATTTTCTTGTTGGGGCTAATCGGCCTGCTGGGATGGCGCCGTCGCGGATCCAACAGGTAAGAGGCGACCATGTCGGATACACATGGACCGGACGGTCGGGTTGCCCTGATCACCGGGGCCTCGTCGGGGATCGGTGCCGCCTTCGCGCGGGCGCTGGCACGCGAGGGCCACGACTTGTGGCTCGTGGCCAGGCGGCGGGAGCGGCTGAAAACACTCGCGCAGGAGCTGCATACCCGGTACGGTGTGCAGGCGGCGGTTCGCGTCTGCGACCTGTCGGACGTGGATGCCCTGTCGGAACTGTGCGACGAGGTAGCCGAATCGCGCTCGGTGGATCGGTTCGTGCACGCTGCTGGCTTCGGCACGAGGGCGCCCTTTGCCGAGGTGCCCGGCGAGACGCTGACCTCCATGGTCCGGGTGCACGTGGAGGCTGCGGTTCGATTGAGCCGAGCCGTCCTTCCCGGCATGTTGGATCGAGGGACCGGTCGGATCGTGTTCGTTGCCTCCATGGCGGCCTTCTTTACGACGAAACGCTACGTCCTCTACTCGGCGACCAAGACGTTGCTCAAGACATTGGCCTTGGGGTTCCGCGAGGAACTGGTGGGGACGGATGTGCGCGTTCAGGCCCTGTGCCCGGGGCTGACCAGGACCGAGTTTTTCGAGCGGGACGACTTTGGTTTTTCCTACTCGGACGTTCCTCATTGGGCCTGGATGTCTTCCGACTCCGTGGTGCGGTCGAGTCTGGCAGGGCTGCGGCGGAATCAGACCATCGTGATTCCAGGGGTCGCGAATCGGTTGTTTTTTTTCGCGCTGGAAGCTCCTGTATTCGGCACGCTGACCAGGATCGGCATGCGCCTCGCGAGCCGTTCTGGCAAAGAAGTGTACTGAACGTCTGGGCTCCAGTCTCGGCGGAGATGGACCGTCACCTGGGTTTACGCTGGTCGGAGTCGATCACCAGATGGCCGTCGGTACTTCCCGCATCGCCTTGCGATGTGAGCAGAATGGGTGGTGGGCCCTCTATTTTTTTACATATCGACAGGGGATGAGTCGGAAGCTGCGATCCGGCTGGAACACCTGGCGGTGGCAGATGAGTTGGCAGGTTTTTGGGGCCAGGAAACTATAGGTGAGCAGGTAGGTCGCCCCGTCGTACATGGCCACGGTCAGGTGGGCGGAACAGCCCCCAAGATACCTCGTGCGCGTCTGCCAGACGAGTCGTTCCCTTCGCACCTGCTTGGGGCAGGTGGACGACTTGTAGCCGCAGCGGTACTGGGAGTGGCCCTTGAAGTACTGCGTCGAGCATTGGTACTTCATGCAGGGTTTGTCACGAGTCTCGTAGTATACTTGGCGGACCTGGACGCTGTAGCTTTGCCTGTACGACGATTGGATTGCGAAGGTCCTCCATCCAGGTTTGACCCTGGTCCATGTGGCCGTGACTCCGCTTTGAACGGGCCTGTAAGGCAGCGACCGACCGTCGATCGTCAGCAGGCTGGTAAGGATCGGTTGCGAGACGAATCGGGCCGCAAAAGGGAGAGTGTCCCGAGGTCGGTACTGATGGCCGATGCGGAACTTCACCGTGGCCGCTGGTTTGCCCGACTTGGGTGGATGATGGAGTGGGATGACGCGACAGCCCGAGGTCAGGACGAGTGCTGTCGTGATGGAGAGCATTGCGATCGGCCACTTCGATGTCGCAGGGGCACATAGGAGATGGTCGTTCATGGTCATGGGCAGGCCCGCCTGCAGGCGATCAATGTCTGGTCGCATTGGTCCAACTCGGCCGGGGTCTGGCCGGTGGTCACGCAGGTACGGTGCTGGTCGAGACAGGCCTGCATGCAGGCCGAACGATGGGCCACGCATCCACTTTCCGCCGCCAGGCCCATGGTCAGACCCACGGCGCCGGCCAAAATTCCTGCCAGCACGATGTTTTTGACGGTTTTTTTGTTGGTACGGTGCATCATCTTTCGTCCAGATATTTTTTGTTTTCCCGCGTCGGCCTGTTTTGTATCGGCTTGGCGTAGCGACTTGGGCAAACAAAGACTTCCCGTCGCAGACCGGCCGTAAGCCGAGTTCTGTTCCTCTGTTCGGTTGCCCTCGAGAGGCAGCGGTCATTCATCTAGGCCCATGGTTGCCCGTGGGCTCGAGCGACGACCCGGAGGCCTGGGAGGGGGCGTCCCGGGCCCGAAGGCCCGCCTCCTGTTTGTCTTGCTCCGGGTGGGGTTTACCGTGCGACGTCCGTCACCGGACGCCCGGTGCGCTCTTACCGCACCCTTTCACCCTTACCAGACCCGAAGGTCTGGCGGTTTGCTTTCTGTGGCACTTTCCTTCGGATCACTCCGACTGGGCGTTACCCAGCACCTTTTGCCCCCTGGAGCTCGGACTTTCCTCCCGCGTCCTTTCAGACGCCGGCGACCGCTTCACCGACTGCGGCGGGAAGCCATCTTCTACATGAGCCGACCCGGAGACGATGTCAACGAAATCCGAAAGGCTTGGCTCACAATGATGCACAGTTGGTTCACAATGACGCGCAAGCCGTGGTTGACAATGGGCGGCGGATCTCCGATCGTCAGGACGTAGAAACGGGCGTCATTGGGCTCCAGGGGCCGCGATGGCGCAGGAATCGGCCACTGAGTTGAGGCCAAGGGGCCTGCGACGTGAGGGGCCGGCGGCGTGAGGGGCCAAGAGGCGCGATGGAGGTTGTGTGAGGTGACGTTTTTGACCGTAGAACTGGAGCGGCAGACGACCGCCGGCACGGACATCGTGGACATCACGGACGAGGTGGCGCAGGCGGTGCGTCGGTCCTCGGTGGCACAGGGACGGGTGCTCGTCTTCGTGCCAGGATCCACGGCGTCGATTACGACCATTGAGTACGAGTCGGGCGTGGTCGACGACCTCCGCAGGGCCATCGATCGGATGGCGCCCTGCGACATGGAGTACGAGCACAACGCCCGTTGGGGAGATGGGAACGGATACGCCCACGTGCGCGCTGCCCTCATGGGACCGGGCATCGACATTCCCGTGCAGGAGGGGCGGCTGGTGCTGGGGACTTGGCAACAGGTGGTGCTCTGCGATTTCGACAACAGGCCCAGGCGCAGGCGGATTCTGGTCCAGGTCATGGGGGAATAGACGCGCATGGGTACTGGCACAGGACGCAAGGATCCGGCTGTTCCGGCTGCGGCTGGGCTGGGCACCGGGGTGGTCCAAACAAAGCTGGTCGAGTTTGAACGGAATGACGTGGTCCAGGCGGTGTTCGGGGAGCACGGTTCCCACCTGACCCTGATCGAGAAGCTCATTGGGGTGGAGGTGCACGCTCGTGGAAATCAGGTGACCATCGTGGGGTCCGAAGGGCGGGTCGCGGTGGCGCGTCGGGTCCTCGACGAACTGTATGAGGTGGCCACGAGGGGGCATCTCATCGGTCCGAGAGACGTGGAGCAGGCGGTTTCAGACCTTGGTGAGAGTCGTGATCTCCGGCTTTTTTCCATCCATGGGAAGACCATTTTGGTGTCCAGCCGGGGTCGGAGCATCAGGCCCAAGGGGCTGGCGCAGAAGCGGTACGTGGAGGCGATCAGCCATCGCGACATGGTTTTCGCCATTGGACCGGCAGGTACGGGTAAGACCTATCTGGCCATGGCCATGGCGGTGCGAGCCTTTCAGGATCGGGCGGTCAAGCGGATCATCCTGGCGCGTCCGGCGGTGGAAGCCGGTGAAAAATTGGGGTTCCTGCCCGGTAGCATGTTGGAGAAGGTCAATCCCTATCTTCGGCCCCTCTATGATGCGCTCAATGACATGATCGAGCCGGCCAGGGTTCGTGAGTTGGTCGACAAGGGAGTCATCGAGGTTGCACCGTTGGCGTTCATGCGGGGGCGGACCCTCAATGATTCGTTCGTAGTGCTCGACGAGGCCCAGAATTCCACGAGTGAGCAGATGAAGATGTTCCTGACGAGGCTGGGGTACAATTCTAAGGCCGTGATCAACGGGGACATCACCCAGACGGATCTGCCTGCTGGTCGGGGTTCCGGCCTCGTCGAGGCCCTCGACATTCTGGCTGGCATCGAAGGCATCGTGTTCTGTTCCTTTACGGACAAGGATGTGGTGCGCCATCCGCTCGTTCAGCGCGTCATCAAGGCCTATGAAAAATGGGAGTCGAAACGGAGGCAGGGGCCTCGCCGGGATGGTGACGAGTAGGAGTTTGTCGCGTCTTGTTGTTCCATCTTTTTTGTAAAGAAATTGGATAAGATCCCTCGTTGCGGATCTCGTGACCGATGCTACTATGTCGCTGATGTCGGCGGTAGCCCGGATCCGGATCCGGATCCGAATCCAAATCCGCCCGTGGGCGTCTCGCTCGTTGAGTTTTCGATATTCGGTTTGAACGTATTTCGGTGACAGAGGTACCTGCGTCTCTTGGGAGACGATGATAATCGCGCGGTGTCGAGTGTTCGGTGCTCTGATTTTCAGGCATTGCCGCCGCGACGGGAGTGTGTGATGACCACGGGAAAAGGCCCTGGTTCAGATGATGGGGCACGCCGTCGAAAGAGGGCTCGTGTGTCCCAGACCATGGGTGCTTCCGGTCGCTCCGGATCCGGAAATTCGCGTGGTGATGACGCAGCTCCCCAGGATGGAATCGGCCGCAGGATCCTCGATTCCATGGGGAAACTCCTGGATCGGATCCTGAGCCGACCCTCGGTTCGAGTCCTCTTCGTGATTCTGTTTTCCGTGACTGGAGCCCTGGTCCTGACGCCGGGCCTGCGACGCAGAGGTCCCTTGCTGAAACCCTCGGATGTGGGGCGCCCTGCTCGTCGGGATGTGAAGGCCTTACGGAGTTTTCAGTACATGCCCCCGCCCGATGTGCTCCGGGAGAGACGCCAGACGGCGGCAGACGGGTCCTTGACGGTCTACGATTATTATCCGACACGGCTGCATTACGTGTATTCGGCATTGCAGAAGGCCCTGGCTATTGCCACGAAACAAGATGGCCTGTACCGCACGCCTCCTCGGTCGACGTCTGGGCATGCCGGGAGGGGACAGGGCGGTACGCCCGCTGGATCCAAGGCGGCCATGGGGGCTGCGGGTGGAGGGATGGCTTCCACCAGCGGTCCCGGCGGGCAGGGGGGGCCGTCGGCCGGGACGGGAATGGCGGCGTCTTCTCCGCTGGATGTGTCTGGCATGGGCGGTCCTGGAATGGAGCGCCCCGGGGCGACGGGCGGCCACGCTGTGGCGGTGGCCCGGAGGCCTCCAGTCGGGGAGCCGAGGGGCTCGGGAACGCCGAAGCACCACGGAGAGAAATTGGACCCGAAGAAGGTGCGTGCGGCAATGGGAGTTCGCTTCAAGCTGTTCACGCAATTTTTGGACAAGGAACTGGAGCGCATCGTCCGAGCGCCGCGTCGTCTTTCCAAGGACGATTTCGCGGTTCTGTATCGATACGTCTTTGCGGATCCGGCGAATCGTCAGGTCATCGATGGGGTGCTTCGGTCCGTGCTGCTGGACGAGGCCCTGCTGGACAAGAAGTTCGTGCGTTCCGTGTCCGACCTCAAGTCGGATCAGGGCAAGCTGCAGCAGCGGATCGTGGTCCGGACCATGCGCGCCGTGGCAGGTGGCCGCCAGATGCCCAGCAGGGAGCAGACCCTGGAGAGCATGAGTTCCATCCAGGTTTTGCAGGACCTCCAGGACCGGGTCGCTCTCAAGGTGACCGGTATCCAGAAGATCAAGAGCAGGGAATTGCGTCGCGCTCTTGCATCGCTGGTCATGTTGGGCGTGGTCCAGAACATGGTCAGGAATGATAAGGAAACGGAACGTCGCAGGCAGGAAGCGCGCAATCGAATTGCAGCCAGGCCCATTCCATATGTCAAGGGGCAGATTTTGGTTCGTCTGGGTCAGATCGTGAGCGAAGAGGATCTGCGGATCGTCGAGGCCATGGAGGGCGATCGGTCCATCATTGGTCCATGGCAAGTGGCGGGCGGAATGGCCCTGTTCCTGTTGCTGTTTTTCTTCGTCTTGGTGCGATATGGGCACAAGGAACTGGATGGTTTCTTCGTCGAGACGCGGGACCTGTTCGTTGGAGGGACGTTGCTGTTGGGGTTGCTCGGCTTTGCGGAGCTACTCTCCCTGCTGGGAAATGCCCTGGACTGGTCTCCGTCGCTTGTCAATGCGTTCATGCCCCTGGCTGCGGGTGCGACCCTGGTACGGCTTCTTCTGGGTGGTCCGGCCGGGTTGGCCTTTGCCGCAGGAGCCGCGGGATTTGCCGCCATGGCACTGGACGGCGGGGTTCCGGTCGTTCTCTATCTCTTCGTCGGGAGTCTCGTCGGCGCTGGTGCGGTGGCTCGGGTGGAGAATCGTTTCGTCCTGTGGCGTGCCGGTGGCCTAGTTGCCCTTGCAAACGTCGCCATGGTGCTCTTTCTTCGCACATTCGCCGGAAGCGTCTGGAACACCGGTACGTTGCTTGCTGGCACCGCCGGGATCTTGGGTGGCCTTGCGGCCGGGTTCCTGGCGTCGGCACTCCTGCCGGTTCTAGAATGGATGGGGGGATACACGACTGACGTCATTTTATTGGAGTTGGCGAATTCGAACCATCCGTTGCTCCAGGAGCTGATCAAGAGGGCACCCGGTACCCATCACCATTCGATGATCGTGGGAACGCTGGCCGAGGCGGGGGCGAATGCGGTCGGGGCCAAGGGGCTGTTGGCTCGTGTGTCGGCCTACTATCACGACGTCGGCAAGATGAAGAACCCGCAGTATTTTGCAGAGAATCACCAGGGCGACAATCCGCATGAGCGCCTCAAGCCGTCCATGAGCGCCTTGGTGATCAAGAACCACGTGAAGGATACGCGGGAAATCTTGAATCGCTATCGGATACCCAAGGTCATCCAGGAGACGGCGTTGAGCCACCATGGTACGACCCTCATCGAGTATTTTTACGAGAAGGCCAAGACGCAGGCTGGCGAAGACGAAGAAGTCTTCATGGATGATTTTCGCTATCCTGGTCCGAAGCCACAGACGCGTGAGGCGGGTATCTTGATGCTGGCCGATGCGGTGGAGGCAGCGGCGAAAAGCCTTGCCAATCCCGACGAGGAGCAGCTTCGGTCCGTGGTGGATCGGATCATCAACAAGAAATTCATCGACGGCCAGCTTGCGGAATGCAATCTGACGTTACGGGACCTGAGCGATATTGCAGGAGCCTTCTTGAACGTCTTGATGGGCATGTATCATCATCGTCCCGTGTATCCCGGTCAGAAGGAGGGGTGGCGGGCTCCCCATGAGAGTCCCCAGTCGGTCAAGGCCATTACGACCACGAGGGACCTGAAGATGGCATCACGAGCCAAAGAACGCGCGGAGAAACTCGCAAGGAACACCGAGAGGCTTTCGATGGATGCCTTGGCAGCCCAGGGAAATGACGTTGATACGGTTCCACCCGAGGGTAAGTCGGGGCCTGACGAGGGCCATCAGGGCCCTGGGGAAGAGGGACAGCGGGATAACAAGACGAAGAACTTTTCGTCGAGGAAAGGGTCTTAGTCATCATGTCGGTGGCTCGTAGTCTGGTGAGAGTGGCGGTGCAGCCCGAGGCTTTGGCGGCCTTGGAGATGCAAGGGAACGTGGGAGTCTGGACGGGCCCGGTTCTGGCGCGTCTGCTACGAACCTCCGGACTGGGCGCGCTGCGGCACGTGGGGCTCAAGCACGTGGAGCTTTCCGTCGTGGCGGCGGGAGACGCAGAGGTCCGGGAGCTGAATCGGTCCTGGCGAGGGTTGGACCGTACGACCGATGTGCTCAGTTTCCCCCTCCTTTCCATGGAGGAGGTGGAGACCTGGCGTTCCATGCAGCGGTTTCCGCGGGAACGGCTGCTGTTGGGAGATGTGGTCATCGGCGTTCCGGCCGTCGTCCGCCGGGCGGACGTGGATTTCGTCGAAGATCTCGTGCGCGTCCTGGTCCATGGAGTCCTGCACCTGTGCGGTTGGGACCATGTCCGACGTTCGGAGCGTCGGAGCATGAGAGAGGAAGAAGTTCGGATTCAACAATTGGTGCTTCCGGCGGTCGAGAAGGTCGGGACGCCTGGCGTGAGGTGATGGTGCGGTCGAACACTCCATCCAACAGCGAGCCGAAGCGTGCCCTTTCGAGTCCACGTCTGCGTCTCGTGGTCTCCAATTCGCATCCCGAGATGGATGCAGTCGAGACGCAGGTCCGCCAGCCCAAGAAGAGGTCCTGGTGGAGGATGCCCTTGGCGCTCGTTGGCATCGCGGCATTGCTGTCTGCCCTGGCGGCGACCGGCTGGCTCGTGTATCACGATGCCAAGAAAAAGAAACTGAACGCTTCTTTGCGCGGCGTCGATCGTATGCTCCGCCGTGATACGGAACTGGGCTACCACGAGGGGGATCGGAACCTGGCTGCGTTATCTCGAAAGGCAGGGTCCGTGGCCGTGTTGGGTCGCCGTGCGGAAGTGAATTCGATCTTGTGGGGGAGATTCGGGGCAGGGAAGCAGGCGGAGCACCTGGCGCGTCGCCTGCTGAAATCTATGGCCAAGGATACGAAGCGCAAGCAGGTGATCACCGCCTATCTGGACCTTTATGGAGGCCATCCAGATCGGGCTGCCGATCGGGCGGAGCGGGCCTTGCTCCATCATCCGAGGTCGGCCAAGCTCGCCTACATTCTTGCGATGGCCAGGCTGCGATCAGGCGACCTCGATGCCGCCGAGGCCACGCTGCGTCTTGCTGCGAGTTACGACCGGAAGTTCATTCCAGCGCGGTACCATTTGGCGGTCGTCGAGCGTCTCAGACGACGATTCGAGCAGTGTCGTCGTTCCCTGGAGCAGGTCCTGGCGCTCAGCCCCGAACACCAAGGTGCTCACGTGGAGATGGCGGTTCTCGACGCCCAGGCGAAAGGGACATTGACATCGTTGGACCTGGACGGGTTGGAGAAGTCGGCAGGACGTTCGTTGGAATACCAGGCGCGTGTGCTGTACCTGCGGGGTGAGAAGGCCCGACGACGGGGGGAGTATGCCGAGGCTCGGCGGTGGTTCCGTCGGGCGGCGGTGCGTCGTCCCGATGAACCGGAGTATGCCCTGGCGCTCGTGGATGCATTCCTGGCGCCCGGTGGGGACGTGTCGGCGGCTCAACGCCTTCGCCTGCCCCCTTGGAAGCAGATGCGGCAGTATCCCGCTGCTGCGCTGGTCATGGCGAGGTTGGCCCTGGCAGGGGGGGGGAGTCGACGGGCGCTGTCCCGTCTGGACGAGATTCGGTGGAGTGCGCTGGATTCGCTATCGCTCGCCCGGGCCTTGGCGTTGCGCGTTCAAGCCCTCGATGAGGCGTGGCGGTTCAGCGACGCAGCTCTCGTGTGTGGCAAAGCCATGACCGGGGGGGCGTCAGGTACGAAGGAGGCGGTGAAGGTTCCCGTTCTGTTGGCCGATGCCTGCGTCCGGCACGGCCTGCTGGTTGGCGATCAGACCTTGGTGCATCGGCTTCGTCTTCTGGTGGCCGACCCGGAACGAAAGAGGCTCTATCGCGGTATCGAGCGGTTGGTGGCGCATCGTCCCGAAGATGCGCGTTCCGACCTGAAAATGGTATCTCGTGAGCATTTTCCATCTTTTCTGGACGTGAAGGTGCGTGCCTTGTCAGAGCTTGGTCGCCCCCGGGCCGCCTTGGCCCTGGCACGGTCTCTGAGTGACACGGCAGGAGGTGCTGCGCGTTCCCGGCTCGTTCTCGTTCGGGCGGAGATGGCGGCCGGACAAAGAAGGAAGGCGTCGAAGGAGGCTCGCGGTATCCTGCATGCACTCAAGCCGGAGGCAGTGGGAGTCTTGTTCGAGTTGGGCCGTCTGTTGTTGGAATTGGGTGAGCCCTCACGAGCGTATCGATTGGCACGGCGATTGCGGAAGCGGAGTGATGGACGAGGGCTGGGGGCATTTTTGCAGGGGCTGTATTGGACGTCCAAACGCCGCTACAACAAGGCGGCCCACTGGCTCGAAAAGGCTCTGTCGCAGGCGCCTGATCTGTGGCAGGCCAAGGATGAGTTGGCTCGGGTTCGGTTCCTCCAGGGAAGAAAATTGGTCGCTTTGCGACTGGCGAGGGAGGCCTATCGCCGTTCAGGGAAGGATCCGGACGTCCTGGCTGGCCTCGTTCGTCTGTATCTGGCCGGTCCTGACGTGCGATCCGTGGGAAGACTGCTTGCCAGGACGGCACGTGCATATCGTCACGACGGGGCGACATGGAGGGCATCGGAACTGTATGGCCGCTATGCCGATGTCCTTTCTCGGCAGAAGGCCGTCAATCGGCGCAAGGTTGCCCGGTTGTTCAAACGGGCTTTGCGGCATCGGTCGGCGTCTCCAAAGGCCTATTTTTTGTACGGCGAGTATTTGCGACGCAGAGGGAAGCTCGATCGGGCCGTGCGTTTCTATCGGAAGGCGGTTCGGGCCTGTCCGGAGGATACGGACGCTCTGTATCGCTTGGGTTGGGGGCTCGTGCATCTGAAGAAACGTCGGGTCGAGGCGATGGAAACGATTGAGATGCTTCGTCGCCTCGAACCAGGCAGAGCGCGTTCGATCCGAGCCGCCAGGTGGCTTCGTCGGTTGCACCATGGATGACCAGGAACGAGCGAGCAAGGAACCGATTGCGGGTGCGAAGGGTGGCTGGACGCTCGTCGTGACGGCCCTGCTCCTCAATGGGGTAGCCTATTGGTACAATATCGAAGTCACGGGGTACATCCGTCGGCAATCGGGGTCGATATCCACCGACTTGGCACTCCGGCTGGCCTATTTTGCCTTGATGGTGGCAGTGACGGCATCGGAAGTCCTTTTGGTCGATCATTTTGCATTTGGAGGAGGATGGCGGCGCAAGGTGCTTTCGGGTATGAGAGGACGCATGGAGGGGGAGGTCGGTGACGCCCCTTCGTTGGGGCGCTCCTTGTTTCGAGACTATACGGCACATGTTGCCGTGGCGTTCCTCGTGCTGCTCGGGCTGAACTACGTGCTTTTCAACGCGAGCAATGGGTGGTTCGATTCTTACTATCGCAAGGTTGGGCATTTTTATACCGAGCTTCGTTCCTCGAACGAACGGGACCGGATCCGGGCCATCGATGAGTTGGCCCCGATTCGGCATGCCGGCGTGTCGGCCAAATTGCTTGAACGGCTCATCAAGGGCACTGTGAAGGAAAAGACGTGGTCCGCCTGGGCTCTTGGTTATCGCGCCGCCTACGACTTGATCGAGGACGATTTGAAGGAAAAGGCACAGGATGCTGCGTTGGCGTTGATTCGAAGTGATGCGCCTGACCATGATCGCGCCGTGGTCGCCATGGCCCTGGCGAGAATGAATTCGTTCGAGTGGATGGAGTCCGGACTCAAGGGGTTGGCCTCGGCGAGTCCGGATCCGCAGTTCGCCATCGCCTTCGGTTGGCTCGAGGACCATCGTTCGAAGGTGTTGGAGGCTTTGGGACGCCTGCTGGACCGAGGCAAGGGAGTGAGAGCCGAGGCAGCGGCCTGGGCCCTCGGACAGATGAGGGATTCGGTTGCTGCATCCATCCTACGCAAGCGTCTCCGTACAATCGATCCGGAGGCTCTTTGCATTGCTGTCGAGTCTCTGGGTCGGCTTTCCGACGTGGCGGCGGTTCCGTTGCTCGTCAAATTGTTCGAGGCCAAGAAGTCCGACCGGGAGTGCAAGCAGGTGGTCGTGCGGCTCAAACCCAATGGCTCGGGGGATCGTTTTTATCTCTATGCACAGGCGGGCAAGGCGTACAAGTCGCTTGGTTGTGTGAGACGACACGAACCGCTTCGTGTGCGGATTTTGAAAGTTTTGGCGCGCATCGGGGACAAGAGCGTTCTTCCGTGGGTCCGGCGGATGGCGACGAACCAGGGGGTCGGACGTTCTGTGCGCGACTGTGCCGTTCGAGTGTACAATGCGGCTGTCGAGTGAGCGACGATTGGTCGAACGCAAGGCTGTGACTCGTCTCGGCCCAGCTTTGGACGGCTCAGCGGCGTTGGTATTTCTCGGTCTTGTGTTTCACAGGTTTTCGCTTACACTGAAGTGAGGAGAGGTCGACTGCAGAATCGGAAGAGAGTGTCATGGAAGAAAAGGCATTCAGTCATCCAGGGGTTTTTGGTCATGCGTTGGAGAGCCTCGACTCCATCAAGGAGTTCCGCAAGGCGGTCCTAGAAAACCTGGAGCACGAGGAGCAAAGTCTGGCCGACCTAGCGTGGCGACAGAAATTCCGGCGCGAGCTTCCCTATTGGCAACTTCTGGGTGATGAGCAAAAGAAACATGTGCGAGGTATCTTTTCGCACATGCTCCCCGACCCGGACATTGTGGTGGACGCGTTCGACAAGAACGAACTCCTCTGGCTCGATGCGGTGGCGGAGCAGTATGTGCGCCAGGCCCTCGTGTTCGCGGAATCCGTGGGTGACAATGACTATCGACTCGTTCCCTCCGTGGAACGGGATCGGGAGAGCCGGTTCGTGGTGCTGACCCTGAGTGCCTCGCTGTTTACGTTCGATGTGCCCGATGAGCTTGGGAAAAGAGCGTATCAATATAAAAATATTTATGGGAATCGGTCCATTCCGCTTTCGGGGCGTTGTCGGCTCAAGGGTGGAATCACCGTTGGGGAACAGCTCAAGACGGTCGAGTTCCATTCATCGCCTGTGCAGCTGGTTGCGCAAGGCGACGCAGAGGTGGTGATTCGCGGGTTCGATCAGGACAGTCACGTGTTCCATCGCAGTTTCAACGACAGCTTCTCATCCATTCCGATGAAGTCCCAGAGCGTGGTGGTTTCTTTGAGTCGAGAGTTCACTGCATCGCAGGCTTCGGCTCCTGACGAGGTCCAGAAGGATGCCGATTCGTCTTCCGGATCGCATCTCGGCATTCGGGACATGGTGGAGAGCCGGAAGTCGGCTTTGGAGATCGATGTTGAGGCCTCCAAGGGGAGCGACCAGGATCAGGTGCCCGACGGGAGCCGTGATGAGGATCGCAGGGACCACCCGGATGATGGTGCTTCTTCGGACGGAGGCTCACAGGATTCGTGATCCATCGGGTCCGATGTGATCGCCTCATGCTTTTTGGTGTGGATGCTTATTGGGGCTCCGCGTTCCAGGTCGCCGTGAGGCTGGATGTGACGCTCCGTTGCTTGCCGTCTGCAGTGACGGTCACCACATCTTTCGTCGAGAGGGTGGCACGGGATGGCTGTCCCGCGGTCAGGTTCCATTGGATGGTCGCCGTGCCTGCGGTTTTGCCGGCAATGTGCATGACGTGTCCAAGGGGGTGGATGATCCCTGAGTATTTCGACGAGAGTCTTGCCTGGATGTGGGCTTTGCCGTTCGCAAGGTTGGTCCAATGGTACTGGATCCGTTCCGTCACGACGAGGGTGCCGGTTCCCGTGGGACCGGGCAGTCGCATGCTGAATCGTTGGTGGAGGCTCCACTTGGCCCCAGGTCCTACAGGCTGATTCGGGAGGGCCGGCATGAGATGTCGGAAGAGGAGTGCCAGGTCTGGGAGGCCGCGCAGATTCTCCGATGGAAGTTGATCCGTGACGAATCGGAGCGTCTTGCCCCGATCCGAGAGGATCCACCGTGCTTTTTGAGCATGGTCCCACGTGGGACCCGGGTCGCGGTGAGCCATCTTGAGATTCACGAGTTCCATGTCCAGTTCGACGTTGTGGCCCTGGCGAGTGATGGGTCGAGCCGCCCAGGTCATGGTGGCCTTTTCGACGACCTGGACGCCTTTTGCGTGGGCGGAGATGGTCAGGGTTCCCACGGTGGGTTGGTCGTCGGAAAACCGGTACGTGAGCTTGTGGGTCGGGGTCTTGCCCGTGGCCTCGATGGACATGGCCCACTGATCGTCCGAGGATGCGTGTGTCGTGCGACAGGCGGCCCAGGCAACGATGGCAATGGATGCGGCGAGCAAGGACGTGATGCGCATTTTGGCATGAAAGTTCATACGTATAGCTGTAGTCGCCGGGAAGGAACTGTCAAGACCTGTTGCGCCAGGCCCTGTTCGGCGTTGAGGGAATGGTTCGGTGTCTGGAGGTTCGATTCGGCCGCGATGGATTCGATTCAAATGTGATGGGGCGAGGCTTTGCAATGGACAGGACGAATCGAATAGGAGCCCTGCGGTCGATGGTGTCTCCGTTGCGTTTCAGTCTGCGGATGATGGTGCGAAACAGATAAGTCATGCACAGGCGCAGGGGCACCGTGCCGCCGGATATGGAAATGGATCCGTTCGGCCGGAGGACGACGGTCACCAGAAATTTGGATGACTCCGACATCGATCGGCGCAGGCAGACAGATGATTTCAGACGTTGCACAATGCGTTTTCGGTAGATGCGCACCTTGTTCGAAGCGACATTTTGCATCAAGGAGACGGAAACGACGAGTCCGTCCGACCCTGTTTTCGGCGTTCTTTTGGTACCAGAGTCTGGGGATGCCATGGCCATTGGCTGTCCACCAAACTGCGCCGCGTGGTTGTCGGCGGCCCGTTTCGATGGCGGGTGCGACGCGGTGCTTCCCGGTGCCCTGAGTCTTCGGGCCGGAACATGGACGAGGGGGAGCGGTTCTGCGACAGGAAGGATGATCCGGCCGAGCGCTGTCGCTTGCTCCCGGTCCACCGCCACGAACGAGGTGAAGGCGGTCAGAAGATGATAATTTAGACCCAAAGTGGTGATGGCGTCACGAATTTCTGCATTGTTGGGAAGCAGGGTGAGTTGATCGGTCAGGATTTCGATCCACTTCTTGGCCCAGAGGAAGCGGATGGGGCGGTTAGAGGGACGTGCCGACTTGGCCGAGATGGTGATGGTTTTTTTGTATGGCCCCTTTTGCGTCTGGCCGGCCACGGTGATCCGCGCCGTGCCCCGGCCCCTGTACTTGCCCACGACCAGGATGGGGCGTTCCTGAAGGAGATCGGGGAGGGATTTCGGTAGGACGTCGTAGGTTCCCATTCCCTTTGTGGTGACTTCGATATTCGTCAAGACGGGGCGGGCGATGTACGAGACGAAGCGCTTTGCTGCTGCGTCGGCATCTTTGGCGTCGAGCACGATGAAGGGGACCCCCATACCCGCACGAGCCAGGGATTCGATGAGCCATCGGTTGACCGATGTGCCGATGCCGAATGCAAACAGGTTCGCACGGCCCAGGTTGCGGCGCACGAAGCGGAAGGCATCGGCTTCGATGGTTACCAGACCGTCGGTCATGACCACAATGGTTCTAGACAGGGGCAGGGACGAAGGGCTGGGCAGAGCATAGGCATGTCGTAGGGCGCCCATGAGTTCCGTGCTGCCTCCTCCTTCTTGTTGATTGGTCAGGGCCAGGATTCGTTGCAGATTTGTCTTGGTGGCCGGTAGGGATTTTGGGCTGAGCACTCGCGCCGACCCTGCGAACAGGACGAGATTGAACCAGTCCGTGGGCTTGAGGGTTGCAAACAGTTGTTGGATGACTCGTTTCGCTGTGTCCAAAGGGAAGCCTTTCATGGACCCTGAAACATCAAGGATGAACACATACTCGCGTGAAGGAATTCGATCCGGGACAGGGGCCTGCGGCGGTTCGATCATTGCCATGAAGAACCGTTCAGGCCGCCCATCTTTTTTCGCCGTTCCCTCATAAAGGAGGACTCCACTGTCGATGCGGTCACTGGCAAGGCGATATCGAAGCACGAAGTCGCGATTCCCCTCGAGACCGTCGGGCAGCGTCACGGCGGCGGACGTTTTGGAGGCAAAGTGCACGTTGATGCTGTGGCTCGGACTCGTCAATTCTTGAATGCCAATTGGGCTCTCCATGTGGAGGGTGACCCCGAATCGATAGGAGGGAGTCTTCGTTCTGGAAGGAGCTTTCGGGACGGAGTCTTCGTGGTGGTCTCTTGAGCTGTCTCGGCCGTATCGTGGTCCCACCACGGCCGGGTACATGAAGGAGTACAAACCGGCTACAGGCACCATGAGTTCTTGGTAGTCAAGTTCCACCTTGATGCGATCACCTGGCCTGATGTTGGCCACATGCATGGTGAAGATGTTGGGGCGGTATTGATCGAGCAGCGATGCTCGGATCCCCAGTGCACGTGCGTGTTCGTAAGCCGCTGCAGCCTCGGAGCGCCTGCGGATTGTCGCCTCGATGATGCGTTTGCCGATGGTCATCTTCATTCCCGAGACTGCTGCTCGGGTGCATGCCGGAAATACGTATGTCGCTTCGATGGGGGTCCTGCCGCGATTGACGTATGTTTGAAGGACACGGACCTGGGCGATGACACCTGCAATGTGTACGTCCACATGGGTTCGTTCGAGGGGAAAGTGCTCGACCGCACCGGGTTGGCCGTCTGCCAGGACGAAACGAGGGCTCTCGTCCGGGGCGTTCACGTTGTTCGTTTTTTCCGCATAGGCGGCATAGGCGATCCTGGTGACCCTGCCGATGGCCGCCACCTGTCGTTCGGTGCGTCGGAGAACGCCGTCCATGTGCCCGGTTCCGGCTTTGGACTTCGATCCAGACGGCACCTCGACTGTCGCAGACGATGGGGGTGCCTGTTCATTCCTTGTCCGGGACGATCGTGGTGTGGGGCTGCAGCCGGTCACGATCGCGAACGCAAACCAGAGCCACGCGTGTCGTTTCAGCACTACCTCCTCCTCGAGTCAGGGACCATGCCCCATCGTTGCTCCGGTTGGGCGAGCACCGAACGCATCGGTCGAGTTTGAAACATACTCCATTTTGCCACGGACGGATGGAATTGGGTAGGGGGTGTCTCGACGAGTCTCGATGTGTCTCGACGAGTCTCGATGTGTCTCGACGAGTCTCGATGGTTTCTGCTGCCATTGCGATGGGACCTCATGGGAAGGGCTTCGCCAGGTGCGGTTCTCTGGGACGGGCCCCACAGGCCCTACGGGCCATGACTGGCCCTCGCCGCCGGTCTTGCAGGCCATTCGGCCTGAGCGACTCGACGGGAACGCCCTTTCGAACCGCGACCTGGGCTGCGCCCTCCCCA
>JAGGXR010000048.1 GCA_021162935.1 Deltaproteobacteria bacterium
AGGGCGACGTAGAGTGCATCGTCGTCCCACAGGAAGCGGCAGGTCGTTTCAGCCCCGGTTTGTTCGTTGGTCACCGTAATTCGATCCGCGCCTTGGTATTCCGAAACATCCCCGTCGATGACCGGTGCTGTTTCGGCCTTGTAAACCACGTACCGGTGTCCCTGGGGGTCGGCCTGACAGGTGCCTCCCACGCAGCATGAACCGCCGCAGTCGGAACTGGACCTAAAGGATCCGCCCTCGCAGATCTGTCCGGTATCACAACATGTGCCGTCCAGTTCCTCGCAGGTTCTTGGACCGACCTGGTCGCCATACTCGAAGGCACCCAGGTCCAGGCCGCTGCCTTGGGGCCTCGGGGAGCCATCATAGTCGTCGGTGGGCAGGAAAGCATAGGCTGTCGTTGCGACATCAATAGCCGGGGATCCCGCCTGGAGATGAAAATCGCCGTTGTCTCGGTCCACGAACAGGGGATCGGCCAGGATGGGGTTTTGGCCCGTGACGCCGAGGTCTCCAACCTGGAGGTTGGTGTCCACGGTCACGGCGTTGAAGTCGTCGTGTTGCACGTTGATTTGGGTGCCCCAGGTCTCAGATCCGTTTTCCACCAGGATGTTGTTGTAGACAAAGATGTCCTCGGCGTGGAGTTGGCGTTCTTCCGGGCTGAACGCGGTTTCGTCCCTGAGCAGGCCCACTATGATGCCGTAGTAGGTGCAGTGGAAGATGGTGTTGTTGTAGATGTAGTTTCTCTTGATGATGCTCAGCCCACAGAGGTTGTTGTTCGTGGTGTTCCAGCCGATGGAGATGCCGGTCCCGCAATCGTGGATGACATTGTCGTAGATCTCGATATCGAGGTTTTGGCGTACGTTGTTGTACGACTCGGGGGCGCTTCTAATACCGGTGCTGATGTCGTGGATGTGGTTGTGATGCACCTTGATGTACCGGACGTGATCGGTGATCCCGTCCAGGTAGATTCCAGCCCCGGTCGCGAGACCTGGGGCCTCCCAGATTTCGTTGTTGAACACGTCGATGTGTTCACTGTATGTCTTGATGTCGATGTAGATTTTGTTGTTCGTCGATCCCGAGTGGTGGACCTTGTTGTAGGAAACGACACCGTTTGTACCGTAGGGAATGGAAATCCCCTCTTGGTCATTGGCGTAGTTCATTTCGGTGATTTCATTCCTTGTCACCACGAAGTCCGAGCATCCGTGGGACGGATCGTGTCCCACCGTGGAGGTCAGGTAGATTCCGCAACTGTTGGTCTGGCTGATGAAATTGTCTTCGATCCGGAAATGCCTCGAATCGGCCACCATGATACCGTAACGTTCGCGAGCAGTCGGCTGGTACTCCAGCCGAAACCCTTTGATGGTGAAGTATTCCTTGCTGATGATCTGAAAATGCCCGCTGGTGATGGTGACGGTTTCACCGGGGTAGGCCTGGATGACCGTGTTGTTTTGGGGGGTTCCGCTATTGACCGTGGTTTCGCTGCCCAACGTGTAGATTCCGCCCCTCACATAAAGGGTATCACCCTGAATCTGCGAGATGCCGTGGGGCAGACTGCGCCAGGGATGGGCCTGCGATCCGTCGTTGGAGTTGTTTCCCGTGGGGCTGACGTAGAAGTCGGCGGCAAGGGCACTTCCGCCGACCAGAGACAAACAGCCGGCGACCCATAATGCCATCATTGCGGAATGGGGGGGCACGAGCCTTCCCGTTCTGTTCCGAGCTGCGCCTTTCCATTTTCCCGATGCCTGACCATGACGAAACGGTAGATTCGTGCTTGTGTCACAAAAGTTGGTACCTGGCAATTTGTACCTCCCGATGTCGTGGTCGTCGGTGGTCCCCGATCGTTGGACAGGAAATCGCTTCGGATAAGGTCGGATCAGGGCCTCCGACTCCTTGTTTGAGGGGGCGGTTAGGCCCCAAGATCCGGAAGTTCATCCAGATCCGGCTCGTATGCTTCCCAGCTTTTCCTGCCAAATATTTTCCCCAGAAACGACACGTCGTATTTTCCCCAGAAACGACACGTCGTGCACCAGCACCTCGGCAGGGTCCTAACGTGCTGTTCGTCATTTGTCAAGGCGTCCGAAACTCATTGGACATGGGCTTGATGATTCCGTTTTTGGGGAGCAAGATGGTCGTTGCTGGCTGTTGGGCGGTGTCCGGCTTGGTGTTGGGTCGGAGGAGGGACTAAAGGCAGGGCGGTCGGAGTTGATGAAAATGGTTGGTCTGGAACGAGTAAAGCGTCAGAGTATGGGAATGCGTGCTGCAGGTCCAGGTGGCATCGTGTCGTTTTTGGCCGTGGCGTTTCTTGCCATATCGGCCATCGTTGGTGGTGGGCTCCGTCGGACGACGGTAGGTCGACCGGATTCGTCGGTGCAGGGCCATGGCGCGAGGCTCAAGGATCCTGCAGTGATCCAGCGCAACTTCCAGTCGGGGAAATATTCCAGGAAAGAGGCCTGGTTCTATCGCCGCGTGTCAGGGAAACAGGGCGGCGGTGCACAGGAGGGAGAAGGGCCAAGTCGGCATGGCGATGCGGCCCACAGCGGGCAGGACAAGTCCGCTGGGCCCGTGAGAGACGTGAGATGAGATGGGCCAGGGACAGGAGCAGCAGCGCAGGCGGCCTCGGGCCGGGTCGACGGGTCGGTCTCCCCGGCGCGCCGCAACGGCACCACGTGGCGAAGCGGCCTGGTGGTGCGGTGCAATGCGACCTCTGTCCCAGGCATTGTGTCATCCCCGAGGGGCAGGCCGGCGACTGTCGCGTGCGCATCAACCGGGGTGGTGTCCTGTACGCCGTGACCTATGGAAGACCCTGCGCCATCCACTTGGACCCGGTGGAAAAGAAGCCCATGTTCCATTTCCTGCCGGGCACGTCGATTTTGTCCGTGGCGACCGCCGGATGCAATCTTCATTGTAAGAACTGTCAAAACTGGAGCATCTCTCAGGCGGATCCGGAAACGGTTCGAGTGCTCAGTTGGACTCAGGGCGAGTACGGGGTGAGCCCGAAGCGGCTGGTGAACCTGGCGGCGGCGCGGCAGGTCCCCTCCATTGCGTATACGTACACGGATCCCAATATTTTCTATGAGTATGCCTACGATACGGCCAGGTTTGCCCACGCGTCGGGCATCAAGAATGTGACCGTGACGGCCGGCTACATCGAGGAGAAGCCGCTGCGGCGGTTGGCTCGATACGTGGACGGGTCGAACGTGGACATCAAAACCATGAATCCCAGGTTCTTCGAGGAGAACTGCGGGGGCCAGCTCCATTACGTGCTCGACGGGCTCGTGGTGGCCCGCCAGGAGGGTATCTGGATCGAGGTCACGAATTTGGTGATCCCGACGATGAACGACGATCCGGCTGAAACCAAGAAGCTGTGCCAGTGGGTCCTGAAGTATCTTGGCCCAGACACGCCGCTCCACTTCAGTCGGTTCTATCCGCACCACCAGTTGCGTAACCTTCCGTCCACGCCCGTCGAGACGCTGATTCGGGCGCGAGACATCGCCCGAGACGTTGGTCTACATTTCGTCTATATCGGGAATGTGCAGGGCAGGGACTTCGAGAGTACATTTTGTCCGACCTGCGGCAAGAAGGTGATCGGCCGGGTGGGATACACGATCACGGTCAACAATCTAAAGGATGGGAAATGCGGTTTTTGTGGACATCCCATACCAGGCGTATGGAAATAGGTGGAGCGTCCAGGGGTGGTGGCCAGGACTTGAACCCGAACCCGGATCGGTCCATGAGGCGACGTGAGTTCCTGGCGGCCCTGGCCATGGCACCGGTCGTCCTGGCGATTCTGGCGACCGGCGGTTTGGCTCGCCTGTTCGGGAAACGGTCCCAGGCAGACGCTGCTCCTCGAACCGAGGCCCCAACGGGTTTGCCGCCCGGTGCCGTGGTGCTCACCGAGGCGGAGTTGACCGGACCTCATAACCTGGCGGGATGACGATAGTCTGGGGCGCAGACCCTTGGGAGGTATGATTCGATGCGGTACCGAAGCGTCGTTTGTGGGCTGGCAGTGGGTATCGCGATGGTGGCTGGCGGATGTCGGCATGAGCCGTCGCGGAGCAAGCGTTCTCAGGGTGCAGCGACCAATGCCATGCAGGCAGCCACACCGGAAAAGGTGTTGGCACAGAAGGTTTCGAAGCTCGATCATGGGGCGTTGCCCTTCATCGAGCGGCTCGATGCAGCAGGCCTGCTGGCCTATCGAAAGAAGACGGGAATCACCATCTGCGGCATTGCTCCCATTGCCGTGATGCTCAAAGCCTTGAAGCTATCTGGATGGAAGATCGGTGTTCGAGTTCTGGACTACTACACTTCAGGCGACCGTACTGGCGACTGGACGAATTCGGTGAGTTACTTCTCCATTGCGTTCTTCGAAAAGCCTGGATCGAAGTCTGTATCCCCGAGCAGGATCGCCAAAGTCCCTGGTTTGGATTCGAATCTCGTGCAGAAACACGTCGTGCGCCGGATGGCGACGGGGCCCGGCTGGTATCCGAAGTCGCCAGGTCCGTTGCGGCGCATGCTGGATGGTTTCTTGGGCAAAGTTCATCCCAAGGCATTGCCCGGGCGACTCGTGGCCATCATTTCCCCTCATGCGGGCTATTCTTTTTCTGGGCCGGCGGCCGCCTTTGGATACAAACTCGTCAAAGCCATGGTGAACCTCAAACGGGTCGTGCTCATGGGACCGTCCCATTACGTTGGTTTTTGGGGGATTTCCGTTCCCGACAAGACCGACTATGCGACGCCCTTTGGGCTCGTGTCATTGGATCGTGCAATCATGGACAATCTGTTGACCCATCAGGGGTATCACACCGTGCCGCGAGCCCACCTGCGGGAGCACTCTTTGGAGATGCAGCTTCCATTCCTGCGGCTGGTGCAGCCCCACGTGCGTCTGGTGCCCATGGTGGTGGGACGAGTGTCGGCCGGCCAACTCGAATCATTGGCCAAACCGTTGGTGCCCTTGTTGGACCGCCATACTCTGTTCATCGCCTCGTCTGATTTCACCCATCGCGGGCCGAGATATGGCTATCAGCCCTTTGCAAAATAGGGCTGGTGGCGCTTTCGAGCGAAGGCTGTGCCGGATCGGCGCATATTTTTGGGAACGGACGATGAGATAGGGTGCAAAAGAGATGATAGGAGACACCATGTGCAAGCAACGTTGGATGAGGCATGAGGCGCTCGTGGTCGTCGTCGGGGTGACGCTGTTGGTTGGCTGCCGCAAACAACCAGCTCCTTCCCGTGGGAATGGCGTCGGTCGCAGCCGGCATGGCAAGGAGGTCCATTCCATGAAGATTCCTACCTGCGACAAGAATGGCGATTTCTTGACCGTCAAAGAGAAAGTGACTTTGCTGACCCTGGCCCGCAGGTCGGTGGAAGCATCCGTTCGTTCCGGCGGGCGTCTCGTGGAATCCGATCTGACCAAGGGCCTCGACATCACCAAAACGTTGAAGAAGCCCATGGGCGCCTTCGTGACGCTGAACGAACATGGACGGCTCAGGGGCTGCATCGGGTACCTCCAGCCCATCGCGCCGCTTTATCAGTCGGTGATCAACAACGCCAGGAATGCAGCGCTGCGCGATCGGAGGTTCCATCCAGTGCAGCCGGCGGAACTGCCCGAATTGGAGATAGAGGTTTCGGCGCTGTCGGTTCCCGTTCCCGTGTCCGGACCGAAGGACATCAAGATCGGCTGCCACGGGGTGATCTTGGAAAAGGCTGGGAGCAGGGCCACGTACTTGCCTCAGGTGGCGCCGGAGCAGGGATGGAACGTGGAGCAGACCCTGTCGCACCTCAGTCGAAAAGCTGGTTTGGATGCAGACGCCTGGCGTAACGGGGCGTCGTTTCAGGTCTATACGGCCATTGTATTTTCAGAAAAGGACCTGGGGAAACACGGGGGGGCGCATTAGAGTGGCCCTGTGATGGATATCATGATGAAAATATGGACGAAAATGTGGCATGGGTGGTTCGGCGATTATGTGTGGGTTTGGATGCTCCCGGTGCTGGCGTCGTTTTTGTTCCTGCCGGTTTTCGCTGGGTGTCCAGCTCATCGGTCCGCACGGGTCCACGATTCGGCGACGAGCCCAGACGGTCAATTGTCTGTCGTCCACAGCAGCCGTGTTGGCAATAGGCCTTCCGGTGGTCAGATTTCCGATGCGGACGTCGCGGCTGAGTGTCCATCTCCTGGGCCGGAGAGGATCCTGGGATCCGTGCTGGACCGTTACCTGAGAGCGGGGCCCGGACGTCTCTTGTCGCGGGTTCATGTGGAGCGGTTCCCGCCCAAGGGGCAGGGGCCGTTTGTAGGGTGGCGGGTCGAGGCGGTGATCGACCAGTGCCTTGCGCGTGGGATTGAGAAGGGAGACGTGGTGCTTGCGGTTAACGGACGTGCTCTGGAGCGCCCGTCGGAACTCTGGAATCTGTGGCGAGAACTCGTCGCTGCGCGCAGCCTGGAAGTGACCTTGTTACATGGGGGCCGTCAGGTCACTCGTCGATACGAGGTGGTGCGCTGAGACTGGGCGTTCCGTGCGCTCGTCTTTTTTGGGGTGGAAATCCTCGAAAAACGTGGTAGTCAGCCTGCCTCGACACCGGTTCAATTGTGTTGACCCTGAAAGTCTTCTTTGCTAGTGATGCGCAAAGTGCGACGCCAAGGGTCGAGCCGCCCCGGCTCGAAAAGTCTGTTCTGGCGTGCTGATCGGACGAGATGATTGGCTGTTTTTGGCCCGGCTGATACTGGCCAGGGCTTTTCGAGAGTTCGTCTTTGGATTTTGGAGGTGCCCACGTGAGGGTGATGTCAGCAATTGGTTCTTTCATAATAATGGCCGTGCTGTTGGCGGCGGGCCCGGTTCGTGCGCAGACCATGGCTGCTCCGGCAGCCATGGCTCCTGCGGCCGGCATGCCAGCGGCGGCGGCTTCTGGCCCCGGGGGCGGCCCCGGTGGGGCTGCGATGCAGGCTCCTGCTAGAAATGCCCCGCAAGGGAGCGCTGCTCCGGCAGCCATGGCTCCTGCGGCCGGCATGCCAGCGGCGGCGGCTTCTGGCCCCGGGGGCGGCCCCGGTGGGGCTGCGATGCCGGCCGCTGGTGCGCCAGAGGGTGACAAGAGTGCGCCTGAAGAGACCGCAAAGAAAAAGAAGAAGCACCCTGCAGGCTGCATGGGAGGCGGGTATCAGAGCATCATATTCTTGGTGTTGATGTTCGCGGTGTTCTATTTCTTGCTCATTCGGCCGCAGCAGAAGAAGCAGAAAGAGCATCAGACGATGATCGATGCGCTCAAGATAGGCGATCGAGTTCTGACGCAGGGTGGCATTTTGGGCCGTATTACTGGATTTTCCGATCCCTTCGTGGTTCTCGAAGTTCAGGAAAAGGTGCGGATCAAGGTGCTGCGCAGTGCCCTGTCGGGCAAACACTCTATGGGCAGCGACAAGAAGTAGCCGAGGGGGCGTGTCAGACCCGGGATGCGTCGGGAGAGCGCATGGGTCGGGGGCATGGCCTCGTCCGAAACAATAGGTGACAGAAGATGGACCGGAAGTGGTATTTCAAAGTGATCGGAGTCTTGGTGCTCGTCGGAGCTTCGGTGTACGCCCTGATGCCTACCTTCATCGGAAATACGTCGAAGCTGCCGAAGTGGTGGACCAAGAAAGAGGTTCTGCTCGGCCTCGACCTCGCAGGTGGCCTGTACCTCGAGTATCACGTCGATATCGACGAGGCGATCGAGGACAAGGTGGAGCGGGTCGGCGATGACATTCGGCAGCGGGTCCTGGAGAAGCTTCGCAAGAAGTACAACCGGGATGCCAGCGACGAATGTACGGACCTCCTCAAATTCGACGTTTCGGGGCCGGAGATGTACTTCACGTTCGTCAAGGACCCGTCCGATGCCTCGATGGCATCGTCTTCGTGGGCACTCAAGGGGTATCGCTCCAAGCGTGAACCGATTATTGAAGTGGTATCCTCGAATAAGAGCACGGGCAAAGTGCACATTCGTATCGATTCGGACTATGCGAAGAAGCTCGAAGACTATTGTTTGCGACAGGGCCTGGAGACCATTCGGGATCGCGTGGACAAGTTCGGCGTGTCCGGTGCTTCGGTCATGAGACGTGAGGACCGCATTATCGTGGAACTGCCTGGCCTCAGTCCGGCGTACGTGGACCGGGTCAAGGCGAACCTGGCCAAAACGGCCAAGTTGGAGTTCAAAATCGTCGATGATGGGAGCGATTACATGAGGGAGGCCTGGCGCTTCCTGTACCAGATGAAAACGCCGAAGGAACGGGCCAAGTTGAAGCCCGATGAGATTTCCAGGTACATGGTACGCGACGCCAAAACGAACAAGTACAAGTGGAAGCCTGGTTTCGAGGGGATTTCGGATATCAAGGCCAAGACCGAATTCGGCTCCGCGCCGAAAGGCCGTGAGCACAAGACGGTGGCCTATCTGGTCCACAGAAGTCGCCGCATCATAGAGAAGTTTTTCGAGTCTCTGCCACCGCGTCTCAAGTTTCCCAGTGACCGCGAAGTCGGATACGAGCAGGAGGCGATCAAAGGCAAGGATGGCAGACCCACGGGCGAGCAGATATGGCGGACGTACTACCTCTATCGGATTGCACGGGTGACTGGTGAGTACCTGGACGATGCGGACGTGGGCTACGACCAGTACGGCAAGCCTCAGGTCGATTTCAAGTTCGGCAGGGCGGGCGAGCGCAAGTTCCGCGCCCTCACCAGGAAGAACATCGGTCGGCGGATGGCCGTCATTTTGGACAAGACCGTCAAGTCCGCGCCGGTCATCCAGTCGGAAATCGGTGCCAGAGGTCGGATCACCCTGGGCGGCGGCTTGAAGAGCCCCAAGCAACTCATGCAGGAGGCGAAGGACCTGGTGGCAGTGCTGAAGGCTGGTTCCTTGCCGGCCCCCATGAGGTCTGAAATGGAACTCTTGGTCGGCCCCCAACTCGGCCAGGACAGCATCAGGACGGGGATTTGGTCCATCATCATCGGAGGCCTGTTGGTGGTTTTCTTCATGCTGGCCTACTATCGATTCTCCGGATTGGTGGCAGACCTTGCGCTCGTGCTCAACGTACTATTCATCCTGGCCATCCTGGCGGGCTTCGAGGCTCGTCTCACTCTGCCTGGTATGGCAGGTATCGTGCTGACCATTGGTATGGCAGTCGATGCAAACGTGATTATTTTCGAACGTATCCGAGAGGAACTGCGAGCCGGGAAGAAACCCCGGGCAGCCATCGAGTCCGGCTACGATCGTGCTTTTTGGACCATCATGGATGCACAGCTCACCACTGCCATTGCAGCGGTCGTGCTCATGCAGTACGGGTCGGGCCCCATCAAGGGCTTTGCGGTGACCCTGTTGGTTGGGATCCTCTGCTCGGTGTTCACGGCCGTGTGGGTGACCCGTATCATCTTTGATTATCTGTCCCAGCGGACCAAGCTGGAGCGGTTGAGCATCTGAGGCGGTGAGAATATGTTTCGAACCTTTCTAAAACGTGTGGGGCTCATTCTTCTTAAGCGGGATCCTGGCACGGTCATCGATTTCGTCGGAAATCGAAAGAAATTCATCACGATCTCCGCCGTGCTCGTCGGGTTGAGTGTCCTGGCTCTTGTGGTGAACGAGTTCATCCCCGGGAGACATGCGGTTCTCAATTATGGAACCGACTTCAAGGGCGGCACCCAGATCGAGATCGAATTCCGCAAGGCGAAGGGGCTGGGAGCCGCTGCCGTGCGGAAATCCATGGCGGCCCTCAAGTACAAGCGGGTGACTGTCATCAAGGTGGCAAGCGGTGCCGTGGAGAAGGGGGGGGGCAATGTTTACCTCATCCGGATGGAGACGGAGAGCAGCCTGGCGCCTTCTGTGGTGAAGAAGCTCCACGACACATTGGCTTCTGAGTTGAAGGACCTAAAGACGGGAACGACGCTCCTGTTCCGATTCCGCGTCTCCCCGGCCGGTGACTCGGCCATGATGCAGTTCCACGGTCCAGTGACCGACGAACAGATCCGGCAGGTCTTCGCCAAGGTTGGAGATGTCAAGATTGCGGACAGTGACGACGCAATCACCAGGCCTGGTCGCCCGGAACTGCATAAGGTGCGGGTTTCTCTCCAGGGCGTTGGCGAACGGCTCCGTCAGGATCTCAACAGGGAACTCAAGGCCTTTGTGCCCAAGACGGGCAAAGACGAGTACCTGCAGTTTTCCGACAAGAATCCATATTCGGACCAGGCCGTCGCCCAGGCCATGAAGGCAGCCGGATACAACACCGACGAGACGGTGACGGCACACATAACCGTAGAGGCCGACCGGATCATGACCGAGGCCCAATTCAAGGAGCTGCTCAAGGGGGCCAACGTCCACTTGTTGGGTGGCCCCGGCGGTTTGAGCCCGGTGGGAGACGCCGGGGACAAGCGATGGCGTCTGGCCCTGGTGGACAAGGCTTCCGTGCTCGGATCCGGTCTTCAGGGTCGGCTCCAGCAGGCGCATGTGAGCGTGATCAAGTCGGTACGCGTGCGTGGATATGGCGCTGTCAAGGAGATCAAGAGCGTCGTGGCTATCAGCTCGAAGGTTGGACGACGGCTCCGCAACGACGGCATCGTGTCCGTGCTCATCGCCTTGGGCCTGCTGCTCGTCTACATCGGCCTCAGGTTCGACCTGAAGTACGCACCTGGCGCCATCATTGCGTTGTTCCACGATGTGATCATCACGATCGGTATCTTCGCGATCGCCTGGCGCGAGTTCAACCTGGACATCATCGCCGCCTTGCTCACCATCGTCGGATACTCGCTCAACGATACGATCGTGGTGTTCGACCGCATTCGGGAGAACGTTGGTCGGCTCAGGGACCGGAATTTCGAGAAGGTGGTGAACACATCGCTGAACGAAACCATGAGCCGTACGGTCCTGACCTCGTTCACCACGCTCTTAGTGGTACTCGTCATCCTGATTCTGGCGCGTGGCGTGATTTGGGATTTCGCCCTGGCCCTGGGTATCGGCGTCGTCGTGGGAACGTATTCTTCCATTTTCATCGCCAGTCCGATTGCCATTTGGCTGCAGCATCGCTTCGAAAGCAAGGCGGGGCGTTCCAAGGCCCGATCCAAGGCTGCTTCCAAGAGAGCAAAGGCGAACACTTAGGAGGCTGGTCAGAATAGATCTGCCATCTGGAACGCCGATCCATCCCGTCTGGCTTTGTCGCTGCTCGGTTGCGTACAACCCGGTACGCGCCTTCGTTGCTTCGTACCAGACGGGGGCCTCGATGCCCCAAATTGGCAACCCTATTGTGAACAGCCTCCTTACAATATTTCCAGGAGCGGCGTGTGTGTCCCAGGTACGAAGAGCCGGACCAACGGGTGGGAGACATCGCCCAGCGGCTTGCCGCGGAACTGGATATCCATCCCATCGTTGCACGAGTCATCGTTGCTCGGGGGATCGAAACCCCTGAGTCGGCACGGCGTTTTCTCAGCCCACGCCTGGGCGACCTCGATCCTCCCATGGGCCTCGCGGATTTTTCCGGAGCGGTGGAACGCCTCGCAGTGGCAGTGTTGCAGGGGGAGCAAATTGGCATCTTCGGCGACTACGACGTGGATGGAATCACGTCGAGTGCGGTGGTGGCTCTGTACCTGAAAAAACTTGGATTGGATCCCGTGGTGCGACTCGCCCACCGTGATCGAGGATACGGTCTCAAAACCGGCGACATCGATTTCCTGGCTGAGCGGGGCTGCAGCCTCATCGTTGCCTGTGACGTGGGTACGAGCGACGTGGATGCCCTGCAATGGGCCAAAGAGCGGAATCTGGATGTTTTGGTCATGGATCACCATCAGGTGCCAGAGAATTTGCCGCCTGCAACGGCGTTGGTGAATCCTGCTCGACACGATTCGACCTTTCCGGACCCCGGTTTGGCATCGGTCGGACTCACCTTCTATCTCGTGGCGGCTCTGCGGACGAGACTCCAGTCAGAGAAGAAATGGAGTGGGGTGTTGCCCGATCCCAGGGAGATGCTGGACCTCGTGGCGCTGGGAACCGTGGCGGACGTGGCTCCCTTGATTGGTGGAAATCGGGTCATGGTCTCGTATGGCCTGGATCTTTTGGGGCGCAGTCCTCGCGCCGGTGTGAAGGCATTGGCGCAGGTCGCAGGGGTGGAAGATGGGCACAGAATCGGGGTGCGGGAGGTGGCATTCAATCTGGCGCCGAGGCTGAACGCCGCCGGTCGTCTGGGCGACGCGGCTCCCGCGTTCGATCTGGTGATCGAGTCGGACGCCCAGCGGGCACGTTTCCTTGCCCGGCAACTCGACGACCTCAACCAGACGCGACGGCAGTTGCAGCAGTCGGTTCTCGAGGCTGCCGAGCAGCAGGTGCGTTGGGGGCAGGCAGGGGATCGAGTCCTGGTCGTGGACGGCCAGGGCTGGCATCCTGGAGTCGTTGGCATCGTGGCCGCCCGCCTCGCCGAGACCTATGTCCGACCAGCCGTGGTGATCGCGTTGGGCGATGACGGATTGGGGCGAGGTTCGGGGCGCAGCGACGGCCGGATGGACCTGTACGAGAGCCTGAGTCAGTGTGAAGAGACGCTTGTGTCCTTTGGAGGACACGCTGCTGCTGCGGGGCTCGTGGTGCGACGGGACAAGATCGGGGCGTTTCGTCGGGCCATTAATGAGGTGGCTGGTCGGTCCGACCAGTCGGAGGCGAGGTCCTGGAAGGTGGATGCCGTCCTGTCTCTGTCGGATGTGAACGAAAATCTCATGCGGGGCCTGGATGTTTTGGAACCCACAGGAGCCGGGAACCCCGCCGCTCAGTTCTTGGTTCGTTCGGTTCGTGTGGATGGAGCACGTGTCGTGGGCCGAGGTGGGGACCATCTTTCCATGGTGCTTCGAGACGGGGCCGTGAGTCGGTCGGCCATCGGTTTTTCTATGGGGGCGCGTGCGCCCGCAGTAGGGAGCACGATCGACGTTGTGTTCACACCGGAATGGGATCTGTATCGCGGGGGCGTCCAGCTCAGGATCGTGGATTTTTAGGGTTGGATCGAAGGTCTGCGTGACCTGTCGTGGAAAAGGGGTGATCATGCCGAGAAAGCGGATGTCGGCTCGCGAGATAGCCCGCAAGAATGCTCGGACGGCATCATCGAATCAGCTATGGTTCGTGGTCGGCGTCCTGGGTTTGGCATTGGTGGCGCTGTTGGGCTTCCGTAAAGGCTGCAGCCATCGAGTGGGTAGCCTGTTCGAGACGCTGGATCCGAGCCGGGATCAGGATGCCAGACCCGTTGGGCATGGGGCGGTGGACGGCGGAATACTGCGTTCCCGTGATGTGCAGAACCTCGGAAGAAAATCGGTGAAGGGGAGTCGAGGAGTCGATCAGAAGATGTAGAGGTGGAAGGACGCCGTGACGCCCACAAAGTACGCCTTGTCGTTGCCCTTGCCCGGCTTGCCGCATATGTCATTGAAACAGTTTTTCGTATACTGCGGGACGAGCACTCGGACCACACCGCCGACAGACAACCATGGAGTCACAAAAGAACGTGCACCCACGGCGGCTCCGATGAAGTATGCGTTGTACGTGTCATCCGTGGTAATGCCGACCCCGTTCAAGATCACGTTGGCGTAGTGGGCCTTGGTATACATGTAACCAGCGGACAGGCCTCCCCAGATGTCCATGACGAATGGATGCCAAAAGTAGGACAGGGGGAAGTGGCCTCTCAGTTCGACGCC
>JAGGXR010000108.1 GCA_021162935.1 Deltaproteobacteria bacterium
CTGCTAATCCAATGCTTGACAGAAGGAACCAGTCGTGGGATTCTCCGTCGTAACGCAATGCGTCGTAACCTGTACGCAAGGCAGACGGCCAAGCCGAAATTTCGCTAACCATCTCATCCGGGGGGGGTATCCCCCCGTTACTTGGAGGATACCAATGCTCGACAAGTTCAAAGAAATGGCCATCACACATGGCATGAAGCTCATCTCGGACCCAAGGGTTATGAAGCTCATGAGCGACCCTAGGGTCATGAACATGCTCACCAAAACATTGGAGCTGCAGGGCAAGGTCAGCGAAGGCATGGAAGATGCTGGAAAGAAAGTCGCGACCATCTTTCGTCTCGCGAGCCATCGGGAATACCAAGAACTGAAGGAAGAACTCATCTCCCTCCGAGAGCGCCTGGAATCCGTGGAGCGGACCCGATAGCCCCCCTTCTTTCTCTCCTGTCCGCCTCTCCCCTCCCAAAACATTGCCCGAGCGATGGTTCGACCCCATAGGATTTCCCTGTGTCCACATGGCAATGGATACTTTCCTGGAACGGGACCTCCACTCCGATGGATATCCAAGACCGTCAAGACAACGACTGAAACAGCCAAGGAAAAAAAGAAAACGAAATATGAGGAAAGCCCCAAAAAAAGAAAAGGGGCAGCCATTCGGCAAGCCCTTTGAGCGGGAGACGGGATTTGAACCCGCGACGTCCACCTTGGCAAGGTGGCACTCTACCACTGAGTTACTCCCGCGAACTGGTGGCGTTATTTAGGACATCCTTTTCTGTCTGTCAAGGATTCTTTGCTGCTTCATTCGGTGAGACAACATGGTGGGAAACCTCCCCGGATTGTTTCACCGCAACCCCATGGAAACCGCCTTTACATTGCGTCCGAGTTTCCCTATTGTGCGGCAAAATGGCGCGGACATGGTCTCCGCAGAGTTTATGGGTCTGCAGGACAACCAAGGAGGAAGGCATGGAAAACAACGGGACCCCCAAGGGGCTGCCCCCAAATGCCTACAAGGAACTCGGCCCGGACGAGAAGTACGCTCCCATCGTGGGGCCGGCGGAGCAGATTCGCGAGGTCACAGCACGATCGGTCACCATCGGCGTGCTGATGAGTG
The DNA here is from genome assembly GCA_021162935.1 of Deltaproteobacteria bacterium. Classification (GTDB taxonomy): domain Bacteria; phylum Myxococcota_A; class Polyangia; order HGW-17; family SLPX01; genus JAGGXR01. The sequence continues at coordinate 1,109 of JAGGXR010000108.1, forward strand.
CTCTGTTTTCTGCAGCGGCTGCGTACCTCGGACTGAAAATCGGCCAGGTCTTCGAGGCCGCCATCCCGATCGCCATTCTGGCCGTCGGGTTCTCGCCTCTGTTCAAGAGACGAAGCACCATCCTGGAAAACGTGATCATCCAATCGATTGGAGCGGCATCCGGGGTCATCGTGGCAGGTGCGATCTTCGTCTTGCCAGCGCTCTACATCCTTGGCCTCGACAAGATGGCAGGCTTCACGAAAGTATTTTTCGCCGCCTTCTTCGGCGGCGCCCTTGGCATCCTGTTTCTCATTCCCTTGCGGCGATACTTCTGTGCGCAACAGCATGGGAAGCTCCCCTTCCCCGAGGCCACCGCGACCACCGAGGTCCTGGTGGCCGGCGAAAAGGGCGGCGCACAGGCACGAGTCCTCGCCACGGCCATGGCTGTTGGCGGAGCCTATGACTTCCTGGTGAGCGCCATGCACACATGGAAGGAAACGTTCAGCACGGAATTCATTCCTGCCATGAGCACGGTAACCCACAAAGCCCGCGCGGTGTTCAGTTTCAACGTAGGCGCAGCCGTCATGGGGCTCGGCTATATCATCGGTGTCCGCTATGCAGCCATCATCTGTGCCGGATCGTTTCTGTCCTGGTTCGTCTTCGTGCCGTTGCTGGGCTGGCTGGGAAACTACACCATGCTTCCCGTGCCTCCCGAAGTCCACGGGACACAGCTCGCCACGATGGGGGCCGACCAAATCTTCGGCACCTATGTCCGCCTCATCGGCATCGGGGGCATCTTTGCCGCCGGAGTCGTTGGTATCCTCAAGAATTCCAAGGTGATCACGAGTTCCTTCACCGTAGGACTGAAGGAAATCTTCCGAGGAAAACAGGACGGCCCGGTTGAACAGAAAGAGCGAACCGACCGAGATATGAAGATGGCAACGACCCTCATTCTGTCGGGCATCTTCTTGATCGCCATCTGGGTGTTCTTTCGATTCTTCGTGGTTTCCAGTCAGAAAAACCCGCTGACCTTGAGCCTCATCGCCCTGGCCGTGGTGGCGCTCATCGCCTTCCTGTTCACACCTGTGGCGGCTCGTGCCATCGCGATCGTGGGGGTCAATCCAGTATCAGGCATGACTCTGATGACCCTGATCGTGTCGAGCCTCATCTTGGTTGCCGCCGGTCTCAAGGGACGAGATGGAATGCTCGCAGCGTTGTTGATCGGAGGTGTGGTCTGTTCCTCCCTGTCCATGGCAGGTGGCTTCATCACGGACCTCAAGATTGGGTACTGGATCGGCGCCACCCCGAGGAACCAGCAAATGTGGAAATTCCTGGGAACTCTCGTGGCGGCCGCAGCGGTCAGTGGAGTCATCATCGTGCTGAACAAGACCTACGGCTTCGCCCCGGACCGCCCGGAACGACTCGTGGCCCCCCAGGCAAACGCCATGGCAGCGGTCATCTCGACCTTCATGTCGGAGTCCCCGGTTCCATGGGCCCTGTACGGCATCGGCGCCGCCATCGCTCTCCTGATGGAGATGATGGAGATTCCATCGCTCGCCTTTGCGCTCGGAATGTACATTCCCCTGTCGCTCAACACCCCCATCCTGGCCGGGGCCATCATCGCCTGGTTCGTCAAACGCGGCGCCGCCAATGAGAGTCTCGCCTCGAAACGGCACGAACGCGGCGTTCTCATCGCCAGCGGCTTCATTGCCGGAGGGGCACTCATGGGCGTCGTGGGAGCCCTCATCAAGTTCCTCGGCTACAACATCGACCTGGGGATCGACCGGCACGGTTGGGCGAACTATCTCAGCGTCATCATGTTCGCCGTGCTGACACTCTACGTCATCTTCGAGGCTCGCAGAGCCGACAAGCTGTCCCAGCCAGAACCAGAGGAGGCATCCAAATGATTCGGCGCATTGATCGACCTTTCGACAGAACAGTGCCTGGCAATGCAGGTTTCTATGCTCTGTTGCCGTTGTCCATCGGGCTCGTCATCGTGGCTGCCGCTTCATCGGTCATTTTGTTGGGTTGCGGGTCCCCATCCCATGCAGCCAACAACATGAATGCGGCCCAGGTGACCCAAAATGGAGTCTATGGCTGGAGCTTCTGCCCGAAATGGAACGCCATGGTGTATTCCGACGGCTCAGACCTCATCTGGAAAGACCTGGCCACGGCCAAACGTTTCAACCTGACCGGCGTAACGAAGAACCATGCCGATGCACTCATGAAACACAAGGTCAAGAAGCTGGGGCACGTTCGGCAGCTCGGCTCGGAACTCTTCCCCGACTGCTCTTCCGACGGAACCCTCATCGCCTTTGCGGCCCATCGCGAAAACGACAACGAAGACACGTCGGACGACAAGGATAGTGACATCTGGGCCATCAAGGTCGATGAGGCGCTCATCAACGACCTCAAATCAGGTCGAAACCTGCAGGGAAAGGGGCCCATCCCGATCTACACGGGGCCCATTCGTTTCATCCAGGTAACGAACTACCGCAACATGCAAGAATCCATGCCAAAATTTGGGCCCAACAATCAGATTTACTTCATCGGCCCACATAAAAGTCTTTGGCATGCGACCGTTCCTGCTGCACGCTGAGTTCTGACCTTACAAGGCCGATGGCCTGTTTCTTTCCTATTTTTTTCTCGACGCGACCGTCATCGACACCTGCAGATCTCCGGACCGAGCCACGGAAAGCCTGGAAACGGACAACCTGAGGTGTCTAGACTGCCACATGGGCAGAGATCGAGCGATGGTGAGGTTGGGCAGGAGCATGCCACCGTTCCGCACCATGGTCACAGCAACGTCAGCCATGGACTGATAGCGCCGCGACTGAGACGAACAGGTCGGCTTTCCCAACTCACCGACGCAGCGTACTGCCAACACAGGCGCGGGATGCTCCATCAAAAAGGCCTCGAGTTTTCCGTCGGGATCGAGCGATAGCTTCGCCCGAACCGCTGCAGAGACCCGAAACAGGCGCCTCGGCTCGCCAATCGTTCGGATCGAAACGTCCATCTCCGGCATGTTCACCCAAAGTCCGCGTTCCGTCGGGCCAGCAGGCGTGATCATCGCGGGAACGAGCAGGTTCACCGAGCGCACGTCGAACCCCTGCCGACGCAGCCCAGGCAGGTCTACTGGAATCCCGTCAAGCGCCCCCGACGCCCACATGCCGGCGCTATAGGCGTTGATGAGATTTGCGGAGATGGCTAAAATGGCCCCCGTGCCCTTCCCGTGGGTCGTGGTCACGGAAGGAGCCGGATCCGGGCCCTTCACTTCGCCTCGGATCCGAACCCGTTGCCGTCCCTTTGGAAATGGCCGCAGATCGGTACAGGAAGTGCCCCGCACGGCATATCCCTTCAACTGCATCCGAAAACGCATCTCCACGACCCTGTCGTTGGCAGTAAGATGCGAAAGCTCCACGGACCAGCACAGCCGTCTGCCTCCCATCGGCCATTGTCTTGGTGTGGCCGGCAGCATGTCCGCAAGATGGGAGAGACGCTGGTCCAGGCGACGTCGAGCCGCATCGACGGCACGCAGAATCTTCCTGGCTGCTCGTCTCGGCCAATCTAGCATCTTTCCCAAACTATGGGCCAACAGACCGCTCAAACGTCCAGCAATGAACAGAGGCGTGGATCCAGCGACGCGTTCCAGAAGACGACGATTCAGCTTCCCGACCGAAAAATCCACCCGACCATCCCGGCCAATGTGGAAACGGACGGTGATGGGAATACGCACTGGAACGCAGAACCGGCCCCGACTACGGGGCAATGGAATTCCCGCCACTCGTCCTGATTTCCAATCCAAACAAACATCGTGGAGCGCAAGTTTCATCCGCACCTGATCGCCGGCCGACGCGTCGATGGACAGAACCTCGACGCGCCCCACCGACATCGGGCCCGCCCCAACGCCTGAAAAGGACCAGGATGTCCCTGACGCCAACCGGTTGAGCATCGGTCGAATCTTGCGATCCAACAGACTCGACAGTTCGTCGAGCACGCCCCCCTGATCCCGAAGGATGCGCAAAGGAAGGACCACGACCACTGCGTTTTCGATGGGCGCTGTCAGCGGAACAGCCTGTCCTGCAAGGCGCCCGAAGCGAAAATAGTACTCGCGTCCTCGTTCGTTCGTCGCGCGACATTGGATCAGAAACAAGCCAGGCGTCACTGGCCCCGGAACGTCCATGCGAAATCGGCCGTCGTGCGCCGGGCGAACCATCCTGCCGTTGCAGGTCACCCGTCCCTTGACATCCCCGACACGGCCCACGACATGGACTGGCTTTCCAACGGAAAGGATCGCAGTCTGGGGCGGAGCCACGAGGTCCAGTTCCACCGACGGTCCTGGCCGTCCCAGGTACCAAACAACCCATAGCAGCACCACGGCAAGGAGCAGCACGACGCCCGTCGCCCCCAATCTCCTCAACTGTTGTCGATGATGCCCCACAGCCTAAAGCGAAAGATCGGAGCCTGGAAGTTGCGTCGGCATGTCACCGCCGCGTGGCGTTGGTGCAACCCTGCCGCTTCGCATCATGGTCACCACCTTATCGCGTAACGAATCTGCCGTCAGGAACACGTCATGAACCACGGCATCGATAGCGGTTGTGTTTGCACCAGCCTTGGGAATCGCCATCTGCACGTCCAGGTTGCCCGACCCCTTGTCCAGGGTAAACTTGCTCCCAGGAACCCTGGAATCGAAGTTGAGCATCCAGAGCAAAACAGCCTTGGGCACGCCGTTACCAATCTTCCCGACCTTGGGCAGCACAGTAGCATAGACCATAATCCAATGATTTTTCCCGCCGTATTGGACAAAGATGGACCAGGGGCTCTTACGGCTCCGTGTCCTTCGAGGCGACATCCGCACCAAGTACCTCACCGGTCGAGTGGAAGACTGTCTCACGTTGGAAAAACTCGTCATTCTGGCCCATTTCCCCAGCACGTCGTGAGCGGACGCGATCCTCGCCCGAAGGGACCTGATATGCACCTTGGCCCAGGATGCAAGCTTCCCTTTTGGCACCTGCCTCAGCAGTCGATTGAGCGTTTGGACCGCCAAGTCGAGTCTCCCGGCAAGCTCGTAGCACAGGCCCTCTGCGATGAAAGCCAATGGAATCCGTCGATACCCAATGGCTCGCTCGACCGCCGCAGCCGCCTTGAGGTACCGCCCCTTGACCACCAACCGAAGTGCAACCTTCACATGACGCCGAAACGCCCGGTTCCTCCGGGACCGACCTCCCTGCAGCTTCGCAGAGGCAATTTTCCTCAGGATGGTCTGCAGCGGCTTGCTGACATCCGCCTGCGCCATGGCCGGCGCCGACGCGAGCAGCAGCGCGAAACCAACCCACACCCCAAAAACTCTTTTCACCATGATTCATCTCCTTGTTGCTCGTACAGGCAACGCTACGCCCCATACGACGCACGGCCGGACCCATTCATTCGTTTCAACGTCTGGCTGGCTCATCCCGCCCGAGACATCACAAAAGCGGCAAAGAGCAATTCCACCAAAACCACCAGTGCAGTGCTTATGATGATAACATGCGTCGTGCCGTGCGCCACATCCTCGGCGCTCTTTTTGGGCAGCAGACCGACATGTGCCGTCACCGAAGCAATCAACAACGCGTACACAGGCAATTTGACCATTGCATGCAATGAAATCTGCCGATTCACGAAGGGATGCAGATAGGGCACGGGATTCGCGATACCGAGCTTGTACCGACAGATTCCATAAGCCCCGAGCCACATGGAAGCAAAGAATACCGCAACCGCCACGACGAAGGAAAAAACCAAGGCCGTCCATACGGGCGCGCGTAGGTACTCGTCAGGCGATATCTCCAGACTCATCAGGGCATCCACCTGTCTCGTGTGCCCCATGCTGCCGAGCCACGATGACACGGCGCTGCCGCTGCGAGCCGAGTAGAGAAACGCGGCCAAAGGCACCGACATGGCCGTCAGGGGAACGGCCTGAATCTTTTCGAGTGTGACCTGGACGGGCAAAATCGAAGCGCTGACTAAAATCATGATGAACGTTGCACCGAGAATCGTCCCGACGAGGGCGAAAAATGGAATACCGCTGAACCCAGCGAGGTTCATCGTACGTCCAAACACATTCAAGAAATCACGGAAGAAACGAAGAGACCTGGGAAGCGCCCGCAAGGCAGCCCAAGTACTGAGAGCGTAATCTCCGATGGCCAGAGGCGACCATTTGGCCAGGACAGGATGCTGCCCCGGCTTCGAGCCCTGTGCATCAACTCGCTGAAGGGACATGCGCCCACGGCAATCCGCAGCCAGCGACCGAGCCCGGTCCTCCGCGTCAGCCCGTACCGCGTCATCTCTCCAATCGGCCACCGGCGTCAACACGCCGTCCTGGAGCATGAAGACGCGATCCGCCACCAAAGCGGCCAACTTCGGGTCGTGGGTCACCACCACGGCACTCCGGTCTCCCTGCTCCACCAAGCGACGAAGCAGCCTCCCGATTTCGCCTACCCCGTCCATGTCCAGGCCTGCCGAAGGCTCATCACAGTACAACAAACGGGGACCGGCGCACAGGGCCCTTGCCAACGCAGCCCTCCGCTTCTGACCGCCACTCAATTCAGAGGGATAGCGATCCAAGTACTCGTCGCCCAGGCCCACCTCCTCGATGATGCGCGACAATTCGGAACGGGACGACCGTTCGCCTCGACGACGAAGCACCAGAGCCAGGTTCTCAGCCACGGTGAGGTGTTCGAGCAGGGCACCTTCCTGAAGCATGAGGGCGGACTGCGAGCGGTCCATCACGATGGAGCCGCGTTCCTCTTCCAGCCCCCTCAGCCCGAAGACGAGTTCGGCAAGGGTGGTTTTTCCGGCCCCACTGCCCCCCATGATGGCAACGGCTTCTCCACGCCCAACGGACAGATCCAGGCCCCGAAACACCCGTTGCCCCCCCGGATGGCTGAACGATAGCCCCTGAACTTCCAACAGGGCATCATCACTCGAAGCTCCGTCGTCTCTTGCAGACCGTAGCTCCCTAGTCGAATCACCGTGTGATTCCGCAGGCCGAACGTCTGTGGAATTTTTCCCCATCCTACTCAGAAGCGTCCAAGGACTCTAGCAGATCGGCCGCATCCCGCCAGCCTCTCATGCCGATTCGAGACATGATTTCCTTGGCTTCCATCAGCAGGTTCCGCGCCTGTTCCGTGTCCGATCGTTCCGCACAAAATTCTCCAGATTCGAGCAAGGCACGACCCAACTCGGCATCATTGCCCGTCTCACGAAACACTGAGATGGCTTGGTCGTAATACTGTCTGGCATCCGCCCCGGCATCCCGGCCACTGGCATCGAAAAGAGGCTTCGATCGGACGTGGGCCAATGCCAGCAAGGCTCGCCCTTCAGCGTCCCTCAGCCCGCCCCTGCTTGCCATTTCTTTCGCCTCTTCGGCCAATCTACCAGCGTCCTCCAGCTTGCCGTCCTCGATTGCAAGCAAGGCCATTCCTCGGAGGGCTTCGACCATGACGCGGCGCTCATCCAACTCCCGACACAACTTGAGGGACTCTTCGTAGCGTTGCTTCGCCTCAGCATATTGACCTTCGTCCAAGGCGGTCTCGCCGAGCCAAGCCAACACAAGGGCCTGCATGGGCAGGGCTCCAATTTCTTCGGCCGTGTTCAGCGCATCCATCCAAAGTTGCCTCGCTTTGCCGGAGTTGCCACGCAACAACTCCAGATGAGCCAAGCTGTTCAGCGACTGAACGATACCGGCTCGATCGTTGATCTCACGCCGAATCGCAAGGGCCTCTTCGTGGCAAGCAGCCGCCTCGTTGAGGAGCCCACGATCCCGCTCGATGTTGCCGACGTTGGTCAACGAAGACGCGATGGACTGCATATTGCCCAACTTACGCCGCTTCTCGAGGGCGGCGGCGCTCTGGCTCAAGGCTTCTTCGTACTTGCCCTGCATCCACAGGACCTGGCCGATGTCGTCCAACGATCCGGCGATTCCCCGCTCATCGCCGGCCTGATCGAACAAATCTTTGCCCTTCGTCAGGTAGTCCAGCGCCAAGACCAACTCCCCCTTCTGTCTCCAGACCCTCCCCATTTTGTTGAAGGCCACGCCGCCCTTGGCCCTGCTGGCCATGACCCATCCGAGCCGAAGCATTTTTTCGTAGGCGGTCAAAGCATCCTCGTACTGCCCACGCAATTCATAAATGGAGCCAAGGTCATGCCAGACGTGCATTCGAATCGCCACGTCGGACTCACCGATGCATTCCAAGGCCTTCTGATAGAGAGAAATGGCCCTATCGTTCGAATACGATGCACGTGCCATGTCACCTGCACGGCGATATCGCTGCGCAGCCGCAACCAATTCTCCTGCCAATTCGAGATGCCGGCCCACCTCCTCCTGGTGACTGCCCACACGCCCCTCTGGGCGTAACTCCAACCACTGGGCCACGAGCTTGTGCAGTTTTTTGCGGCGATCCGGTGCAACCCGATCGTAAACCAGATTCCAAATGGGCGGATAGGCAAACCGAAATTCGCGTTCCCCTCGGATCTGAGTCGTCCTGCGTTCCATCAAGAAGCCACGGGTCACGTGTCTGGTGAGCGCATCGACTACGCTGGCCTGGTTTCGGTCGCCCGACTGAGCAATGTCGTCCAGACTCGGCCCGTCCGGACTGCCCTGTTCCATGGTCGAAGAGCGATACAGCGCCACGACGAGGTCGAGCCAGAAGGTCTCTCCGCAAACGGCAGCTTTTTCCAACACCTCCAACTCAGCCTGATCCAAGGATCGAAGCCGCTCTGCCACAATCTCTTCATGGGACGCAGGAATGTCGATAGCGGAAAGGAGGTCCTCGTCGAGAACCCAGGTGTCGTCCTCACGATCGAGGATCTTTACTTCCATCAGATACCGAATGAGTTCTTCGATGGTTCTCGGGTGACGATCGAGTCGATGTCGAACGTTATGGACCAACGACGGCGGAATGGGTTCCACCCCGGACAAGATCCCCTTCAGCAGAGCCTCGGCATCATCGGGCTCCAATGCAGTCAGATCGAACCTGGCGTGTTCGAAGTCCCCTTCGCCCCATTGCGAATGCAGCCGAACCATGTCCTGCCGCCCCACGACCAAGAGCAACACCGGTGCATCTATCAGTCCGGCAGCAAGATAATGAAGCAGATTGACCGTTTCAGGGCCGGCCCTCTGTCCGTTGTCCAACAAAATGACTACGGGATGGGACGTCGCCACGCCTGCAAACAGCCACCGCACCGCCAGGAACATCCGCATTTCGAGCTGCGCCGGAAAATTGAACAACGGTTCGACCACCGAACTCGCTGAAAACGGGCAACTGAGCATCTCGGCCAGCAAATGGGAAATCTCGGTCACCCTGGATTCCGCCACGTACTTCGTCACGGTCTCCACCAGTTTGTTGCGCACCACAGCAGGACGGTCCTGGCGCCCCACACCCGCCAAATCCGCGACCACCTGAATGAACGCAGCATAAGGAGGAGCACCTGGACCGCCGCAGCTTCCGCGCAGCACCTTGATGTCCGAATTGTCGTGCTGAAGCCGATTGACCACCTCGACGGCAAGCCTCGTCTTGCCCACTCCAGGAGGTCCTGTGAGCGTGATAAAACTCAGGAACTTGTCCTCGATGCTGCTCTTGTACAGCATCGAAATCCGCTCGATCTCGTCCCTGCGCCCCACGAAGGGAACATGGAAATCCAGCCCGGCCGGCAAAAAGCCTCCGGGCACTTCCAAGGTCACCGGCCCGGACGTCTGTTCGGCGATCTCCTCGGTCCGCCCCGTTCGACAGAGCACGCAGTACTCCACACCTTCGGGCACCTTGCGACCGCAGCCCTTGCAATTCGGCGGCAAACTCGCACCACAAACCTGGCACTCTCGCGTTCCCGGTTCGTTCGGTACACCACATTTGGGACAGTTCACACCACCACCTCACAGTCTCTTTTTAGGGCTCCCGTATTCCCGCTTGACACAATCGACGGGTCCTATCGAACCACGCAGCAGCCTCCGTCTTGTCCTCTGCATCCAACGGGACCAGTCGCCCATGCGCGTCAGCAGCGAAACGATCCAATCCCACGATGAGATAGGGCTGTTCACCTCGCCGCATCAACGTACAACTTTCTAACAGAATCGACCGCACAATCAAGGGAACAGCCGCAGCAGACCAACCGTTCGTATCGTGCATCAACACAATGCCCCCTCGGTGCTTGTGGATCTTCTTCAGCACGGTTCGGTGCACCTTGGCCACGTGACGCCCGAAGGGATCCCCCGAACTGAGATTCCACATGGCGATGGCGTACGCTCTTCGTTCCAGCAGACGATTCGAATATGCCGTCCTCCCTCCAAAAGGAGGCCGGTACAGGTACGGCCGCAGCCCGCAAGTCCGGACGATGGCCTCCTCGTTCGACATGATTTCCCACTTTTGTCTGTCCGTGGATAACTGAGCCATCATGGGATGCGTGTAGCTGTGACTCCCGACGAAATGGCCCCGGCGCACCTCCTCGCGAAGCACCTCCTGATTTTTTTGTGCAATGGAACTCCTGCCCCCAAAACGTCGCCCCACCACGAAAAAGGTCGCCTTGATCCCAAACCGGTCCAATTGGTCCAACAAATATGGAGTCACCCGATGGCTAGGGCCGTCGTCGAACGTGAAGGTAACAAGCCGCCCCACGCGCTGATCCCAGACGATCCGAGTACCATCGAAGCGCCTCCAACGAGTGGCAATCCGCTTGACCCGCGGTCTGTCCAGCCCGAGCAGCAAAGCAGCATCCTGCAACCGCCTACCCGCACTGCCCGGTCTCCCCTTCAGAGTCTCCGATGCGGGCGCGCTCCGTCCTGTAGCCATCCCAGCGTCCGTGCTCCGTCTGGAACGCTGTCGTGTCCCTCCGGCATCACGGCCCCGGGCAGGTCGTTCTCCCCACTCTACTGCGAAAAACAGAGTCAAGGCGAAGAGCCCAATGCCCAGCACGGACACAGGCAGCCGCACCGCTCGATTTAAATCCATGTATCGTCTCGATTCCTGGCAAAATTCAAGGTCACGACACGGTTCCGTGTCAGTCCTGGTCCAAGAGGCGCGTTTTCCAGACCCCGGAGGTGAATGTTTCCGCCAACGTCTCAGCCCTTCTCGCCTGATCCACATCGGCAATCCGGCCTGAAAAGGCCACCCATTGTACCATTTCGGTCAAACCACGCAACCGATCAGCATCCCTTCCTTGCAGAACGGAACCACCCGCAGCGAGCACCTCGATCGGAGTCATCGTCTCGGGCTTCGTACCCAATGCAGGGCAACTTGCGATGGCCTGACGGTACGAATCCACCACGCGATCGCGAATGGAATCCAGCGCAAGCACCATACCGTCGAACTCTCCACGGTGGGGAACTCGGATCTCCAACGACGCAGTCAGGTACCCCTCCTGGGACACCACGAGTTCATAGCGACCTGGCACTGCATCTCGCATTTGGAAACGGCCACAACCATCCGTCACCAGCAGACCGTATCGAGCCGCCAGTCGCTCCTGCCCCCTCGTGCCCCCATGGTTGAAGCCCGACTCATCATCTCCAGACAAACGCTCCACCGCGCCGGCCTCTCTTTCACGACTCCGGGCGCCCTGGATCAGCCGCAGCTCCAGATGCGCCCCGTCAAGCCCTAAGCGGGTCCTTCGATCCACCACCCGACCCGACAGACAAACGATGGAGGGCCGAAAAACGGCTGCCCGTCGGCCTGGTGCAAGCGCCACTCCCGTATCTTGAAGCTTTCCTCCCAACCGAGCGCCACGGCGCGCCCACCAGGTACGTGCGTGCCCCCACATATGAACGAACCTCTCGGGCAGTCCGAATCGCCCCCCAAACCCGACCAGAGCCAACAGCACAATCAGCGCCAGGCCCGCCCAGTAATACCAGGTTGGTGCTGCAGCGGCCGGCTGGACCACAACAATGAGTGGCGGTGACCAGGAAACCCGCAACCCCGGCTGATCAGGGAAAAAGTGCGCCCGAAGGTGAATGGAGCCAGCAGCAACGGAGAGAGAAACCGCCGCATGAAAACGACCCTGTTCATCCGCATGGGCCATAGCAACTCGACGGCCGTCCAACTCGATCGCAATCCGTGCTCCTGCCACGCCGCCGAACCGATCCCGAACCAGTCCGGCCACCTGCACCGTCTGCCCCTGGCGGACGATTCGTTCTGACCCGCGGCCTGCTCCGCGCCCCAAACTCAGCAAAACGTCGGGCGTCGTGTAGAGTTCAATCTTTCCCTTCCAACGGCCAGGAGCCAAGACTTCCGATCCAGGACTCGCAAGACGCAAGAACGCAACCCCACGCATCCCCATCCCCACAGGATCGAGACGGTATCGCACCGCTCCGTTCTCGTCCGTCACAGCCCGAAGCGGCTCTCGCAGGTCCGTCCCCGTCAAAACGAGTTCCACCCCCGGCACGCTCCAGCGATTCGTCCCGGCCTGGTCTGGCCGACATCCAACTGCCGAAGCCTCCAGATGCGCCAGCAGCACGAGGCTCGTTGCATCCGCCGATACGGCCTCTGGAAGGTCCACCGAGATACGCACAGGATTCGGCTGATCATTGAGCGCAAACGAACTCCGGCCATCCAGCACCAAGAATCGAAGGCTCGGGTCCGTTTTCTGGCCCTCCGACGCCCCCCCAAGGCTCGCCGTCTGCTCCACGCCACCGAGACGAACGCGCAAGGCCATGTTCCCTCCGCAAGCCGCCACCACAGCGCTCCATCGGCCGTCCGACCCGCTCCTGGTGACAAATGTCCCCCAAGGCTTGCCACGACAAGCAATCTCTACGCGAAGTGCGATCCCTGATGCGGCACGGTTCAGGTCGGGATCCCACAGACGACCCGTGATGCGACTCACCACGCGCCCCGACGACACCATTCTCTGAACCGAAACCCCACGCACGTCCAGTCGCCCACGAATCACGATGCGTTGGACCGCTCCTGCCCGAAACGAAGGCATCAAAACCAGGGCGGCCCCGAACAATCCCGCCAATCGGATTCGAATCACTGGCACGACACACTCAGAGTGAAGTCACCCGTCATCGATGTCGTAGAATACGCCTCGACGACAATGAAATAGGTGACCCCATGCTCAGCGGCGAACGTAATGGATTCGTTTTGCCCTACGGCGTTTCCCGACCGGCCAATACAATTGTCCGGATCACAAACGCCCCGAAGCAAAAACAGGTCAAGGTCGTCCATCATGTCGACAGTCAAATCAATCGTGACAGACTGATCGGTATCGGTGGCAAACGAATAGATGACATCGCCATTTGACTCGTCTGCAGGCGTGCACGAGTAGGTATCCACCTGATTCGGATCGCTGCTGTGCACTGTGCCTGAAACCGAACCGTCACAGGAAATGAACCCAGAGGCGACGCAGGTCCCTCCTTCCGTGGCGCAACTCGAAGAACAGCCGTCCCCCGGAAAGATGTTCCCGTCATCGCAGTCTTCGTGACCCGACCAGACAAAGCCGTCTCCGCAGATCGCCGGCTGGCAGGTCCCTCCGTTTGCACCGTCGTCGGGACAGTTGTCCGTGTTGTCGCGGTTCCCGTCGTCGCAAGTCTCCTGCCCAGCCCAGACAAAGCCGTCTCCGCAAGTCGCTGGCTGGCAGGTCCCTCCGTTTGCACCGTCGTCAGGACAGGCGTCCGTGTTGTCGTGGTTCCCGTCGTCGCAGCCTTCGCCGTTATCGACCACACCGTTCCCGCAGGACTCCAGCGCACAACTGCCGCTGCAGCCGTCACCCGACCCGTGATTTCCATCATCACAGCCTTCGTGCCCCACCCAAACCAATCCGTCTCCGCAGGTCGCCGGCTGGCAGGTCCCTCCGTGCGCCCCGTCATCGGGACAGGCGTCCGTGTTGTCCTGATTGCCGTCGTCGCAAGTCTCCTGCCCAGCCCAGACGAAGCCGTCTCCGCAGGTCGCAAGCTGACAGATCCCTCCGTTCGGCCCATCATCGGGACAGGCGTCCGTGTTGTCGTGATTCCCGTCGTCGCACCCCTCGCCGAAATCGAGTACGCCGTTTCCACAGGTGGTCGTCGCGACGCATCTACTCGTATCGTATGTGCAGTCATCCGCACAGGCCAGCGTGCCTCCCAAAAAACCGATACTCTTGCAGGTGACCCCTTTCGATGGAGTCTCTTCGCAGTCCTCCCCCTTCTCCACTGTCCCATTTCCGCACACGGCCGACGTGTGTCCCACCGTTGCATCGGGATCGAACCGACACTGGGCCAACCCAGCAATCGAAATCCACAGGAGCACAGACACCACGACACCCAAACGATGAACCATTCAACCACCTCACCGTGCAAACGAACGCGCTCGGTCATTGTGCAGCAGCATTCTCTGAATGATACCCGCCAAGCCTCTTCGACGCAATGAACAGCTACCCGATCCTTAGATCGCAAGGGAAGGCAGAAATATGAAAGCGAAACCAAGGCATCGTTGTTCCCCTGCCGTGCAAGTAAAAGTGCTCCAATTTTTTCAGCCGTGGCAAAGGAATCCACGCCACCGATGCAGCAGCTCTCACATCCAAATCGGCCCGCCAAAAAAAACCTTTCCATCTTGGCTCGAATGAGTAGCCTGCAGAATTGTACGACGTCCCATGTTTGCCAAAATTCCGAGGACGAACGTCGGAGGAAACCCAATGCAGCAATTCATGACGTTTTATCGCAGTAGCGTGGGCAAGAAGATCCTGATGGCGGTGACCGGCATCTTTATGTTCTTGTTCGTCTTTGTCCACATGGTCGGCAATTTGCAAATCTACATTGGATCAGAGGCGCTCAACCGATATTCCCATTTTCTGCACAGCGTTCCGGAAATTCTGTGGTTCGTCCGAGTATTCATACTCTTCTCCCTCATCGTCCATGTGTGGGCGGCCTTCCTCGTGTGGCTCAAGAGCTACCGGGCCAAGCCGGTCAAGTATCGCGTGAAGGTGGACATCGCCACGAACTACGCGTCCAGAACGATGATCTGGACGGGCCCAATCGTCCTGGCCTTCGTGATCTTCCACCTCCTGGATCTGACCTACGGGCAGCGGGTTGCCTCAGTGGTCTATTCCGAGAGCGATGTGTATCACAACATCATCGCAGGCTTCCAATACTGGCCGCTGGCACTGACCTATATCCTGGCGAACCTTCTACTTGGATTCCATCTTTACCATGGGCTATGGTCACTGTTCCAGACGCTCGGATTGGAGCATCCCTTGTGGAACAAGAGTCGCAAGACGCTCGCTGTCACCTTTGCGGTCATCGTCGCAGGTTGCAACATCTCCATTCCAGCCTCCATTTGGGCTGGCCTGGTACATTAAAGGGGAGTAGGGAAAATGAAGCTCGATCCAGCCATTCCGTCTGGTCCCCTCCAAGAAAAGTGGGTGAGGTACAAGGACCACGTCAAACTCTTGAGTCCGGCCAACAAGAAAAAGCACACGGTCATTATCGTGGGCACCGGCCTAGCAGGAGCCTCGGCTGCTGCCACCTTGGCCGAACTCGGATACAACATCAAGGCGTTCAGCTATCACGACAGCGCCAGACGGGCCCATAGCATTGGGGCTCAGGGCGGTATCAACGCTGCGAAGAACTACCAAAACGACAGCGATACGGTTTGGCGACTCTTCTACGACACCATCAAGGGTGGCGACTTCCGCGGCCGTGAGGCCAACACCTACCGGCTGGCGGAAATTAGCTCGAACATCATCGACCAGTCCGTGGCTCAAGGCGTTCCCTTTGCTCGTGAGTATTCGGGGTACCTCACGAACAGGACCTTCGGAGGCGTGCTCGTCTCCCGGACCTTCTACTCACGTGGTGCCACGGGCCAGCAGCTTCTCATCGGCGCCTATTCCGCCCTGTCACGGCAGGTGGCCGCCGGCAAGGTGGAACTCCATACCAGGTCGGACATGTTGGACCTCGTCCTGGTGGACGGCAAGGCACGCGGCATCATCGTACGCAACATGGTGACCGGTGCCCTGGAAAGGCACGTTGGAGACGCCGTTATCCTGGCGACCGGCGGCTATGCAAACGTGTTTTACCTGTCCACCAACGCGAAGGCATCGAATACAACGGCGATCTGGCGCGCCCATCGACGAGGCGCTGGTTTCGCCAATCCCTGCTACATGCAGATCCATCCGACCTGCATTCCACAGTCCGGTGAGTACCAGTCGAAACTCACTCTCATGTCCGAGTCGTTGCGCAACGACGGCCGCGTGTGGGTTCCCAAGAAGGAACACGACACCAGAAATCCAAACGACATCCCTGAATCAGAACGGAACTACTATCTCGAAGAGCGGTACCCGGCCTATGGAAATATGGTTCCCCGGGACGTGGCATCCAGAAACGCCAAGGAATGGTGCGACAAGGGATACGGTGTCGGCCCAACCGGTCGCGGCGTGTACTTAGACTTCGCAGATGCTATCAAAGAACAGGGCATCGATACAATCCGTGAACGCTACGGAAACCTGTTCGAGATGTACAAACGTATCACAGCGGAAGACGGCTACGAGGCTCCCATGCGCATCTACCCTGCCCCCCACTACACCATGGGCGGCCTGTGGGTAGACTACAATCTCATGAGTAACATCGAAGGCCTGTTCGTGCTGGGCGAGGCCAATTTTTCCGATCATGGAGCGAACCGCCTTGGCGCCAGCGCCCTCATGCAGGGCTTGGGCGACGGCTACTTCGTGATTCCGGCGACCATCGGTCAGTACCTGGCCGACATCCGATCCGCCGATGTCACCACCGACCACGATGCATTCGGCGAAGCCGAGTCCTCGGTCAAAGAACGCCTGGACAAGCTCCTGTCCATCGAGGGCGGGACCAAAACCGTGGACCAGTTCCACCGCGAACTCGGCCGTATTATGTGGGACGATGTCGGTATGGTCCGAAGCGAAAAGGGACTCAAGGACGCGATCGAACGCATCCAGGCGCTCCGGGCCGAATTTTGGGAAAATGTCATCGTGCCGGGATCCAATGACGACATCAACCAAGAACTGGAAAAGGCGGCCCGCGTGGCCGACTTCCTGGAACTGGGCGAAACCATCGCAAGGGACGCGCTGACACGAAACGAGTCCTGTGGCGGCCACTTCCGAAAGGAGTCCGAGACAGCGGAAGGCGAGGCAAGGCGTGACGACGAGCACTTCCAGCACGTGGCCGTGTGGGAATACAAAGGCGAAAATGCCGAACCGACCCGCCACACAGAACCCTTAGTGTTCGAAACCGTGACCCCAACGCAACGGAGTTATAAGTAATGAAACTGACACTCCACATCTGGCGTCAAACCGACCCCGACGATAAGGGCCATTTCGAAATCCACAATATGGACAACGTCACCGAAGAGATGTCCTTCCTGGAAATGCTCGACGTGCTCAACCAGGAACTCATCTTGGACGGCAAGCTCCCCGTCGCATTCGAGCACGACTGCCGCGAGGGCATCTGTGGAAGCTGCGGATTTGTGATCAACGGATACCCCCACGGCCCACAGAAGGGCACCACCCTGTGCCAGCTCTACATGAGGCACTTCAAGGACGGCCAGGAAATCGTCATCGAGCCGTTCCGGGCCAAACCCTTCGCGCCCATGAAGGACCTCATCGTGGACCGCAGTGCTTTGGACCGCATCATCCAGGCGGGCGGCTACATTGCGGTGAACACGGGCAACGCCCCCGATGCCAACGCGATTCCGGTGCCGAAGGACCTGGCGGAAACCGCCATGGACTATGCGGAATGCATTGGTTGCGGCGCCTGCGTCGCTGCCTGCCCGAATAGCTCGGCCATGCTGTTCGTGAGCGCGAAAATCGCTCACTTGGGCATCCTGCCCCAGGGCGAACCGGAACGCGAACGCCGGGCCAAAGCAATGATCCAGGCCATGGACGAAGAAGATTTCGGTGCCTGCTCGAACTACACGTCCTGCGAAGAAGTGTGCCCCCAGCGAATCTCCATCTCGGCCATTGCCAAGGCGAACCGATTCTTCCGCCAGGCCTTCCTGCCCGGGCTGCGGGTCGGCGGCGGGAAAAAAACGTAGACGCCATTGAGGCCGTCCCCTTCACCTTCTCCTTTTGTTTCGCTTGCTGTCAGAGACTCTCTCCCTGCCCCATCATGATTGCCATCGAACCACTGATTCCGCCCTCTCCATCCACCATGATTGCCATCAAACCACTGGTTCCGTCTCGTCTCCAATGGACATGAGAATGACCGCCTTGAGTGTCCCGAAAACCGATCCGGCATGGAGCATGGCGAACAGGACCGGCGCAAACATCAAGGCCGGCAGCCATACTCGAACCATTGGGTTGGCGATGAGGTGCACGAGCACGTGGTACGCACCGAACGAAGCCCCGGCAGCCAGAGCCGTGATCCCCATCACGTTCAGCAGCCCGAGACGCACCGCCCTCCAGAATCCGCCAAATTTCTTGTATCTCCTGTGTTCGTAGAGCCTGACGCGGACCACACGATACGTCTTGGTCACCAGGACACCGACAGGAGCGAGAAACATGGCCGACGCCACCAGGAGATAGAGGACCAGAGAAAGCAACGAAGCCACCAGAGCCGTTTGTGGCACAGGTCGACCCTGAGCCACCAATTCCACCGTCCCCACCACGAGCTTGATCGATGCCTCGACCACTGGATATGATAGGGCGCGGATCGCCACCACCGACAGAGCCACGAACACGAAAATGAACAGGGCCATCCAGATACTCGCTCGCACCTCCTTCCACAGGATACCAAGCTGCTCCTTGATGAAGGACCAAAGCCCCGCCGCCTCCTCACCGCGAACCCGACGAACCGGATACTGGGCCGAATTGTGCAGCACGGGCCAGACCACCTTCCAGGCAAGCAGCGCCGTGGTCGCTGCAATGGCGGGACCGTAAAGACTCACCAGCCACCCGGCAACAGATAACGAAGTCCTGGCCCAGACCAACACGGCAGAATGTCGCAAGGTATCCAAAGCAGACCACAGAGAATAGAGAAGCCCGGCGGCCATCCACGGCGCCCCCTGAACCGCATGGCGTGCCTGGATGAGCAATCGGGTCAGGACCGTAACATCCTCGTCCGACCCGTAGATGATGTACTGCATGAAGGAATCGGCCACCGCTGCCTTGGGTGCACCGAAGGCCGCAAGCTCCATCTGGATCTTCACGATGCCCACCACGATGGAAATCATGGTCAGCGCCACGACCATCACGGCCGCACCAGTGACCGCGAAGTGAGGGATCGCCTTGATGGTCGTCTCTCGCCTCCGAAGATCCCCTTGCAGCTTCCACCAGAGCCACAGGGGGCCAAAAAAGAACAACCATCCTGCCAAGGCGGCCAGGTCGAACAGCCCCTTGACCCAGTTCAGCCAGGCGGTTCGGCGACTGGCGGCCCGAGACACCAACCGCACATTGATGGCCACCCGGTGGTTGGCCAACATGCTGCGCAGCCGATCAATCCCCCTGCCCTGTTGAGACCCATACTCCTGGATGAGCGCCACGATTTCATTCGCATGGAGGCGCTTCCAGCGCCCGACCTTGCCTGTCAGTCGCTTCGGACCTGACTTGCCCCACGTTCCTCCCTGACCCGACCTGCCTACCTTGCCTGCCAAGGATGTCTGCCGGGCCGGAGGCCCAACCCGCAGATGTCCCTTGGACATGGAAATCCTGACATCCTGTTTCGACTTCTTCCAGGACGTCAAAACCGTGTCCAACGCGGAACTCGTCGCCCAAATCGCCACGAAGAACGCCAGGACGGTCACGAGCACGTCTTTCCAGTCCAAGCCTTTTGGTGACGATTCCATGCAGGCAACCCATCCAAACAGATCAGAATCAGCCGGTGCGCCGACGAATGTAAATTAAAGAATACGACGTAGACGGCCCAATGTACCACCTTCGGCCCAATGTACCACCTTCGGCCC
>JAGGXR010000060.1 GCA_021162935.1 Deltaproteobacteria bacterium
CAGGTGGGCTTCCAGGTCGAAGCGGGACGGGTCGTCTGCCTTCGGGCAGGACGCGGATTCCAGGTGGACGAGGGCGTCGTTCTGGGTCTGGTCGGTATCGTCCTTTCCATGCCGGTCGCTTGGCGCATCCCTACGATCGCGGGGTGCGATATGGGGGGAGCGAACGGTCTCGCCCGTCAGCCATGCATCCAACCTATCGGAACCGAACGTACCGGAGCCCTGGGTATCGGAGTCCAATGTACCGCAGGCCTGCGTATCGAAGTCCAGGATATCGACGGCCAACCTACCGGGCTGGGTTTCCGTCGGCCGGGGCAAGGTATCAGCGAGGGGGCACCTATCGGAGAGGGAAGAGTCGAACGTCGACCCGATACCGTCGGGGTCGGTCTCGCCGTGGTTCGTCACGAACGAGGCGCCGCGTCCGTCGTCATCGGTGAAGTCGAGCCGGGTTGGTCCGCGCGGTATCTGACCTGGCCGGATCGATGGGCTGATATTCCTGGCAGGGCCGTGGCTGCGGGATGCGTCAGGCCTTGAGTCCGTATTTTTTAAGCAGTTCTCTCATGTGGTAGCGGGTCAGACCTGCTTGCTCGGCAGCCCGGGTGATGTTGCCCGTGTGTGCCTTGATGAGGGCGGTGAGATACGCTTCTTCAAAGGCGTCGATGACTTGCTGCTTTGCTTGCTTGAAGGCCATGCCTTGGCTCATTGTGGCGGGGTCGAATTGGCCCAAAGGAGATGAGCCTGAACTTGTTGCGTGACGGGATCGGGTACCCGGTCGGTCCCACAGCAGGTCCGATGGCCCAATGATGGGACCATCGGACAGGGACGCCGCCCGCTCCACGACGTTGCGCAGTTCTCGGACGTTTCCCGGCCAGTCATGGTTTTCCAGGGCCTTGATAGCTTCGTGTGAGAAGGCGCGTTGGACGCCTCTGCGTTTGGACAGGTTGTCCAGGAACTGTTTGGCGAGCAGGTCGATGTCTCCGCGGCGATGCCGCAGGAGAGGTAGTTCGACATGCATGACGGAGAGGCGGAAGTAGAGGTCTTCACGAAAGCTGCCATCGCTGACCATTTTTCGTAGGTCTCGGTTCGTGGCTGCCAGTACACGGACGTCAATGGGCAGTGTTTTCGTGCCTCCTACGCGCTTGATTTCGCGGTTTTCCAGGACCCTGAGCAGTTTTGGCTGGAGTTCGATGTCCAGTTCGCCGATTTCATCCAGGAAGATGGTACCGCCGTTTGCCTGTTCGAAAGCGCCGCTCGTTCGTTCTACGGCTCCGGTGAACGCGCCCTTCTCGTGGCCGAAAAGGGTGGATTCGATCAGATTTTTCGGGATGGCGCCACAGTCGAGCACGACGAAGGGCCCGTCTTTTCGCCGACTCTTGTCGTGGATCGCCCTGGCGATGACTTCCTTGCCGGTGCCCGTTTCTCCGGAGATCAGCAACGTCAGGTCCGATGGCGCGACTTTTTCGAGGATAGCGAACACTTCTCTCATGGCCACGCTGCGCCCCAGAGCTTTTCCGAAGCGATCCGTGCTGCTCAGTTCGATGGCCACGACTTCGTTGGTCGGTTGGAATCGGATGACCGAATGGCCGACCTGAAAGGTTGCGCCGGGTTTGAGGTACACTTCTTTGATGCGCAGCCCACCGGCGAAGGTGCCGTTCGTGCTGCCCATGTCTCGCAGACAGTATCCCTTGTCCGTGCTCTCGATTTCGAAGTGGGTCCCTGAGACTGCCTTGTCTGACAGAACGAGATTGTTGATGATGCTGCGACCGCCGGTCATGCGCATCTGATCGATCTTGACCTCAAGGCCTTCGTCGGGACCTTCGATGACCACGAGTTGGCTCTTGCGGAGGTACTTGGCTGTGGCCCGGCCTCCTGCGAAGATGATGGTCAGTGCACCCTCGTCAGCATCGGCCGAACTCGGCAGACGCATCCCTGGTTGCGAAGGTGGTTTGGTCGTCATGATTGCCTCTCTTTGGGTTGCTATGATAGCCGGTTTGTACCTCAACGCAAGAGCCGCCTTTTTTGGTCGCCGCGAAGATACTGGAGCCCGCTTTGAGCATGCTGGAGTCCGTTTTGAGCGGTCGTTTCGGGGATGCCGTCACGCGGAGACCTGGCGTGGTCGGGATGCCCGATATTTTGGCATGCTTTGTTCGGTGTGGGGCAGTTCGGGATGCTTGTGCCGGCGCCGCATCTCCAGGTTGGTGTTCGCTCTGGGCGGCTTGTCGAACTACTGTCGAACGGCGGTAAAGGTGCCCTGCCAGTTGCCACCGGCAAGGGTACCGTACCAACGGCCGGGATTATCCGGCGACTTGCCCATGTGGTTGTTGTCGAGGATGTCCACCTGACCGCGCATGGTCAGGACCGAGAACGTCGAGGTGAGCTGATCGAGGTAGTTCACGATAGCCTGGATCGCCGGGCCCTTGCCGGATTCGCACGCCTGGTGCGCCAGGTCGTAGGCGCCGTCGTAGCCGAAGGCGTCGGAGACGAATCCGTCGATGGCATCTGCGATGGCATCGCAGTCCACCAAGTCCTGGAGAGCCTCCTGCAGGTCGTCGTAGCAGCCCCAGCCCTGCACCGAACAAGTAACCGCACTGACCAGAGCATCGATCACCCATTTGATCAGACCTCCCACCACGTTCTTGATCTCGTGTCGGTCGATCACGAAGACCCGACAGATTTCACGCGACGTGAAGGTGTAGGTGGGGACGTGGCCGATTTCAGGGATGTTCTGCGGCTGTCCCGAGATGGTTTGGCCTCGGTACTCGAACTGGATGAGGTCCCACGTGGACGTCCCCACGTATTCGTAGTTGCCGGCCGCCACGAGTTGGACCGTGTGCAGGATCCGCATGTCGTCCAAGATATCGGACAGGTCTCCAAGTGCGACGATCAGATCCTGCCCCCAGGGTGGGATGTATTCGTTGATCAGGCTCTTGATGGAATCCTCGATGAGGTCTTCCAACCAGCCCGGCAGACCAAGGTCCAGGTTCCCGAGGATGATGTCGCGGAAGAACTCCATACCCGATAGAAAGCCACCCAGCCAGCCGGCCACGGCCTCTCGCAGGTGCAGAGTGGAGTCGAAGCTCCAGGTGCCCTGCAGTCGGGTCGGGTCGGGCTTGGGGGTGCATTGGCTTTGGTCCACGCATTCACCGGCCACGCAGACTTTGTTGCCGGTGCAGTCCTCATTTTCCACGCAATGGAAGGGTTGGTTTGGATCGGCGACACAGGTTCCCTGCTGGCAGATGAAATCGCCCGGACAGTCATCGTTGTCGACACAGGACGTGTCGCGCGGGTCATCGGTGCAGAAGCCGCCGATGCAGACCTGGCCGTCGGGACAGGTGGTCATTTCGATTGGGTCGCATCGTTGTCCGTTCGTATTCGGCTTGACGCAGCGTTTGTTGCCGTCGCCGAAGTCCACACATTCGTAGGGCTCCACGCAGTCTGCATTCGTGGTGCAACTTCCGTCGCTGGTCGGGTTCTGCGTGCAGGTGCCGTCGTCACAGACTGGGAAGTCGACAGGGCAGTCCGCATTCGTTTGGCAGGGCTCATCGCTGTACTGTTTGATGGTGACCGTGAAGGTAACCGGTTCACTTCCTTGGAGCGTGGCGGTGATCTGGACGCCGTTCGGGACCGGTTCGGTGCCAGCATTGAACTGGGCCATGACGAGACCATTGGCTCCGCTCTTTACGGTGAGTGTGTTGCCGCTTTGCGTACCAGCCATGTTCTGAAGGGACGTGCCGCTTCCGCCTGCTCCCAACTCGAAGGTCACGTCTTCGCCGGACAGCGGATATTCGCCTTGGCCGCCCACGACCATATAGGCTTTGGCCACGAGGGTGAGGCGGGATCGCGTCCAGGCCGACAGGTTCGTTGGTCCGGTGGGTTTGAGTCCGCGCAGGGCGTCGATCACGTTGAGCGTGAAGTTGACGGGGCAGGTGCCGTCGGCCGACGCCTGCACCTGGTAGGTGCCTTTCGTATTGCCGGTAAACTGTACGGAGGCGACTCCATCGTCGCCGGTCTGTACCGTGTCCAAGGAGAGGGAAGCGTCAGCGTTCGGCGTCAGGATTTTGAAATGGACGTCGGCTCCGGATGCGGCACCACCCGAGTTGCAGTCGCCGTCCGCAATGTGGATGACCATGGCTTTGAGATCCTGACTCGTGCCGGTGGGGATATCATAGTCGTATTTGCCGAACGATTTCAGGAGGACCCCGCTTGCCTTGGTGGCATCGCAGTCGCCCTTGTACGAGACATCGCAGGACTTGTCGCTTCCGGCACCCTTCTTGGCACACCCCGATTGGGGCCACAGCCCTGCGGTGAGCACCGAAAAGGCCATCAGGAATATTGTATGCTTTCGGGTCATCATGGAATTTCCTCCGGTCGGTACACAGGCGGCAAACCCGTGTTGGTCGAAACATTCATCCTGCGTGTGTTCGCCATGCATGTTTCCTTACCCGAGTGACACACTGCGGGTCGTCATGCAAGGAGTGCGCTCGACCTCGGACAGTCGATCTCCAAGGGACGAACGAGACGCGATCGGCGCCTCAACATGGCGTCCATACTCATCGAACGCAGGACAACCAACCAAATAATACTGCAGAGAGCCTTGTTTTCCAAGGAGATGATTGGCTTTTCGACCATTTTCGATGCCGATGACGCAGACAGAAGCCGTTGGTCGATGGATGAGATCTACCGATGGCATCAGCGAGACGTTCATTGTCTCAAGGTGCTGTTGCAGCGACAGACTGATGGTCCATTGTTTTGATGGGCAGCGGGTCAGTTCCAGCGATAGGGATCATGGGTTCGGTTCGACGGGCGCCGATTCTTTGGAAACTCGATCACGTCGAGGTCCTTGAGTCGACGTGATCGACGGCGTTGCATCAGGACCCAGGGCCGCCAGGATTGGGTCACGAACAGAAGGGCGATGGCTGCTCCGACCAGGTCGCTGGCATGACGGATCAACGGCCTTCCCGAAATCACGTCGATCACAGCACTGACGGGGAGGACGATCGCTAAGAAGATCCCGAGGTGTCGTCCCTTGAGAACCAAGACGCGCCCCATCATGGAGAAGGGCATGCCTCTGGACCAGAAGATGGCCGCTGCCGCCGTGGCCAGGGCGAATCCTATGGGACCGGGGCCGCCGGCTGGTTGGCCCGGCCACCACAGAGCTGCGGTGACTGCCGCGGCCAGATTGGCCAGGATGCCACTCGTGAAGATGAAGATGACGAGTCTTTTTGGACCCCACCAACGTTCCAGTTGTGAACCGAGCAGCCAGATCGCGGCACCCGCCCCCAGGAATTCGATGATGTGGACCTGATCGGCGGGCCCGAACCAAATGAGGGACGTAACGAGGCGCCACAGTTCGGCGTGCGGCCAAAGGCGATTCCACCACAATGCGGTCAGATTCGAGTAAACCGTGCTGGCCGACACCACGAACACGACCATGGCCGTACCCAGCACGGCAAGCACCGTGCTTGTGACCTTTGGCGGGCGGTGAAACATGGTTTTCGTTCGTCTTCGATACAAGCTGTTATTTCCTTACGGGTTGTCCCGTTTTCTTCGGCTTTTCTTGTTGTTGCCCGGCCTGCATGCTTCCGGATTTCCTTCGTATTCGGCCGTGCCTCTGCGTTTTTCTTCGCCGGAGCATTCTATCCGATCTGTCGGCAGCGTGCCACTGCCAGTCCGACGGAGCCAATTGCCCCGATTGCGCCCAGGAGCAAAATGAGCCACCATGCGTGTGAGCCACCTCGGCTGGGTCCATCTGGACGGTCCTTTGTGTTCCTTGAATGCATCCCACGCTTGGCCGAAAAGACCACGGTGATGCTCCGGTCTTCCACTTTTGATTTCGGTCCTTTGAACGTATAGAGCGTCTCAATGCCCGACGACCAGTTACCTGCATGAGACTCCAGGATACGGATGGCTGGGCCTGGGCGTAGTTGGACGTGCGTCTCGCCCTGCGCTGCCAGGTACGTGTCGTCTTCGTATCGGAGGGTGTGACGTCCCGGGCAGATGGACCACCTGCCTTCGATGGACAATTCGAGGGCTCCTGTCGAGACGCCGCGGTTGCCTCCCAGCAGGATCGATGCGGTGAGTTTCGTGGGAGGCAGGGGGGCCCCATTGAGGTTCAAGTGGATGCCCGATTCGAGGGCGGCGAGCATTCGGTTCGCCCCTGCGGTTGCTTCTTCGGGGGAGATGAGTCCATCTGTGCTTTGGTCCAAGTCTCGACGGATTTGTGCCGCCGGGACCCGGCCGTAGAGCACGGAATAGAGCAGGCGAATTTTCGTGTCCTCCAGAACCAAGATTGCGTATCGGTTGTTCCGGCGCAGACTGAAGGCCCGGTGCCCCGCAAGCTTCGTCGGGAGTACCGTGAACGCGACAGCCGCCAAACCCAGAACCAGAATGAGATGGTTCTGGGAGCTGGTCATCCACCCGCGTTTGTTGCCACTCGTCCTGTTTTTTTCGGCCCAGTGGCGTTCGGATTTCATTATTCGAATTCGCCTCTCTTATTTTTGAGCTTGCGCCCACATGATTCACTGCCAAATGGGACGTCCAAATGGGACGCCAAAACAGGACGGTCGACCGCATGGTTTTTTGCCAGATCGACAATCGCCCTTGACCAACGGATAACTCCCATATATGCTAAGCGTCCTAGAAAAGGAAGTGCCCAGACATGGGGCAAGTGGTTCGATAAGGCAAAGCGTGTTGCCTGGACGCTTGATGCGTTTGTACTTCCAACCAGTCGCTTTGTTGTCGGAAGGAACCTTGCTCGATTGAGTGGTTGAACCAGACACGAACATCGAGTTTTTCGTTGTGGATCGCAACATCTGCGGAGGAGACCTGTGAGCGACAAGCTGAAGAAGCCACCTGTACGAGATATTTCCGATTTGAAAGCCAAGTTGGGCTTGGCCAAGGGCCCGTCCAAGCAAGCACCTGGAGGCGCTGTGCCGCCTCCTGCCGGGGTGGTAGCACCGCCTGGAGCCGGAGGGGTAGTTCCGCCTAGTGGCGTGGTTCCGCCTGCCGGCGGTATCGTGCCCCCTGCCGGGTACCGCCCGCCGGTGCAGCGACAGCCACAGCAGCAGGCGGCTCCGGTGGACGAGGGTCCGATGGAGCCCATCGCCATGCACGGCAACAAGCAACTCATTTTGAACATTGCGTTTGGGGTGGGTGCCGTGGTGGCGTTTTTTGGTGGATGCCAATGCGGCAAGATGGTCCTGATTCGTGGCTGGGTGAACAAGGTCACGACGGACTGTCAGAAGATCACAAAAACCCTCAAGAAGGTGAATCGGGTGGTCCGCAGGATGCAGGCCATCGACAACACCTATGGCCTCGTGGATAAGCGTGGTCGGCCGGTGAAGGAGTATTCACCGGAGTTCGGCAACAAGGCCATCAAACTGGTGTCCGATCTGGCCAACATTAAGGAAGCCGAAGTGTTCGGCATATTCTACAATTTGCTCGAAGCGAAGGACCGACCGGTTGTCGGCCGATTGTTTATTTATTTCGCTGCCTTGAGACGCCTCCGGTACCAGGTCGTGAGCCTGCGCAAGTTTGAAGCCGCTCAGGCGGAGATGCTTTTGGTCATGACAAAAGAAGGCGGGCAAGCCGTGAGCAAGGAGATGGGCAAAGTGGCGTTTGGGGTCTACTCCGCAGGGCCTGGTCAGGTGGCCTTGACGCTGCTCGACCCGAAGAACGCGGTTTGTGGAAAGAAGCTCAATGAGCCCTGTGGGAAGAAGGCACCTCAGGGGTACAAGATCAACGACGTCTCCTATGCGTTCAAGGGAGGCAAACCCGAACAGCGACTCACTCGGGTCAACGTCGGTGCCATGGGCGGACTGGCGAAGTGCATGACATCGAATAGCGCCATCCAGCAGCGTATTTGGTTCGGCCATGCCGCCTGGAGCATGTATCGTATGTACCGCATGGCCATCACCAAGACCCTGCATGACATCCAAGACCAGGCCAAGCCGTCCGAGATCTACAAGGTGTACAACCGTTACGCGAGCCGCAAGAAGGTCAATCACTACGTGATCTTCTAGGTCTCCTTCCTCCCCATCCCTCCTGTTTTCTGTTGTCTTTTTCCGTCGAACGATTCTCGTCAGCCATCGCTCTCCGTCGGCCCATCGCGGAAAGATGACGGTGGAACCAAGCGATGAGAGGCGATCCCCTCAGGTACGGAAACGGGAAGAGAGAGGCAGCGACGCGTCCTCGCGTGCCGGGAATCACTGCTCGCCGTCAGCTGATTCGTCGAAGTCGAGATGAACAAAGGCCTCGTATGTTGGGGCGACCGAGGCGTCTGAGCGGCGCAGCAGGCTGCTTCGTCCTTTCTGAAGACGGCTCAGTCGAGGCGTAGACGAACGCTGCCCTGATGACCGGTTCTTACAAGCCGTCCGAGCGGGGCCAATGTGCAGAGCCCCAGTTTCGACGGAGATGAATCTCGGACAGACCCGAGCCATTGTTCGGAGTCCGAGGGCGAGGAGTCTTTGGAGAGACCTGGTGCCGGATCTGTTGGCTTTGGCCGAAGGCGTTGGCTTTGGTCAGAGTTGCTGGCTTTGATCCGCTGCGATCTTTCCGTCAGGAGTGATGACCACCCTGGTCTTGTCCACGATACGCGAGAAGTGCAGAGAGAAGGGCGCACCCGAAGGGAAGTCGGGCGGGCTCGTGTGTGGCAGGCTCAGACGCCACACAGAGGAGAATCCGCTTGCGTACCCGGCAGGCATGGCAGGAGTCCGTTCCTCGGAAGTGAATGCAACGCCTGCCATGTTGCAGCTCGGATTGCCTTCTTCGCCCGGAATGTTGCCCACGCCGTCGAGATGGTCCACGTCGAAGCCGAACCAGGTGATGCAGTTGCCGCCGGAAAACACGTTACGGGATGCAACACCGGTTCCAATAGGCTGGTTGAAGGTGATGATGACGTCGGGGTTCGGGATTCCTTGACTCTGTTGGTCCGGGTCCACGGTGAGGGTCATGGTGAGATCCGCGTCGGTTGCCGTGTAGATTGGGGCGTAGAAGTCGCCTTCGATCGTTTTGCTGCCGATGGACGAGACCGCGTGGATCTGCATGTGGTACTTGGTGCCCTTGTTCAGACCATTGGGGAAGGAGATGGTCAGCATACGACCGTCGACGGACGTTTTGGCCTCAACGGTTTCAGTTTGAAGCTCGTTCATGACGCGAACCTGGAGTTGCGAGTCGTCGAGGGGAAGGGAGAAGAGGACGTAGATTTTTGCATCGGTGGCAATCGTTCCCGGGACCGGCTGGGATTGGTTTTTGAGGGCTGGCAGGTTCGTGGATGTCACCGTGAGCGTGGTCGCATAGCCGCTGTTCAACACGACGATTCGTTCGGGACCCTGTGTGCTGCGGGCATCCAATGCATACGTGTTTCCTGGAAACTCATAGATGCCATCGCCGTCGGCATCCAGCGGGGGCACCGAGAGCCATAGGACGCTGCTGACCGAGTTGCTGACTTTTGAGTAGTCGGGTAGACCGTCGAAGGTGACCATGCCGTCCGAGTCTGTGGTTCCATGGAGGGTCACCTGACCGGTTGGCAATGGGCTCCCCGCCTGCCAGACGAGGAAACGGAGTTCCGCCGAGAGGGTCAGGTCTACGGACCCGACGGGCAGGCCCTTGTCCGTCACCAGTTTCAGAGTCAGCGATCCGGTGGAGGGAATCAAGCCGATGGTGCCAAGCGACAGGATTGCCGTGTCCACTGGGAAGTCGCCGGCCGAGTTGATAAACTGTCCTTGGACCTGGGCGCTCAGGTAACCGTCCGCTTCGATGAGAACCTGGATGTTGCCTGAAGCCGGAACATCTTGGATGAGGTAATAGCCGTTTTCATCGACCGTCCCGGTGAGCACGGCGCCGCCGGCCAGGACCTGGACCCGCACCTCCGTGTCCGTTGGAATGGCTGTTTCCGTCGTGCCGTCGAGCACCATCCCTCCAACCGACCCCTTTGGATTGGCATTGTTGACCGTGACGTGTTCATTGAGGGTCTGGCTGCCGTCGCTGCAGCCGGCGAGAATGAGCGCCGCGGTGATGAGCAGTTTTTTCATTGGACTACCTCCATATTTGGGCATCGTATCGGTATCGTTTCCAAGGCTGTCAGTCACATGGTTGTCCTTCGTGTCGTTCCTGTTCCTGAGGTCGCCGTTCGGTTCATGACCGTGCCGATGGCGGAGTTTCGTCGATGCGCTACCATGCAATTTGGCCTGGCCCCGGTACATGAGCCAAGATGACATGTCGGCTGCCTGCTGGGATGAAGGCCCGACGTTGCCTGGTCAGCCCAACTGCCAGGCCTACGGCGACGCCCGCCACCACGAGACCCGCCGTGCCTCCGATTGTGTACCAGAAGCCTTTCCACCGCCGAAACTTGTGCCATCCGGTCTTGATGGTGACCCAACTCGATACTCGTTTCTTTTTCGGCTTCTTGGCGGCTGCCTTGCGACTGGGCTTCGGCTTTGGAGCCAAGGGCGCAACCGCCATTTGAGCAATTTTGGCAGGAGCGCCGTTCAGGTCCGTCAGGTTGACTCTCTGTTTGAAACTGGAGACTTCGATCGCCGCGCCATTTGTGGCTGTGCCGTGGGCGTCTGCGGTCGTCGGTCTGTGCCGTCGGAGGTCATAGGTGGTGACCGTTACTTGGGCCTCGGTGCCCCGGACCACGATGCGGCCGAGGATGAGCACCTGGACGCCTAGGTTCTTGGCTGCTGCGGCCACTCCGGGCCCAGCCTGAGTCTTTTCGAATTCTCCGAGAGCGCGTTTGAGTGCCGGAAACAATCCGGACCGTACCGGGCGCATCGTGATGGAGATCGTGCCCTTCGTCGGTGGCGCGAGGGTGACGGTCTTGGTCATGCTTGCCAGTCCTCGACGTTGCACGGTGACGTAGTGCGACCCTTCTGCCAGGCCTTGGACCGTTACCGGGGATCGGCCTACCTTCTTGCCGTCCACGTAGACGACGACCCCAGAGGGCTTGGTCTCGATCGCCAAGGGGGCAGTACCCACCTCGCCCTGTTCGAGTTTGTAGTTGAGCAGACTCTCTTTGAGGTCCTCCGGGCTGTTTTTTGGAAAGTTGAATTTGGGGTTGAGGACGAGCAGTTTGGAGATGGCTTGTCTGGTTAGGTCCTCTTTTCCGTTCTGGTGGGCGGTGGATGCAAGCAGCCCGAGGGCGTCGACCAAAGGACCGTAGCCGAACGGGCTGTCGATGAATCGATGGAAAGACTGTTCGTACGTTTGCACGGCTTCCGCAACGTTCTTTTGGGCAGCATCCAGGTCCAGGTCGAACAAGGCCTTCTTGCCCAGCTTGACCAGGGAGGCTGCGTGGGCAAACGGTTTGTCCAGAGCGGAGTTTGGTTCTGCGATTGCTTGGACTGTCTGGAAGGCGATGATTCGTTGCTGCGCGAGGTGTTCCTCGACCTGGTCGATCAGGCCTGCTGTTTTGCCACGCCACGAGGACTTGACGAACCAGTAGACCGTTGTTTTGGGAGGGCTGGATTTGAGATTGGTCTGCGGTTGGTTCGTGGCAGGGCCGGGACCTCTGGTCGGTGAAGACAGGGCATGTCCTTCCTGCAAGGTCATGGCCACGATTGCCATGCCGATGATGTGCGCGAAAATGGGAAGCTTGCTTGTTCTGTGCACGATGCTGTCCTGCAACAAGGAGCCTCTTTCGTTGGTGTCGTATCGACGAATTCCGTATGGGCACATGGGTGATTGCGGTGTTTTGACACCCCTCCCATTTTTTCACCACATCCCAAGACGGCGACTTCGTATTCTTTTCCACTTAAGTGCATTGAAGCCTGGTTGTCAAATAGAGAGATTTGGTTCCGTGAATTGGCCTACGTGCGTTTTTTCTCGTGGAACCGTGGGGTTGGAATCGTGATGACCACTGGGGATGCCGGTGTTTGTGCGTCGACAGTGGGTCTTGACGCAGGTGGTGTGTTCGTCCACCATGCGAAAAGGGCGATTCGAAGAGTTGATGTCGTGGAAAACTCGACTGCGCCATCTGTGGCGATTGCCGCGATACTCGTATTGTGACACGAACGCCATGATATGGACGGTGTGATACAAGCGTTTCGTGATCGGAATGTTGCGCGGCGCACTGGTTCCGTGGCACTCGGGTGCTTCATGTGGCATGCTGTCCATGTGCAGAGCCGCCCGATGGGCGTGGTCCTGTTCGATGGCTTGGCTCGGCGAAAGTGGTGGATGTCGATGCAGATGATTGGTGGTAGGCGGATTCGATGAAACCTGGTGCTCGATACGGAAAGTACGTGCTGCTGGATCGCATTGCCTATGGCGGCATGGCCGAGGTCTTCAAGGCCAAGGCGACAGGGGCGGCTGGTTTCGAAAAGCCGGTGGCCATCAAGAAACTGCACAGTCGCTACGCGGAAGACCCAGAGGTCATCGCCATGCTTCAGGATGAGGCGAGACTCTGTTCACTCCTGACGCATTCCAATATCTGTCAGGTGTTCGATCTGGGGCGGGTGCAGGATTCGTACTACATTGCGATGGAGTACATCGATGGCCGCGATCTGTCCGATGTCTTGCGCGCCGGGGCCAGGTACTTTTCGCGCACTCTGCCATACCCTGCGATTCTGTATGTGATGCGCGAAATTTTGGCAGGTCTGGACTATGCGCATCGAAAGAAAGATCGGTCCGGAAATCCGCTGAACATCATTCATCGGGACATCAGCCCTCAAAATATCCTGGTTTCCTACGAGGGCGAGGTCAAAATTATCGATTTCGGCATTGCCAAGGCCAAGGGCCAGTCCCACAAGACCGAACAGGGTGTCATCAAGGGTAAATTTCGATACATGTCGCCCGAGCAGGCCCGTGGAGAACCAGTGGACCATCGGGCCGACATCTTTGCGGTGGGTGTGGTCTTCTACGAGATGGTGTTGGGGCGTCCCCACAGCAAGGGCCTGACGGATATGCAGGTGCTCCTCAAGCTTCAGCGCGGTGAGATGGAACCCCTCGACCAGTTGGTTCCAGACGTGCCTTCTACGATCAACGCGGTGATCGAGCAGGCAGTGGCGCCTGACCCCAATGCCAGGTGGCAGACGGCTGGCGCCTTTCGACGGGAACTGGAGGCTTATGGACGAGCCGCCGGTTTGGAGTTCGATCGGGATCGCATGGCGCTTCTGATGCAGGATCTCTTTCCAGAGGCCCGGAGAGCTCGCACGCGTATGGACCCCATCGAGGAATTGAGCCTGGAAAGTGGTCGAGGCGAGTCCTTGGATGGGATGCCAGCCAGCGGGACCGTCGAGTTGGATCAGGATGATCTTATCCCTTCGGACACGGATCGAACAGGACTGCCTTTGGCGGCAACAGTGCAGGAAACGCCGGTTGTGCTGGTGTCGAGCCGAGATGGGGTGGCTCGCGTGGAGCGATACGCAGGTGGTGCGCGGCAAGTACATCGTTCCGTTGGACCTGCTGGGCCTGTCGGACAGGAGGTGCGTGGCATGGGCCAGCCGGGGCAGCGTAGCCCGGCGAGCGTGGGGCCTGCCCCAGTGGATCGGCTCGAATCCATGGTGCCTCCACCAGTAGACGACTCGATTCCCGATCCGTATGCATCCCTTCCTGTACCAGAGGAAGGTTCTGCTGGCGAAGGCCTGTCGGGGGACGGTGGTCGAGAGTCGGTCGCCGTGGACGACAGGAAGCGAAGGAAGAAGGAGAAGAAGGAAAAGAAGCGTCGCAAGAGGCAGGAACGGGCGGAGATTTCGTCCAAGGGTCAGGGGACGCGCGTGGATCGGCCTGCTGGCGCCGGCCAGGAATCCGACGCGACCCAGAAGGTGTCCATCGGACGACGCATTGGATCTGCCGTGGCGCGTTTGGTGGCCTGGGTCGTGGTGCTCGGGTTGCTTGGGGCCTTGGGATATGTGGGGTACACATACTGGCGGACACTCAAGAAGCAGGAAGTCAAGGCGGAGCAGAAGAGGAAGGCCGTGTCCGAAACAGTGCGGGTCACCTTGTCCATCACGAGTCGGCCGTCTGGTGCGCTGATCATCATCAATGGCAAGACGACGGGACTGCGGACGCCCAATGATTTGTTGGTGGATACTCCGAGCCCTGTGGCCGTGGAGCTTCGCAAGAAGGGGTATCCTCTGTGGGTGGATCACGTTCCCGTTGGTTCGGGAGAAACGGTGCCCATCGAGGCGGACTTGCGACACCCACCTCGGTCGGGCCTTTCCGGTGCGCAGACGAAAGGCACGTCGGGATCGGTGCGTCACAAGCGACAACGACGCCATGGGAGTCGGGGGCGATCCCATAGGAATCATGTCTCCAGGGGCGGCGGTCAGAGGGCGGACGATCGGGACCAAGGCAGGATTATTCGGCCGGGACAAGATTCACTTGCTGCCCATTTGGCGACCATCGAGATTTCGGCGAATCGTCGGGCGTGGGTGTATATCAACGGTCGTCGTATCGACTACACGAAGTTAGTCAAGCGGGTCATGCCGGGTACCTATCGAGTGTGGGTGAGCGTGGGTCCCAGGCGGTCCAGGACCAAGGTCGTGCACGTGGCAGCCGGGCAGGTCCGTCGGCTCCATTTCGACCTGAACGAGTAGCGCCGATGAGCCGCGATCCCCGAATCGAGTGGTCCGAAGACAGGGACGCCAAGGTGGTGGAAATGCGTCTTGAGACAGAGGGATGGGCCCGATCCATGCGGTTGGATCGGTACCTGTGTCGTCGGTTTCCGAAGCTGTCCAGGACCAGGGTGCAGAAGATTATCCGGACGACGTTGACCGTGAACGGTCATCCAGCGCGCAAGGCAGGTACCACCCTCCACGTCGGAGACGTGGTGGTCATCCGACGTCCCCTCAAGGTGGAGCCGGAGACGCCCCGTGATGTCAGGGTCCTGGCGGATTTTGGGACGTTCATGGCGATCGACAAGCCCGCCGGACTCCCGGTGCATCCGGCGGGCCGATATTATCGGAACACCGTGACCACGATCCTGAAGGAACGATACGGGAGCGACCCGAAGTTTGTGGTGGCTCATCGGATCGATCGGGAGACATCGGGGGTTCTGTTGGTTTGTCGGGACAAGACGGTCGAGCGGACCTTGAAACAGATGTTTCAGGATCGTCGGGTCCGCAAGACATACCTGGCCATCGTACGTGGGGTTATGGTGGAGCCTGGACAGATCGATCTGCCCTTGGGACAGGTGGAGGGATCGCGTATCCACGTGAAGATGCACGTGACCGAGGATGGCGCACCGGCTGTGACCGATTTTTTCCCCATTCGGTCCTGGGACGAGTACAGCTTGGTCGATGTGCGTCCCAGAACCGGGCGTCAGCATCAGATCCGCGCACACATGGCGGCCATCGGTCATCCGATCGTGGGAGACAAGATGTACGGCGTGCCCGAGGATTGGTTCTTCGAGTTTTTGGAATCAGGCATGACGGGTCCACTCTTGGAGCGTCTCGACCTGTCCAGGCAGGCCCTCCATGCTGCGCGGCTGGAGTTGGCGCATCCTGAAACGGGTCGCCCCCTCGTGGTGGAGGCTCCCTTTTGGGATGACATGACCGAGTTCTTGGACCGTCTCGGCCCTCCACTTTGGGAGGCGGAAGCCACGGACGGCATCATTGACGCCAGACGAACGGGTCGGTAGCTTGGCGTATGTGGAAGGTGGTGTATTCGGAGCAAGGAGTGATGTGCATGACCAGGTCCGGTTTCTTGTTGCTGTCGATAGGAATGGGGCTATGGAGCACCGTGGTTTGGGGCCGTCCTGCGTCGGAGCCCGTTTCTGCGGCCAAGTTGGTGTCTAGGTTGGCCGTTCGAACCGATGCTGCCGGCAGCCTGATTCTGACAAGTGGGGCGCGGGTCCTGTTCAAAGGTGTCCTGTCGGTTCCCTTGCCCTCCAGTGGGAAGGGGCGGGTGGAATCGGTGCAGATTGCAGGTAAACCGGCCTATTTGGTTCGGTTCGATCCCATCGTCCGCTCTTCTGCGGCGGGACGATTGCACCAAGACGGCTCCGCCTCCCGCCGTCGCATCTCGGCCTTGATCGTGTCAGGGCCACGGCACAGGTATCGCGTGGCCTGGTCGGGAAAAACGGGGCCCATGGGCCCGGACGGAGAGTATGAGCGTCGTCTGACCCGACTGGGGCCCTGGGTGGTCCTGTATCAGGTCCGACCACATCTCAAGCGCTGCGATGGTCGTCCGGTTCGGCTGTTCATGCGGGCGTATGACCCGAAGACGGGCAGGATGCGGCCCGTATCTCGGATGCCTGCCTATGAGAATGTGGTGGACCTGACGGCCCAGCCTATCGACGGTTCTGCCGGTACCCATGCGGTCGGTTTGGCACCCATGCGATTCGATTTTGCATCGACCCACGAAGGGGACCAGGCGCTGACCTCCAATCTGGTCATGCCCGTGGAACTCCAGGATCGACGAGTCGTCACGAGTTGGCGTGAAGGGGTCGGAGGAGCGGGCCGGGGCGTGTGGCTCAACGCTCATGGTCCAAGGTGGCCCTATGCATTGACCGGTTTGTGGTTCGTGCCGGGGGATGCAGCAAACGCTCGGGCCTTTGCAACGCACAATAGACTTCGATCGTTTCTCGTGACCCTGGGAAGCAAGACGTATCGTGTGTTGATCCCGGCAGATCCTCTGTCTCACGGCGTGGGCGCCCGATATTTGGTTTCCTTTCCGACGCCCGTTCGGGCCGACTGTGTCACTGTGGTGGTCGAGTCGGTGTATCCTGGCTCCGACCAGCGGGCCGGTGGGAGCACCGCTATTGCAGAGATGCATTTTCTGAGCGAGTTGGATCGGCGCGGAGGGTTGGTGCGTTTGGCCAGGGACGTGGCAACGGGCCGCGTGGATCGAGACACCGCGCTGGCCGTCTTGCGATCGGCGGGACGGGCGCTCGTCCCCTCCTTGCAACGTGCTCTCGATGCACGAAGGGCCGTCGGGACGGACCTGTTGGCGCAGGCCCTCCTGTCCATCGATCCGGCAACCTCCGCTCGACTCGTTTCCCGCTTGGGTCGCCTCTCGGCGGGCACGCAGAAGATGCTGGTGGGGAGCCTGGCGCGATCCAAGGACCAAAAGGGGCTGATGTCCGTCATGCAAGACGGGCAGGCGAGTCGGCAGGTCAGGGAACAGGCTCTCAAGTGGGCGGCATCGATGGGCGCTCCCGTTGCGTCGGTCTTCGTCGATTGGCTCGATCATGCAGTGGGCGGTGACGAGGAGCGGCTCGTGGCTCTCGGCACGCATCTGCCTGGGGTTGCGCTGCATCCCGAGGATTTGCTTGTCGTGAAGCCGGCAAGGACGGTCCGTTGGGCGAATCGTTTCTGGCTCGCCGGATTGAGAGTGGAGGTCAACGGCAGCTTGGCGGGGCCCACGGCGCGTCTGCTTGTTGCCACCCAGATGCCGGATGGATTTTCGGCCCGCTACCGGTACGTGGAAGCCTTGGGTCGCTGCCTGGCGGCTTTGGATCGTGGACCGATGGCCCGGCAGGTGCTGCACCTGTTGGCATCTTGGGCGCGGCAGGGTCGCGATGAGCTGACCAGGTTCGTGGCGGTTCGGATGTTGGGGAAGAAGCGTTCTGCGGTGGGGTTCGTGCGACGGTTTCTTCGCGACCCGGCACCGAGGGTGCGTCTGGCCGCTTTGGGAGCTGTGGTGCAGTGGCATCCGAGTGAGTCGGGAAGGCGGCTCATGAGATGCACGATGCAGGACCCATGGCCCTGGGTGCGGCGGCATTGCAGCCTCATGCTGGCTGAGCGCTGTCCCGCCCGAATCGGCGCCTCTCTTGCCGCCGCGGTGCGAAAGTACGGGGTGGCCAAGACGATCGATTTGCTCGCGGTCCTGGCTCGTTGTCGCTATCCCGAGGCCCATGATGTGTTCGTGTCCCTTGCACGGAAACGCAAGGCTCTCCTTTCCGGGTCCGTGATTCACCTTTGGGCCTCCACGGGGGACCCCGCGGCGAAAAGGTGGATCGTGGGCCGAGTGAATCTCGTTTTGGCGGGAGGCAGGCGACTCGACCCGAGGCAGGATGCGAGGGCAGCGGATCTCATCGATGCCCTGGCGATTCAGGCTTCCGGGAAGGCGGTGGGTTCGACGCTGTCTTTGGTGACCAGGGCCGCGGCCATGCAACAGGCTCCGAGGATACAGATGGCGGCTGCCCGATTTTTGGCTGGTCTCTGTCCTGTGGGTGTCGATCGAATCGCTCGTATGCTGCTGTCCAGCCGTAACAGTGCCGTTTCACGGGCGGGCGATGACTTGCGGCGTCGGTGTGCACAGCGCTAGAAAATCGTCGTGGGTTCATCGGAATCATAACGGACGAACAGAGCCCCCGATCGGGGTGGGAAAGGCAAACCTGATGAGTCGACGCAAGCACGCAAAGCGAACCCCGTCTTCCGGCATGAAAAAGGCTTCGGTGCGTCTGACTGGTTGGAAGAGGCGTTTGGCAGCAGACAGACCGATGGACGCCGCGGTCGGGGCAGCGTTCTGTTGGTTGCTCGGGGGCGCCTATGTGTTTTGGGGGTTGGAGTGGCAGGCCGCCGTGTTGTCGTTGGTGGCTGTTCTCGTGTCCGCAAGCGCCTGGTTCGGCCGCATCCAAGGAGCCAGTGCGTCCGGATCCGTCCGGACTTCCGGAGCTGGCAAGGGATCATGAGCCAGCCGAGACAACGAGAGAGGTGTCCCGATGCAGACAACGGACGACGGGGATCCGGAGACAGCGCCGCGACGACCAGCCGGCATCACGTGGTCGTCAGGGTCGTGGTGACCGTTTTGGGCGTTGCTGTCGCTTCGTCGGCATTGGCGCAGACGCCTGCACGTCCGGGACGCCGTGGGAACGGTGGGAAGAATCGCCTGGGAAGCATGGGCGGCATGGGGGATCGTGATTGGCAGAGCTTCCAACGCAGGCTCCGGCATCGGCCGGGGCCGAGGCGGTCGATCAGGTTGTCGCACGCTCTGAGGAATCGGATCGAAGAGGAACGCCGCCAGGCGATTGTCAGGCGTCAGCACCGTATCGACGCCATGCTGCACAAGATTGGAGTTCGGGCTCGGTACGGACGGTCGCAGCGTCGTATCGTCATTATACGCCGGATGGCAGACCTCAAGTCCGATGATCCGCACGTTCGCGCCCAGGCGGCCTGGTGGCTCGGGTCTCACCATGCGAAGGCGGCTGCAGGAGCGTTGGCGCGGTTGCTCAAGGATTCCAGTGCGGTGGTTCGGGCAAACGCCATCTATGCCTTGGGGCAGCTTCGTGTTCGACATTTGGGCTCCGCTCTGTTCGACCTGCTCGATCGAGACAAGTCAGCCGATGTTCGGGGTCGGGCGGCGGAGGCTCTTGGGCGTATCGGGTACCGGCGTGCCATTCCGTTGCTTCTGTCGCTGCTGCACGCCAAGGACACGAGGCTCAGGACTGGTGCCATTGAGGGACTGGGATGGATGGCTGACGTTGCAGCCGTTTCTCCGCTCGTGCGATTGACGCGCGCCAAGGATGCGCAGATTCGGATGCGCGCGGCGAGGGCGCTGGGACGGGCTGGATTCGCCCGGTCGGTTCGGCCGTTGTTGCATCTGCTCGACGATTCGGATTCCATCGTGGTGGCGACGGCTGTGGATACGCTTTCCCGGTTGAAGGCAAAGGCCTTGGTGAGTCGTCTGCCGGCTTTGTTGAGGCATGCCCAGCCCAGGGTGCGGATTGCCGCCGAACAGGCTGCGGTGGTGTTTCGGGCGAGCGCGCTCGTGGGAAAGATTTCGGCCCTGGTGCCCGATCGTTCTCCGCTCGTTGGCTGTCAGGCGGCCCTGTCGCTTGCGCGACTCGGCGCCAAGATTCCTAGGCAGGGGCTGGCTGGTCTCCTGGGAGACCAGGACAACCGTGTCCGGATCATGGCGGTGGAGGCTGCTGGTCTGTCCGACGCACGCTGGACCATTCCCATCGTTCTCGGTTTTTTGAAGA
The DNA here is from genome assembly GCA_021162935.1 of Deltaproteobacteria bacterium. Lineage (GTDB taxonomy): Bacteria > Myxococcota_A > Polyangia > HGW-17 > SLPX01 > JAGGXR01. The sequence continues at coordinate 19,862 of JAGGXR010000060.1, forward strand.
AGGGATATGAGGACCTGCGTCGTGTTTCGGCCCGGGCCCTCGGACTGCTGGAGGCTGGCGAGGCGGAAGGGAAACTCCTCGCACTCCTCAAGGATCCGTCTGCCCCGGTTCGTGCTGCAGCGGTCGAGTCGCTCGGACTCGTCGGGGGGGCCAGGGCGCTAGCCGCCTGCGAGGTCCTGACCGCGGATCGCGATCCGGACGTGGTGGTGGCCGCGGTCACCTGTGTGGCCAGGCGGGCCGCTGTTGCTCCCGAACTCGCTACTCGATCGGTGCGCCAGATGCTGCGGTTGCTTCGGTACAAGACTCCTTGCCACCTTTCCGCCCCAGCGGCTCGTGCCCTGACCGCTTTGAAGGTCAAGGGAAACAGGACGGCTTTCTTGCGGGTCGTTCGACTCACCCTGAATGACGATCCGGTTTGTCGAGCCGCTGCGGCTTGGGCCCTTGGTTTCGTCGCCGTCGGCCGAGGTGCCGAAGCCGTGTCGGCATTGGATCGCCTTTTGACCCGGGACCACGATATGGATGTTCGGGTGCGTGCTGCGCTCGCTCTCGGATTGCTGGGTCGCAGGGCGTTTTTGGGCAAGATGTCCGAACTGTTCCATCATCAGGTTTCCAAGGCGTCGAGGGCCCGGCGATTTCTGGTCGCGTTAGCGATGGCCCTCGTCGAGCCAAGTTGGAGGCCTCGGGTGGCTAGGCTGTTCCAAGAGGCGGTGTGTGGTCCAATTCTGAGCGTGGAGCAGGTCCGCCTCGTGGAGATGCTGGGCAGGCTTCAGTCGGCTACGAGAGCGAAGTGGATCGAAGCGCTCGTTGAACGGTCCCTTTCCTGTCCGGTGGCGATGGTCCGAGCCAGGGCGCGGATGGTGCTCCGTCGGGCGCCTCCTGCTTATCGCCCCGGTGCTGCAGGCCTCCTGGTGACGCACGGAAAGGCTGCGGGCGCGACCTCCAAGAAAAAGGCTCAGGCGTCCATGGCCCCCAGACGCTTGCGCCGGCAGCGCCCGGATGCGGATCTGACAGGGCCCTTTCCGATGCCCCACGGTTCTTCGGGTTGTGGATGTAGCCTGCTCAGCGCCGACAGGAACGAACGAGTCATCCCTTGGTTGCTGCTTGGTCTGCTGTTTCTCGGTCTTTTCTTGTGTCGAGCCGATCTCGACATCAAGAAACGAATGGTCGGACGCCCTTGTGGGGCAGACGAGCGGGATGCACGCGAGGGCGCCCCACAGCAGGATGACAAGCACAGGGGATGGTCATGACGGACGAGACGAAGAAGGAAGCGAGGCGCACGAGTCCTTCTGCCGACCTGGCGGAAGAGGAACCTGTTCTCGAAGGGGAAGAACACATTTTCGAGGGTCGGGTGGTGGACCTGTGGGTTCAGGACTATTGCTTTCCGCACGGCGTGCGGTCTCGCCTCGAATTGGTTCGGCATCCAGGTGGAGCGGCGGTGGTCGCCCTGGACGGACAGGGCCGCGTCGCTTTCGTGAAACAGTATCGGCATGCGACGACAGGCTGGTTGATGGAGATTCCGGCGGGGAAGTTGGAGCGGGGCGAGAGCCCGGTTGCCTGCGTGACGCGTGAGATCGAAGAGGAAATCGGGTTTCAGGCCGAGACGTTCGATTCTCTTGGTTGGATGTGGAGTGCTCCTGGATTCAGCAACGAGAAGATCTGGCTTTTCCTGGCCCGCGATCTCAAGGCAGGTAGCCAGAGCCTCGACCCGGATGAATGGCTGACCGTCACCTGGCGCGATTTTGGTGAGGCGATAGCCGACGCCCTCGAAGGGCGTATTACCGATGCGAAGAGCGTGGTCGGGTTGCTGCGCGCCAAGAGTGTGCTCGAGGGGGAGACGTGATGCATCTGCGCTGATACTGGGGGCTGCGGGTGGTCAGAATACGTGATTGTGTCAGCGGGGTTCGCCGTGGTGCCCGAGATGATGCAGTCCGCCATGGTGAGGCACGATGGGACGTGCGGCCGGCCGGGATGACTCAGCGGGCACGGCCATCCCCGGCTGGGCAGCGGCTCCATTTGGATTCGTTGCTCCACCTGGCTGAGAGGGTGTTCGGGTAGCCGCATTCGACGATGCTGGCAGGGTGGTGAGGCATTGGCGCACCTTGGCAATCATGGCCGCCTGGGCAGCGTGGTCGGCGGTGAGCAGGTCGATGTCGAACTTCTTGTGACAGATCTTTTTGAGATGCTGGAGAGCCATGTCTCGGAATCCAGAAGGAGCATTGGACGCCAGGACCTGGAACAGCATTTTGCTGCCGGCTTTCGGGTCGATCTTGACGGCACGTTCGGCCACGGCGATTTTTCCATCCGGAGTTTTGGATGCCTGGAATAGTTTTTGGAGCTTCAGGATATTCTTGCTGTGCTTGAGCGCTGCTGCTTTGGCATCCATGTCCATGTTGTCATATTCTTGAGTGGCGGACAGCTTTTTGTGATGTGGGCCATGCATCCGGACGCCTGAGTACTCTCCGTGGGTCCAGTGATGATTGGACAGGATGACTTTCTTGAGGCCTTCGAAATAGAGAACCACGAGGCCCAGGGCCAGGATGCCCAGGGCGAGGTTCCGTAGGGCCTTGATGTGGTTTTTTGCTCGAATGACGTAGAGGCTGAGGGCCACCAGGAGCAGCACGATTCCGTAGAAGGCCACCACGGCGGGGCCGGTGGGCAGGTCGAGCCAGTAGCTCAATGTCAGACCTGCCATGCTCACGATGGTCCCCATGATCCAGCCGATGATGAGTTGATTTCTGAACTTGTCCGTAATGGCGGCGCCGATGACCGCCGGGACCACGAGGAACACGAAGACCAACAGGAGACCAGCAGTGTTCACTGAGATGGTGATCACGAAGCCAAAGGACATGTAGAAAAGTAGGTCCCAGAAGGCCACGTTGATGCCTTTGGCCTCCGCCTCTTCGGCGTTGTTCGTGATGGCGAGGAACTTGTCGCGAAAGATGTAGTGGAACACTCCGATAGCAGCATAGGCGATCGCTGCTTTGATGACCTCGCTGCCTTTTACCAACAGGATGTTCCCCGTCGTCATCATTTCTTTGATGTGTTCGGCCCCGTGAGGCGCCCGGTCTATGACCAGGATGACCAGAGCGGCTGCCAGGGCATAGACCAAACCAATGATGGCTTCTTGGGGCACGTGTCGCTTCTTGGTTCGAGTCAGGGCAAAAATGGCAGCTCCGATGAATGTGAAGGACAAAGAGAAGAGAAAAGCTCCCGTACTATGGGGATGGATGCCCGCCAGGAATCCGGCGGTGGTGCCCAGGGCTGCAATCTGCGCCAGACTCAGGTCCACGAAGATGACCTGGCGCCGGATGACGTGAAGCCCCAGGTAGGAATGGATGCCCACCAGGACGAGACATTCTGCAAAGGGAATGGCCATGAGGCGCCAGGGGCTGATTGTGGCAAGGACGTCAAACATGGGAATCACTCCTTTGGTCGATGCTGTTTGTCGATGTTGTTTGTCGATGTTGTTTTCGACGTGATTCTTGGAGGCGACGGGGTTGCCCCGATGAGTCTACTGGATGACGCCTGCTCGCTTGTAGGCGCGTAGCAGGGTCTTGATCCAGTGGTCCACCAGTTTGAAGTAATTCGTGATGCCGGGTTTGCCCCGCACGGAGTAGGACACGATGGCTTGGACGGCGCCCACGCGTCGGCAGATCATGCGGACCTTGGATTCATCGTAGAAGTTTGCCGCCAGGATGACCTTGACCCGGTCCTTGCCCATGGTGTTGATGAGGGATCGGATGCTCTGGGGCGACGGCGGGATGGCCGGTTTGGGTTCCACTTCGCGGATAACTTTCAACCCGAAGGTCGTGGTGAAGTAGATCCAGTTTTTGTGGTAGGTGACTAGCTCTTGACCCCACAGGGGGAGGGCCTTTTTGCCCCAGCCTCCCAGCAGGGCAATGAGACTTTGGCCACGGTACTTATGACTCCGCAGGAAGGGGATGAGCCGGCCCTTGACCGTCAGTCTCGTCAAGGTTCCCGAGCCGAAGAGCTTGAGGAGTTTGGGCCCGAACATGGCCACGTCGATGCGGTGGTTGAGGCGACGTGCACCCTGCTTGAAGCCGCTGCAGTCGTCTGGATCCACCTTGCACAGGCCGATGGCGATGTTGCGTGCAATCATTTTGGTGTTCATGGGACTCGTGTAGATGTGCGGGTTGCCGAAGAGATGCACACCTCCTTGCGCCCGACTCTTCGACGTTGGGATCTCGAGGAGGTGGATGCCGTCGTAGACCGCGATGTAGCCGACCTGACCCTGGCGGAGCTTGCTGTTCATGGACCGGTCGATGAGGCTGGGCGCCCACAGTTCCAGGTCCAGACCCGTGCCCACGAAGGCGTCCGCTTTGGACAGTTTGACCGCGAAACTTGGTTTGGGTCGCACGAAGTGAGGGTCTTCGTCGCCCTTCGTCACGTAATCCACCTTAACAAGGCTGCCGCCCACGTATTTGACGATGTTGGCGTAGGTTGGGTTCGAGGCTATCACGTAAAGATGTCGAGCTTGGGCACCCCGAGACCAGCCCATGGTGCCGGCCGCAAGGGCTGCCATGAAGGCAATCGACGTGAGCTTCATTGTTTTGTAGTGACGCATGATATCTTCCTCCTGTGGCGACCGGGCTGGCCGATCACCGGCATGTTCTAGTAGCGGTCATGTTTGTGCGGACCGGCAGCGAAGACGACCTGCACGATGGCCCGATGCGCGCCCTTGATGAGATCGCCATCCATGTAGTTGTATTCCAGTCTGATTTTTGCCCATGGGCTCTGCCACCAGGTTAGGTACGGCGCCACCTCATAAATGTAATGGCGGCTGTTGTTCTGATCGAACGGCTGGACGAGGTCGACCCTCGTTCCGACGTCGATCTGCCTGCTCAGCTTGGCCTGCAGGTAGCTGTATCCGCCCATCCAATGAATGGTCTGCTTGCCGCCGAACGTATCGTCGGACAATTGCTTATATCCATAGAGAAACTCGGTGCGCCAGATGACGTTGTGGTACTTGGCCTGATTGATCGGTTCCCACTGGATCGTCAGGTCCGCACCGCCGAAGGTCGTCACGCGGATTTTTTCGTCCGTGACAGCGGTCGGGCCCGTCGGCGTCACGGCGAGGTCCACTTGATTGCCGTTTGCATCATAGACGTTGAACGGCGTCTGTCCGGCTGTGTCGCTGAATAGTTTGGTTTTGCCTAGTTCGCCTCTGTGGTTGTTGAACCCGACAATACCAGTCAGTCCCAGTTCGAGGTACGTGCTTCGGGTCAGATCCCAGTAGTTTTTGAAGTGGAGTAGGGTCGTGGGCAACGAAAAGTAGTCGCCAGCAAAGGCTTTTTTGTTCATGCCGTTCGTGATCTGGAGATAGAGTTCATTCGCATCGGCGATGAAATGAGGAATCAGGAATTGGAATGACACCCCAAGCTGATTCAGTCCTCCCCCTCCGAAGGGTTGCTGGAGCATGAGGGGATAGTCGTACTGGTCCAGTGCGTGCTTGTGCCACCGGTTGATCACTCCGAGTTGTTGGCGAAATTTTCCCGCCATGATGTTCATGATGCCCGCCACGTCGGTCCAAACGACGTAGGCCTCGCCGAACGCGACCCCTTTAGGTGAGACGGACACGGCTGCCTTCATAAAAGAGAAGGGGTCCAAAACGCTTTGGAAGTGGAATCCCAGACCGCGGAAGCAGAACCCGGACCGTTCGTCACTGCCGTACTCCTTGCCGTTCGACCAGTAGAACACGCCGCCCAGATCGCCCGTGATCGAGATTTCCGGGTTGAGGCCCTGTAAGGCTCGTGAGTGCCCAACGAACGTCTTGAGCTTGAACGTCTCTTCTTTTTGTGGTGCAGCAGCAGCCACCTTTCCTTCCATGACGATCTGTTTGATCTGCAGGTCGTCTTGACCTTGCTGAAATGCCTTGAGTCTACTTTCCAATGCTTTGACGCGCTTTTCCAAGGTCGAAATCACAGAATGCGCAGCCGAGGTCGCCGCAGCAGCGACGGTCGATTCGGTCGTCGTCGTCGATGTCGCGTCGGTTGCTGCACTCTGTCGGGGCGCGGGTCGTGCTTGGGTCGGATGTTGGGCCATGGCTGCATTTTCCCACGCCACACTGAAAAGCAAGGACGCAACCAGTGCAGCGGTTCGAAATCGTAGGGTCACCATTTGGACCTCCTCAATACAATTGTATTCAACGTGGATCGGCACTGCGAAGCGCTTACGTCCATATTCCGCCTCGGACTGGCCGGCGTTGCCAGTTGTCGGCTTCTCCATTGGTGCCGAGAGAATTTCTACAGGAAGGAAGGTGGCGGCGACCCTTTTGGGGCCTGCCGCAGGAGGAGATTCCTGGAGGCTGCCGGGTTGCAAACGAATTCAGGCTGGATCGTACCGACTTGGGTCAGGACTGTAACCTGCGCCTGGTTCGTTGGCCGGTCGATGCTCGAGCACACCAGAGCCGCCAGCCAGCACTGCTCGTGGTCATCGTCTGGCGTGTCCTTGTCGTCTGAATTCCCCAAAGGTCCCTTATGGGGATGGATACGCTCGAACGTGTGGTGGACCTGGCAGTATCGGTGCGGCACCGTTGCCAGGTGCAGGTATGGATAGATCGGTCCTTCAAGAAGCAGAGCCAATCCAAAAATCTGTACGAAGATCCGCCGCATGAGGGGAACGTACCATAAGAAAATCGCATTGCAAGGATGTCGCAGCCGAGGGCAAAACCGCAATAGGGGCGATACTTGACAGGGCCCCGTGCGCGCTTCTGTGATCTCTGCATGCCGAATTTTGTCCATTGGACGTGAGGCTTTTGTTTGTCGGTGCTGCGTTTGGGCGGACGTGCTCATTGGATAATTCTGGCACAGGTGTTGACCCCGTGCTGCTGAACAACCTGGCCTGTGCGGGCATGACGGCACAGGATTCAGGCACGAACTGCGTGCAGCAGGGCGACGGGTTCGCAGCAGCCGATCCAGGAAGCGGGCCGGTGCTTTACCTGAGCGCTTCGAGGTCGACGATTCGATCCTGGGTGACGAACCACAGTTCCATGCGGACGTGGCGCTCGGGATGCGCCTGGGCGACGCATTGGGCGTAGAATTCGATTTGGGGGCGATAGGCCTTTATGTGGCGGTTGAGATCGGAGGCGCCTTCGATGCGGTCCGTTTTGTAGTCAGCCACGACCCATGTGTTGCCCGTGGGGTCGGCTGGGTCTTCGTAGAACAGGTCGATGGCTCCGGTCACGTGACTGATGGGACCGAGGTGCGTTGGTGCCTCTGACCAGGGATGGGCGAGGTCCACCGGACCCAGGACGGGGAACTCACGGCCGATGATGTGGCCCGCCAGGCCAACGAGTCGCTCCATGAGTGGGCTCGGTTTGCCGAGGTGGCGGAGAATGTGGGTGGCGTCCTGGAGGCAGGCCGTTCGTTGTGCCTCGGAGAGGCTTGGGGTTGAGCCCGTCAGCCGTTCCATCCGTTCGAGTTGGCGGGCCACTTCTTCATCCAGAGTGCGTTTGAGGTCCCAATGTTCCAATGCGTCGTGGATCAGGGTTCCCACGGCCATGGCGGTGCCTCGGTCCATGAGTGGATCCGGCGAGAGACGGTCACGGGCGTCTGATTCCACTTGCAGCTTTTCTGTGTGTCGAAAGAGGACCTCGACTCGGCTGGCGACACGGCTTGATGCCGGTGCGGACAGGGGGTGGCGCATTCGCTCATGGGCGCGATTCTGACGTCCGGCCAGGCTGTCGATTCGATCCTTTGCTTGATTCAAGAGGTGGTTCCATTCCGACGTATGAGAGCCACTGATCGGCTGGACTTCGGTGCGCGCCGTGGAGCCAGCGAGCCCCTGCCTGCTCTGTTCCAGTTCCCTGACGGTGAAGCGCCAGCGGATCGCTCCACTGGGTGGCTGGGCCTCGTGGACTTCGGTGCTGGCTTCGCCTTTTGTCGGCCCCGTTCCGAAGAGGGGAGCATCCGGGTCGTTTTTGAGCCTGGGTTCGAGGAGACCAAGGAGGCTGCCATGACCGGATTTGTGGTCCCACCACGGAATCTTGCCCACCAGGACGAGGCGATTTTTCGCTCTCGTCATGGCCACGTAGAGCAGGCGGATGGCCTCGGCCTCCTCGACCCGTTCGGCTCGAATCCGCGTCGTTTCGTAGTTCCAGGACCGATGGCCGAACAGACGGAAATGCCACTGTCCCTCCATTTGGACGAACACAGGAAGGAGGGACTTGTTGTCCGATCCCTTTTTGTGGTGGATGTTGGCAAGGTAGACGTGATCGAAACCAAGACCCTTGGCGCCGTGGATCGTGGTGACCACGACGGCGTCACCGGATGTGTCGGCGCGTTCGGCTTCTCGTTCCGGTGCCTGATCCTGAATGGCGCGTCGTAGGGTCTCGACCAGGGCGCGTGGCCTGCCTGCTTGTTCTTCCATCTGTTCGGTGAGTCTCGTGAAGAATCGGTCCAGGTTCGCCAGACGATGGGGGCCGGCGAACCGTGCGGCTGCCAGTGGCTCTGTAGGCAGGAGGCGACGCATTCGATCCACAAACTGGTCGGCCGTGGCGCTTCGGGCGATGCGCCGCAGGTCGGCGATGGCTGCCAGCGTGTGCTGCGCGGCCTGCGGCCATCCAGCGATGCGATCCATGCGTGGGATGTCCCTGTCACGAAGGGTGTGTTCCGTCCGCGTGATGAGACGTTCCACAAGCCCGAGGATCTGGGCGTCGGCTTGCTCGTCGGGCGACCCGAGGCGGCGGGTCAGGTCCGCGATTCCAGCCTCCCACAGAGGGAGCAGGGCCGCGTCCGGTACCCCGGCCAAGGGGGAACGGAGTAAGGTGAGCAGCGCAACGTCATCTGTCGGGTCGAAGATCGTCTGACAGGCAGCCGCTGCTTCGATGACCTCGCGACGTTGGTAGTAGCCGTGGCTTTTGGCCATGGTGTACGGGACGTCTCGGCGCTTGAATGCCTCGAGATACTGATCCGCGGCTGTGGTGGCTCGCAGGAGGAGCGCCATCTCGTTCCAGGGGACACCGGACCGGTTCAGATCGGCCATGTCTCGCGCGATGACTTCGGCTTCCACGGCCTCGGCGTCCGCGTTGTTCCATGACGTGATGATCGTTTTTTCGTCTGTGCGCTGCGCATCGACTTCCGATTCCTGTTCGTTTGTGTTCGTTTTTTTATCAGCCTTCCGTTGCTTGTCGATTCGCCGGTCGCTCGTCCAGTATTCCACTGCTCGACGAGGGGCATCGGGATCCTCGTCGCTTCGGTGGGCCACGAGGGGCTCGAAGGGCGGCTGGATACCGGATTCCTCGTTCATGATCGGCTCGATGACCCGTTGGACCTCGTTCAGGATGGGTTGAAGGGATCGGAAATTGCGATGGAGCGTGACCTTGTGCCCGCCCGATAGAACGATTTTCTGCACGAAGTCATCGTAGGCGGCAAGGTCGGCGCTGCGCCAACTGTAGATGGACTGTTTCGGATCTCCTACCAGGAAGAGTTTGGGCCGCTTCTTGCTGGGACCGGTCAGGGCGATGCTGCGCAGGATGTCGCATTGTTCGGCACTCGTGTCCTGGAATTCATCCACCAGAATTTGATGGATGCCGCCCCGGACCATGGCTGCTACGCGAGGGTGGTCCCTCAGGAGCGTCCCGGTACGGACCAGAAGTTGCTCGAAGGTGATGGAGCCCTGCGCCTCCATGGCGCTCCGTGCCGCCCACAGCGTGTCTTTGATGACAGGCAACGCCTGTTCGACGAGGATGAGGCCGTTGATCCTGGTGGTATCGAATTTGTCCAGCAGAGACAGGAACGGTCCTGCCCACTCAGCGATCCAATCCGGGCCATCATTTCGATCGGGTGGAAATAGATTTTTTTCCGTGTTGGTGACCTGACGTTTCTTCCATGAATGAAGTTTGCTCATCCCCGAAGCATGTTCCTGAACCGCGTTGTTGATGCGCCTGGCGAACGCGATCAGACCGGCAAGGTCTTCGAAGGGACCGGCGCTGATGGACGGAATGGTCCTACAGATGTTGAGTGCGTCGAGGGCGCCCTTGCGACTGCCGGACCCTCCTTCGATGAGGGCACCCATCGTTTCGACGAATGCTTCGGCCAGCCTCTTGAGTTCGACCTGCGATCGAGTTGCTTCGTCCAGATCCAGGGCCGGCCCTTCCAGGGCTTGGTCAGGAATGGCATTCTTGACGAGATGGGTCACCACCTCGACGATGGCGTCTGCTCCGACGCCCTGGATGGCCAGGTGCGCTTCGGTGTCGTCGTCGCTGTATCGTGTGACGACGCGGTCGCGTACCACAGTCGTCACGATCCTGTGGACCTCCCGGTCGTCGGGTTGAACCGACACGTCCGGGGGGAGACCGGCTTCGATGGGAAACTGTCGTAGGAGGGTGAGGCAGAAGGAATGGATGGTGGAGATGCGCAGATGTCCCACCGCGCCGAGCAACGCTCTGGCACGCTGCTGCAGGTCGTGTGCAGGCTCATGGAGCGCTTCGGAATCCACGGTGACGGGCAGTTCGCCGTCGCGAGTGATGTGCAACAGGTCGCCCGTGACGCGCGAGAGCATTTCAGTGGCTGCGGCGTCGGTGAAGGTCAGTGCCACGACCCCGCCTGCCACGGTCCGTGCGATGGCGTCCGGGGACCTTTCGGGGCCGGCTTCCGTCTCGGCCCGAGTCCAGCCCCTACCCAGACACCAGACCAGAATGCGCGCCGTCAGGATTGCGGTCTTGCCGGTCCCGGCGCCCGCCTCCACGACCAGCGGATTTTCGAAGTCTGTTTGAGCTGTTCGTCGCGCCTGCGAATCCTGTTCGAGGAGGATCGTTGCCTGGTTCTTGCTTCCAGTCACGAGCGTCCTCCTTTCGTTTTCTTGGCCGTCATTCCTGCGAAGGTTTCCTGCCACCATTTAGGCTTTTGGTTCGTTTCTCCCTTGCGGAGATCGTCGGCCCATCGGTCGAGTCGAGCCGCAAGGCTGGTGTCCAGGCGCAGACAGACGGGGCGTACGGAGCACGAGTCGCACATGATGCGCGGTTTTATGGGAATCGGAGGAAACAGTCCCCGACTCAGGCCGTCCATGAACGGAACGACCCGTTGCTCGAAGGTATCGGCGTGGGCCGCCTTTTCTTCGGGGCCGAAGTCGATACGGCGATCCGCATCGTCCAGGTCGGGGGACAGGTAGAGATAGCGGCCCGATGCATCGTTTCGGGCCATTGCATACGCCATGGCCTGAAACCGTCCATCGTTGAGCATTTTTTGCGGTTTGCTTTCGTTCTTGTTGGGACGTTTGCCTGTCTTGTAGTCCACCAGGAGAACCGAGTCTGCGACTCGGTCCACTCGATCCGCTCGGAATCGGAGTGTCCGGCCGTCGACCAGACAACTTCCGCTGATTTCGCATCCAAGGACGAGAGGCGGATCCTCAGCCCAATCGGAGGTCCTGGCTGCTTCGAGGAACCTGGCGACCTTGCCGCGGAGCACGACCTCGAGCCGTTGTGCATCCAGGCCGGCCTTGGCGAGTTGGTCACGGCATGCCTGATCCACGATGCGTTCGAGACGCTCCGGTTCGGGCCAGGATATCGGGGTCGGTGTCACTGTGACGATTTCATCGAGATTCCCAGGCCCATGCTGCCCTGTTTTTCTCGCCGCCTGCGGGAGTTGGTCGCTGACCAGCAGTTGGAGCGCCTTGTGGAGGGCAGCGCCCACCAAGCTTGCCTCCAAGTCCAGGGAGTCTCCTGCCGGAGGCTCGACGCGCAGGACACGATCCAGGAACGTCCGCCATGGACAGTGCGCCATGGCTTCCACCTGGGTCACCCAGGACGCTGCCTTTCGGTTGTGGAACACGAGGCCCAGATACGGACCTGGACCGCTGTCCGGATGGGCGTCCTGTTCTGCCAGGATGTTCAACCTGGCCCGAGCAGGAGTCGGCTCGATGCGTTTGGACGGGTTGGCCTGATGCGTGGGAGATGCGTTCGGCCCGTCCACATGGCGGGTGTCCTGGATTGCCTCTCGTTCGGCCTGGTCGAGAAGCACGACCAGGTTCGACGAACGGACTTTGGAGCCGGGATTCGCCAGTGCGTCCAGGATAGCCAGGTCTGCGGCGTCGCGCAGAGCCAGGATGTCGGAGTCGTTTCCGTCGTGGCTCGATTGGATGGCCTGGGCCAGGGCGGTCGGGGCGGGATGCTCGATGGGCACTCGGACGACCTGGTCGTCGCCGATATTTTGGACGAGTCGAAGCTGTTCCACCAGAGGCGAGACAAGCAGGTTCGTCTCTTCGTTCGAGGTGAGGTTCCAGGAGAGATGGACATTGGGCGCAGCGGACAGGAGTTGATCGAACAGGTACTGGTCCTCGGTGATGCCCTCCATTTTGATTGGGAGATCACCGAGGACGGGTCTGAGGAGGATGCGTATACGATCGGGAAGGAACAGATCTTCTGTGGCCTGTCTGGGAAACAGACCTTTGTTGAGCCCCACTAGGAACAGATGCTCGAACGTACAGGCTCTGGCCTGGGTCACGGTCATGATCTGGACGCCGCCTCCGTTGCCGCCCAGCGCCGTGCGCCCCACTCCGTCGAAATGCGCCTGGACGGCAGTGAAGAACTCCTGCTTCGAGATGGGGAGAGCCGGTGGAAGGAGTTTGGAGAGTCGGCGTGGATCGAAGAAGGCTGCGAATTCGGTCTGATCTCTGCATCCCGAGACCGGACGGTTCTCGCTGGGGGGGCAGTCACTCCACCAATCGAGTTTCTTGGTGGCCAGAGTTTCGAGCAGTTCGACGTGCTCGGCGAACGTCGCTTGTCTCGGCCAGTTGGCAAGCATGTCGTCGATGGCTGCGAGACGCTCGAGCCATTGGCGGACGGTTGCGACGGGGAGGGTGCGACCGTGGCGGGACGTCTCACCGTTTGGGTCTCCGTCTGGGTCCACATAAGGCCGGATGGGCAGATCTAAAGTGTCTCGGTCCATCCAGGTGCGATCCATGAGGGCCATGGCCTCGCTCAGGTCGCCGAGGTGATGGATGCCCAGGATTTGGCAGGCCTGCCATAGGTCGGACCAAGCAGGTCCTGGTTCGTCTGTTGTCGAGGGTGCGAGAAGGCTCGGGCCCTGGAGCAGAAGGTCTGTCTGTGCTTGGCTTCCCTGTTGGAGTAGGTCGCACAGCGCCTTGAGTTTCCTGCCCAGCGGAGCGATCGGCCCACTGTTGGTTCGGGACAGTCCCGGTGCGTCCGAGGGGTTCGAATAGGGGATGCCCATGCGGGAAAAGAGCGTTCGGATCGGCGCCACGTAGGCAGACAGGTCTCTTGCCACCACAGCGATGGACTCGGGCAGGACGCCTTGGTCCAGGCGCGCTGCAATGGCGAGCCCCACGGCGCGGATTTCGGCTCGAGGGTTGGGCGCCGAGACAAAGGAAAATTGGGAATGTGGATCCCGCACGCCTGGGTGCGAGGCATCCTGTTCGCCCACGTCTTCTTCCCCCGGCGGTGGGGACGGAAACGTTTCCAGCAAGGAGAGTCGTTCCTGGAGACGATTGGTGAAGGACCAGGCAGGGTTGGGGCCGTCGATCGCGGCCGTGTGGCTGACGGGGAGATCGAGGAACAGGGCCGTGTCCCTGTGCCGGGTCAACGCTTCCATCAGATCCAGGGCCGCTCCGGTTGCGTCGGAGAAGCCGTAGACACAGAAGCTGTGCCCCTTGCGCCAGCCCGCCGCAATCTGCTCCACCGCTTGGGCCGCTCTTGCATAGAGGTCCGTGCAGGGAGGCAGGATCTGCGCCTGCTTCGACACGGCCTGTGCGATCCGGATCACGGCCTTTGCTCGTTGCAGACACTGGGAGTCGATGTGGGCCTGGACAGCCGCCGGGGCGTCGAGCGCTTCTATGCAGATGTCGGCGATGTGAGGTTCGTTCGTTTCATGGTGGAGGTCGTTGGCCATCTCTGTTCGTTGCAGGTCGATATCGAGTCCGGCATGGCGCAGGTCGCTGATGCTGCCCGTCAGAGCGAGATGCGGCTTGTCGGTGGTCGCTCGAAGTTCCGCGTACAGAGCGGGTTCCTCCTTGAGGGCTCGGCCCACGAGCAGCGTTGCGATTTGCTCGTGGCAGGTCCATGGCGCCCCGGTGGCTTCGAGTATCTCCTCGGCCAGTCGGTGGAGCGTGACCACCTGGACTCCGAGCAGGCCACCGCCTCTGGCCAGGTACCGGCCCACGTGTCGAACCAGGACCTGGGAAGGAACCACGATGGTGAGGGGGCGCGGTGCGTCCTGTCGGACATAGTAGGCCAGACGTGCCATGAGCCGCATGGGCCCAGCGTCGGACAGGACGAACCTCGTGTTGATCGATTTCATGGGCATCCTTTGGCGAAATCAAGATTGCAGATTCGATATATACTGCAATGAGTCTCGACCTTTCCAGAACATATTTGTTCATGACGTCGAATCATGACGTTGCGTGATAGGACCGCCGTTTCATCCAGACGATGTCCTTGGATCGCTGTGTGAATCCTGTTTGGGAGATAGATGAGGCACGAGACCCGAATGGGCGTGGCGGTGGTCGATGGTGAATCGGAGGTGGACTGAGAAGACGGGTGGAACCGGAGATTCTAGTGGTGCTTGCGGCGTGCCTTCATTTGTTTGGCAAGGACTGCATCTTCTGGAATCATGAAGGGATCTTCTTCGGCTCGCAGCGTGATCTTGGTATCGGACAGGCCCTTGCAATAGCAGCCCGTGTCGTACTGCTTCTGGACGCGGCCCTTGCAGACCGATGGCGGCGTTTCCACGTAGAAGTTGAGCTCGTGGACCGTGCCGGGATTCTGCAGATACAGGTAATAGTGCGTATCCGTGCGTCCGTATGGGCGTAATTTGCACTGGTCCTTTTTGATCTTCTTGCCGTTTTCCACGACTTCGACTTTTTGGCAGTCGTATTCTTCCCAGTATTGGGCGATGACCCGGCCCTGGAATTTGCGGTTCACTTCGAATTTGACCCAGGCCTTGCACACGTCTTTGTAATGGCCGGGGCCGGTCCGTTTGGCGAAGTAGGGATCATCGGGAGGCACCCAGGCGCCGGCGATTTTGGAATCTAGGATCTTGAAGGGATTCGACCCTCCAGGTTTGCTCACGCCCTTGATGGGGGGCGGGCCGCAGATGGTCTTCCAGGTCCAGGGGAGCTGAGTGTCTGGGATGCCCTTTTCTGCAAGTGCTTCACAGTCGGACTTGAGGGGCAGGGAACGCAACCGCTTGTAGAACTTGAGGGCGCGATCCTGGTCCACGTCTTTGTTGTTCGATTCGGAAAGTTTTCGGAGGCAATCCAAGGACCATTTACAGACCGAAGCGTTGCCGGAGATATCCAGGCAGACGTTGTTCACACACTTGAGCGACTTCTTGCACTCGACCTGCTTGCGACAGGAATGCCCTTCCCCGTACTTTTTCTGGCAACTGGATAGACCGAAGGACAGCAGGACTCCGATCGCAACAAGGATGGCTTTCTTCATGACTTCCTCCCAGACTGTGGTTTTCGACCGTACCAGGAGGCTTTATACTGCAACAGGGCGGGTTTTTTCCAGTTTTTATTGTGAAAAAGTCGATTGACGGTATCTGCAGAGCTTCTATCATGCGAGGCGGAAGGCGGATCTGTCCCGGAAGGGACGTTCGGCCCGTCCCGGATCGTGGGCCCCCTTTGGCCGCACTCGGCTGTCCCTGGGCGACGGTTCGGTGAGGCGTTGGAGTCCAAAGGTTTCGAGGCCTCGGGTGTGGTTCGATGAAGGGCCGCTCGGGGCCGCAGGTGCAATGGATATGGCATCGAAACGTTCCACGTGGCGCGATTTGTTGGAGCGCGGCGCAGAAAAGCTCAGTGAGGGAAAGTACCAAGAGGCTGTCCGTTGGTTCGAAGCTGCCTATGCCCAGGCACCCCATGAGCCACTGGTCTGCTACGCTCTTGGTAGGGAGCGCATGCGGCAGCGGCGATACGACGAGTCCGAGGTGTTGCTCCGCCGAGCCTGGGAGGATGACCGTTCCCTCCTGTCGGCGGGGTTGAGTCTCGTGCGTCTTCTGGGCCTTCACCTCGGCAAGGATGAAGAGGCTCGTCAGATTTTGGACGCCATGCGCGAGGATGCCGAGTCGGCTGGGGACGAGGAGTTGGTTGCCCTCGTCGAAGGGGAACTCGATCTGCGTCGGGGTGAGCGGGCCGAACACGCCATCGAGGTCTTTCGGTCTCTCATGGAGTCGGGGCGCGCGGGAGTCGCGGCTCGTGACGGCCTCGCTCGGGCCTATAATGTCAAGGGCATTCGTTTGGCGCGGTCCGGCAGGGCACACGAGGCGCTTTTCGTACTGAAACAGGCTACGGATCTGGTCGAGGATTGGGCTCCTCCCATGGTAAACATGGGAGTCGTGTTCCAGACCATGGGGAAGGTGCGCAGAGCGAAGAAGGAGTACCTTCGCGCACTGGTCGTGGAGCCGGATAGTCCGACCGCTCTGTTCAACCTGGGGAAGTTGGCCATGCGCCAGGAGGAACTGAATCAGGCGTCCGCCTATTTTCGGCAGCTCCTGGAACGGCATCCATCCTATCCTGGTGTGCGGTCCGTCCTGGCCGAGTTGACGAGACGCAAGCGGGCCTTACTCAACAAGGCGCCCAAGTAGGGCCATCCACGAGGCACGTCGTTGGTGGTTTTTGTTTGGGGGGGGGGACGGCCTCGCCAGCGGGGCGGCTCAGCGGTTCGGGACCAGAATCCATCGGGTGCCACGAGGGGACGTGACGAGCAGGGGAACGTCCGTGCCTCTGCGGTATCGGTTCAGGGTTCTGACGAAATCGGCCGGCGTTCCAACGGGGCGATCGCCCACCTGGAGGACGACTTCACCTCTGGCCAGGCCGGCGAGATGAGCTGGACTGTTGCGTTGCACCGATGTGATCACGAGTCCGACGCCTGCCGGTACACCGTAGAGTCGGGCCATTTGTGGGGTCATGGGCGTCATGGTGAGCCCCAGGTGCCTGGTTTTGTGGCCCGGTTGGTCCAGTGGATTGAGCGCTGCCATGACTGTCCTGACCGTGACTTTTTTTGTGCCTCGTAGGATGACGATAGGTACGGTTTTTCCAATGCCGGCAATGGCTGCCATCCAAGGCAGATTATCCGCTTTTTCGACAGGTTTTCCGTTGAATTCGATGATCACGTCACCTGGCAGGATACCCGCCCGTGCCGCCGGTGACCCCGAGACAACCTGGGATACCAGGGCGCCCTTTCGGGACCGAAGGCCGAGGGATGCCTGGAGCGACGGCGTGACCGGTTGGATGGACACCCCAAGATAGCTTCGCGGCGCGCGTCCGTGTTTTTCGAGCAGCGGCATGATCACTTTGGCCATGTTGATAGGGATGGCGAACCCAATGCCCGCGCCGCGTGAGTCGATGGCGCTGTTGATGCCCACGACCTCGCCGTGCATGTTGATCAATGGACCACCCGAGTTTCCCGGGTTGATGGAGGCATCCGTCTGAATGAAGTTCCAGTAGGGACTTCGTTTGCCTCCCGGCGCGATGTTGTGTCGGCCCTTTGCGCTGACGATGCCGGCGGTGACCGTGTGGTCCAGTCCAAACGGGTTTCCGATGGCCACGACTGGTTCTCCGATTTGGAGCGCATCCGAGTCGCCGAGTTTTGCAACCGGCAAAGGCTTTTTCGCGTTGATCGTGATGAGGGCGATGTCTGTGCCTGGGTCGGCCCCCACCACTTTGGCTCGAAATTCTTGGTCATCGGCCAGGCGGACCATGATCACATCGGCGCCGTGAATGACGTGATTGTTCGTCAGGATCAGCCCGTCGGAACGGACAATGAACCCGGTCCCGAGGCTCGTGGCCCTGTGTCGTCCACGAGGCATCCAATGGTAGAGTGGGCTCGAGGCGAAATCTTTGACCGTGGCGATGTGCACCACGGTGGGGCCCACTCGATGGACCAACTGCACGAAGTTGTATGGGCGCGTTGCTGTGGCCGCCGTCCGGGATGGCAGCCTATTGGTCCCATGGTCACCGAGCGTATGGGCAGCGGGTTGGATGGATGTTTTCGGCGCTGTTTTCTGCTCGGGTGTAGGCCGACTGGATCCAGGGTGCATGATCCGTCCCACCGTGAGGACGAACAGACCGTAGGACAGGGCGATGCTTACGACAGCGGTGCCCGCCAGAGCCGGAACGAGATGCTTCGCGGTGGAATCGGACATGGTGGCCTCCGGGTCGGCTTTGCTGCGTCAGTGGATGTGACCGGTAGCATAACGATTGTGACCGCTGGGGCAAGGGCAGAAGTGCGTTGACTCATTTCCGAGACGAGCATAGGTTTGCTGCTGCGTCTCGTTTCGATCCGCAGTAGGAACCGGCTTGAGGAGGATGGTCGATGACGCATGGCGACGAAATACTGGGCTGTTGGTCCGGGGATTCTGGCTTCTGGGCGAAGGCACCGTTCGTACATTTTTGGGCGGGGGCTTTTGCCGTCGGGTTCTGCCTCGCCTGCGCGTTTCCTGCCCAGGCGCGGACCAGGAGACGCCACGGACGACACCACAGGAGAGTGATTCGTCCCAGGGGAGCCTGTCGGCTCGACGGTCCGGTGAAGTCGTTCGTTCTAGTGGCGGGCAAACCTGTTCGCTCCGTGGCGGTTTCGGCGGATGGCAGGCGCGCCGCCGCGGTCGTGGACGGCAGCGGTGTTTGGGTGTGGAATTTGCCGGCTGGTGGTCTCGCGGCTCGGATTGTCCGTCCGGGGAAAATTGGTTCCGTGGCCTTGTCTCCCGACGGGATGACCCTGGCCGTGTCCTGGGATCAGACGGGCATCGGTCTTTGGACTCTTCGCAACGGTGTGACCTCGTTGGGTTGGTGGAAGGAGACGACAGGGGTGTTGGCCCTTGCCTTCAGCCCGGACGGGCGCTTGCTTGCGTATGGAGGTCGACGTCGATCGGTAACGATTCGGCCCGTGCGAGGCGGGTCGGCTCCGGTGGTTGGCATGGGTCATACGAGTTGGGTGAGTGCGTTGGTGTTCGGTCGGGCTGGCAAAACGCTTTACAGCGGAGCATGGGACGACACGGTGCGAGCCTGGCGTGTTTTGGATGGTCATGCTCTGTGGCGGGCGCCGGTCCATTCGTTTGCCGTCAATGCAATTGCCCTGGCTGGCAGCTCCGTGATATCCGGCTCCGATGACGGCAGGACCAAAGTGGATCGGACATCCGACGGGGCGCAGATCAAGACGCGGCGTTGGGGTCAGGTCAAGGGCTTGGCGGTTCTACTCGGGGGTCGGTACCTGGCCGCCGGCACCTGGGGCGGTCGGCTTCTGCTGGTAGATGCCGCCTCCATGGGAGTGCTTCAAAATCGTCGAGGCGAGGCGGGACCCGTCGAGAGTCTGGCCGGTGGCGGGCGTACGGTGATGGTGGGAGGACCGAAAGGAAGCGTGAAGGTATACGAGTTGACCGGTTGCGTGGCGTCCGCGAAGTGAACGTTTTGCGGCTGGGCAGGTACGAAGGAGGTTGCGACCATGGACAGTGGACAGAATCGTGAGGGTCAAGGGGACATTGTGTTCCGCAGGGAAAAGCTGGACCAGGCTTCGGCCATCATGAACGAGTTAGACCTGGATTTGTGGTTGACGTTCGTTCGGGAATCGGAAACCACAAAAGATCCGAGCCTCGATGTACTCGTGGGGGCGAACGTCACCTGGCAATCCGCCTTCATGGTGACCCGTCAGGGCAGGCGCGTGGCCATCGTGGGTAGCCTGGACAAGACGAGGATCGAGCGGAGTGGCACGTTTCCCGAAGTGCGCGGCTACGTCGGCGGAATCAGTTCGGAACTCCTGAGCATGCTCGGTGAATTGGATCCAGCCAGGATCGCCCTCAACTACAGTCTGGACACGGAACTCGCCGATGGTCTGACTCATGGGATGTACCTGCTCCTGCAGAACATCTTGAAGGGTACGCCCTATGGAGAGAGGTTCGTCAGTTCGGAGCGACTCGTGGCAGCGTTGCGGGGCCGCAAGACGCCTTCGGAAGTGGATCGGATTCGTCGGGCCTGTCAGGCCACGGTGGCCATCTTCGGTGAGTTGACAGAGCGCTTGAAGGTGGGACTGACCGAGAAGCAGGTGGCGGCCATCATCACCGAGCGCATGGAGAGCCGAGGGCTGGAGCCCGCCTGGGAGGCGATTCAATGCCCGGCGGTCTTCACCGGGCCCGGTTCGGCCGGCGCCCATGCAGGCCCCACCGATACGCCCATCGAATCGGGGCACATCATGAACGTGGATTTCGGCGTCAAGGTGGATGGCTACTGTTCCGACCTGCAGCGGACGTGGTACTTCCGCCGCAAAGGCGAGGACAAGGCCCCCAAGGAGGTGCAGCGGGGGTTCGATACGATTCGAGACGCGGTGCACAAGGCAGCGGACGCTTTGCGGCCGGGAAAGATGGGCTGGGAGATCGATGCGATAGCGCGGAGCCATATCGTCGAGGCTGGCTATGAAGAATATCCCCATGCCTTGGGTCACCAGGTGGGGCGGGTGGCGCACGACGGCCGCGCCCTGCTTTGCCCCCATTGGGAACGATACGGAGACCGCGGCGATCAGCCCATCGAAGAGGGGCAAGTCTATACGATCGAACCTCGTCTGACCGTCCCTGGATTCGGTATTGCCACCATCGAAGAGATCGTGTGGGTGCGTTCCGACGGCGTCGAGTTCCTGTCGGATCCGCAGATGGAACTCATCGAGGTCGGGTGAGGGCGGCTGACCTCGCGTCCTGCAGAACCATGTGGGAATGCTCGGTTGGATGTTTTGCGTATCAAGTGAGGCCCGCTGACCGGACGTCCTTCGGGCACATTAGCCCTAAGCCCTAAGCCTTTTTTGCCTCATCGCTTCTGTTTGTCGTGTTTCTGTCGATGGCCATGGGAGGGGCCCGGATCATGGCGTGTGCCTGGCGGCGGGTTTGCCCTGGGATGGTGCTGCTGGTAGACCTGCTGCATGCGCGCCATGGAGATGTGGGTGTAGATCTGGGTGGTGGAGATGTCCGCGTGGCCGAGCATCTCCTGGACGGCTCGCAGATCCGCCCCGTGTTCCAGGAGGTGGGTGGCGAACGAGTGACGCAGCGTGTGCGGGCTGATGTCACGGGTGATCTCGGCCAGCAGTGCGTATCGTTTGACGATTTTCCAAAAAGTCTGCCTAGTCATGCCGGATCCTCGCTGTGTGAGAAAGAGGGTGTCGGTGGTCTGTTTGACTAGGGGCGGCCGAGCCTGTTCCATGTATTCGACGATGACCTGGCGCGCCACGTCTCCCAGGGGGACGAGTCGTTGTTTTGAGCCTTTGCCCATGGTGCGGATCAGGCCGGTCTCCAGGTCGCAGTCCGGGATTCGGAGTCGGACCAATTCCGTCACGCGCAGTCCGGTCGCATAGAGGGTTTCGAGCATGGCGGCATTGCGCAGACCGAGCGTCGTCTCTCTGTTCGGCGCTGCGAGGAGGGTGTCTACTTCTTCCTGAGACAGGTATTCGGGGAGGTGGCGACCGATCTTGGGCGCTGTGACCAGTGCGGTGGGATCCTTGTCCAGGAAACGATCCCTGAGTAGGAAGCGGAACAGATTTCGAACGGCCACCAGGCGTCGTGCCTGGGTGCGCGCGGCGAGTCGTCTTTTGGCCAGATGCATCATGAAGCCCACCACATCCACCTCGGTGACCTCATCGATGGAGGTTCGTCCCTGCTTCATGCAAAAATTCCTGAATTGGGTGAGGTCCACCGCGTAGGCCGAGATACTGTTTTGAGCGAGGCCCCGTTCCAGTTTGAGATGGGTCATGAAGAGGTCGATTGCTTCGTCGAGAATCATGCAGCCGCCTTGTGTTTGTTCGTTTGACGGCCGAACACGGCCCCAGCCGTGGTGCAGGTCAACTCCGTACGAAGTAGAAGTAGCCGCAGTCCCGACAGAGAACGACGCCATGGTCCGAGCCATCTTTACCTTTTTTTCGCACGCCCACGAGGACACCTCCGCATTGGGGACAGACGCCGACTTCGGTTTCTTCTGCGTCGAGATCCGACAGGACGAGGTCCATGGCCTTGATGCGATCGAGGGTCTTTCTGCCTGATTGATCCTTGCGATCCATTTTTTCTCCACATTGGTCGAAAGGTTGCGCCTTGCCATGTCGGCTTTGGGATATCGACACAGTCCCTTTCATGCTCACGAAAGTGTCTCCATCTTAAGTCACAAGGCTTTGCAGGTCAAACGCGAAGCGACCTTTTTCGATTGTACAATGAACAGTTCGGGCCGATGGTGATGAGCCGCTTGCCCGGTGAAGGGCTGCATGGTAGGACCCTGGCGGAAACGTTGCGTCGGAGTCGTTGACGAGATTCGGATACGACGGGCGATTCCGTCTGGAGTTTCGATCTCCACGACGTGGATTCATGGACGAGATGAGCAGGCATTCGAAGGACAGAGACATCGGCACGAAGGTAGATGGTGACCTGGACGGTACGGCTTCGACGCTGGTGTCCGGCACCGGAGCCGGTTCTGCTCGGGAACTGTGGCTCCTGAGCTATCCTATCGTGGTGAGTATGGTGTCCCAGGCTCTGATGGGCGTGGTGGACACGTTTTTCTTGGGCTGGACCGAGCAGGCGCCGAGGGTGTCGATCTGTCCGTTTTCCGGGAATGGATTTGTAGGGGTCGAAGCCATCGTGGAACGTCTGCCCATCGTGGGTACCGCCCAGCAGGGCGGTGCCGGAATCGGGGCTGTGCTGTCCTGGACCCTGATGTCTTTCATGATTGGCACCTTGACGGCCGTGACGCCCTTCGTGGCGCAAAACAACGGGTCGGGCCATAGGCGTGTGTGCGGGTCCTTCGTCTGGCAGGCGCTCTATCTCGTGGTTCCTTTTGCATTGTTGGCGTTCTTGATGGGATGGCACGTTCATGATTTCTTGATCCTGGTGGGGCCGACCGAGTCGATTCGACCCTATGCCATTTTGTACACGAAGATTCGGCTCTTCGGGGCGGCGCCGTTGTTCGTGAGTTTTGCCCTGGTGAGTTTCCTGAGGGGCATCGGTGATACGAAGACGCCCATGTGGGTGTCGGTCCTGGCGAATGTGACGAACGTCGTGCTCAATTACCTGCTCATTTTTGGCAAGGCGGGGTTTCCGGCCATGGGGGTGGCGGGCGCAGCCCTTGCAACGGTTCTGTCGTCGGGGTTCGGGGCTCTTTTGTATCTGACCGTCTCCCTGTCTTCGAGGTTACGGCGGACGTATGGCACGCTCGGTGGGTGGCGTTTTGCACCAGCCAGAATGAAGCGCCTCCTGGCAGTGGGTGCGCCCATCGGTGGAAACTGGTTCTTGGAAAACGGATCCTGGGCGTTTTTTGCCGTGCTCGTCAGCCGACTCGGTCCCAGACAGATGGCTGCTCATACCGTGGTCCTGCAGCTCATGCACCTGTCTTTCTTGCCGTCGGTGGCTATGCTGATTGGAACGACCACCTTGGTGGCCCATTACCTGGGGAAAAAGCAGGTTGAGGTCGCTCAGGAGACGGCCAGGACGTCCTTTAAGGTGGTCCTGGGCTATGCCTTGGTCGTGGGGCTCGTGTTTTTGGTTGCGCGCCATCGTCTCATCGGGCTGTTCAATCGAGATCCCGTGGTCATCGCCGTTGGTTCGCGTCTGTTGCTGTTCACGGCTCTGTTCGTGTTGCTCGACGGGGTGTATCTCATTGCCGTCGGCACCCTGCGTGGTGCCGGTGACACGACCTGGCCCTTTTGGTTCACGGCGATTTCGGCATGGTGCATTTTTGCGCCCCTCGCATATGTGTTGGCCAACGTGGTGGGATGGGGCATTTATGGAGCCTGGACGGCCCTTTTGTTCCATGGTGGGTTCCTGGCGACGGCCCTGTTTCTTCGGTACCGCAAGGGTGAATGGAAGCATGCGGATAGTCTCGTCGAGCCTGTGGCTCTTCCGGACATGGATCTGGGGACCAGGCCGGTGGAATGACCAGTGCGGCAGACGGGCGCGACGCGGTGCGTCGTAGCTCGAAGGGCGTTGTGTCGCCGCTCGAAGATTTGGGTAAAAACAATGGAATCATCGATGGTTACGCCATGGTTTGTCTGGCCGTTTCTAAGTATAGACAGACTAAAATTAGAGGTTGATCGGACCATCACGGTCTGCTATGGATCGCAAGACGAAATGCTCTGGACAAGGACCTGTATGGCCCGTCGTCGCGCATCGTATGCGGGCGACGACCATTCAGTTCGGAGAAGGATGCCACGGTCCTTGTCCTGTGGACGTCGGGTGACAGGAGATACGGGCGCGACCACGCGCTGAATAGTTTGAATCCCACATCGGGAACGGAACAGAAAGGAGTACCATCATGGCGGAAGAAGTCACTCTCGAAGGAAAAGTTTTCGAGGTTCCAGCAGCGATCAGGGAAAGTGCTCATATCAAGGGGTATGAGGAGTACAAGAAGATGTACGATCGGTCCATCAGCGACCCCGAAGGATTTTGGGCGGAGATGGCCGAGCAGTTCGTGACCTGGGACAAGAAGTGGGACAAGGTCTGGGACTGGGAGTTCAAGACTCCGAAGATCAAGTGGTTCGAGGGTGGAAAGCTGAACGTAACAGCGAACTGCTTGGACCGTCACATGGGTACTCCTATCGAGAACAAGGTTGCCTTGATTTGGGAAGGCAACGAACCCAATGAAACGCGCAAGATCACGTACAAGCAACTGCTCACCGAGGTGAAAAAGTTCGCCAACGTGCTCAAGAGCAAGGGCATCAAGAAGGGCGATCGCGTGGCTATTTATTTGCCCATGATTCCCGAACTCCCCGTGTCCCTGCTCGCATGTGCCCGCATCGGCGCCATCCACTCGGTGGTGTTCGGCGGGTTCAGCCCCGACGCGCTGCGCGACCGTATCGAGGATTCCAGATGCAAAATGGTCATCACAGTGGATGGCAACCACCGCGGCAAGAAGAGCGTTCCGTTGAAGATCAATGCGGACAAGGCCGTCGACGGCCTGTCCTACGTGGAAAACATGGTCGTGGTGAAGCGTTCCGGAATCGATGTCGAGATGAAGGAAGGCCGCGATTTCTGGTACCACGACCTCATGGAAACGGCATCGGATGAATGTGGCTACGAGGTCATGGACGCTGAGGATCCCCTCTTCATTCTTTACACGTCCGGATCGACCGGCAAGCCCAAGGGCGTGGTTCACACTACGGGTGGGTATCTTACCTACGTGGCGGTCACCCACAAGTACGTGTTCGATTATCACGACGAGGATGTCTTTTGGTGCACCGCCGACATTGGCTGGGTGACAGGCCACAGCTACATCGTCTACGGCCCGCTGGCGAACGGCGCCACCTCGGTCATGTTCGAGGGCATCCCGAGCTATCCGGACATGGGCCGGTTCTGGGAGATCGTGGCCAAGCACAAGGTGAACATCTTCTACACCGCGCCGACCGCCATCCGCGCCATCGCCAAGGAAGGCGACAGCTGGGTCAAGAAGCACGACCTGTCCAGCCTGCGTATCCTTGGGACCGTGGGCGAACCCATCAATCCCGAAGCCTGGCTGTGGTACTACAACACCGTGGGCGGCGGCCGCTGCCCCATCGTGGACACCTGGTGGCAGACCGAAACGGGCGGCATCCTCATCACACCGCTCCCCGGCGCCATCAATATCAAGCCCGGCTCGGCGACCCTGCCCTTCTTCGGCGTGGAGCCCACTTTGGTGGACGACCAGGGCAAGGAACTCGAAGGTCCGGCCCAGGGGAACCTCTGCATCAAGCGGCCTTGGCCTGGCATGATGCGGACCCTCTATGGCGACCACGATCGTTTCCGTCAGACCTATTTTTCCATGTACGAAGACAAGTACTTCACGGGTGACGGCGCCCGTCGCGACGAGGACGGCTACTACTGGATCACGGGCCGCGTGGACGACGTCATCAACGTGTCGGGCCACCGGATGGGCACCGCCGAGGTGGAAAGCGCCTTGGTGAGTCACGATGCAGTGGCCGAGGCCGCTGTGGTCGGATATCCGCACGAAATCAAGGGCCAGGGCATCTATGCCTACGTGACCCTGAACACGGGCGTGGAAAAGAGCGACGAACTCCGCAAGGAGCTGGTCAAGCACGTGCGCAAGGAAATCGGACCCATCGCAACGCCGGACGTCATCCAGTGGGCCGACTCCCTGCCCAAGACCCGGTCGGGCAAGATCATGCGCCGCATCCTGCGTAAGGTGGCGGCGAACGAGTACAAGGCTTTGGGCGACATCAGCACCCTGGCCGACTCGAGCGTGGTCCAGACCCTGATCGATGACCACAAGAAGCTCGTGTAGGTCCCCCTCCTTCGTTTTTCATCGAATCTTCCAACAATCGACCCTTGCCGCCTGTGACCGGCGGCAAGGGATTGCCTTGTCCTCGAAAGCCTTTGAGAGGCTCTCTGCACCCAAAGGCGCCTGATGTTCGCAAGACCTGGGACTAGGGAAATGGCAGGTTCAGCATCACGTAGAACGAGTCGTAGTAGCGCTGGAAGGCATTGATGAACGAAGGGAAGAACGTATAGAACATGAAAATGCCGCCGCCAGTGAGCAGCAGACTGACCAGTGCATATTCCACCACGGCCTGACCGCTGCGGCCTCGTCGACGGCCCATGCCTTGTGCGCGTTTTTCGAGCCGTTTCCGATGGAAACGCTGCTTGCCGCATTCTCGGTCAGTCGGCTTCATGGGGTCGTCACCTGGGTGATATGGACCCGAATCTGTTTGCTGCCTGGGACCGGCATGAAGTTGATGGTGCACTCGGCGTTGGCCCTGCGAAAGATGAGGGTGTGATAGTTTTTGGGCATCTGCGGCACCTTGGAGGCATTCTCCTTGAGCGTCCAGCCCGAAGAGCCCATCTTCGATTTGTAGAACGAGAGGTTTTCGTCCATCTTGGCAAAGTCTACGAAGGTAACGATGGTGCTGCCCGTGCCAGGGTCCTTTGCGCCCACGGACGTGACGCCTTCGGCTCCTGGGAAGACGGGCACTTCCGGTTTGACCGGTTTGGTGAGAACCGACGGGTTGATGGTCACCGAGACCTGCACCATGGCATCGTTGCCCCGCTTCGTGATCAGCACCTGGCGCACCACATTTGAGCGGATGTCCAGTGCCGAGACGTGTCCGCCTCGGAGCGTGATGTCCGACGTCACATGGTAGCCCGCCGCCCGCCACCGGTTCTCATAGAAATGCTCCACGACGAGGGGTTCATCCCTGGTGACGAAGTAGGACATATAGAGCTTGGCGGCTCCTGATTTCATGGCATGGGTGAGGGGGTACTCCTTGACCCCTGGGTACCTCGGCATGGACACCGGGTAGAAACCGATCATGGGATCTCGATGCACGCGGGCGACGGCCTTGGGACCGAGTCCGGTCATCATCAAGGCGAAGGTGGCCAGGGCCGCACTGGCCACGGCCACTGCCAACAGTCTTGTCCAGGAGGCGTCCGAAGATCGATGCTCCCGACGCGGCGGTGTCTTGTTCGTCTCGTGTCTGTGCTGGCGGCTGGACATGCCTTTTCTCCTGTCAATTCGGCGGCGGCACGACGTAGTCGCCGAATGGATTGTCCGACGACAAGGTGGATCCGCAGGTGAGTCGCTCTGGTTCGCTGCAGCCCATGAAGTTGTTGCCCCGATCCTTGAAGGTCTTTCGGTACTCGGATCCTTCCTTGTCGGGGGCCGTGTCATAGGCATGACTCCCCTTGTCCTCGTTGAGCGTGATCTGGCCCGACGCCGGATTGCCGTTTTTGTAGGCGTGGGAGACCACCGTGGTGGCCATGGGGTCAGCCGTGGGAGGCGGCGCATACCCAAAGGTGGCGATGGCGGTCAGCCATGTCAGGGTCTGGATGGGAATGACAAGCAGCGTTCGGACGCCGTTTCGAATGGCGGGTGATACGAAGGCCATCCGGTCCACCGCTTTCCAGTACGCCGTGTCTTTGCCCGCGTTGTTGTCCACGTTGTCGCCATAATGGAGTCTCCAGGAGTCGGCCACGAGAGCGGTTCGTTCGCGGAGCGTGAATCGTTTGGCCATCACATGGCGCTTCGAAAAGAGCTGCCCGGCTCCGTCCATGAATTTGTTGGGAATGAACTTGTTCCTGAACCTCAGCCGGACCGTGACTGCGGGATAGCCTTTGGTGTTGAAGCCCCATCGGGAGGGCGGGTTGAACCGGTTGAATCGACCTCCGAAGAATTTGACCTGTTCCGACCAGTATCCGGCCATCATGGCCACCAGGACCGGATTCTTGTGTTTGAAGCTCATGGCGCTCCAGACATCGGCCAGAAATCCGACGAAGTTGAAGACCATGTTCAGGTCGAACCCCACCAGATCCCGACCGGAAGGGATCTTGGGCTCCATCTGGTCGTGCATGGTGATGATGGGAGGCGTCCAACCAATGGTGACGTAGGAGTTTCCTGGGAGTTTGTCTGTGGAGCGCAGATTCAGGTACCGGGGCATGGCGTCGAGCAGTACGCTGTTTCGCGCTTTCGTGTAGTACTGACCCTGGCTCGTCTTCGAGTAGTCGTGCAGGGGATAGGCGGTCATTTCCCAAGCGGCGTACCTGGCTGCCTCCTGGACCTTGAGCTTGACCTGGTTCAGTTCGTAGAAGTACATGGCGAACAGCAATATGGTGACCATGATGGGGACCACGAGCGCGAATTCCACGATGGCCTGTCCTTTGCGCCTGCGTGGGCGCAGCGAGGATCGGATGCGTATCAGGAATGGGGTCGTGTGCTGTCTGTTCCTCATGGCCATCCTCAATGCGTCATCACGGCGGTCACCGTCCGGAAGAAGAAGTCGGACAGGAGATTTCGGAGCATGTTGACGAGGCCGCGAACCACCTGGCTGCTCGACGAACTTGTGATGTGCGATGCGACGTACTTGTCCCAAACGTTCATGAGTTTCGAACCGATCGGGGCGAGACGAGCCCGCCAGAACGGGTTGAAGAAGTTGGGATGTTCGCTCCAGTCGCCTGGCCTATGGTAATAGGCCATGCCTCGGGCGATCACGTTGATGCCTTCGGGGAGCACCGTGGTGACCCGGTCGCCGCCGATGGTCGTGTCCAAGGAGGCGGAGGGGAGTGTTCCCATGTGGAACGTAAAGTCGTAATGCCAGGGCTTCTTGTTGCTGCCCGTCTGGAAGTTTTCGTGGTGCTTGTTCAAAAAGATCCAAGTGCTCGGTTGGTTGTAGTCCGCGTTTCGATCGCTACGAGCGTTGAATTTGAAGTATGGCGCTGGGCTCCAGTCGTGCTTGCCCGTCTTGGTCTGTGTGGTGTTGCGCAGACCCATGGGTGGGAAGGGAGCGAAGGCGATGCTGCTCCATCCTCCAGGAGCACCAGGCGTGGTGCCGCCCGGCGCGCGGTATTTGAAGTGCTTGCCGCCGTCTTCATCGGCATAGATGCCATCGCCGAGTTTTTTGACCCCAACCTGGGGCAGCAGGATGACGAAGGACGGTGCCGGTGGGGAGAAGAACACGCCACCTGCGTTTCCTGACAGGTAGTCATCCGAGGCAAGGGTGTCGCCCACCGGGTAGTTGAAGGGCTTTCGATGCATCTGCGGCACTTCTGGGCCTAGGCTGCCAGATGCGACGATCTTGGTTTGACCCATTTTGATGCCGGCGATCATGCCCAGGCCCAGTGTGCTCGCCACCATCCCGGATCGATTGTACACGTCGCGGTGGCTCCTGCTCGCGTTGACCATTTCGGCCATGACGCCCATGGCATCTTGGATTTCGGGCTTACTCGGATCCTTTTTATACTCCTTGAGGTTTTTCCAACCCATGACCGCATCGAGCACGAAAGGATTGATGCCCGCCCCTGCATCGAAGGTCATCCGGAACTCAAGGGAGTTGAGGAGGGAGTTTACCAGTACATTGAGCCATTGGTTCTTGGCGGACGCACCCATCTGGTCGTCGTTCGCCTCTACGAACTCGTACATGCCCGTCAGGAGATGGCTGTTGATGAGCGCAAGCCGGATGAATTGCATCTGCCAGATGGCGTACTTGTTGAAGAGGCTCATGGCCTCGATTGTGGGTACGGCGATGCGGTGGAGGATGTCGTAGATCTGAGCCGCGATCCGGGCGAAGATGTTTGCTATCTGGGCCATGGCGGTGGCCACGCCCTTGCCCGCGCAGAACAAAGGGCCTACTGGTGGCGGTAGGTCGCATCCGATGTCGTCGATGGCCCGGACTGCGTTGAACATGTCCCGCATGGTGCCGGACAGGGACACGACGAAGCCTGCGTAGCTCAGGTAGCTTTGCAGGACCATGGCCGTGTTGTAATGCACGATCTGCGTTCGATTCGTCAGGGCGATGAAGTTGAAGGCTCTGGCCTCCATGGCGGCCAGGGAATAGGCCGCCGCATCAGCTGCGTTTTGGAGGCGGATTCTCTGGTAGACGGCTTGGCCCAGGTTCATGGTGGCGATGACGGCCATCACCATGATGAAGAGGCCCAGGACGCCAAGGGGCAGCACCTGGCCTTTGCGGCCGCGTCGGGTCAGCCACTTCGATCGTTGGGATCTTTTCTTTTTGGTCGCTGTTTGCGACATGGTCCTGCGTTCTCCTAGTAGCTTTCCATGATGCTGACACGGTATGGATTCGACTGCATCCGCATGGTGTACGTCCCTTCGAGGGGAATCATGTAGACCGGATGGGCGGCGTTGTTCGCCAGGGCCGCCAGATCCTTGGTCAGGGAGTCGCCACCAGATAGCTTCACCGCTTTTCCGTAGAGCACTGCACTGTTTCCGTTTGGATTCCGACTCGGAGACGCCACCGCTCCGTACAATTTCACTCCGAGGCGTTGGGCGAGCCACGCCTCGTGGACGAGCCAATTCGCAAAGGGAATCCGCATTACGTACAAATACTGGACCCGAATGGACAGCCTGGTGGCCCGGCGCCAGCTTGCGCCCTTTCGGACATCGTCGAAGTCGGTCTCCGTATGGTTGAGACTGAAGCTGGATGGGCTCGGGCTGATGATGTCCACGGTCACCATCTGTCGGTTCTTGTTGCCCAACGCGCCGTTGATGGCGTCGGTGAGTTCGTGGTGGGCGTAGTTGGCTGCAATGGCCACGATCTTGTCTCTCAGCCCACTGGCCGGGCCCTGGAACGATTGCGGAAATTGCTGGATGATCTGATCCGTGCCGTGGGTGATGGCGTCCACGGCATCCGGGATGCGACGGTTCACCTGGTAAAGGAGCGCGCGCTGTACGATGCGTGTGACCATCTGCATCGGGTTGCCGAGATCGTTTTCTTTGATGAGTCCTTCGTAGGTGGGAAGCAGGGCGATGATGGCCGCATTTTCCATCATCCAGCGATCGGCGTTCCACACGATGCCGGCCCTGGCGGCGCAGAAGGCCGCGTATTCCGTCATGATTTTCGCGTGTTGGATCATGGCGAGTTGGAGCACGCCCAGGATCAGAAACATCATGATGGGAACTACGATGGCGGTTTCCACCATGGCCTGGCCACGTCGGGCAGCCCGGCGGATTCGCCGAAACGCCCATCTGGGGGGCTCGGGGCAGGATGCTGCCGGTAGGGCGCCCCACGGGCGCCGTGGTGCCCGTTCGGTATTGCCTTCGACCGGTTTTTGTACATCGCAGTCTTGCATCTGCGCCACCTTTTCGAGTATGACATCTAGAATATACCGTTTTTCTTCGTGCATTGCCATCGGTCAACTGGCCGCCTGCAAGGGTGTTTTCGAGAGGCATTCGTGGTTCAGGAATCCAAAGCGAAGCAGTCGTGCCGCATCCGTGCGGCCCACTTCGGTGACTACGAAACCGTTTCCGATATCGCCGGCGACGTGTTTGCGGCCTATGGGGACTATTCCGAGGTGCTGCCCGGGTACATGTTTTTCGACAACGTCCAGACCTTCGTCTGCGAGGTCGAGGATCGGATTGTTGGGTTCATTCAGCTTGGTTTCGTGCCCGACGCGGCCCAGGGCGGCCGGGTTGTGGCGGACGTGCTCGCCGTGGGACTGCTCGATGGGTATCGCCACATGGGTCTGGGCAGGGCCCTGTTTCAAAGGGTGTTCGACGAGATGGAGCAGGTGGGTCCGGCCCGGGGACTGTTCGACCTGTGGCTCACGGTGGCGCACACGAATCGGCCGGCCATCGAGGCGTTTACACGATTGGGGTTCACGTTTCATGGAGAAGCCGTCGGGATCTATGAAGGCGGCCAGCGGGCGCTCAGGATGCGGCGTCCCATCGAACAGGGAGGTGACAGTTGATCGCACGCTACACGCACGAGGCGATGACGGCCCTTTGGTCCGATCAATCGAGGTATCGGGCCTGGTTCGACGTGGAATTGGCCGCCTGCCGGGCCATGGAGGAAGAAGATGTGGTCCCCGCCGGCACCGCCGATGTGGTTGCGCCCGTCCGGGACCGGATCGACGCGCATCGAATCGATACAATCGAGGCGACCACCAGGCACGACGTGATCGCGTTTCTGACCCATATCGAGGAACTGGCCGGTCCGTCAGCCAGGTGGCTCCACCTCGGGCTGACCTCCTCCGACATTCTAGACACATCCATGGCGTTGCTCGTGACGCACGCCTGTAATCTGATCCTCGGCGAAGCAGAGGAGTTTGCCTTGGTGTTGCGTCGTCGTGCCGACGAACTTCGAGATGTGGCCATGGTGGGGCGCACCCATGGTATCCACGCCGAGCCCACGTCCTGTGGTGTGACCTTTGCCCTCTGGTACGCGGAACTCCAGCGGAACATGGTGCGGATGCGGCGGGCCAGGGACGCAATGTCGGTGGGCAAGCTCGCCGGAGCCGTGGGAACCTACGCGAACGTGTCCCCCCAGGTCGAGGCCCGGGCGCTGGCTGCGCTGGGTCTTCGGCCCGAAACCGTGGCGACCCAGGTCGTGCAGCGGGACCGTTACGCGGAGTTGGTGTTCGCCGTGGCCCAGATGGCTTCTGGTATCGAGAAGATGGCGGTCACCATCAGGGGGTGGCAACGCACCGAGGTGGGCGAGGCTCATGAGCCCTTTGGTCGCGGTCAGAAGGGGTCCTCGGCGATGCCCCACAAGAAGAATCCGATCCTGAGTGAAAATCTGTGCGGGCTGGCTCGGGTGACCCGTGGGTACGTGACCACGGCCATCGAAAACAATGCCTTGTGGCACGAACGGGACATCAGCCACTCGTCAGCGGAGCGGATGATGATACCGGACGTGACGTCCGTGCTCCATTTCATGCTCCGACGGGCCAAGTCGTTGGCCGATGGTCTGGTCATCCATCGGGACCGCATGGCTCAGAATCTGGACCTGACCGGAGGCCTCATCTACAGCCAATCGGTTTTGTTGGAGTTGGTTCGGCGTGGCCTGCCCAGACAGAAGGCCTACGAAGCGGTCCAGCGTTGTGCCTTGTCCGATGGTTCCGATGTCACGTTTCGTCAGAGGCTCAGCGAAGATCCTTTGGTGAGTGCTCACCTCAGCGGCGAGGAACTCGAGCGGCTCTTCGATGTCGGGTACCACCTGCGACACGTGGGCCGAATCATCGATCGAGCCATCGGTGCCGCCGAGAGCCGGTCATAGGGTGGCCTCCCCGGCGGGTCCATGGAGGTGCAGCGAAGGGGCGCATAATTGTCTTGGCGTCGGATCCAAGGTGTGGCAAGGCGAAGGCATCTGGAGCGGCAATACGCAGGACGCCGTGCATCTCGAAGCACGCTCGGCGGGATCGAACGAGAGGAAATGGAACGACACCCTGTTCGCCATCGGACCTGGAAGGTGATCGAGGACCGATGGGCAAGGGAACAGAGCGGCGAGGGAGGTGGACGATGATGGGGCCGGACGTGGTCAGGAGCATGATTTCGAAAACCCTTCGAGCGACTGATTTTCCCCAACTCGGGACCATGCAAAAGGGCAAGGTTCGAGACAGCTATGTGCAGGGGAACCGGAGATACATCGTGGCCACGGATCGGATTTCCGCCTTCGACGTGGTTCTGGGAACGGTTCCGTTCAAGGGACAGATCCTCAATCAGATGGCGTCCTATTGGTTCGAACAGACGAAAGACATCGCTCCGAACCACGTGCTGGACGTGCCCGACCCGGCGGTGACCGTTGCAAAGGACTGTCGTCCCCTTCCGTTGGAGATGGTGGTCCGTGCCTATTTGACCGGGTCGAGTTCCACGTCCATCTGGCGTGCATACGAGCGGGGCGACCGGGTGTTCTGCGGCCATGATCTGCCCGATGGCATGAGCCGTCACCAGCGGCTGGATCGGCCGCTCGTGACCCCATCCACCAAGGCCGAGATTGGCGAGCACGATCGGTCCGTATCCCGCGCCGAGGTGCTGGCCATGGGGTTGGTGACCGAGCAGCAGTTCGACGAGATGGCCGATTACGCCATGGCGCTGTTTGCTTTGGGCCAGCGGATCGCTGCGGAACGCGGTCTCATTTTGGTGGATACCAAGTACGAGTTCGGCCTGGAGGGGTCGGGCAGAATCCTCCTCATCGACGAGATCCACACACCGGATTCGTCCCGGTACTGGTACTTGGATTCGTACGAGGGCGATTTTTCCGCTGGTCGCAATCCTCGGGCCCTGGACAAAGAGTTCGTCAGGCGGTATCTGCGCGACGAACTTGGTTATTCGGGACAGGGCGA
This sequence comes from Deltaproteobacteria bacterium, assembly GCA_021162935.1. Classification (GTDB taxonomy): domain Bacteria; phylum Myxococcota_A; class Polyangia; order HGW-17; family SLPX01; genus JAGGXR01. The sequence continues at coordinate 54,349 of JAGGXR010000060.1, forward strand.
ACCTCCGGTCCTGCCCGATGATTTGGTGGTCGAGGCCGCCATGCGGTATGCGGGCCTGTTCGAAGAGGTGACGGGCAGGCCTTTCGATCCGAACAAGGAGGACCCGGAGACGAGGATCCGGCGGAATCTCGGGCTGACCGCCTGAGGCGATTCTTCACAAGGAGCCCTGGTTGATAGGTGGGCCGAACGCGATCATCAGGCCCTGGCATCTTGGAGCAGGAGACGTTTGTATGTGTGGTATTTTTGGGATCTACGGACATCCAGAGGCGGCAAAGATGGCATACCTCGGGCTGCACGCCCTGCAGCATCGAGGCCAGGAGTCGGCTGGTATCGTGACCTCGGATGGGACGCGGCTCTATACGTCGCGCAAGATGGGCCTCGTGGCCGATGCCTTTCCTCCATGTGAACTGGAGCGGCTCGTGGGGAGCGCGGCCATCGGCCACGTGCGGTACTCGACGGCCGGCGAGTCCCGGATCCAGGAGGCCCAGCCCTTTGCCGTGGGCTGTCGCCACGGGTCCGTCGCCGTGGCCCACAATGGAAACTTCGTCAACGTGGAAGCGGTTCGAACGAACCTCGAAACCAAGGGATCCATCTTCCAGTCCAGTGCCGACACAGAGGTGATCGTGCATCTGATGGCGCGCAGTCAGGCGGACGACCTGGCTGCGCGGCTCACCGACGCCCTCCGTCAGGTGCGTGGAGCCTACAGTCTGCTCGTGCTTACCGCCGAGAGCATGGTGGCCTGCAGAGATCCGTTTGGCGTACGCCCCTTGGTGCTTGGACGATTGCGCGGCGGATTCGTCCTGGCCTCGGAAACGAGCGCCTTTCGGCTCCTGGATGCGACCTACATCCGCGAGGTGGAGCCAGGCGAGTTGCTCGTCGTGGATGGGAACGGCCTGACCAGTCATTTTCCGTGGGGGCGCCAGGAACGGCGGTTCTGCGTTTTCGAGCAGGTCTACTTTGCCAGACCGGATACGATCATAGACGACCGGACCATCTATCAGGACCGTGTCCGTATGGGGCAGCGGCTTGCCGACGAGCATCCAGTGGAGGCGGACGTGGTGGTCGGGGTGCCGGACAGCGGCCTGCCAGCCGCCATTGGCTATTCTCAAAAGAGCGGCATCCCCCTCGAACTCGGCCTCATTCGGAGCCATTACGTGGGGCGGACGTTTATCGAACCCCAGCAGTCGATCCGGCACTTCGGTGTGAAGCTGAAGCTGTCCGCCGTGGAGACGGTCCTGGTGGGGAAGCGGGTCGTGGTGGTGGACGACTCCATCGTGCGGGGCACGACCTGTCGGAAAATCATCAAGATGATCAGGGCGGCCGGAGCGAAGGAGGTGCACTTCCGCGTGTCATCGCCTCCAACCAAGTTTCCCTGCTACTACGGAATCGACACGCCCCATCGTCGTGAGTTGATTGCCGCGAGTCACTCCGTCGAGGAGATCACCCAGTTTCTGGATTGCGACACGATCGGATACTTGAGCGTCGAGGGCCTGCGCTGGTCCGTGGGTGACCAGGATGGGGCGCATCATTGTGAGGCCTGCTTCACAGGCGATTACCCCATCGAGGTATCCGATCATGTCCGAGAGCGTCAGCTTAAGTTGGTGGGGACATGATGCGCCTTCGTTTTTCCGCCCGGATGGCGGCGGCCCTGGCAGGACTTTGGGTGGTGGCTGCCTTGGCGCTCGGGTACTATGTGGCCGCGGACGTGTCTTACAACAAAGTCGCCGCGCCTCCTTTGGACGACACGTTCATTCATTTTCAGTATGCGAAGCAGATCGCTCGGGGCCGGTTCTTTCGCTATCAGGACGGCGATTCCGTGTCCACCGGGGCCACGAGTTTTTTGTATCCCATCCTGCTCGCCCCGTTTTGGGCCGTCGGTTTCAAAGGGTTGTCTTTGATCTGGGCGGCCCATTTCCTGAATCTGATCGGTTTGGCCGCCGCCATGAGCTTTGTGTTCCTGATCCTGCGTCGGTTGATTCCCGATGACCCGGTTTTGGCCTATATGGGAGGCCTGGCCGTGGCCTTGAACGGCTGGTTCATGTGGGGCGTCGCCTCGGGTATGGCCATCGCCGTCAGTGCCGGTCTGCTGGCGGCTGTCCTCTATTTCGTACTCGTCCATCTCCAGGAGAATCGGCCCTGGCCGGCAGCGGTATCCTTGTGCTTGTTGGCCATGGTGCGGCCCGAGGGGCTGGTGCTGGCCTATGCCACGATGTTTGCATTCGTCCTCCATCGAATCCTGCGCAGCGGGTCGGTCTCGAAGGATGACGAGTCGGCAGGCGACCAGGCGGCCAGTGACGACGTGAGCGCAGATGAGACGAGTGGCGACGATGGCGTGGGCTCTGTGGAACCGACCTCGGCGATCGATCGCTTGCGTCGTTTGTCCGGGCGCGCCTGGTCTGGAGTCCGCCACATCGGTTGGCTCCTGTGGGTCGGACTCGGACTCGGCACCATTCCTACGATCGTGCTCGCCGTCGCGTCGGGCCACTTGACCACGAACGGCATGCTGGTCAAGTCGCACTTTGCCCATGACATGGATTGGGTTCGGTACCTGTGGGAAACGGGCAGGACCATTGCCGCGGTCCCGGGGCGGCTGCTGTGGTCTGCATCTGGATTACTTCCTCCGGTGATGTTCTTGGCGGTTCTGGCTGCGTTGGCGAATCTGCTTCGAAAGACGACAGATGAGTCGAAACGACGTCAAGCCCTCGCGGGCTTCGGCATCGTCCTGGCCGGGGCGTTTTTGGCCATCATTACATTTTACGGATTCTTGATCGAGCACATCGAGCACCACGAACGGTACTACATGCCCTACGTGCCGCTGGTGGTCGTGTCCGTGGTGGTCGGCCTTTCCGTGGTCGCCCAGGCGGTTTCGCATGCAGGACGATCCGCCTTCCGCCGGACGGCGATGGTGGCAATCCTCGTGATTGGCATAGGAGGCCTGGGCAAGTGGGCCAGGGTCTATGCCCATAATTGTGGCGACATTGCGGGCCATTACCTGCCCATGACCAAGTGGATGCGGAGCCACCTGCCCAAGGACGCCAAGGTGGCGGTCCACGATGCGGGCGCGCTTTTTTATCTCAGTGGCCGGCGGTGCTACGATATGATCGGTTTGGTGACCAACGATTTTCGACCGCCCGGAGGCGCCAGGGCCGGTGGGTTCATCTGGGAGATGTTGGAACGAATCCACCCAGGCTACATGGTCATCTATCCCAACTTCCTGCCGAGTATTTCGCGGTTACCCATCCTGCGGAAAATCCACGAGGTGCGCCTCGCTCGCATCACCATTGCCGGCGGTCACGTGAAGACGGCCTATCGGATTGAATGGAACCGGTTGATGCCCCCAGACAGGCCGGCCCACCTGCCTGGTCCGTATGCCGATTGGACCATGGTGGATGCGTTGGACGAGGCGGATCTGGTGAGCGAACGGGCCCATGCCTATGTCGTGGATCACGGTCGGTTCCACGGTGCGTCGCGTTTCCGGCTCGTGCCGTTCCATGAGGGGGCGGGTCTGCTCATCGATGGAGGCCGCGCCTATTCGGGCCATGAAACCTTTACCCTGCACGGTGTGAAACCAGGTCAACCGCTTCTGATCGGGCTACGCTCCGATTTCGGCAGGAGCCTCGATTTGGAGGTTCGTATCGACGGACACGTGGTGGGAACCTGGAGGATCGGTACGAGCGAGCATCGACGCAATCACGAGGCGTTTCTGCCCATTGCGGCCAAGGCGATCACAAAGGCGTCTCCGCGTGTGAAGTTGCGGCCTATCGGAGGAACCGACCTCGCCACGTTCCATATTTTTGCCCTGCAACCAAAGGGATGATGACCGTGGACCGAAGGCTCACGTTTCGTTGGCTCAAGGCCCATTGGATCGACCTGGCGGCCGCCCTGTTTCTCGTGGCGTCCTGGTGGGCCATTCTGACCTGGCGCAGCCAATCGTATCATAGAGCAGGAGGGCTCGCGGCAACCTGGAAGGATCAGTCGGGGGCAGTGCGTCGATCCGGGATCGCTCCCACGGCCGAGTTGCACGATGCGCCGGTCTGGCTCCACGAGGTCAGATGGCAAGGCTGGATCTGGGTCCCGTTCGACGGAAAATTCGTGCTCGGTGCAGAGGCGCTCGGAAGAGCCCAGGTGACTGTGGACGGAACCAGGGTGGTCCTGGCCGCGGTCCATCCAGGTCATGGTGCAGGCTTTCGCCACCAGGTCGTCCGTGCATGGAGGGTCATCAAGAATCAGGCGACCCTGCGTCGGGGCTGGCACCGCCTTGTGGTGGTCTGTGAGCCCGACCGTGGCGGAGGATGCCGGTTGTTGTGGCAGCCACCCGGCAGGAGGGGCAGTTCCGAGTACGTGGACCCTGCGTTTCTGCGGCCGACAACGAACCGACCCGACGAATCAGGCCCATCTGGTCCGCCGCGTCGGGATGCCGTTGCTGCCTTGGCATTGCTCCTTGCCTTCCTGGTAACCGTCTTGCTGTGGCTGCGACGCCGTCTTGCCGTCTGGTGGGCCCAGATCCGTGGTTCGGCCCAGGCGCGGATCGATCTGGGCGCCGCCGTCGCCCTGTTCCTGTTCGCCCTGGCGATCGAACTGCTTGTGCTCAACAGCTTCGGGCAGACCTGGGACGAGGATGCCTACTTCGGCGTGGGCCGCAACTACTGGCAGAACCTGCTGGCGCTCGATTTTCGGCCCGAGAGTTGGCTCTTCAATTTCGAACATCCTCCCGTGACCAAGTATCTCGTCGGGTTCGGCTCCCTGTGGACTGAAGGTTTCTTGGGGGCCAGGTTGGTCAGCGCCTTCCTGTCGGCCCTGACGGCGGCGCTTGTCTACGTTGGAGGCCGCAGGCTCGTGGGGCGGGGCGCTGCAATCGTGGGCGCCGTGCTGGTGGCCCTGTCGCCCCACTTGGTGGCCCACGGCGTCATTGCCGGACACGAGACGCCGACCGTCTTTTTCATGACCCTGGCGGTGGTTGCCTTCATCTTGGCTGAGGAACGATGGAGCGCGTTCGTCGGCGAAGGGTTCGACGTCGATCGCAGCCCCCGCGATCCCGGTCGTGTCATCGATGGGGACGACGCCCGACCAGATCGCGCCTTCGGTCCGTGGATCTGGTACATGACCGCGGGGTTCGCCTCGGGGCTGGCCCTATCCACTCGATGGCTCAATGGCGCTGTTTTGTTGATTTTGGGCTTCTGGTGGTTCGTTGGCCTGTGGCCGCAGATGCAGCGGCGAGGTGGCCGGGTGCGGATCCACCTTGCCGCGCTGCTCGTTCCCCTGCTGGCATTGGCCACGCCCTTTTTGATTTGGCCGCGTCTGTGGCATGCCCCCTTCTATCATGTCGGCCAGGGGCTTTCCTACTATGCTCCTGGGCTAACGACGCAGGAGATGTTTTTGGGACGGTATCGTTCCGCTCCCTGGTTCTATTTTTTCGTGTACTTCACGGCGGCGGTTCCCACGATCCTATTTGTGGGGCTGCTCGCGGATGCGGTGCGTCTATGGTGGGTCCGGACCAAGAATGAACTGCTGCTCATCGTGTGGTGGCTCGTGCCCATGGTCGCGGCCATGGCGGCGCCCCTCAAGCAGGACGGCCTGCGCTACGTGATTGCATCGCTCGTCCCAGCCGGTCTGTTGGCTGGTCAAGGATTCGATTGGTTGGGTTCGACATTCGGATCTTGGATGGCGCGGCGCACATCGCGCTTGACCGAGCATCGTGGCAAGCGTCTGGGCGTCGTCCTGGCGGTCGTGGTTGCCATGATCCCAAGTGCCTGGTCCTGTTGGACGGTGCGTCCGTATTTTCTCGACTACTACAATGCTTTGTGGGGCGGACCCAGGGCCGCCTGCCATCAGAAACGCTTCGAATGGAGCTGGTGGGGTGAGGGATTGACCCGAGCCGCTGCCTGGCTGAACGAACACGCGCCGTCAGGGGCCTCGGTGGACATCCAGGCCGCAGCGAGGCATTTGGTCGTTTTGAGGCTCGACCTTCCCGTGGTTGCGGGAGCGGGACGGGCCGACTATCTGCTGCGGGCCGATTCAGCACTGAACAGACCCGTGCCGACCGGGTTTCGACTCGTGCATGCGGAACGGGCCGATGGCTGCCCCGTGGTGGCGATCTATGCCCGTGTTGGTCATCAAAAGGGTTCTTGATACGCCGGGCTCACCATCGTAGTGTTTCTTTCATGTCGAAGGATGTGACACGAACAATGGTGTTTCCTGAGCGACGGGCTGGTCGCTGGGCCCTGTTGGGCCTTTGGGTCGTGACCATGTCCATCGGGTCGGTCGCCTCGTTTGATGCGTCCGCTCGGCCGGTGAGCCGGAAGTGGACCGTCTATCGGAACAAGCATCTGGGCATCCAGTTTCTCGTGGCCCGGGGCTGGCGGGTCAATGATTTCAGAACACACCCTTCACTGATCATGGGGGCCCATCATTCGAGCGGCGCGGAAATTCGCCTATCGATGAAGGTTTTCAAGGTCCGTGAGTCCCTCCTCTCCTTTGCTCGCGACGAGGTGCGGGCCGTCCGGGCGATCGGGTTTCCGGTGAGTGCTTTCATGCCAGCGAAGGTGGGATCCAGCAAGGCGCTGATGGTGCGGGGGACGGACCCGAAGAAGCCCATGAGTTTTCGACTCTACTTTTTCAGCAAGGGCCACATGTACTACGTTTTGACCTTCACGTATCCGACCAAGGCCTACCCAAGGCTGTGGCATGCCTACAAGCTTCTGCTGGTGAGTTTCGTGTTCAAGAAGTAGTGATTCGTACGAGGATTCTCGTACCAAGGCAAGGGCAACCTCAGTTTGACCAGCTTCTTTACATGTGGGTCGGGTCTCCGCCGCCCGTGTACTGGGACAGGTCTCCACCGCCGATTTCATAGATGCAGTTCGTGGCGTGGATGTTTTGTGGATCGACCACCGCGGACATCCAAAAGTGGGACAAGGCTCCGAATCCCATGCCCTCGATGTAGTCGCCTTCGCCTCGGTTGTACTGGAACAGGTTCACCTGGGTCCAGGAACCGTCTTTGTTTTTGAGGTACTGACCGAGAAAGTCGGATGTCATGTCGGAAACGTAGACGTAAGGTATCTCCGTGGCCGGGTCGGTGACCACCTCCAGGCCGTCGGCATGACCGCCCACGAGGTTTGGGTACATGAATTCGAGGGCCCACTCCTGTGCGTCCGGATCCCACGAAAAGACCTGGCGTCCGTAGTTGAGGGTGTACCAAACTTGGTGGACGTCGTCGTAGCCCAGGGTCTGATTCAGGCCCAAGGTGTTGTCCCAGGGTACGATGAGGGTCCGGTTGCCCGAGGCGATGTTGTATTGGTTCAGGCCCACCTCTCCGCTCATCTGGGCCATGAAGTAGATGTCGGTCTGCGTCGGATAGATCTCGTTGGACATCCAGGGCCAGTTAGGGTCGTTCGAGATGGGGACGTTGTACGTTTGGGTCAGGGCGAGGACTCGATTTTCGATAGGCCCCGTATTGTCTGGGTTGTCCGGATGCTGGTTCGGTTCGAGCAGACCGTCTCCGTCGGTGTCTTGGAGAGTCACTGAGTAAACGTCCACGTGTTGGCCGTCTCGATTGATGAAGAGCAAGTCGTCCATGGACCCCACGTCGAAGCCTCCCTGGAAGGGGCTGTTCGACGTGCAGAATTCGGCGTACTGGTAGTAGACGCCGGTTGGGTTGTCCGGACCATTTCCAATGGGTTGGGCCGGTGAGCATGTGTGGGCCACGGCGTCACAGACCTGGTTCGAATGGGGATCGCAATGCTGCACGTCCTGCCACGATGACTCGTCGTTGGCGCATTGCCGCAGCCAGTTACCGAAACAATGGAATGTGGCTGGATGGCATAAGACGCACACATTGTTCGTGCAGGCGTCGCTTGCGCAGTCGTCGTCGCCGGTGCAGGCAAGGCCCACATCGCATGGCGGACAGGAACCGCCGCAGTCCACGTCGGTTTCATCCTGATTCAAGATGCCGTCGTCACAGCTCGGTGGAGAGACGCAAGCCGGGTCGCCATTCGAGTCGTCGCACATCTTTTCTTGATCCGCGCAGTCCTGGTCGGCCTGCCAAGACAGACAGCCATTCGTTCCAAGGGCGCAGACCTCGATGGTCGTGCCGGCGCATCGGTGGGAGTTTTCTTCTGTGCAGGTGTTGCTGCAGCCCGAACCGCTGTCTTCGGTTGAACCTGCGTCCGACTTGGAGCCGCCGTCTCCGACCTGATTTCCTCCGTCGGATCCGTTGTTCGATGGCCCTCCCGAATCAGGACCGCAGCCGACCTGCAGACCGAACCATGGACTGGTGAAGATGATGGCGACGAAAATGGCACCGATGCGTGTCATGACAGCCTCCTTCGTGGAACCTGGTTCGCATTGTGGCGGTCCCGCGGGCGTATTATACAACGGCTTTGCAGCGAAGGGGGCTTAAAAATGCGGCGTTTGGAAACCTAGTTCGTTTCCTCGAACTCTGCGTCGATGACACCGTCCTTGTCGGATGGGCCCTGACCACCAGGGGCTTGGGTCGTCGACGGATCTGGGGCCGGTCCACCTTCGGCCGTGGCCTTGTACAGGATCTCCGCGATCTTGTGCGACGCCTGGGTCAGGTCCTCGGTGGCCTTGTTGATCGTGTCCAGGTCATCCGTTTCGAGGGCTTTTTCTGCTGCCTTGAGTGCGTTTTCGAGGGTGGTGCGTTCGCCTTCGGGCAGCTTGTCCTTGTGTTCGTCGACCATCTTCTTCAAGTTGTAGACCAGGGAGTCCAGCTTGTTGCGGGCCTCGATGGTGTCCTTCTTGTGCTGGTCTTCTTCGGCATGTTTTTCCGCTTCCTGACGCATCTTGTCGATCTCTTCGTCGTTCAGGCCGGACGATGCCGTGATGGTGATGTGCTGTTTTTTCTGAGTGGCCTTGTCGATGGCCGACACGTTCAGGATGCCGTTGGCGTCGATGTCGAACGTCACCTCGACCTGCGGAACGCCTCTGGGTGCCGGTGGAATGCCGTCCAGATGGAACTTGCCCAGGGTCCGATTGCCCGAGGCCATGGGACGTTCACCTTGCAGGACATGGACCTCGACCGAGGTCTGGTTGTCCGACGCCGTGGAGAACGTCTCCGCCTTTCGCGTCGGGATCGTGGTGTTCCTCGGGATGAGCGTGGTCATGACACCGCCAAGGGTCTCGATGCCGAGGCTCAAGGGGGTCACGTCCAGGAGCAGGATGTCCTTCACGTCGCCCGAGAGCACGCCGGCTTGGACGGCGGCGCCCAGAGCCACCACTTCGTCTGGGTTTACGCCTTTATGGGGCTCACGCTTGAAGAATTCCTTGACCTTCTCCTGGACGATGGGGATTCGGGTCGATCCGCCGACCAAGATAATTTCACCGATGTCTGATGGACTTTTCCCCGAATCCTTGAGCGCCTGCCTCGATGGGGCGATGGTACGTTCTACGATGTCTTCGATCATCTGTTCGAGCTTGGAACGGGAAAGTTTCGTCTGCAGGTGCTTTGGACCACCCGCATCCGCTGTCAAGAACGGCAGGTTGATTTCGGTTTCCTGGAGCGTCGACAGTTCGATTTTGGCCTTTTCGCCTGCGTCCTTGAGTCGTTGGAGCACCATTTTGTCGTTGGACACGTCGATTCCGGTGTCCTTTTTGAAGGTATCGATGAGCCACTCGATGATGCGCTGATCGATGTCGTCGCCGCCCAGGTGGGTGTCTCCGTTCGTGGCGATGACCTCGACCACTTTGTCACCAACATCCAGAATCGAAATGTCGAACGTTCCGCCGCCGAAGTCGTAGACAGCCACGAGTTTTTCCTGCCCTTTGTCCAATCCATACGCCAGGGCAGCAGCAGTGGGTTCGTTGACGATCCGGCGCACTTCGAGACCAGCAATTTTGCCGGCGTCCTTGGTGGCCTGCCGTTGGGAATCGTTGAAGTAGGCAGGAACCGTGATGACCGCGTCGGTGACCGTCTCGCCCAAATAGGCCTCAGCAGCCTTCTTGAGTTTTTGGAGAATCTTGGCGCTGATTTCCGGAGGCGCATACGACTTGCCACGGACCTTCACCTGAATGTCTCCGTTCGATGTGCGGATGACCTCGTACGGGGAGCGTTTCACGTCGCCTTGGACTTCGGCGTACTTCATGCCCATGAAGCGTTTGATGGAAAAAATGGTGTTTTCTGGATTGGTGATGGCCTGTCGACGGGCAATTTGGCCCACGAGCACCTCGCCCTTGTCATCAAAGGCAACGACGGAAGGCGTGGTCCTGGTGCCTTCCTCGTTTGCGATGATTTTGGGGTCCTTGCCCTCCATGACGGCTACGACTGAGTTCGTTGTTCCAAGGTCGATTCCAATGATCTTGCCCATGTATCCTTCTCCATTTGGCGGTTATCGTTCACTTTTTCTTCACCGCACAAGGTAAGCACGTCAAAAGTGATGTCAAGGCTTGATGCACCGGAGAAGATGGGATTTTTCAGGGGGAGGACCGTGGCGTAACGATCGAGCTGGAACGAACGATCAAGGGGGGGGGCAGCGAACGGACGAGGAGGATGTGTCAGGAGCCGGCTGCTCGACGCGGTGGCGCCTAGCGGTCGCCATCGTTTTCCAGGACGAGTGGCAGGATGTCCTCCATGCGCCGGATGAACTGAATGTCCAGTTCGTCTCTGGCTTGTTCCGGTATGTCCATCAGGTCCTTGCGGTTCCTTTCAGGCATGACGACCCTCTTGATACCGGCACGATGCGCGGCAAGAACCTTTTCCTTGATGCCCCCCACTGGGAGGAGGAGCCCTCGAAGGGTGATCTCGCCGGTCATGGCTACGTCGGGGCGAACCCGTTTGCCGGCGAGCATGGAAACGAGGGCCACCAGCATCGTAATGCCCGCTGAAGGGCCATCTTTCGGGATGCCGCCAGCGGGAATGTGGACGTGTACGTCTGAATCCTTCATGAAGTCTTCGGGGACACCGAGAGCAGACGCTCGTGACTTGACAAAGCTCAAAGCTGCCTGCGCGCTCTCCTTCATCACGTCTCCGAGCTGTCCCGTCAGGACGAGCGAGCCGCGGCCTGGCATTTTGGTGGCTTCGACGAAGATGATGTCACCGCCAACCGGTGTCCAGGCCAGCCCTGTGGCCACGCCGGATTCGGCGGTGCGTTCCGCAACTTCTGGGATGAATTTTTCTGGGCCAAGAATCTCCACGAGGTCATCGAGCGTGATTTCGAAATGTTCGATGTCGGTGTCCTCGGCCACCTGAACGGCAATGGATCGACAGATCGTCGCGATTTCCCTTTCCAAGTTCCGGACGCCGGCTTCTCGCGTGTAATTTTCGACGATGCTTTTGAGCGCTTCATCAGTGAACTTGAGGCGATCATCGGTCAGACCGTGATCTTCGATTTGTCGCGGGACGAGGTATTGTTTCGCGATCATCACCTTTTCGTTCAAAGTGTAGCCTGGAAGTTCGAGGATTTCCATGCGGTCCCTGAGGGCTGGTGGCACCGGGTCGAGGAAGTTCGCTGTGGCGATGAACATGGTCTTGCTGAGGTCGAAGGCGACCTCCAGGTAATGGTCCGAGAAGGTGTTGTTCTGCTCCGGGTCCAAGACCTCAAGGAGGGCGGCAGCCGGATCGCCACGGAAATCGTGACCCAACTTGTCCACCTCGTCGAGCATGAACACGGGGTTGTTCACTCCGGCCTTGCGCACCCCTTGGACGATTCGGCCGGGCAACGAACCCACGTACGTTCGGCGGTGGCCCCGGATTTCAGCCTCGTCCCGGACGCCGCCCAGGGAAACGCGCCAGAATTTTCTGCCGAGCGCTCGGGCGATGGATCGGCCCAGAGATGTCTTGCCCACGCCAGGAGGACCCACGAGGCACAGGATTGGGCCCTTTTTGTCAGGTTTGAGTTTCCGGACGGCAAGGTATTCGACGATGCGTTTTTTGACCTTGTCGAGGTCGTAGTGGTCCTCGTCGAGAACGATACGAACCTGCGGGACTTCGACTCGGTCTTCGGTGGATTTGGACCAGGGCAGTTCGCTCAGCCATTCGAGATAGGTCCTCGTCACCGTGTATTCCGCCGAGGAGGGCTGCATCAGCTTGAGACGGTCCAGTTGCTTCTGGGCCATCTTTTCCGCCTCCTCGGGCATCTTGGCATCGGCGATTTTCTGGCGGAACTCTTCGAGGTCGCCGCCGGCTTCGTCCATCTCGCCCAATTCTTCCTTGATGGCCTTGAGTTGTTGACGAAGGACGTACTCACGCTGATTTCGGCCCATTTCCTCTTGGACCTGCGTGTTGATCTTGTCCCGAACCTTGAGGACTTCCAGTTGTCGGGACATGAAGGCGAGGACATTACGGATTCTGGTCTTCATGTCGAACGTTTCCAAGATGTCCTGTTTTTCGTTCACCGGCAAATCCAGATTGGACGTGATCAGGTCGGCCAATTGGCCTGGGTCTGACACGTTGTCGATGAGCGCCGATGCCTCCTTCGGCAATTCGGGCATCAGTTTGATGACCCGTTTGGCGATGTCACGGAGGTTCAAGGCAAGGGCGTCCAGCTCCACGTCGGATGGTTTCGGGTCCACGATGGTTTGAATCTGGGCCGTGATAAACGGTTCTTGCTGGGTGTAGCGTACGAGTTTGAACCGGGTGACGCCTTCGAGGATCACCGAAAAGTTGTCTTTGGCCAATTTGATGACCTTGAGGATCCGCGCTGCGCAGCCGACTGTGTATAGGTCGTCCGGTCCAGGCTCATTCACATCGGCTGTCTTTTGGGTCAGGATTCCGATCAGCGGGCGTTCCTTTCGGACAGCATCTTCGACGAGACGAACCGATTTTTTCCGGCCCACATCAATCGGCATGATAAATGCGGGAAAGAGGACTGAATTTCGAAGGGGGAGGATCGGGATCACGTCCGGGACTTCGACGAGCATTTCAGGTGTGTTCGGGGAATGCATGTGTTCTTTTTCTCCGCTTCTATCGCGTTGCAGTCTCAGTGAGAGGCGATCAAGGAAAGAATCTCGATCTCAGCCGGTCGATTCTGTGCGTTTCGGCTCATGGTGCGAGGCCGCATTTCAATGGTATCTGTTTTGCCCCGAAGGTCGTGGGCTGTCAAGGAAACGACACCAAATGACCTTCAGGGTGGCATGGCACAGGAGCCTGAAACCATGGCATATGAAAGAGGGAAAAGGGGGAGGGAGTAGCGTGACGAAAGGACGTCTGACCGTGGTCTACTTGGTCGCTCCACGCGTAGGTTTGCCCTTGGGCTTTTGCTTTTGAGTCGATTTGGCGGGTGCTTTGGGAATCGAGGTGGATTCCTTGGCCACGCCTTCTTCTTCCTGGGAGGGATTCGACAGCCAATACTTGGGTTTTTCATTCTGGGCACCTGGATCGGTCCAGGAGATTTCGTCGATGCCTCCCTTGTCGTCGTAGCGTTCCCAGTAGTCCCGATAGCCGTCGTAATCGCGGTCCCGGATGACCATATAAGGAACGTTGTTGTGGTCCTTGTTGAGACGGTACCGCTTCCACACGTCGATCTTGCCGTCGGAGTTCGTGTCCATTTCGACTCGTTCCAGCGTCCCGTCGGGGCGGAGGTGCATGATCAGGTCGAACTGACCGTCTCGATCCACGTCCTCCCAGATTTCGCGCCGATCACCGTTCTTGTAGTACTTGACCGCCAGGTCCCGCTTGCCGTCGAAATCCATGTCCATCTCGCGACAGGCAAGGGAGCCGTCGTCGCGAAAGACCTTCCAGATATCGATGTTCTTTTTGAGATCCCGATTGATGTCGTACGTGATGACTTTCCAGCCCGGTTGGGTCTTGCAGACCACCAACTTGTCTCCGCCCTTTTTGTGAACGACAGTGAGTTGGAACCGGGGACCTTTGGCGTCCTTTGTCTTGCCCGATTTGGGGGTGGTCTTGCTCGTTTTCTTTGTACAGGCGCTCTGTCCGGCCACGAGGGCAATGACCGCCAGGCCTGCCAGACTCGAACGAATCAAGTTTTTCAGTGAAAGCGCAGTCCGCATTGTAGACTCCATGGTCTGTGTGTTTCTGGCCTCGTTTCCTGCGACCAACGGCCCTTTGGTGCTTTGTTCATTCTTTGCTTCCGGGTGCCCCGACAAGGCCGACGGACCGGTATTCCGAATCAGGCCATGTCTGGGAGCATAGGCAAACTTTTTACGATCTGCAAGAGCGATTTTTACCTCCCCTGTTGTGGCTTGAAAGCCACAACAGGGGGCACACGGCATACTGTGGCTTCACCTGGCTTGGGCCTGGTGCTGGACATCTGTTGCTACTGGGTTGGGCATGCCGCAAGGTTCCTGATGGCAGTAGGCCATTGATCGATCTGGTTTCCCACTAGGGCCTTGAACAGCGGGACGTTGTTGTCATAACCGTGTGCGTCCGGATTCCATGCAGAGTTTACATCCACCGGGTCCGACATCGACTGAATCGCTTCTTTTTGAATGTTCAAGACGAGCGGGACCGTGCCTTTCGATGGAATCGTTGTCTGCAGGATCTGTCGGTACAACGCGTAGGCCGGATCGTTTGCGCTGGTTGCATTCCCAAATCCTTCGATGATGATGGAGAGGGCGCCGCCGCTCGCCGAACCACGCTCCATACCGAGCGACCACGGCCATTGCTCGACGCTCTGGTAGATCGAGATGTGCTTCGGGTCTTGCGGGTACGTTTGAACGTTGAAGGAGGTAATTTGACAGAAGCTACCGCCTTCTTCTTTTTGGTAGAGGACGGTCAGCTTCATGAACTTCATTCGGTCTGGAATGCTGGAGCCGTCAGCAGGCTTGTTGATGGTCAGCGTGACGGCATATTTGGACGTGCTGTCACCGCATCCGCCGAGCAAGACGGATGTTGCCAATATCGCAGCCGCTAGGCCAGCGAAGCTTGTGATGCGTCGTTTCGACGGGCGTATTCGGTGGTTAGAAGGTTGTCGCGTTGTTGTGTCCATGATTCGTCCTCACGTTCCGTTCGTTGCGAGCTTTCGACTCGAGGCTCGGCCTCGGTGTCGTGGGTGGCGCCCAGGCGTCTCATGGCAATTGGATCGGATAGTCCACTGCCGGGCCATTGTCTTTGTTACTTGCCTTCCAGCCGTAGTAGCCTCCCAGAGTCGCTCCGGTCACCACCAGCACGGCGCCTCCAATGACACTCCAAAACCAGGCTTTCTTGTAAACGGGCACGGCCTTGTGTGTTTCGGTCGGGCTTTTGCTCACCGCCAAGGCCGGGAGCGAGGTGGTCCTGGTCGGCGTGAACGTGGTCCGCGTACGCGGGCGATGTCGCGGCGTTCCGTGGTGCCGGGCTTTGGGCCTCGGCGGAACCACCGTGCCGCTTTGGGGCAGGAGCGCGATGTCCTGCCTGGTCATTTTCCCTGCCCGCACGACGATGGCCACGCTCGTGGGTCGATAGCCCGGTGCTGACACCTGCACCTGGTGGACCCCCTCTGGTAGGTCTGTCGAAATGGGCAGAGGCCGAGCCATCGCCCCATCAATGGAGGCCATGGCGCCGGGCGCCTGGGATGAGATGACGACGAAGCCCTTTTGCCGGCGTCTCTTGAGGGACACGGCTAGGGCGATCTGTTGGCCATCCACGGCGTGGATGGTCTTGCTGTAGACCCGATATCCTTGCAGAGAGATCTCCAGGACATGGGTGCCCGGATCCAATGGAATGGGGCTTCCCATGGGAGAGTACGTCAAAATGTGGCCATCGAGTCGAACGGAAGCGCCCGACGGAGTCACGGCAAGATTGAGTTTAGCCAACTTGGCTTCCATTTCGGCAATCAGGTTGGAAATGCGTCTTTTCTTACCGGGGCGCAGCCGCTTGCCCTTCATGCTGACATAATGGTGGAAGGCGGCGATCGATTGTTTGTACTGAAACAGGGCTCGATGCACCATGGCGATGTTGAACAGGACCACGGATTTGGGGCGGAGCTTAAAGGATTCCTGGAAATAGGTGAGAGCGGCGGGGTACTGGCCTGCCTTGCTCGCTGCAATTCCTTGGAAAAAGAGTTTTTTGGCCCGTTGCTTGTCCGCGTTGGAGATAGCCCGTGCCGGGCCCTGGACCGCCAGCAGGAAGAAAAATGCGAAGGCTGCAATCAAGGTCCATGGATGTCGAGTCGGTCGAGGAATCTTGTCTGGCGTCATCGTTTGGTCTCCTGGCTGTCCACGCTATTTCTTTGGGTGCGAACGGGAGCACGGGTCAGCAATTTTTTGCAGATTACTTGCCCCATCCGTGTGCTTTTCATCGTTGCATTGACGTTCGTCTCTGTTGTCCTGTCGTAGCCACCGTTCTTGCTTCAATTGTCATCGTAGTTGTTTTCGATAGCCACGTGTCGGTGGCGGTCGTACACCCCACGGCGTGTTCGAGGTCGGCTGGCACGATGCTTGGGTAGTTTGCTCATGAGCAGCGGGATGGCCTTGTTTTGGTCCGGTACCACGGTACCTCGAATGACCCGATACCCCTGGGCTTCGACCACGTAGGACAGGGGATTGGTCCCCCTTGTGATCGTGGTCTTCCCTTTGGGAGCCGGCTTGCCTGCCAGGGTGACCCGCGCTCCTTTGGGGAGGTTGTCGAATTCGATGGTCACGGTTGCGGGCCCTTTCGACCGAGCAACGCCCGCATCGGTGTTTGACTTGGTTCCGTTCATGCCCGGAGACGTTGAAGCCATGGACTGGGCCGTAGCCGAGACCTGTGACTTCTCGTGAGCCGTGCTTTTGGATGTCCCCCATGGTTTGATGACGAGGATCGCAATGGCCGAGATGGCCAGCAGGCTGCCCACGCCCACGCCGATCCACAGGCCTTTGCCATACCTCGACGGTATGCCTGGGACGTTGTCCATGGAGGTAACGGTCGAGATTTCACCGGTGAATCCCGGCATGCCGAGGTGCGATGGCATGGGCATGGAGGATTGACGGGCGGCATCGATGAGGGCGTGTTTGAACTCGGTCGCCGAGTCGTAACGGTTCGTCGGGTCCTTGGCCATCGCTTTGAGGACCACCGCCTCGACTGCCTCGGAAATCGTGGGATTGATGGCCCTGGGAGGTGGAAATCCTTCGGTCACGATTCTAATAATGATGTCGTTGTAGCTTTCGCCTTGGTACGGGGTCTTGCCCGTCAGGAGTTCATAGAGAATGGTGCCGGCGGCATAGATGTCAACCTTGAAGTCCACAGAGGTCAGGCCTCTGGCCTGCTCGGGCGCCATGTAGTACGGGGTGCCCAGGATCATGCCGGTCACGGTCAAACCGGACCCGACCTTGCCATCTTCGGATTGTACGACCTTTGAAATGCCGAAGTCCAGGATTTTGACGAAATCCTGGCGATCGCCCAGGCTCGAGATGAAGATATTCGCCGGTTTGAGGTCCCGATGGACGATGCCCTCCTCGTGGGCTCGTTGGAGTGCAGTCAGCACCTGGCTGATGATGTCGAGTGCCCGGTCCGCCGGGACGGTCTGGTCTTCGCTTTCCAGGACTTCTTCGAGGGAGAGGCCCTTGAGCAGGGGCATAATCATGTACGGAGAACCATCGTCCGCCGTGCCGATGTCGGTCACCTCGCAGATGTTTGGGTGCCCCAGGTTCCCTGCGATGCGCGCTTCTTGTTGGAATCGTTGGAGAGCCTGTTGGTTGTCCGTGTATTCGGGGAGGAGGAACTTGACTGCCACGCGGCGTCCGATGACCTGGTGCTGGGCTTCCCATACCGAACCCATCCCACCTTCGCCGATGAGACGGGTGAGCACATACTTTCCTTCCAGAATCATCCCCTGATGTGGCATGGAGACAGAATAGGCGGCACAGATTTTTCTGTCAACCGTTGCCAAAGCGCCGCTGGCCGTTCTTCCATTGACAAGTGGGCGATTTCGGCAAAAAACAAGGCAAAAAGACCTGTGTCCCTTTCGACGCAAGGAGGTTGTCATGGCAGTCGAACAGAAGCAATCCGAGGAACGTGTCACGACCATGTCGGGCATTCCCCTCAAACTGACGTACCGGCCCGAGGATCTCGAAGGCTGGAGGTATCAGGAAAAGTTGGCCGATCCCGGGGAGTTTCCGTTCACCAGGGGGCCTCATGCGAACATGTACCGCGGACGTCGATGGACCATGCGGATGTTCGCCGGGTTCGGAACACCAGAGGATACGAACGAACGGTTCAAATTCCTTCTCGAAAATGGTCAGACCGGCCTTTCGACCGCGTTCGACATGCCCACGTTGATGGGCTACGATCCGGATCATCCCATGAGCCTCGGCGAGGTGGGGCGTGAAGGCGTGGCCATCGCCACCATCGACGATATGCGTCGCCTCTTCGACGGGATTTCTTTGGAACAGGTTTCCACGTCCATGACCATCAACGCACCGGCCATGGTCGTGCTTGCATTCTACGTTGCGGTTGCCGATGAGCAGGGCGCTTCCAGGAAGGAGCTGCGCGGAACCACCCAGAACGACATGCTCAAGGAATTCATCGCGCAGAAGGAGTGGATCTGCCCGGTTCGACCGGCCATGAGGATCATTCGCGACATGATGGCATTTTGCGCCGACGAGATGCCCAAGTGGAACACCATTTCAGTAAGCGGGTATCACATTCGTGAAGCCGGCGCCACAGCGGTCCAGGAACTGGCCTTTACCCTGGCCGACGGGATTGGGTACGTGCAACTCGGCAAGGATGCCGGTCTGGACGTGGACCAGTTCGCTCCTCGGTTGTCGTTCTTTTTCGATGTGCACAACGACTTTTTCGAGGAAATCGCCAAGCTGCGAGCTGCCAGGCGGATTTGGGCCCGGGTTCTTCGGGATCGGTTCAAAGCCAAGTCACCCAGGTCATGGCTCTTGCGGACCCATTGCCAGACGGCGGGGGTCTCCCTTACGGCGCAGCAGCCGTACAACAATATCGTGCGGACGACTCTCCAGGCGCTCGCGGGCGTCTTGGGTGGTACCCAGTCGCTCCATACGAATTCCTATGACGAGACCTATGCCCTGCCGACCGCGCAGGCGGCTACGGTCGCCCTGCGGACCCAGCAGATCATTTCGGATGAAAGTGGGGTGCCAGAGGTGGTCGATCCATTGGCCGGGTCGTATTTCATCGAGAAACTCACCGACCAGATGGAGAGCGAGGCCATGGCCATCATCGACAAGATCGACGAGATGGGCGGCATCGTTTCAGCCATCGAAGCCGGGTTTCCACAGCGCGAGATCGCCAAGTCCGCCTACGGGTTCCAGCGTGATGTGGAAAAGGGCAAGGCGGTCATCGTCGGCATCAACAAGTATCAGCAGCAGGGAGACGAGAGCGAGATTCCCACTCTCAAGATCGACGAGGAAGTGGAACGTGGCCAGGTGGATCGGATCCGGGAGTTTCGGGCGCGCCGTGATCAGGCGGCAACCGATCGGGCGCTCGATCGGGTCCGCGAGGTCGCCCGCAGCGACGATCAGAATCTGTTTCCCGTGGTCATCGACGCGGTCAAGGCCAATGCCACCATTGGAGAGATTTCCGACGTGTTCCGGGATGTCTTTGGAGTGGCCACGGATCCTGCCTACTGGTAGGAAGCAATTGATTCCAAGCTGGTGATCGGGGGGGGCTTGCGGTTTGGCGGACATGGCGGCGCAGGCCACGGCTCACCGGCAATATTGGGTCAGGGTTGGCGTGTGTTTTTTGGCGTGGCTTCCAGGAGACTCAGTTGGGGACTCGGTTTCGGTTCGTCCGTCTGATCGGCATCGGATGCTTCGGCCTCGCTGGGGTCGGGAAACTCGTTTGGACTGGAGGGCTCGATGGCGTCTCCGTGTCTGGGAGGCTTCCAGAAATAGCGGTCGTAGAGACGCTGGTATGTGCTCCATTCGCCTGGTTCCAGCTCCGTTGTCAGGGCGTTGAGCCAGGTCATGCGGCCATCGAGGATGTCTGCATAATGCAGGGCCCATGCCTCAGCGGTCTTGGGCCGCTTGGGAGACCCGTATTCGAGTTGTCCGTGGTGGGACAGGACCAGGTGCTTGAGGTGCATCTCGATGTCCGCTGGAAAGTCCTCTTGTTCGCGGATGGCATGGTCGATGACCTCATAGACCAGGGCCATGTGTCCCAGGAGTTTGCCCCGGTCCGTGTACTCGAACGTGATCCCGCCGAGTTCCCAAATTTTTCCTAAGTCGTGGAGGATGCCACCGGCCATAAGGATGTCTCGGTCCATCATGCCCGGAAAGATCGCGTCGTAGTGGGTCCAGATACTGTCGAGCAGGCGACAGACCGACAGGGTGTGTTCCAACAGCCCGCCGGTCCATGCGTGATGGATGGTCTTGGCCGCCGGTGCCCGCAAGAGACCCTCTTTCACATCAGGGAGCGCCACGATGGTTTCGAGCAGACGCCGCAAGGGCGGCTTGTGGATCGAGGCGATGACTCCGGTCAGTTCTTCCATCATTTCAGCGATAGGATGCCTGGACGTGGGTAGGAGTTCGGTGATGTCCACGTCCTCGGTCGGGATGCGCTTGACAGCAATCACGTTGAGTTGTCTGTGGTCCTGATACTTGATGACCCGCCCCTTGATTTCGATGACGTCCTGTGCCTCAAACAGGGTCGCCAGATTGTCTGCGTGGTCCCAGATCCTCGTTTCGATCTTGCCAGTGTGGTCCCCTAGAACCATGGACACGTAAGGTCGTCCGTTCTTCGCCATCAATAGATTCTTGCGCCAGACGAGGTACCGATCTCGGACGTCGTCGCCTGGTTGGAGGTCTGCGACCCATTGTCTTTCGCCGTGGTGAACCGCGTCGTTGCTGTGCGTCATGGTGGTGTTCCTGCTGTCTGTCGCTCCGACCGCAATTGGCCATATCCTTGTCATGGGTACCAGAACTCGGGATGCGTGACAAAGGATTTGCAGGAAAGAGCGCATCTGGGCAGCCAGATTTTGGGTCTACCTGTTCATGCGTAGGTTTTGGAGCGGGATGTTCGGTTGGACCCGACCGGCAATTTTGCATCAAGAAAAGTCGTTTTCCAAAATTCTTGCTTGACAGCCATGGCTGCTGCAGGTAATTTGCCGCCCGGTCTGAGCGCCAGTAGCTCAGTTGGATAGAGCGTCGGACTTCGAATCCGCAGGTCGGGTGTTCGAGTCACCCCTGGCGCGCTGATGGTTGATCATCGATGGTTTGGGCCCATAGCTCAATTGGCAGAGCAGCGGACTCTTAATCCGGAGGTTCCAGGTTCGATTCCTGGTGGGCTCATGAAGAAAAGGAGACGATATCGCCTCCTTTTCGTGTTTTTGGACGTTTTGGGCTTTGGGGGGAGTGCGTCAGTACCGGCGTGCAGCGGCGTTACTGCCGACGTCTTGGTCGGTGGTGGTGCCTTCGTTTTCGAGGGCGTCGAGGCTTCGTGCGGCATCCCATGAAATCGAGACTGCGACAGGTTCGGCAGATGCGGCGCCGCGGCCTCATGGGCCCGGGAGTCGCGGGTTTGTCATTGAGCCCGATCCGTTCCACCGCCCAGATGTCGTCCGAGCACCAACCGGTCACATAAATCCAGTGGTCCGACGGATGGACCGCAAGTCCAGACCCCTTCCAGATGTCCAGCAGCAATGCCTTGGACTTCCACGTCCTGGTGTCTACGATACTCATGGAGTGCCCCGAGTAGTCCGCCGTGTAGACGAACCGGTCGTCGAAGGATACTGCCACGGTTTTCGGGGCGCGTCCTACTGAAACTCGGTGGAGGATACGGTCTGTGTTCGGGTCGATGGCCACGACCTGCGAGGTGCTCATCACCGTGACGTAGAGCATCTTGCCGTCGTGGCTGCAGGCCACGTGGCGCGGAAAACGGCCCACGTGGATTTCGCGGATGACCTTGAAGGCGACTGGATCCACCACGGTCACCGTATTCGTGCCGTTGTTCGCCACGAACAGGTGTGGGGCCTGTCCGCAGAAGGCAAGGCCCCTCGGGTGGATCTGGTGGGTCGTCAGGTGCTGCTGCTGCCACGTCTTGGTGCTCACCCGGGAGATACCGCGTCCAGACCAGCGGCTCAGGTAGACCCAGGCACCGTCAGGCGAAACAGCGATGACCTTGGGGAAGCCGCCGATATGGATGGAGCGCAGCAGTTGCATGGTGACCGCGTCGAAGACCTGGAGGAGCGCGCCTATTTTGTTCGTAGAAAACAGGAGTTTGCCGTCCGGAGACAGGGCGGACTCGATGGAGTCGCCCTTGAGGTTGACCTTCTTGATGAGTTTGAGCGCTGGCACCTCGAACACGCTGATCGCATTCAAGAAGCGCCGGCCGTAGTTGGACACGTAAAGGTGTTTGCCGTCGGGTGAGATGCTTGCTCCCTTGGGCATGATTCCGGTGGAAGCTGATCCCCAGATGACGAATCGCTGCCCTCCAATGGTGATACTGTCGCCGATGTGCCGGGCGTTCCTGGCGTTGGCTTCGGTTCCCGTGGTCGTCACGATCATGGCGGCCATAAGGGCCGCAAGAGCGGGGCTCCTCCCGGTTTTGTTGGTTCCATGTCGTGTCACAGTATCTTGCCTCCTGCTGGGTCTGGTGGTTGGACGTCCCGGAATCAAAAAACATCAGGTGGTCCTTGGAGCATAGCGGCTCGCTGCGACCAGACACGACCCTCAGCCGCAGCCAGACGGGATGCACGCGGGGCCAGCGTTGCGTGTCGTTCCGCGGTCAGATGGGCCGTCGTCCGTCCGAAGAGCATTCCCGCTGGTTCGTCCCGCCCAAGGAGGGTGATGGGCGTTGCGCCGCATTCGTCGAGGGACGGCGGTGCGTGGGGTCCCACGTGGACGATGCGGGTGCTCCTGGCCAGGGGAATCCATGCGTCTGGTTGTGCAGCCAGGAGCCAGATCCGGTCCGGTCGCTGCCGGGATGCCAGGTCGCAGGCCTCGGTCATGCTGTCTGACGACAGAAGGTAGATGGTGGCGTCCAGGTCTGCATCGGCCGCCTTGAGCCGGCTTCGAACGGCGGACAGGAGTTTTTTGTTCGGGGTGACGAGACCCCGTCGTCCATGGGGCTGTCGTTCGCAGTGGCCCAGCAGTTCCATGGTCACCTGGTCGGCGGCCGCCTCTCCTTCGCAGAGGACCATGAGGTCGTCGGTGCCGGTCAGGAGCACCGATGTGCGTTGTTGGTCCCACAGCAGGGCGGCCAGGGCGAGCGACCGGCTGGAATAGGGTGCTACGACCATGTCGCATAGGGGCAGGCCGGCTCCAAGGCCGGCGGCAGCAAGGGCCGCCTCCGCGTCGCCCGTGACCACGTCCGTGAGTTCGGCCATGTAGGTGGCAGCGAGCGTCACGGGGTTCGTTGAAGGATGCAAGACGGCGAGTCGCTGCGGCACCTCTGCCAGAGCAGCAGGGATGGCGCAAGAGAGTAGGGTGCTCGTTGCAGGTAAGGGAGGTGCCCCGGTGATGACCGCCAGTCGTTGGAGCGCTGTGGTATGGGTCGTCAGGGTCCAGCCGGGCAATGGGCGCACTGTCCAGTTCTTCTGGGACGCCAGATGTTTGCGCTCCCGATGGCCCAGTTGTTTGCATGTGGTTTCGAGGGCCACGAAGTCGGCACGACCGATGCGCCGAAGACTGGCCGCCGAGGTTTCTTCACCGATGACCTCGAATTTGGCAGGCCGGCGGCGGATGCGTCCCAGGAGTTTGGTCGCCGTTGCGAGTGCTGCTTGGGTCGGGATTCGGCTCGTTCGGGCCGGAATGGTGCGGACCAGTTTCACTGTCTCCTCCTACCGGCGCGTCCCCTGAGTTCTTTGAGCACGGACGACCAGGACACTTTGTTGCGGACCAGATTGACCATGACGAAGTAAAGGAGATCCGCCGTGCGACTGATGATCTGGTCGTGGGTCACGGCCTGCGCCAGTTCCTTGGCGCGTGTCAGGATTTGGTCCGTGACCCCTTCTCGACTCACGAGCACCTGTTGGGTGTAGGACTGGGAATCACCCTTGCCCTGTCGAGACACGATCACGGCTTCGAGGGTTTCGATGGAAAAGGATCGTTCTCCGAAACAGGAGTATTCTCCGGTGTGGCAGACCGGTCCGGTGCTGTCCACTTGGTAGAGCAGGACCTTGCGCCGTCGATCCGCGATAGCGGTTCGGATCGAGATGGGGTTCCCTTTGGGTGTCTCTTTGATGGTGACGTCCCCCTTTGATGCGCTCCAAAACGAAGTCAGTCCGCTGTCCAGGCTCGTCTTGACGGCATTCTTGTTGCTGTAGAACAGAGCGAGGACCTGACGGTTACGGTCCTGGAGAATCGTGGGGATCAATCCATTGCCGGACTCGAAGTCCATCAGGTTCGTGTACAAGTCGGAGATGTCGATGTTCGAGTTCTGGTCGATGGTCAGCAGACAATCTATCCCGGAGCGGTCGAGCGCTTCGACGTCTTCGGCCGAAGTGGTCATGGCGGCGGCGATCACCGGCAGCCCCACCTGAGCGTTCAGGGAGCGGAAACCATCGATGTCCGAATCACCGAACCCATACACGAGTCCCGAGCAGCTTTTGTGAAAAACTGCGGTCGCCTCGACGAGGTTCGTGTTGTCGGCCAGTCTCCATTCATCGATGCCGAAGGGGGCCGGTCTGTCGTCTACGGCTACCAGAATGCGCTGTCGTGGAAAGTGTGCGAGTATGCCCGGGTTCACCCGAGGCCCGACGATGAGACGAACGGCTCCGGCGCGAAGGTATCGGTCCGCCTGGTTGACCGTGGTCACGCCTCCGGCCACGATGGCTTCGACTTCCCCGCAGATTTTGTTGACCAGGTCGCTGTTGTCTCCTTGGCCCATGGCCGCATCGCGATCGAGGATCACCACGGTTCCGTATCGATACAAACGTCTACTCAGGTCCACCGGATTCTCCGGAATGACCTGCACGCCCGCTGTGTTGACCTGGACCGCCTTGCCTGTCTGGAGTTGAATCGTGGGGAAAAACATGACCACCTCATTGCCCGTCGCGATTGGGAGCACAGACTCGGATGTCGGGTCCATGCTGCGTTTTTACCTGGCTCATTGGCCGATGTGGCCCACTTTTCCATCCGGCACGGGGCGCCTTTGCTTGGGTTCCTACGCCGGTCACACTCACCTGGCTGCGTCGTGTCCCGCCACCGCCGATCCCTCTGCGGCAGCTTTTTTACAAGCTCGATAGGCAGCAGCGTGTGCCGTAGTAGGCCGGACTGCCGCCTCCTCCTTGGGCCCTGCACGATGTTTTGCTGCCGGACAATGCCGCGCTGCCCCCCATCAAGACGCCGTCGGCCACCCATTCCGCCACGTTGCCGCTCATGTCAAACATGCCTTCAGGCGACCGGCACGATGGTCGCGCACCACTCGGTTGGACGTTGGAGGGCCCCACCTGTGGCAGACTCGTCACGCACTTCGTCGGGTCGTAGCGTCGTCCGTATGGATATTTGTGTCTGTGTCGTCCCCCACAGGCCCTCCGCCATTCGGCGGCGGTGCACAGCCGTTTTCCCTGCTGTGCGCAGATCCTGTGTGCTTGGTTGTTATCTGCTACGGTGGTGGGTACGGTCCCTTTCTTGTTGGGGAACTCATACAGGTCGATGCAGAAGCCTCGCTTGCGACCGTTCGAGATCCAGACCATCCCAAGATGACATTGTCCAGGCGGTAGGGCGAGACGATTCTTTGCGAGTTCCTTACGGAGTCGCACCAGTTTGATTTTCTGGGCCGTTTTTTTCCTCGCCAGTCGAGTCGAACGGATTTTCCAGGCAGCGAGGCCGCCGGCAACGGCAGCAAGGCCGATGAAGCTGACCGAAAGGGCCCAGAAGAGCGTACGCAGGTTATGGCGGCTGTGTGCCGGTTTGGCCTGAGCGAACTGGGCGGGGATCGTGATGCGTTGCGTTCGTTCGAATTCTCTGGCCGAAGGAGACGGACTCTGCGGCCCCCTCGGGCGAATTGGCCGAACAAACAGAGACGTGTCTCGTTCATCGGGCGCCGGCAGGGCATGCACGCCTCCGATACTGTCTTCGGGGATGCTGTCGTCTCTAAAGGCGAGCGAGGCGTCGACCTCACCCGATGCCCGCACCGGTCTGTTCTTCATGGCTTCGGGATCGGGGATATCCGGCCTTTTCGGCCCACGCCCAGGCGGATGCGGACCGGCCACGAAACCAGCGGACCGGTTGGAGTAGGCTCGATTCGTGGCTGTCAGCGATTGGCTATCGCCTTGTTGGTCACCGTGTTTCGTCATCACCTCGCCACGTTCCGCCATGTTCTAGCACCGCCTTGCCTCGCTCTGGCACGCCTTGCCACGTCTCGTCTCCAAGGGTTTTTTGGCGAGTGCAGCGGCTTGCAAGGGGGTGCAGATCGCACATGCGCAAAAACTTAGCATCGAAGGGCGGGAAAGACAACTGCAACAGCATTGGTCAAAAAAGTCCGTTTTTCCTTGAGTCGCTGAAAAAACTGGTGCTATGCAAGACGCACATCGTGATTGTCCGCGACACTGAAGGAGGCTGGTCAAAATAAGGTTGCCAATTTGGGGCGTCGAGGCGCCCGTCTGGCACGAAGCGACGAGGGCGCGCACCGGGTTGTACGCAACCGAGGAGCAACAAAGCCAGGATGGATGAATCGGCGTTCCAGATGGCAGATTTATTCTAATCAGCCTCCTAACCAGTGGTCGGGGGCGCAAGAATGGCGACGGGAACGTCAAGGACTCAAAGAGGGAAGGACAGAACGGTGACAAAGGCAATGCATTCCGGAAAAACGGCGAGGGGGAGCGCGTCGTCGGCTGTGAAGGCGACGACGGCGGGTCGTGGGCACGGAACCGGCCCGGACGCAGGACTGAAGGAAAACGAAGATCGGGATGACGGGATCGATCGGCGCATGGCCGAACGCGTGGCAGTGGATTGGAACGTGGACTATTCGTCTGATGAAACGTTCCTGTTCGCCAGCAGCGCAAGCATTTCGAATCTGAGTGCTCTTGGAATTTTTGTTGAAACCAAGGAGCCTTCGGAGGTGGGCACGAAACTCAATTTGAAGTTCGTCCCGCCCGACGCCGAGGAGCCCTTTGCGTTCGAAGGTGAAGTCGTTTGGGTGAATCCGTTTCGCCCCGATGGTAGTAATTTGAATCCGGGCATGGGCATCCGGTTCGTAGACCTGACCATCGAACAGCGGCAGCGGCTCGTGGATCTCGTCCGACGGATCGCGTTTCTGCCGTCGGACTAGAGGTGTTCGGGACGGATGGTTCGGGATGGACGCTTCCGGTCGACGGTGCGGTTGGTCCACTTCGTCTGGATCTGGTTGGTCGGTTTGCCGCCCGGTCCATCATGACTGGGTTGGACCCACGGTTGGGTCGATAGAGTTGATTTTGACCGAAGGGCACGACGGTTTGGACCGTCGTTGCGTGAGTTGGGTTCGAAACGGTTTCGAAAATGGCGGCTGGTCGATGTCCGCCGTCAGGACTAAGGAGGCTGTTCAAAATAGGGTTGCCGAATTGGGGTGTCGAGGCGCCCGTCTGGCACGAAGCGACGAGGGCGCGTATCGGGTGGTACGCAACCGAGGAGCGACCAAGCCAGGCGGGATGGATCGACGTTCCAGATGGCAGATTTATTCTGACCAGCCACCTAAAGTAGGAGGCATGATCATGGCGAGAAAATACAACTTCAACCCTGGACCTGCGGTGCTGCCCCTTTCCGTTTTAGAGACGGCACAGACAGCATTGGTCGATTTCGAGGGCACGGGGCTCGGTATTCTAGAAACGAGCCACCGGGCCAAGGAATTCACTGCGGTCCTGGAACAGGCCAAGACTCGGATGCGCAGCATCCTCGGTATTCCGGACAGTCATGAGATCGCGTTTTTCCAGGGAGGCGCAAATTTCCAGTTTACTCTGATTCCCATGAACATCCTTCCTTCGGGAGGAAGGGCCGAGTACGTGGACACGGGGACTTGGTCCACCCGAGCCATCGACGCCGCGCGTCTCGTGGGCGAGGTGGCCGTCATCGCCAGCACCAAGGAAGAGAAGTACAGCAGGGTGCCGCGGACCGACGAGATGAAGTGGAGCCACGATGCCGCCTTCGCTCACATCACGTCGAACAACACCATCTACGGGACGCAATTCCAGGCGTTTCCCGACACGGGCACGGTGCCCTTGGTGTGCGATATGTCGTCCGACTTCTTCAGCCGCAAGGTGGACGTTTCTCGATTCGGAGTGATCTACGCCGGCGCGCAGAAGAACCTGGGGCCGGCGGGCGTGACCCTCGTGATCATCCGCAAGGATCTCCTGGATCGGTCTCCCGAAAATCTACCACCCATGATGAGCTACAAGAAGTTCGTGGCGAAGAACTCGGTCTACAACACCCCGCCCGTGTTTTCGATCTATGTCGTGAACCTCGTTCTTGGTTGGATCGAGCAGCAGGGTGGTCTGGAGGCCATCGAGAAGACGAATGATCAGAAGGCGGCCGCACTCTACGGTCTCATCGATTCGGATCCGGATTTCTTCCGGGGCACGGTCAAGCCTGAGAGCCGTTCGAAGATGAACGTCACCTTCCGACTTCCGTCCGAAGACCTGGAAAAGGAATGCATCGCCAAGGCGACCGAAGACGGCCTCGTCGGCATCAAGGGCCATCGTTCCGTGGGCGGCATCCGCGCGTCGATCTACAACTCCATGTCGCTTGAAGGCGTCGAGAAGCTCGTCGAGTTCCTCAAGAACTACCGCAAGGCCCACTGACGATCCCTCGGCGCCATCCACTGACGGTGCCATCCACTGACGGAACCTATAGAACGACCATGCCCGCCTGGCTGGCGAAAACCGTCCATGTCGTGTTTTCGTTTGTGCGTTTGGTTTGACGGCCCTGGTCGAAATTTCCGAGCGATGAGGCATCCACCCGTCGGGCGGTCAGTTTTTGGCCACGAGGTGTTCGTAGAGTTGGCCGATATGGTCGAAGACCAGATTCGGTTCGATTTCGCTTTGGGACTCGAACCGTTCTCGGGACGTCTCCCCGCTGAGCAGGAGCACGCCGAACAGGCCGTTGTTTTTGGCCATGGTCATGTCCGTGTCCAGTTGGTCGCCCACCATGGCCGTCTGGTCGGCCGTGGCCCCGACGCGCTCCAGAGCTGCCTCGACCATTTCAGGCATGGGCTTTCCGATGACTTTGGGCCAGCGTTTGGTCACCCGGTAGATGGCCGCCATGAATGAACCGATGTCAGGAATGAGTCCCTTGGCCGTGATACAGGTGTCGTCCGGGTGGGTGGCAATGTAGGGCAGGCCGTCAGCGATGAGGAAGCATGCCGTGGTGAGTTTTTCATAGGTCAGGGTCTTGTCGAACCCGAGGACCACGCAGTCCGGGTGGTCAGCGGTCAGTTCGAATTCCGCCTCGACGAACTCCTGCTCGAGCGCCTTGGTGCCCAGCAGGAACACTTTGTTGAACTTCGTCTGCAGGCGTAGGTAGCGGATGGTCGCCTCGGCCGAGGTCAAAATGCGGCGCTGTTCCACCTCGATGCCCAGTTTCTTGAGCCTTTGTTGGAAGTCCGTCGCCCTGGCCGATGAGTTGTTCGTCAAGAAGATGTAGGGCAGCCTCCGCCGGTTCAATTCCACGAGCAGGTCTGCTGCGTGGGGCATGAGCTTTTCGTCCACGTAGAACGTTCCGTCCATGTCCAACATGAACGCTTTGATCTGCTCCAGGGTGCGCACGGTTTTTCTCCTCATGTCTTGGGATTGAGAGGTTTTGGGACTCAGAACAGTTCGTGGTCAATGCTTTGTGCCCGGAGCCGGGCTCGAACCGGCACGGCACTCAGTGCCAGTGGATTTTAAGTCCACTGCGTCTACCAATTTCGCCATCCGGGCTCGTGCGATAGCTTCTGGTCGTTGTAGCCGCGTGATGCCGGCTCGTCAAGCACGCGGGCCTCGGTCGCCTGCGCTCGGCCTGGGTTCCTGCCATGGCAGGACCAATGATTCGGGTCACCAGGTTGGCGCCCAGCAAGGCGAGCCGTCTGCCAGCCGTTGC
>JAGGXR010000139.1 GCA_021162935.1 Deltaproteobacteria bacterium
ATATCAACGACACACAAAATATTTGCCAGAGAATAGCTGCATCTACACCGGTCGAAGCGGAAGGCAAATTGCTCCATAGTTTCAGGCTGTTACATGAAACGAACCGACTGAACCGATCAAGATGGGGTTGGCTGATCAGAATAAATTTGTCGTTTGGCAATACAGGACCTCCGGCCACGACTGTCAAGCTCGACGATCATGCCTACTCGAAGTGGATGGATAGCTCCGCCATGGCGATGTGGCGCAGGTAGCGCTGATGGGACGCAATCGTCGTCAGGTCCGCGTAGAGGACGTACCGCACCTGGAGGGTGCGATTCGGCCCGAGGTGCCGTTGGAGTGAGACGAGGGCGGAACTACGGCTCTCCTCGTCGAGTTTGAGGAACGTGGAGGAGGAACTTGGGGCGTACAGCAAGAGACTGTTTGGATATTGGAGATACTGATAGGTGATTCGGGCCACGGCGAACAGGTGCCAGGGCAGGGCGGTTGCGACACGGATGGTGGCTCGGTGGCGGATGACGGACCAGGACGCGGCGTTCGAAAGGTTGGCGGACAGATGGTACTCGACTTCTGCCAGGAAGGCTCCCACGTACGACACGCGTTCGGATGCATCGTAGAGCACGTCGCTGCGACGCACCGAGCCATCGTTTTCGTCGACCTGATCGTGGTATCGACGGATCGAGGCCGAAAACGTCGTGACCAAGTCGATCTGACGATGCCGGGTGAGGGAGCCGAAGTCGAAGATTCTATTCAGGTTGGCTGCGAGGGTCCAGCCTTCGAAGGAGAGATGGTCGTCCGGTGCATATCGAAACAGGTTTCCGGCGGCGGACAGACCGATGCTCCACGTCTTGGAGAGGGCCATGTCAGCGTTCAGGCTCGTCGATGCGGTCAGAAAGTCCATGGCATTGATCACGGGAGGCTGGCTGTTCGACACAGTGCCGGTCAACGACGACTCCCTGCTTTGCATGAACGAGGTCCGCCAGGATAGGCTGGCCTGGCGCATGGAATGGATCCAAGCGAGCGCTGCACGATGGAGAAAGATATCCGCTGATTTCGCGTCGCGCGAGAAGTGGAGCTTCGTGGCGGCGAGGTACTGGACCTGGAATCGTTCGGACCGGCAGGGAGCGAAGTCGTCGGTGAGCATCAGGATGCCGGTCTGAAACGCCGTTGGTGTGGGATCCTGATTCGAGCTTGGTTCAACGCGATTCGGATTCGAGTCGAAGCCGACCGCGGTGGTCCAAGAAGCGGTCAGTTGATTTTTTGTCCGCGCGGCGGACGGGAGGCTTGTAAGACAGGCTGCGGCGACCGTGATGACGATGGTGGCTCGCATGGTGTCATGGCCGCGGACTGGCAGCGTGCCGGGGATGGGCGCGTCGTAGAGGATGGCCTCTGTTCCTTTGGTGGCGACCGAGGCGTCTCGTCCGCTGCTGCACGCGACGACCAGCCGAATGGCTGCGCCACCAACGAATCGGTCCTCCCGCACGGTACCAGCCTGGCCTGGGTGTGGGGCCGAGCAGGGCCCTTCGGTCTTCCTGCGGCCGTCTTCGAATCGGAGCTGCCTGCGCCTTGGGAATCTGGATGCGGAAGGCCTTGGGCTCCTTCGTGAGCGTGGCCTTCAGGTGTAAGGTGACCTGCGCTGGCGTGCCATCCTTGGAGAACCCGTACGTGGCTTCGATATGGACGAACATGGGCACTCCCGTGGCCCGATCGAACACGAGTCGACCCGACAGGGCCGAGACGTTCATGGTCGTGGCCCAGTCACGTCGTCCATGAGACGATGTGTGGCGTGGGTTTTCTGCCAGGGCAATGCGATAGGCAATCCGGTCCTTGCGGTCCGTCGGCGTGGATTCGAGGTGGGCGAAACGGCCGATGATGGCCCATGTGTCGGAGATGGTATTCCAGACACGCGTAGCCTCACTGGACACGTCCTCCCAGTCCGCCTGACGGCGACGGAAGGGGCGGTATCTGAGTTTGTACGTGTACGTGCCCTTCGCCCAATAGAATTCGTAGCCATATTCCTTCGAGTTGTCGTGTCGACCGTGGATACGGCCCTGTCCATCCGTTTCCAACAGGAAGGTTTCCGTCAGGTTTCGATGGTCGGTTCCAGCCTGGGCGGACAGGGAGCTGTCGGCCCTCCATTGGAACGATCCAATGCTGTGCTGAACCTGCTGCAGAGGCATCATGAGGGCAGACCGAGCCCCGAGTTCGGTGGATGGATCAGTCTTCGTGGAGCCCCGTTCGGCTCCGGTCTTGGCATCCGTTGCCGAGCAGGCCTCCAGGAGGAAAAGAACCAGACCGAAGGGCTGCATCAGTCTGTAGACCCTGTTTCGATCGTGCACCGGTCACTCCCGTGTCATGTGAGCGCACGATTCTCCGGACGCTCGACGGTTTCGGTTCTAGCCTGCGTCGCTGTATTTCGCAAGTTGAAGTGGTCGTTGCGTCTTCGCCACGTTTTGGGGTAGAAGGTCTTGCACGGGTCAGAGATTCATGCAGCTCCTGTAACGGGGGACCAATCGGGCCCAAAGCAACAGACGGGTGATCATCATGGACGTGAAGTGTGAAAAATGTGGCACCGAATATGAGCTGGAAGACGAACGGGTAACCGCCAAGGGCGTCACGGTCAAGTGTACGAACTGCGGACACCTGTTTCGGGTGGTGCGCAAGCCGGCCACTGAGCCTGGAACCAAGCCTGCGACGGCGTCGCCTGCGGGAGCAGATGCGTCCTCGATTGCAACGGCGCCCACCGAGAAGGGGCCGGCGCTCAAGAAGACCGAAACGAAACGGTGGTTCATCAAGAAGGCGTCGGGAGAGGTCTTTCGGTTTCGAGAGTTGACGACCCTCCAGCAGTGGATCGTCGAGGAGAAGGTGGACCGCGAGGACCAGATTTCTCGGACCGGGCGGACGTGGGAGAAGCTGGCGGCCATCGAGGAGCTCAAGCCGTTTTTCTTGGTCGTGGACCAGGCGAGATTGGCGAGACAGGTGCAGGAGCCGGGCCAGTCAGGTGGCGTGGAGTCTTCGGCGCCGAAGGCCATTCATCAGGCCGCGTCGGACATCGCCATGCGGAAGACGGCTCCTGGTGTACCCGGTCAGATGGAACATCGGCAGCCCGAAGTCGCCGATCAGGGCGTGATTCCCGAGGCTCTCGACTCGGGGGACGAGGAGATGGAGACCACCGAGATGGAGGCCGCGTCGGGCCAGCGTGGGGCGAGGCCCGAGACGGGCAGGTACGAAATGGGTGCGGCCGTTGCTCCTGATTCGTCCGGCCCCTCGGAACTTGGCGCCATCGGGAATGGCGGTCGGGGTGAACCCTCCTGGGGGGGACAACAGCAGGGGGCCCAAGTGCCCTATGCCGCGGACGTGGATGATATGTTTCTGGAGAAGCGGTCGGGGCCTGGCCGAGTCATTTTCGTGGTCGCTTTGGGCGTGGTCATCGGTCTTGGGTCTTTCTTGGCGGTGTGGCATTGGGACAAGTTGGTCGATCTCCTTGCCGGCTCGAAGAAGAGCACGGCCGCCAACGTCTTTGCGGGACCGATTGAACTGATTCGCAAGGATGACACCGCGAGTCTGCAGCGTGCCTATGACAATCTGGATCGCATCTATCGCGACAAGAAGTCGGCCGAGGCACGCGGGCTTCAGACCGAAATCGTGGCTTTTCGCGCCATCTATGCCGAGTATCGCGCCGATGACCTGCTGTGGGCTGCTGCTCAATTGGAGAAGATGGCCGATCACCTGGACCTGGTTGCGCGCAAGAAGGCGATCCGGAAGCCGCCCGTGACAGGATATCATGACAGGGATAAGGCCAAGAAGGTGGCTCCGGTGAAGACGGACCCGCGCGCCGTGGCGCTTCGTTCCCAGGCCAAGACGCTGAAGATGGATGCCGCCCTGCATCGCAAGCAGAGCACTGTGCTGGCAGCCCAGGCGCTGGCGCTGGCAAGGGAAGCACTCGGGGCGCAGTCGAGTGAGCTGACCCAGCGAGCCATGGCGCTCGCCCTGCTCGCCAATGGAACGAACGGCACGGAGTTGGAGGCCCATCTGGGGCGGGCCCTGGCTTCGTCTCCCAAGAGTGAAGAGAACCTCACGGTTCGCGCCATGGTGTTCATTGCGAAGAAGCAGTGGAAGAAGGCGCGCGTCGTGTTGGATGGCGAGGTTCAGAGTGTGGGCGATGTCAGCCCGAGGGTCCATTTTTTGCGGGCAAGGGTGCTCCTGCGGCTCGGCGAGCGTGTTTCGGCCATTGCCGAATTGGACGTGATCGCGCAGGCGAGGCCGGACCACAAGCGGGCGAAGATGCTGGCCGCCTTGATTGGCAGCATCAAGCCGCCCAAGACCATTCAGGTGGCGACCGTGGGGCACGTGAGGCCCGGGGTCGATGCCGGAGTCCCAAGACCGGGCACGGGCAACGGGACGCCGGGGAATGCGTCGGAGCATCCCGGTGGGGAGCCGTCGGGCAACTACGAGTCCCTCGTGCGTCGCGGGGACCATTATTCCGAAGACGGCCGGGACAGGGACGCCAAGAGGCTGTACGAAAAGGCGCTCGAACAGCGTCCCGGCGGCGTTGAGGCCCTGACTGGGCTTGCATATTGTTATTTGGACATGGGGCACGTCAGTCGGGCCATCTCCACCTTCAAGCGGGCGTTGGCCAACAGTCCGGGCTATGGGGACGCCATCATTGGGCTGGCCGAAACGTACAAGCATCGCGGCCGATATTCCCAGGCGCTGCGGTATTACAAGATGTACTTGAATGCTCATCCGAGCGGCCGCAAGGCGGGACAGGCCACGCGGAACATCGAGGAACTCAAAGATCGCATTCATCCTGCCGGCACCGGGACGGGCATGACGACTGGGACGGGCACGACGACCGGAACGGGAACGACGACTGGAACGGGTAGCACGACTGGGACGGGAACGACGACCGGGACGGGCACGACGACTGGAACGGGTAGCACGACCGGGACGGGCAGCACGACTGGAACGGGCACGACGACTGGGAGCGGGATGACCCCGTCGAACCGCTACCAGACGAGCCCGTGGATCCGGTTG
>JAGGXR010000130.1 GCA_021162935.1 Deltaproteobacteria bacterium
GAGGTAGCTCAGGAGGAGGAGGCAAAGGCGGCGACGGAGGAAAGGGCGGCCCGGGAGGAGGCGGTGGTGGCGGCGGCGGCGGTCCGTCCATGGGCATCGTCACTGCGGGCGGCGCGATCCTGGTGCAGCCCCCTGATGCGGGAAACATGATCAGCGAAGCCTTGGCCGGCCAGGGAGGAATCGGCGCCCGATCCGGGATGGCGGGTCTCACCCGAGACATTTTTTCTGCACCGTAGGGAAGAGACAATCCCATGGCGGAAAAACCACTCCATCATTTCCACGCACCGGCGGCCCTCGGCCTGTCGCAACTCGTGGCCCGGGAACTCGAAATCCTGGGTGCGCGAGACATCCGTGTCGGCCGCGCGGCGACCAGCTTTCGGGGCCCGCTCGAGGTGGGCTACCGCGCCTGTCTGTGGTCACGATGCGCCAGCCGGGTTCTCCTGGAACTGGCCAGATTTCCCGCCCCCGACGCCAAGGCCCTCTACCGCGGCGCAAGAGAGTTGGACTGGCTCGATCAAATGGAAGTGGCCCAGACCTTCGCCGTACGCGCCACGGGCAGCAACCGGGAACTGCGACACACAGGTTTTGTGGCCCAACAGGTCAAAGACGCCATCGTCGACAGCTTCCGGGACCGATTGGGCTGTAGGCCTTCGGTGGATACAAGGGAACCGGACCTCCAGTTCCAGGTCCATATCGAAGGGGCCCAGGCCACCATCTCCCTGGACCTGTCCGGCGCCCCCCTCCACCGCCGCGGCTACCGTGTGCCCGGCTCTGCCGCGCCGCTGAAGGAAACCGTAGCAGCGGGCATGCTGCTCCTGGCCGGCTGGCCCGAGATCGCAGCGCAAGGCCGACCCTTCGCCGATCCCATGTGCGGCGGAGGCACGCTTCCCATCGAGGCGGCATTGATGGCGGGCGACCAGGCCCCCGGGTTGGCGCGGCCTCGCTTCGGCTTGCAAAACTGGCTTGGACACGACGAGCACCTGTGGGAACGACTCAAGGCCGAAGCTGAGGACAGGGCGCTGACTGGCCGGACAAGGATCCCGTCCATCCTGGGATTCGACCCGAATTCGCAAAGCCTACAGGCCGCCAGACAGGCTGCCCACAAAGCTGGACTGGAAGACATCGTGCTGTTCGAGATGCGCGAACTCCAAGGGGCCTATCCTCCCTCACCCGGCCCAGGCGAGCCATCTGAATCCTCCAGCCACGGCAAAGCGCAACGGACTGGTCCTGCAGGCCTGGTGGCGGTCAATCCGCCCTACGGCCATCGCCTGGGTGAGGTGGCCCAGCTGCGCATCCTTTACTCCAGCCTGGGTCGCATCCTGCGTGATCGCTTTGCTGGCTACAGAGTCGCAGTGCTCACTGCAGAGCAGGAACTGTCTGCCAGCATGGGCCTTGGCAGAGCGGCGGAGACTCCCATGCGAAACGGCGCAATCGACTGCGTCTTGTCCCGCTACGATGCAGTGGGCATGGCGGCCAACCCGACAAGAGAGCAAGGCCGAGCCTCTTCGCAAAGAAGGGCCCCACGAGATGCCCACACAAGGGCTGTCTCGCAAAACAAAGACGGGCTGGGCCTCAAGGGCGCCTTGATGCAGGCGCACGGCCTAAGCCCGGCCGCCGATGGGTTTGCAAACCGACTGCGCAAAAAATCCCGGCACCTGGGCAAGTGGGCAAAGAGAAACGGGATCACCTGCTACAGGGTCTATGACGCAGACCTGCCCGAATATGCCGTGGCCATCGACCGATACGAAGACCTGGTCCACGTACAGGAATACGCTCCTCCAGCCACCATCGAGCCGGCTACGTCCGCCGAGAGGCTCGCCGATGTGATGGCCCTGGTTCCAGAAATTCTGGGCCTGCCAAAAAACAAAGTCTTCCTCAAAGTGCGCCAGCGCCAAAAGGGCCGAGGTCAGTACCGTAAGATCGGTGAGGGAGGCTCATTCCATGAAGTCCACGAAGAAGGCCACCGGTTCCTGATCAACCTGGAGGACTACTTGGACACGGGCCTCTTTTTGGACCACCGGCTCGTGCGGGCCAGACTCGCCGAGTTGGGCAAGGGCACGCGCTTTCTGAATTTGTTTTGCTACACGGCCACGGCCACGGTCTATGCGGCAAGAGCCGGAGCCACCCAAAGCACCAGCGTGGATCGGTCTGCCACGTATCTCGGATGGGCCCGGAGAAACTTCGCACTCAACGGCATCTCGGACCGAAAACACGTCCTGATCCGCGCCGACTCCCGACGATTCCTGGATGAAACGCATGAAACATGGGACCTCATCTTCGTGGACCCGCCCACCTTCTCCAACACCAAGAGCGGCGATCCTCCCTTCGACATTCAAAAGGATCACGTGAAACTGCTCACGGCGGCCGCCCGCCACCTGACCCGAAACGGCGTCCTGGTTTTTTCCACGAACATGCGCCGCTTCAAACTAACCCCAGAGGCACTGTCCCACCTCGAAATTCAGGACATCTCCGCCTCCTGCCTGCCCGAAGACTTCAAACGCAGCCCCCGCATCCACCAGGTTTACGAACTGCGGAACAGGTCCTTTCGAAAGTGAACGCAGCCGGCTGAATCGGAGGGTGGCCCCCATTGTATGGACCAAAGAAGGAAGTTGGTTCAGGTTATGAACGCCGGCGCAATCACGGCACGTCGCGCGCCCCATTGGTTTATAAGCGCCACGGCGCCTCTTGAACGTCGTTCAAGAGACATCTGCATCACAGCCAGGAGGCCCTACAGCACCGAAAAGAACCCTTTTTTTGCACAAAATCCTACATACCCCTACAATCCTAGGGTATGCGCGGGACCGATCCGTCGTGAGGTAAATCCCCTCCCCCATTATGTGAGCGGCCATCGCGCAGGAAAAAGGAGGCGACCGTGACTCGACCACAACCCCGCCTGGCCCGGCAACCGTGGCACGGACGTCGTCTGCTGATTGACGCTGCTGGGGCAACAACGTTGATCACCCTCATCAGTGGCTGCGGCGTGGCGGCTCTCAGAAAACAGGTCCACGACCTAACCAAACATGTGCAGGTCCTCAACGGCCAGTCCAGACGAAACGCCTCCAAACTCGCAACCCTGTCGAATCAAATCTTCATCATCGAGGATCGGGTCGATTCCAACCGGGTGGCCATCCACCGAAACGCGAAGAGGCCTGGCCATCCAATCGCGCCCCATGGGAAGGCCGTCCCCTCCACGACAGTCTCCTCCCAAAACTCGGCAGGCCCCAACAGAGCAACAAAGCCCCCGGCGGCCTCCGGTGCCAGAGGTCGCACAGACGAAGTCGTAGCCACGACATCGCAGCCTCCACGCCATATGCGGGTCATCCGGATCAGACCATCCTCAAAGGGAAACGTCCGAAAACGGCCAGGCAGAAGGGTCCTGCGGCTCTACGGCGCCGCCGGATCGTTCAGACCTCTGTCAGGTCCGGCGGTCCGCATGCGAACCACGAATCGCATCCCTGTGGTTCCCATTCCGACGGCCAATGGGCCCATCCCTGCACCGGGACCCATCCAGACATACCGGCGGGCCTATCGTCTGTACCTGTCCGGTCGATACGACCAGGCAGCCACGATCTTCAAGGGGTTTGCCAGGCGATACCCAAGGCACGACTACGCGGACAACGCCCTATTTTGGCTTGGGCAGTGCCACTACAAGAAAAAGCGGTTCAAGAGAGCCGCTGCCACCTTTCGACGGGTTCTGAGAACCTATCCATCGGGCAACAAAGCGCCCGACGCACTCTTGAAACTCGGTCTGACCATGCGCAGACAGGGCGACAAGGCGGGAGCCAGAAAGATCCTGGCCCAGGTCGTGGAAATCTACCCGAATACAAGGGTGGCGGGACTTGCAGCACGAACGCTGCAGTCGTTACGATAGGAACGGGCCCAGCAACACGGACGCTGGCTTTATTGCAGGGAATCCCCGGTCGAGGAGACAGACCCATGACTCGAACCCGAAATCTTTGTGTGACCGCAACGATATGCTTCGTGGCACTGACAACGGGGCCGGCGCAGGCGCAGCAGCAATCCGCGCCGACGTTGCGCATCCCCATGCCGACAGGCATGCCCAGGCTGCCGCCCGGCACGCCCATTGGGGTCTCAGGCAGACCCATGGTGAAAATCATCGCCCCAAACCAAAACGATCAAAACCAGGGCAACCAATCTCAAAACTCGAACTCCGGACAAAGCGGCTCCTACGAAATCTACGGTCAGACGAATGCGGGAACGCCTCGATTCGCCGTGATCGGAGCCCCCAAACCACAGTTTTACGTGGTTCGACGAGGTGACACCCTCTGGGACATCTGTGAAACCTACTTTCAGAATCCGTGGATGTGGCCGAAAATCTGGGCCATGAATCCTGAAATCAGCAATCCTCACTGGATCTATCCCGGCGACCGGCTCGCCCTCCGCAAGACGCAACAACGACAGCGTGCAGCATCTCGAACGCCAGCCGCCTTTGGAACGGTGCACGTCGGTCCCCAAGAGGCCACAGGCGACGTCTGGCTCCGGCTCCTCGGCTTTGTGACCGAGCAGGCCCTCAAACATCCAAACAAGGTGACCGGCGCCTTCAACGCCAGGATCATGCAGACCACAGGAGACGTGGTCTACATCAAGACGACCAAACGCAATCCACTGCAAGTTGGCAAACGCTACAGTGTCTTCAAGCCTGTTCGAGTCGTGCGACGTCCCGGATCCAAACATCGAATCGGCCGCATGGTGGAAATCGACGCGGACGTGGAAATCAACAAGATCCTGTGGCGCGGCAAGTCCGGTATTGCGCGAGGGACGATTCTGCGTGCGGTGAACCCCGTGGAACGGGGATTTCTCGTGGGCAAACTCCATCGCCGATACCGCAGCGTGCACCTGACGACAAACCAAAAAATCCGCACCCTGCGCGCCACCATCGTCGCCGTGCTCGGCCCCCATCAGATCATCGGCACAGACGAATTGGTGTTCCTGGATCGTGGGACGGACGACGGTCTCCTCAAGGGCTACGTCCTGAACGTCATCCGACAGGGAGACGGTTACCGACGGATCAGGAACACGGCCGCCCGAAATCGACAGGCATTCAAGCATTGGCCGAACGAACGAGTCGGCGTCCTCGTCGTGGTCCATACTGGCAAACACCATGCAGCCGCCATCGTCTACAAGGCACGAGAGGAACTGCGGGTGGGCGACGTCGCCCAGCTTCGATACTCCCCTGCCAAATAGTTTTTTCCCTCTCGGACTGGCCCCTATCTGCACAACTGCCGTTTCTTCCAGGGCATCTCCTTGCCACGACAGTACGACCGGGAACGAAAATCCTGCAGCAACGTGCCCGACGATGCAACTCCATTGCCGTGGCCCGACAAGACTGCCCCGGAACCGCCGTGCGGGCCAACATGGCTCGCCCTCGGCCCATTCGACGCCCCCAAAATGGTACCGACTCCTCCAGGCGAACCGCCTCCCTGACCGGACACGGCCCCAACCGCCGAACCGGCCGCCTCGGATCGAAACAATATCTGGGAGCACTCGTACCACTTCCACCTGCCCGGCTCGCCGCAGCGCGGAATCTTGCGCTGAAGCCAACCGGAAGCATATGAGCAGCCAGACCCATCGTCCTTTTCCCGACAAAAGGCCCGATCCACGATACGCTTCTTCGCCTGACCGTCACAGTCGTAGTCAAAGCTCCCGTCCCCCCGGTCCTTGTAGAAAAACTCCGTCTGGCCTGGATACGCCTGCGCGTTGTCGTCGTAGCAGTCCTTTGCGTTATCCACGTACCCGGCTGGTGCACGACAGGCCTGGACCACGTGTTTCGGGTCTCCAAAGCCGTCCCCGTCCTTGTCACGGTAGAAAGACCGATGACGGCAGGCGCCGCTCGGGCGTGATTCGGTGCTCATGGTCTGCGCGATACGAGCCACGAGCCACTCGTCACCGCGGGGCGGCAGCGGATCGGGGCGAATGAGGTCGCATCCACCCAATCCGATCACCCCGACGATCATCACGGACCAAGCCACCGACCATTGCGGCATCCCAGCAAAACGTCTTGCCCTAGTACATCTGCGCACGAACCAGCCATCCCCCATTTTCCAGGAAAAACAGATGTCGGCCATCGAGGGTGATTGGAGCCGACACACCGTAGCCCAAGTCCATCCGACCCATGGCGCGCCCGGTCCGCCGACTGACGAACAGCACACCCTTTTCACTCGTGGCGAACACGAGGAGGTCTCGATAGACCAACGGAGTGCCAGGCGTGCCTGCATCGAGCACCTGTCGATACCGCAGATGACCCTCCAGATCGAGGCAATGGAGCCCACGAAGCGCCGAGACGAAGTAGATCCTCCCGTCCGCCACGGCCACCGAAGAGGCGCCCTTGACCGAAAAACGCCACTGCAACGAGCCCATCTGTGGCGACAGTGCGTACAGACCGCCCGAATAGGACGATGCGTAGACCACCCCATCGACCAGCCTGGGCGTAGCATCCACGTCCGCGTATTCACGGGCCCCCTCGCTCAAATCTCTCGTCCAAAGCGGATCGCCCGTCCTAGCATCCAGGCAGACGAACACACCATCGGAAAAACCGGTGTAGAGGCGATGTCCCTGAACGAGCACTCCGGCGTGCCCCTGCACGGTGAACCCTTCGGGAATCTCCCGGTCATAGGACCAACGCCACTCGCCGGTCCTGGCATCCAGGGCGAACACCCTGTTGCGATTGTTGGCGAAATACACGAGCCCTCTGCTGTAGACAGGGCGCCGATAGATCACCCCTTTGGTGCAGTACCGCCAGCGCCGCACTCCCGTGTGCGGGTCGAGTGCATACAGGCAACCATCCCCCAAACCGAGATACAGGAGCTTTCGAGCAGGCACGTACAAAGGCCGAGACAAAATCTCGCCCGGCATCTTTCGCTTCCACAAAGGCCAGCTATTGCCCAACTGAAGGGCCCACAAAAACTTGGAACGACTGCCCACCCACAACCTCTTATGATCCGGACTCGTCTCCACCCCCGCAAATTCGTCCGGATGGAGCGGCGCGTAGACGTATTTTATCAGTTGCTTGCGCCAGATCACATGAGCAGGTGCAGGAAGAGCCACGCGACGCCCGGTGTGCGCCCTCACGCTCCGGCCATAACTCTGGGGCAGACGACATCCGGCCAGCAGGATTGCAGCCCACC
The DNA here is from genome assembly GCA_021162935.1 of Deltaproteobacteria bacterium. Lineage (GTDB taxonomy): Bacteria > Myxococcota_A > Polyangia > HGW-17 > SLPX01 > JAGGXR01. The sequence continues at coordinate 7,146 of JAGGXR010000130.1, forward strand.
CCCCCAAGACCACGACGTGAAAACGATGCAGAATCATCTCCTCGGCCGGGCAGGTGCTCTGGCAGCACCCATGGCCCCGGATGCACGCGCACTACGCGCCTCGGGCCTTGCGTTCGTCCGAGCTTCGGGCCTTGCGTTCGTCCGAGCTTCGGGCCTTGCGTTCGTCCGAGCTTCGGGCCTTGCGTTCGTCCGAGCTTCGGGCCTTGCACTGGTTTGACCGACAGGAAGGCCAACGGCAAGGTACGCTGCTCGCGAATCAGCCAATGAGCGAAGCGGAGAAAACGCCGCCGACTTGTCCACGGACTTCACCTTGCGATACAGGGTCACCGCCTTGGCCATCTGCCCCTTCTTCTCGTACATCCTGGCCTCGTGATAGACGGCCCAATCCTTCTTAATCCCCGAGGCGGCCTTTTCCATGGCCCTAAACGACTTCATGGCATCGTCGTACCGCCCCTGGGCCTCCTGGGTATATCCCAAGTTTTCGAGAGCCACGACCTTGAGTCCATCGGGAACCTCGGCGCTGCCTCCACAGGAACAGCCCGAGCCCAAGCCGCCGGACAGAAACTTCTTGTAGTTCTCCATGGCCTTGCCGAACTGACCGAGGTGATAGTAGCAATTGCCCCGATAGAATAACGCGGTCCGACCCAAACCACTGCTTCCATGGTCGGCAACCACCTTATCGAACAACTTGAGCGCCGCACGTGCCCGGGCCTCGGAGGAAGGGAACGTCTTCCCCTTGGGCTTCGGCATGCCAGCGAGAGATCCCACCGGAATCACCGGCGCGTTATACGTCTTGATGGCCTTGGTAAAGTCCCGCCCGATCGCGGTTCGATGCTTGTAGCTCAAATGAGCCCACAGGGCCCAACCGCCTGAAATCACCAGTGCTCCCAACATGAACGCCGCCACTTTATAGGCGTGCTTTTCCAGCAGGTTCCATCCCTTTTCTAACGTGGTGAGAACCTGATCCTTCTCTTTCATCTCCTTGACGGAGACATGCTTCGATTTCTTGGACAACTCGACCTCCTCTGCGACCAGCCCGACTCCTGAACGAAGCCTTCGTTTCTGTCCGGTTCGGGACGTATGTCCTCTGCCTGGTTCCTACCGACTGAGGGGCTGGCCGTCAAGGTCTGCCTATGTATCAAAGCAGCAGGATACTGTCAAAGAGGTTCAACACCTGGGTGTCCCGCCCCTCCTGATTGACACGCATGAGTCCTATTGATCTGAACCAAAAGGTGGTGTTAAAAGAGTCTGGCGGTCCTGCCACGCTGCGACAGGCCAAACGTACCACCACAGACGGAGCAATCAGTGACTGGAGCAGAACCCACGGTCCTGGTCGTCGACGACGAACGGAACATCCGCAGAGTCCTGCGAGCCATGCTCAAACGAGCCGGCTACGAGGTGACGACTGCGGCCGACGGCAACGAAGCCCTGAACATCGTGGAAGAGGACGGTCCCTTCGACGTGGTGATCACGGATCTCAAGATGCCTGGCATGGACGGCATGGACCTGCTCAGGGCCTTGTCCGATCGCTTCAGTGAAATTCCCGTCGTGATGATCACGGCCCACGGTTCGGTGGGAAGCGCGGTCGAGGCCGTCAAACTCGGCGCATTCGACTACATCGAAAAACCATTCGAACGGGATCAAATCCTTCAGGTGGCGAACAAGGCAGTGCGAACCGCCGAGGCATCACAAACCCACGCGCGTCCATCGGCCGCCGCCTCGGCGCGTTTCGGCATCGTGGGATCGAGTGCGGCCATCGATGACCTCTATGCGGTCATCGACCGAGTGGCGGACACGCCGTCCACGATCCTCATTTCGGGAGAATCCGGAACGGGCAAGGAACTGGTGGCAAAGGCGCTCCACGTGGAATCTTCCCGGAAGGACAAGCCGTTCATTCGGGTCAACTGTGCAGCGATCCCCCATGACCTCATCGAAAGCGAACTGTTCGGCCACGAAAAGGGAGCGTTCACAGGTGCGGTAAATTCGAAACCAGGTCGTTTCGAATTGGCTCATGAGGGCACGCTGCTGCTCGATGAGGTGGGAGACATCCCGTTCCACATGCAGGCCAAACTCCTTCGTGCGATTCAGGAAAGTGAATTCGAACGGGTCGGTGGAATCAGGACCATCAAGGTGAACGTTCGGATCATTGCCGCCACGAACAGGGACCTCCATCGTGACATCGAGGAAGGTCGCTTTCGAGAGGACCTGTTCTATCGCCTGAACGTAGTCCCCATCGCCATGACGCCGCTTCGGGAGCGTTCGGACGATATTGCCCTCCTCGTGCAGCACTTCGTCGAACGCTTCAACGAGCGACTGAATCGATCCATTGCAGGATTCACGCCGGACGCCATCGAACTCATGAAGCGGTACCGGTGGCCAGGCAACATTCGTGAACTCGAAAACGTCGTGGAACGAACGATGCTCTTTTGCGACGGCGTCTGGGTCCACGCCAACAATCTTCCAGATGAAATCCGACTTGGGGCTGAGGACTCCCAGCCCCCCGACCACGATCTGACCTCAGAAGAAGCCGATGCGGTCGCTCAAACCGGAGGTGCCACCGACCTGAAACAGGCCGTTCGGTCGGAGGCACAAAAAGTGGCACGCCGCATGATCACCCAAGCGCTGCAGCAAACCGGAGGCAACATCACGCAGGCGGCCAAGGTTCTTGGGCTGAGCCGCAAAGGCCTCCAGGTCAAAATGAAGGAACTCAGGTTGAGGCAAGACTCTTCACAGGACACGCCCGAAACGGAGTGATCCAAAAGTGATCCTATCGATCGCTACCGTCCACGGCAGCTCCCCACCGACGCCGCCCCATGGCCAAACCGAGGTCACAAGCAGCCATCATACTGTCAGGCGAGGCTCTGCCCGTGCCCACCAGGTCCTCGGCGGTTCCGTGGTCCGGCGAGGTCCTGACGAAGGGCAAACCCAGGGTCACGTTCACCGTGCGATCGAAATCCAGGAGCTTGACCGGAATGAGCCCTTGATCGTGATACATCGCCACCACCCCGTCGAAGTCTCCCTGGATCGCCCTCCAAAATAGGGTATCCGACGGCATGGGCCCCACGAGATCCACGGACGCTCCTGAAGCCCCACGGCGTTCCGGTTGAAACGATGCCAACTCCTCGAGCGCGGTTTCCATGGCAGGCTCGATGATGCGCTGTTCCTCGTTCCCGAACTCCCCCCCCTCGCCTGCGTGCGGATTCAGACCGCAGATCGCCAACTTCGGCCGGCTCAGCCCAAAATCCTCGACCAGGCTACGACCGGCCAGCACGATCGCATCGGATACGGCCCGGGGAGTCAGGGCCTCGACGAGGCGACCAATGGCCACGTGGGTCGTCGCAAGCACGACCTTGAGCCTCGGTCCCGCCATCATCATGGCGAATCGCCCACATCCGGAACGACGGGCCAAAAACTCCGTGTGACCGGGAAAGGCGAATCCAGCCCGCCTCGCCCGCAGCTTATTGATGGGTGCCGTGACCAAAACACAGCCCTCGGGCTGCTCCATGATCCGATCCATGGCCGATTCGAGGTAGGCCGTCTGACAGACGCCCGGGGCCTGAGCAGGATCCACATCCAGGTCAGGCTCGACCACCTCGACGGCATCCCACCGCAGCGAGGTCGGCGTGAGCCCCACCTGGCCAGCCACTCGTTCCAGGGTCGCTCGATGGCCATGGATGACCACCGCAACGCCCTCTGCCTGCAGATCATCAGCGAGGCACCGGTTTCCCTTCCCATCCGCATCAGGAACGTCACCGTGTGCAGATGCCGGTTGGACGGCTCCCCCGACAGCAGACGAAGAAACAGACGGGAAGGATGTCGTATGTAGGGTACGAACAGCACGAACAGAAGAATCCCATAAAACCCGAGCCACAAGCTCCGGGCCGATACCCACGGGATCTCCCAAAGTCACGTGAAACGAATGGACGTGATGATGAAGACGGGACAAGTGGACGCCTCGCACGAACGGCGAGATGGTGCTCAGGATATGCCTTCCTGGCGGCGCATCCTGCGCTTGCGGCGACGAGCGGCATCCCTCGTCTTGCGCTTGCGACGCTGACTCGGCTTCTCGTAATGGCGACGCCGCTTCATTTCCCGAAGCACGCCTTCGCTGGCCGTCAGCCTGCGCAGCTTTCGAATGGCCCGGTCCAGGCCACGCTCGTCCACCCGGACTTCCAGGTGTCTGCCAAGAACTGGTTCAGGATTCCCGCTAGACATAAGTTCCTTCTCGCTCCTCATGCTCGCGTCTGTCGAGCCTGCGCCCACAGACCGTGTTTTTCACAGGACAAACAAAGCCCATGTTTTGAGGGGCTTTGTTTACCCTTCGATACCTGCACTGTCAAGGGACAATTGTGCGCGTGCGCCGCAATGATTTCGAAAAGTGCATATCGCTGTGTTATAATAGATTTGGGCACGGAAATCGGCGGAGACAGCCTCGAACCACTGACATCCCGCCGAGAATCCGCGGCCAATGGACGGTGGGTGACGGACCATGATTGAAGCAAAGACGAGCATGGCAGAGTTTTTCAGGGACATGGTTCTCAATGCCATCGAAGATCAAAACGTGAATGCCACGGACCTGGCGGAGGGCTACCTGGTGGCGCTTTTGGCGGAAATGGCGACTCCGGGCCGCCATGAAGCCCCGGATCCCCTGGCCGAAACCATGGTCGATCTCATGCAGGAGGCCTTCGACGCTTCGGGCAGCCAGCGGGCCAAACGGTGGCGCCACATCGGAGATACGGCCCTGGTGGCCACCGGCCTCTACCGCGGCGTTCTCCTCAAGAGAGGCATGGATCTCAATTACTACTTCCTCATGGGGGCATCGGCCTACCGTCAGGCCGCGACGCTGCATCACATCCTGGGCGCCAGACCCCTCGACGAACTCTGCGAAGAGCTGGGGGCTAAGATGGTCCCCCTGTCCGATGTCCTGGACCAAGTCATGGCCATGACATACCTCCATGGCGACCAGGGCCTCGTTCGTCTCCTGGCTCGATGGAAACGACAGGAGACCTCCTGGGTGGGCCGACGCCTCATCAAAGAAGGGCTGTGGAAGAAGAAGTAGGGACCACGCAACAATCCCACCAACCTGCCGACAACAGACACGGATGCCAAAGAAAAGCATTGGGCATCCGGGCCCAGATCAGAAAACGACAGCGAGCAAACGACAGGACGCCTGGTGGCGTTCAAGGTTCCAAGGAGGTTTGATCATGACGACACCTATCGTTGGTCCAGGAAAATTCTCACTGAGCATTGCAGCCCAGCGCCAGCGCCAGACCCCAACGCCGGTCTCCACGTTCTCGGAAGTGCTCAAGGGTGGCGCGCAGGTCCTGCTCGCCGGAGCCGAAATCGCATCGACCATGATTGGTGGATCCGTGCTGTCGGCTGCCGTCGCCAGGGCACGAACGAAGCTGGGAGGGCCCCTGTCTCACGGCGGCTCCGCCGGAGGCGCTTCGGGCGGCCCCTTATCGGGAACCGACGCAGCGGGCACGAGTGGAAACAGCCAGTACGACGCCATGCGCCAGCTCCAGGAACAGAGCCGGGACATGAATATGTTCTTCTTGGAGCTGCAGCAGAAAATGCAGGCGGAAAACAGGCGCTTTACGACCGTCTCGAACGTGCTCAAGTCACGACACGACACGGCCCGTTCCGCCATCAACAACATTCGCAACTAAGCGAGGACATGGGGCCGGGCCCTTCCCATGAAAGGACCCCATGAAAGGACCCCGGCCCTTGCAATTTGCCGCAGCCTGGTCAAAACTGGGAAATGAGTCCACAGGAGAGTCCACAGGAGCCAGCCATGAAAATCAACAAAGTCGGACCGCCAGCAGGAGGTCCCAAACAAGTCGATTCGGCCAGTCCGAAGAAAGTCGCCAAGGACTTCTCCGAGGTGCTCAAGGGCACCCAAGCGAATGCAGCAACGGCAACCCAGGCGCCAAATGCAACGGCGCGAACGAACGGAGTCCTTCCCCCCGACCAAATCCATGAGATCGCGACACAGCTTCGAACGGGCGCGGTGAGCAAAGCCGACCTGCCGGCTCTGATCGTCAACAAAGTCCTGGAGAGCAAGGGGATTTCCCTGGCCTCGGGAAACCTGAAAGAAAAGCTCCAAAAACGGCTGACGGAGCTGGTCCAATCGGACCCGACCCTGCAGGCAAGCCTGGACCGCATCCTGCACCTCGCTCACGTAGAGTAAGCAACCAAGCCCAAACCTGACGAGGCGCGGGGGGCCGCTCGACCCTGGGCCGGACTGAGCCCTGACGAGGCTACTAGGCCCGCCCTGGCGGGGCTCGGCCCTGGCCGGCCGGAAGGCCGGTCAGGGCAAAAACAAAGCAGTTGGGGTCATTGAGGAGGTGTGACTGACTACCGACCCTGCACGTTCAGGGTGCGGACACCATACGGGCCGGTCGCCACGTAGAGCAAACCGCCTTCGAGGAGCA
>JAGGXR010000112.1 GCA_021162935.1 Deltaproteobacteria bacterium
GGCATGCGGGCGTGGTCAAGGAAGCCCTCAAGGGCTATCTTCAACCTACGTCGCCGATGTCAAAGGTCCGACCGTTGCCACGCCCCGGCTGCGCCGTCGGCAAGGCTTGGTCGTTCCATACTGTCTAAATAGAACAAAACACGTTCGGCGAGGGCTGCCCATCATGCCGCGTGGGACGCCACGGGCAAGCCATGCAACCATCGAGGTGCAACCATGAAACAACTGTCTCTGAAAAACCCCTTCATCATGGCCCCGATCAAGACCGGTTTCGGAAACAGGTCCGGCGAGGGCCTCCAATGCGTACTCAACCCCCTCATGAGCCGCGACAACGAACAACTGCTCCGCAGCGAACAACCAAAGCGCATCGCCGTGGTCGGCGGCTACGACGAGGTGATCCTGGCGACCGGCGCCAAACCTGCCATCCCGCCGATCAAGGGCCTAACCAAATACCTGTGGGCCGAAGTCCTCGAAAACGAGCATCTGCCAGCAAACAGCAACGTCGTGGTGATCGGCGGCGGGCTCATCGGCATCGAGATTGCGCACAAACTCGTAGGCAAGATCAAAGACGCGATTCGGGGCGCCTACGACCTGGCCGCAGCCTTCGGGTGACCGTGCCCCCGTGAAGGCCTGACCACCTGGTGTGATTTGCCCTTTCTCCAACCACAATTCTGTGGAATCATGTCTGCGTCGACACAGAAAACAGGAGCCTCAGCATGCTGCATCGCCATCAGGACAGAAACATGCGACGTCGCCTCGTGAGCGGGCCTGCACGGACCTGGACCACGTGGGCGCTGCCCGCCGCTGGAATGGCAGTTCTCTGCGGCGCCGCACCGCTGAGTTGCAGCCAACCCAAGGGGCATCCACCCATCGCCAGGCTCACCATCACACCAAGGTACGTGCCCGTGGGCCAGCCCACCGACGTCCTGTTGGACGGATCCAAATCCTGCGATCAGGTGGACAACCCCCAGGCCTGCTCCACGTACCAGGACGGCGGCATGCCCGATATGACCTGTCCCCATGGTGTCTCGTTCCACTGGACGATCAGCGCACCGGCACAACTTAAAGAAGGCGGGGTGGACCAACCGCGAATGCGGATTCTCCTAACCACCGACCGACCGGTCACGGTGTCTTTGACCATCACCGACTGTGCCGGGCGCACAGCGGAGATTGATTCGCAAATCGGCGTGATCCTGCCCTGGCCAGACGGCGGAGCGAGCGACCGAGACGGCGGAGCGAGCGACCGAGACGGCAGAGCAAGCGACCGAGACGGCGGAACCTGACCTTCTGACCATTGGGAAACCTTCACTGACGGCAGAACCCGATCGCCGGCCACAGGAAATCCTTTATGCTCCGTTCAAGGAAACATCCGTGTCGGTCCGAGAGGGTAACAGGGATTCCAGGCCGTACTTCCTGAGCCGATAGTAGAGGGTGGATCGATTCAGCCCCAAGGTCCGAGCCGCAGCAGCAATATTGCCGCCGTTCGATTCGATGGCGCGGATGATCTCCGCCTGTTCCTCATCCTGGAGGCGCTGCGCGAGATTCGTTCCACGACGCCCATTGGTAAGCCCGTGAACGGGACTCCCCTGCGTCATGGTGACCGGTTGCGGCGTCAGCCGCACCTGCGGCGCACGCAGAGCGGTGCCCGGACCGAATTCGAGACATTCCACCGTGAGCGTGTCGCCCTGGGCTACAATGAGCGCCCGCTCCACCACGTTTTCCAACTCGCGCACGTTCCCAGGCCAGGGATACTCCATCATCTGGCGCATGGCCTCAGACTCCACTGTGCGGATCCGCTTTCCCGTGGGACGGCTGAACTTTTCGAGAAAATGCTCCACCAAAGACGGAATGTCCTCTCTCCGATCCCGCAAGGCGGGAAGCACGATGGGAAAGACGTTGAGCCTGTAGTAAAGATCCTGGCGAAACACGCCCTGTTCCACCAGGGTCTCCAGATCCCGATTCGTCGCGGAGATGACCCGAACGTCCACTTTGATGGTCTCGTGCCCACCGATGCGTTCGAACTCCCACTCCTGGAGCACGCGCAAGAGCCGAATCTGCACATCCATGGGCAGGTCGCCCACTTCGTCCAGAAACAGGGTGCCCCCGTCGGCGAGTTCGAATCGACCGAGTCTGCGGCCCACTGCTCCGGTGAACGAGCCCTTTTCGTGTCCGAAAAGTTCGCTCTCGAGCACGCCCGGAGCCAAGGCGGCGCAGTTGACCTTTACGAAGGCGTTGTCGTGCCGTGGACTGTTGATGTGGATGGCATGGGCCACGAGTTCCTTACCCGTACCCGTCTCACCCCGAAGGAGCACCGACGAACTCGTGGGCGCCACCTGCTCCACGCGCGTGAGCACATCCTGAAACGTAGGCGCGTCGCCCACCATGCGCCCAAAGCTGAACGCCCCGTGCGCCTCCATTTCCAAATAGTCCTTGTAGTCGCGAAGCCGCGCCTGGAGCCGCTCGTTCTCGAGTCTGAGATGAAAATGCTCGATGGCCTGGGCAATGGCGGCCTGCATCTCGCGAGAATCCCATGGCTTAGAAAGATAGCGGTGCACATGGCCCATGTGGAGCGCTTCGATGACCACGTCCACATCCTTGTAGGCGGTCAGCAACAGGCCCAAGGCCTGGGGCCGCACCCTGCGTGCCTGCGCCAGAAACTCCAGGCCTGTCATGCCCGGCATGCGCTGGTCGGTCACGATCACCGCGAACTCTCGCTTCGAAAGTTCTTCGAGGGCCTCGGCCCCGGACCGAGCCGTGTGCAGCGCAAAGACCCGTCGGAAGTTGAATCGAAAGGCGTCCAGGTTGTCCTGCTCGTCGTCGACCACGAGGACCGGATAGTCCTTGTACTGCAATTCGTCCGCCACCTATTTGACCTCCAACGGCATCCGTGGCACCGCGTCATCCGATTGTCCGTTTCGCCCAGGATACCAAACTGCTGACGCGTTTTCCAGCGTCCCGTGCGACCCAACCTATGCTACTGTGGCTCTCGCCATGACGGACGAACCAAGCACAAAGCGCGGCGACAAAGCCTGGCCCACATTCCTGGCTGGAGCGGCCGTACTCCTGATCGTGGCGGTCACGGCCGCGGTCCTGGCGGCGCCGGACATCACCTGGCTGGACAGCTCCGAATTGGCGGCCTCGGCATTCACCCTGGGCATCGCCCATCCGCCAGGCCACCCCTTGCCGGCCCTCGTGGGACACCTAGTGGGATTCTTGCCTTTGGGGACCTGGGCCTTCCGTTGCAACCTAGCCTCGAGCCTGGCCCTGGGCCTTGCCGCCTTGTTCGTAATGCTCGCTGCCAAACGGGTTGCGAAAAAGGCGATCACGACATGGTCCCCTCACCTCGGCATTGCCGCTGGGACGAGCGCGCAACGGCCCATGAACTGGATCCCTCTGGCCGTTGGAAGCCTCGTGGCCCTCACCGTGACCCTTGCCTGGTCCGCCCTGCTCCAGGGAATCAGAACCGAGGTCTATGCCCTCCAGATGGCGACGGCATCGGCAGCGGTGGCGTTCCTGCTGGCTGGAATCGACTCCTCGGATGTGCGACCTATCTACGCGTCGGGGCTGGCCCTCGGCCTGGCCCTTTCGAACCACCACCTCCTTGGTCTGGCGGTGGCCCTGCCCTGCGCGGTTGCCGTTGTCTGGTGGGCCTGGACGAAACCACCAGGATCCGGCGAAGCCGCCCCTCCTGCGACGACCGATCCCTGGCGACGCCTCAGGCCCTGGCTTATCTGGACAGGACTCGTGGGCCTCGGTCTCTCGATGTGGGCATACCTGCCCATCCGAGCTGCCCGATTCCCATTGGTGGACTGGGGCCACCCGACCACCTTGTCGCGATTCCTGTGGACCGTGACCGCCAGACTGTTCGCCCGAACCGCTGAGCATGCGGCCCACCAGTCGTTCCTCATGCCCATCGCCGCCATCGTTTTGGACCTGGGACGAGACCTGGGTTGGTTCGTGGCGGCGGGCAGCCTGCTCGGCCTCTGGCTCGGACTGCGAAAACGCGCTTCAGCCAGCTGGACTACCCTATTGGCGGCCATTGCCGCACTGACCACAACCGGGGCGATCTTCGCTGCCTTCGACCCAACAAACCCGGATTCTCACGGCTACGTCATGATGATGCTCGCCATGGTCGGGCTGCTCTTTGCCGTGGCGGCCGGACCGGCGTTGGCCTGGATCGCACAGCGAAGACCGAAGCTCGCCGTGGTGGTGGCCGCAGCCGCCGCGCTCATTCTGACCGGCCGGCAGTTGGCTCGCGCCCCGGACATGCGTCATGCGCTCGGCGCCTCGGCCGCAGCCTCGGCCCTCTGCGAAATGCTGCCGCCAGGAACGCTCTTCCTGTCCGGGTACCACGAAACCCAGTTTCTGATGTGGGAAGTCCAGTCTGCTGAAGGTGCACGGCCCGACGTCTGTGCCATCTACCGCCACGACCTGACCTTGCCAGGTGCCTGGACGGCTGCGGTTCATGGCTGCCCCGACTTGGCACAGGCGGCTCCCGGGACAGCACCTGACGCGATGCGCCGCATCAGACGACTCTCTGCCCAAGGCCTCATGGCGTTGGCCAGCCGCAGATTCGTGGCCGTCGAACCGGACAGTCATCGGGACGACCCTTTTCCTGTGGTTCTGGGAAACCTCCTCCATCCAGCAGGGCCCATCGCGTTCCTGGCACCGCAGGGACGTGGCGTTTCGTGGAATTCCACCCACCTTTGGGCTCAATTCGAGGCTCGGATCGCCCCATGGCAACGAGAAGAAGGCACCAAGCGGTATCTGCTTTGGCGTCGGTATCAGGATGCAGTCCTGCTGGCGCGCCAGCGCCGATGTCAGGCCGCATGGCCGAGCTTCCGGCGCGCCTGGAGCCTCAGCCCGAAAGACCCCCTCCTCGTTCGGTTCGCCAAGGCCTGTTTCCCGCATAGGCGCCTGCCGTGACGGGACGCCCATCTCCTGGACGGAACGACTCCCGCTGAAACGAAGACATCGCTACAGGTGGGCCCTTGATTGCCGCGCCATCACCCTTATATTGCCTGATACGGAACGCACCACGTGCTCACATCGAATGCATTACGTACGGAGGTTGGACGAATGGAGAAGGAACCGACAGCACACTCAAAGGACCCGACGGCCCAACAGAACCGCAACGAATCGAGCCAAGACGAAACGCGCCCAGGCGGCCGGGCGACGGAAGCCAAAAAACGCCAGAATGGCACCGAAGCCAACGAGCCAAGTCCGGCCGACGAGAAACAACGGGAGCCGTCATCGGCAACGGACCAGGCCCGAGGTTTCAAGTTCCGGGACCGCCGCGTCCGGGTGGATTCGGACAAAGAGAGCGACGAAGAAGAAATCGCCGAACGAAAACCAACCTACGTCGAACAACTCGAACAGCGAGCGAACAAGGCGGAAGAACAGCTCGCCGAATACATCAAGGCCTACAAAGAAAAGGTCGAGGTGGAGTGGCAGGCCTACAAAGAACGCCTCGAACGAGAATCCCACCGTCAACTCGAACAGGACCGAAAGAGCACTGTGGCCCACCTGATCGAGGTCCTGGACAATCTGGAATTGAGCCTGACATCAGCCCAAACCTCCGGGTCAGCCGATGCCCTCGTCGAGGGAGTCCGCCTCGTCTATGGCCAATTTCTGGCCGAATTGCAGGCCCTGGGCTTGGAACTCATCAATGCCGAGAACCAAACTTTCGACCCGGCGCTCCACGAAGCCGTGTCCATAGAACCCACCGACGATGCGAATCTGGACGGCAAAGTGGTGGAAGTGTACAAACGCGGCTATACTTTTTCTGGAACATTGCTGCGACCGGCCATGGTGCGGGTCGCTCGCAAACAATCATAAGGATCGCCGTCGCCAGGACCGTCGTACGCGAAACCTCCGGAAACGACCACCGGACGAACACCTTCTCGTGACCGACAAAAGGTCTTCCAACCGTGATCCCAAGCACCACGACCCGGAGGACATCCATGAACCACCACCCTCCTAAAACCGTCCTTTTTGCCCTGGTCGCTCTCGGTTTCCTGGCCACGGCCCCACCGCGCCCCGCTGCTGCATCGCCGGCCGGGACACGCGACGCCCGATCTTACGGTACGCTCCCCCCTGGTTGCGACCACCTTGGTCAGCCTGGCTGTGACTACTTCTACCCCCACTCTTTCAAAGACAACCGAACCGGAGGTCGCCCAATCCTGTTCCTTCTTTTCGATGGAGCCCACCTCACATCCGGGGACGACAACCCGGTCAAGGGTACGAGCGCAGTGGTGGGCTTGCAGGGCTACGACCAGGTGGACATTCCCGCCTTCGATCCGGACCCGCAGCGGTACCAGCTCCCCGAACGCATCACGAGCCGACGGGACGCCATTGCGGCCATCGCAGGCTTCGTGGCGTACTACTACGCACCTTTCGACATCCTGGTGGTCACCGAGCGTCCCCCAGACACAGTCCCATACACCATGGCGGTCATTGGAGGCTCGGTGGACGTCCTCGGTTTCCAACAGGGCGTCCTGGGCATCTCTCCCATGGATTGCGGCGACAGCGACCCCAGGACCATCCCCCTGATCTTTTCCGAGGAGATCCACACCCTCAAAGGGCTCGCGCTCGTCATCGTACACGAGGCGGGCCACTCCTTCGGCCTGGCCCACGTCGACGACGAAAACGGCATCATGTATCCGGCCCAAGCAACCCTCGATGCCTACTGGAGTTCCGGAAACGTCCCAGACGGTCAGGCCTGTGACGGCAGCACCCACCAAGACTCCTTGCAGGTCCTGTCCGACAACCTCAGCCCTCGTCCGGCTGTCGCAGACCCCAAGGTGGAATTCGTATGGCCAAGGGACGGCGCGATTCTGGACCATCTCGACCTCGCCGTGCTCCAGGGCTCCGACGACGTGGTGGTCTGGTCCGTCAACCTCTCCATGGATGGACAGCCTGTCGCGACCCTCGCATGGCCGGAACTCTACTGCCACCTGGCGAACGTCCCTGCCGGCGACCACGTACTCCAGGCCATTGCCAGCGACCCACAGGATCCGAATGGCCAGGCAAGGACCAGCACCACGACCATCTCGATCACGGTGCTGCCAGCCTGCGGCCAGGACTGCACGAACGGCCTCGCGGCGATCAGCCAGCCCTGCAACCGAAACAGTGACTGCCAGTCCAATCTCTGCGTCGAGGATCCCAGCACCAAAGAACGCTTCTGTTCCCGCACCTGCGCCGAGCTCGACCCCTGTCCCGTGGCCCTTGCAACCGGAGACCAACAGGTCGTCCAGTCCCACTGCATCTGTGATCCCCTCGACCCGTCCTGCTGCATGGCCGAACAGGAAGACTGCGGAGATGGTCGAGACAATGACTGCGACGGCAGGATCGACTGTGCCGACGATGACTGTACGGGTTCGACCCTCTGCACCGGCATGGAGAACTGCGACACATCCATCGACGACGACTTCGACGGACTGACCAACTGCGATGATCCCGACTGCCGCCAGACCGAAACGTGCGGCTGTGTGGCCGAACCCGAACATTGTGACGACCACGAGGATAATGACTGCGACGGCCTCATCGACTGCGCCGACCCGGATTGTGGCGCCGACTGCCAGACGACCAGGGCCCAGACCTACTGCGCCATTGGAACGCGAGTCCGACCGTTGGGGTCCTCGGGACATGGCACCCAATCGGCCGATGGCTACCAACTCGACGGCTGCAGCGTCTTCGGCCCGACGGGCAGAAGTGCCCCCATGATCCTCCTCGTTTCATTGTTGCTTGGATGGATGCTCATGCGCCGCCGGCGCCACGGCGACCGGGAAACGACATCGACAAAAAACTATTAGCTGTTGGCGGTTAGCTCAGAGTCCGGATGGAAGACACGGTGGTGCCCGCTCTTGCTAAAAGCTAACGGCCGGGGATCTTCAGGCTAACACCTAAAAGCGAACAGCTTTGATACCATCTTGCGCAGGTTTGGATTCATAAGGGACGAATCACATCGGGTAGGCGATTCGGACATGCCAGGTATGCATGTCCTCCAACTCGTCCTCGTTCAGGCACACGTGCCGGGTCAGTTGGCCCGTGTGTCGAAATCCAGCACTCGCGAACACCTCTCCCAAAAGATCATTTTCAACCGACGTGAAGGCGAAAATACTGCCCACGTCATGCTCCTCCAATCGATCGAAGAGTTCCTTGAGAGCAAAGACGCAGACATAGACCTCTCGGCGGGTCGTCGGCGTGCTGAGCAGGTCCACCTTTGCATGGCCGAACGAATCATTGATCTCGCCAGCGACCCAAAACTTCTTCCTGTCCAATGCAGCGCTCACCAAGACATCGGGGCCCTGGATCCCTTTGCCAAAGGGCGTGTAGAATTCCGTGGTGTCCTTTGCGTGAAGCACTTTTTGGATCCGATCGGGGTCGATCACCACCTTCAACTTCAACCCACTGGGCTTTCTGGGTTTCTTGGCTTCGGGAATGTCATGGGCCACGGCAACCTTGGAAAGGCCGCCCGTAAGCGGCTGCCCTTCTTCATCGTATACCCGACTCATGACATAGGCATCGGCGGTCCTAAAGTAACCCGGCACCACCGCTTCCCGCGAAAAGCCCACCGTGCGCCAACTGTTCGAATCCTGCTTCTCGACGAGAGTGTAGATCTTGCGCAGCCCCTGCTCCTTGGCAAGATAATCCAGGGCGTTCCGCTTGAGTTGATAGTTGCCGATCCGATAGTCGAGCACACGCAGACTCTTGTGCCTCCGATTCACCAGGAGATAGAAGTTCACATCCCCACGCTTGCAGCTCAGTTCTTCGAGCGCCAACGGATTCTGACGGGTGACCTCTCGATTGACCGGACGTACGAAACTCAAAAGCGTCAGTTCTGCCTTCTCTGTGTCGGCCATGGTGACCTCTCTCTCTACACATCGTTTTCCACGCTGTTTTGCGCGTAGTTTTTATTTTGAAAAATCGCGTGGTTGGACTATATTTGCGACGATTTTTTTGTCAACCATACCAGGCTAATCAGAGGATCATGAATCACTTCACTCGAACCATTTTTCTCTTGGGTGTCCCTTTGTTGGCGTCCGGCCTCGGTGTGGCAGCACCGGCCCAGGCCGCCCACACACATCGTACCGTCCACATTCAGTGGAAATGGGATGGAGTTCCCGTCCCCGCAAGGCAACGATTCGTCAAGGCCGCGCACCGAGCCTTGTCCAAAACGTCTCTATCGGCCGTGCCTTGCAGGCGTCGCTGCCGAGGCCCCCACTGGTCCGTCACCGTCGAGGCCATCGGCAACACCTATGTGTTCCACCTGTCCAACGGACGGCCGCACAACGCCAAGCTCCGCCGCACCTGCGAGGTCTGCACCCTAAAGGAAGCCAGTCACCGTCTCGCCAAGGCACTTGTCAACCTCGCGCATCCAGCCACTAAACAGGTCCAACCCACAGGAAAAACCGGACCAACGGCGCACCATACGGCAGCAGTCGGGCCCGCCGCACCCACGAACCGAACCGGCACGGCAATCGCCGACCATCATCCGACCGCATTGCCAACCGAAAAAGGCACCGCGGCCCGCCCTGCTGACCGAGGAAACACGCCGATCACCAACCGGTCTTCCCGGCGCGCCCAGCGCAACAAAGCCCGTTGGTTCAAAATCTCGGGCTTCATCGCCGGCGGTCTGTCCCTGGCGCTCATTGCCACAGGCGCTGCCCTCGTCGCCATTGACGGCAAGGGAACCTGTTCCGGATCCAAAGAATGCCCAAACGTCTACAACACCAAGACCGGTGGCATTGTGGCGCTGGCCGTGGGCGGAGGCCTACTCGCCTCAGCCGTGACCCTGTACATCATCGGGGCCCTACGCACGCGCCACATCAACCGGAAGGCCACCCTCACCAGGCGCCCATCATGGATGCTCGCCGTCTCCCCTCTGCCAGGAGGCGGAAACATCGCCCTGACCGGCTCGTTCTGAGCCACATCGACGAGGGCCTCGCCGCTTTGTCCATCAGGCACCGCAGGCACCCGCTGCGACACCCTGCCAGCCCCCCTTTGACCTCTCCGTAAGAATCCTACTTGAGGTGTCGCTTGGTAGCCCGCAGGCCGGCGCTGGCCGCGCGACTGTGGGGCCAGCGATGCAGGACATCTTTGTAGGCCGCTGCCGCCGACTTATACAAGCCCAGTCGATAGTATGCATTTGCGAGTGTCAACCGCGCTCTCGTCCCGCCGCCGGCGTGCACGGCCCGACTCGCCAACCGAGCCGCTGACTTGTACCGGCCCTGCTGAAACGCCATTTCCGCCTGGAGTGCCTTGGCGCGCCCGCCCATGCCCGGCATCGACGAGAGACGACGAATGAGGCGACCAGATTCTCCGTACCGGCCAGCAAGCAGGGCGGAGCGCGCCGCCTTGAACAAAGCCCGAGCATCCACCTTGCGCGGGGCGGCCCTTACCGCGCTCCGATCCCGTCCAGCGGCGCCCGGTGAACGGGGTCCTTTGATCAACGTCACTCGGACAGGCCGCCGGGACATCGAAACCGACGCCTGCCCGCCGCGAGACGGTCTTTCGCGCACACTCCGTGCCGGTTTGCGGCCGCCGGCCCCCTGCTGGACCCCTGCATCCGGTGCCGATGCCAAGCCGGTCACCCTATTGTGTGATCCATCCGATGAAGTGGCGTCGGACGGAACGTTCGTCATCCCCACGGTACCATCGAGAGGTACCCCAACACCAACCGAACGGCCCTGTGTCTCCGCACCATCGGTGGCCTTGCCCGACGCGACCTCCCGGCCAGTCTCTTCGGTGGATCGCGGATTCCCCTTGCCTCGCGTTAGCAAAAACACGAGACCCACGCCTACCACGAGCAAGGTGACGACCCCCACCACAAGCACCCAACGGGGGACCCGACCGAACAGACCGCCGGGAGCCTCATCCCAAAAGAGCTCGCTGTCTTCAACTGCGCCTCTCGATTCGGGGCTCGAAGATACTCCAACCGGTGGTGGCATGAAGGTCGGCTGCACGCCGGCGGGAGGCTCATCGGCAATCACCGGACTCGTAGCCGATTCGCTGGCCGACTCGGCTGACGACGCCAGCACGGATCGCCCCCCTGGCCCGACTTCGCTTCCGGCCCCTGCCCGTGGCACAGGACTGGGTTCCCCAGCCGGATGCCCGACCGATGCCAGGACGAATCCCGGAGGAGGCCGGAGCGGGACCTCGCCCGACCCCACGATGGGAGGCATCGGCGCCGGAGGCCCGACTGCCGCGCCTCCGTGGCCCGACGGAACGTCCGTCGCTCGTGGAGGATCCCCAGGATCACCCGCCTCGTCCCCCGTCGAAGCCACCACGGCCATTCCCTTGGCCGTGCCTTTTTGCTGCCGCCCAGGAACCGTTTCCTCCCCGGCAGGCAAGAGAATCGGTCGCAGAAACGGTCCTGGGCCGGCGATCATCTCGCGACTCTCCGATACCGACGCAGACAGCCCGTCCGACTCCCCGCCGGGCTGGGACGCCGGCGCAAGGGAGTCCTGATCCGCGCCACTGGCCGCCGTCGCAGGCGATGCGGCGATCGATGCAATGGCGGGCTCCCTCGCCGGGGACGCCTTGGCCGAGACTGATTCCGTCCCGGCTGTCGCGGGATCTGCATCCTGCTTTCCGACCACGTCCCCACGCCGCATCGGCTGGGCCGTTCCAGAACCGAACTGCTCGGCAGTCTGCCCAGTGCGTGCGCCGAATCGCACCTGCGGGGCGGTTTGTCCCGTTTGGCCTCCGCTTCGACCAGCAGCTTCGACCAGCGCACCAAATTCGGCTGCTGTCTGCGGTCGCTCCGCGGGATCGCGTGCCAAGGCCCGCATGATCACGTGGCAGATCCCCGAAGGCAGATCCGGACGATGCTGGGTGATGTCTCTGGCCGGACGCTGAAGCTTACGGACCAAGATCTCCTGGGCGAAATCTCCCTCGTGTGGCGTCCTGGCCGTGAGCATCTCATAGAGAATCACGCCGAGCGAATAGACGTCCGACCGGACATCCGCATCAGCTCCCGCCGCCTGTTCGGGCGCCATGTATTCTGGCGTTCCCACGGCGGCTCCTGGATGGGTGAGGGCGTTGCCGATGTCTGTTCCGTCCAAACGTTTCGCAATGCCGAAATCCAGAATTTTGATCTGTTGGCCGCCTTGACGATCCGGGATCACCATCACGTTGTCGGGTTTGAGGTCCCGGTGGACCACCCCGGCCTGGTGGGCCGCCTCGACGGCATTGGTCAACTGCAGGATCAAAGTGCCCGCCAAGTCCAGATCCAACGGGGCATCGCGATCGAGCAGGTCGGCGAGACTGTGCCCCTCGAGGAGTTCCATGACGTAGAAGCAACGACCGTCTTCAGTGGTGCCAAAATCCAGGATGTCCACCACGGCCGGATGTCCGATTCTGGTTGCCGATCGGGCCTCGCGGCGGAATCGTTCCACCGCCTCGGACGTCTTCGCATAGGCCTCGTGGAGAATCTTGATGGCGACACGGCGACCGATGTCTTCGTGTTCCGCCTCGAACACCTGACCCATGCCTCCTTCACCCAGCATGCGGCCAAGACGGTACTTGCCCGCCACAAGCGGTCTGTCTGAGGCCGCGGCCTCGGGCATCAGGGCACCGGCTTCATCGACGCCCTGGCGTGCCCGCTCCACGAGTTCGCGGATCTGCCGCCGCTCCTGGTGAATCCGTTCCCCATACAGGCTGCGCATGAAAGCGGCGACCCGATCCGTATCGAGATCGGGCCACAATTTAGCCTGTACCGCCGCCAGGGCAGCGCGCATCTCATCCGCAGAGCGATATCTCCGGGCGGGGTCCGCATCCAGGGCC
Organism: Deltaproteobacteria bacterium; assembly: GCA_021162935.1. Taxonomy (GTDB): domain Bacteria; phylum Myxococcota_A; class Polyangia; order HGW-17; family SLPX01; genus JAGGXR01. Next base: position 12,787 of record JAGGXR010000112.1, read on the forward strand.
TTGAGCACCACGGAATCCAACTCCAGCGGCACGCGGGAACATACCGTCGAGGGCACGGATACCTTCGGTCCCCTGGCCCGATCCACCAGGTCCTGCGCCTGATTCTTCCCTGGGGGAAACAGCCGTCGGCCCGTAAGCAACTCCCAGAAAATGACACCGATGGCATACAAATCCGCTCGGGCGTCCATGTCACGACCACGGGCCTGTTCGGGCGCCATGTAGGAGACCTTCCCAAACACGACTCCGGGCGCGGTCTTCTGCATCTTGAGCGTGGACAGCGCCAGGCCGAAATCCGCAACCTTTCCCTCGCCCGAATAGGTGACCAGGATATTGGGTGGACTGATGTCTCGATGGACGAGTTTGAGCCCTTCGTAGCTATGTGCATAGGCAAGACCGCGAAGCGCATCCTTGATGACCTGGACGACCACATCGAGGGGAAAGGCCATCTGCACCTCGACACATCGATTCCAGATGGCGCGTAGATCCTTACCCTCGACAAATTCCATAGCCATGTACATCTGGCCGTCCACATCCCCTACGTCGAAAACCTGAACCAGGTTTCCATGGGTCAGCCGGACCACCACCTTGGCCTCGTCCTCGAACCGGTGCAAAAACTCATCGTTCGACCGCTCGGGCAGCATGACCTTGATGGCAAGGAGTTTCTCCATGCCAGTCGCGCCCGTGGTCGCCACGTACACAGCCCCCATGCCCCCCGAGGCAAGCGGCCTCAGGATCGTGTAGTTGCCAAACCGGCGGGGAAACTTGTCTCGATGTCGTGTCATGTTTTCGGCAACGATACTATCTGAAAGAGGATGACCATTGCAAGAAGACACGCCGTCGCACCAAGGCGAACGGGCTGAAGAAATACGTTGGTCAACTGCCGAGTTGGAAGGCCGCGTACAGCACCAACGTTTCCGATGGTATCGAAGCCCCCTTCTGTGGCGTCTGCCCGCCATGCCCCCAAGGCGAACACCTCGATCAGGACTCTGCGCCCTGCTCCTTTTCGTCGTCCTGTTTTTTCTTGTACGAAAGCCGGCCGTCCAACCGATGAACAGGAAGCACCAACGATGAAGCGATGTTGGACACGTGCGCCTCGATCCGCTTCAAAAACCGAAACAGCATCGCCGTACAAACCGCCTCGTTCGCGGACATGTCCGATCGTGCCACCTGCTCGATCAACGCGTCGCAACGCCGGGTCATGGCCGCCTCATCCTGAACCACCTCCCGGGCGAGTTCCGAATCGGACTCGCGATAGGCATTGATGGCATCATCGACCACCTTGACCACGTGGTCGGCGACTTCTGCCACCTGCTCCTGATACCGCAGTTCACTGAGCGGTGTTTCCAGGTACTGGGCCACCTCCAGGAGGTTTTTGCTATAGTCCCCGACCCGTTCGGCATCCTTGACGATGCTCATCAGGACAAGACAGGCGGGCATGTCTCCGCCAGGGTGGAGGGAAAGATACTCGACCACGTCCTTTCGGATCGCCCGTTCCTTGCGATTGATTGCAATGTCCCGTCTGTAAACATCCGCCTGGGTGTCCACCCGTTGGACACGTCCCTTGAGCACGTCCAGAACGAGCAGAAACATCTCACGGTCCATTTTGAGCATCTCGACGAAAGCGGTCATCATCTCCTGCACCGCCTGATGACTCTTCCACAGATCGAACAACATCCTGAACATGGTTCTCTCCTGATCAGTGCATCATGCGCCAGACGAAAATCGCCGTTCCCGGAAGAACGAAGAACAACCCCACCACATAGATCACCGCATAGATGGCGGACTTTGCGCCCAGACGCCCCATCGTTTCCGCCAGTCGAATCGGAATCCGCCTCATGAACCCAATCGGATAGAAGACCAGGATACCGGAAATGTTGAAAAGCAGGTGGACGAGCGCAATGGTCATGCCTGCCGCGTTGCCGGCCAAAGACGCGAGCAAGGCCGTCACCGTGGTGCCCACGTTGGCGCCGAGCGCCACCGGAAAAACCTGCTCAATGGTGAGCACGCCAGCGGCGGCCAGGGGCACCATAAGCGACGTGGTCACACTGGAACTCTGGATGATCGCGGTCACCGCAATCCCGACCAACAGCCCGACCGCAGGCACACTTTCCAACGCCTTGTTCAAATGCGATTGAGCCTTGTTGAGCACCAGTGTTTTCATCAACCGCGTGAGCATGTAGAGCGAGAAAATGAGCACGGCCACACTCGCGATCAACAGGGTTACCCCGTCCCACGGCTTCCCCAGGAAAGCCAGCATGTGCCCACCTCCATGGGCCACGGGCTTGACGAATCGAGCAAGGGGGCCGTGAAAGCTCAAATCGGTCGAAGAACCGACGAGGAACTGGGTCACGTACGCCGCGGATTTGTGCAAAAACCCCGTCGCCAGCTCCAGGGGAAGCAACACGAGCACCGAAAGGACATTGAAGATATCATGCACCGTCGCAGCGGCATAGGCCTTTTCGAATTCCTGCTTGCTGCCCACGTGAATGAACGCCACGAGCATCCCGGTGACCGTCGTGCCGATGTTGGCCCCCATGACCACGGGCGTGGCGGTCTGCACGCTGAGCGTCCCAGACGCCACAAACGCCACGATCATGGAGGTCACGGTCGAGGAACTCTGGACGATGCTCGTTGCCAGAAGTCCAACGAACAGCCCCACGAACGGATTGGACGTTTCTTGGATGAGCGCCCGGGCGAATCCCTTGCCGAACATCTTGAAAGAGACGCCCATGGCCGCAACGCTCACCAAAAACAAGTACAGGAGAACGATTGCGCCCAGAAATCGAAAGATGGTCTGCGAACGAGAAAGTTGAACGTCGATCCTGCCCTGCCCCGCCGTCTTCGCTGCCACATGGTCCGCCAGTTCACCGGTCCTGGTCATCTCGCCACACTCCTGTTGCCTCAGGCCATCGTTGCGCGCCACCAGGCTTTGCAAACGAGATATTCACCGATCCTGCAAAGAACCGGCGAACACAGTTTGACTTCGCGGCGAACCTACCGGTTGTGCCTTTTTCTTGTCAAGCGATATTCGAGCATGATGAAAAACAGCGCCAGCAGGAGCCACCACAAGGACGGCCCGGTGCCAGTAGCCCGACAGTTGCAGCCCGACGGCTCATGTGCCGAACCCTGGGCTCCAGCGTCGCCCCGTGCCGCATCTTCTACGACGCCGGCATCGCCCGAACCGCTGTCTGCGACAGAACCATCGAGGCCGACGGCGGCGTCCACACCGCCGTCCGGGCCGCCATCGATGCCTGCATCGGGATCGTTGCTGCAGTGGACCTGGTCCTTTTCGAACACGACATGATCGAGATCGCCCTCGATCTGAGGCGGGCTAGAAAGACTCTGGGTTCCCAGGTCACGCGCGGTCAGGGTGAGTTGGTCGCCCGCCACATCGCAAACAATGTAATGCAGATGATTTGCCGCCACGGCCGAGCCTTCCACTGTCTGAGAAAACAGCGGGTTGACGAGTGCCCCATAGCCACCGCTGACGATGTAGACGACACCCTGCGCCACACCTCTCGATCCACCGTCATCCGACAACGGCAAAATCTGCCTGGGTGTACCATACCCGCCCAGCGACGGATGAAACCGCTCATAATCATGATCGTGGCCACTGACCACGAGGTCCACGTGATGGGCGTCGAGCACCGGCACCATCACCTCGGCTCGTGGCGCATCTCCGTCGTTTCCCCCGTGTGCCCCACTGGACCAAATCGGCCGGTGAAACATGACCAGGGTCCAATCCACCTGATTCTCATGCGCAGTCAGCTCCTGATCCATCCAGCTGATCTGCTGGTCCATATCAAACGTTTCCGTGGACAGGACGATGACCTGCAAATTGCCAATGATGAGTGAGTAGTAGTCCTCCGTGGAATCGGGCCCGTCGGTGGGATAGCCGAACAAAGCGTTGAAGAAAGCGGTCTCTCCCTCGCCGGGCCCATTGTCATGGTTGCCAATGGTTAAAAAAAACGGCCGATCAGCAGAAATAGTCGTCAGATCGGAAAGTTCGGTGACCCATTGCTCCGCCTTCTCCCCGCTCCGCACGTAATCGCCCGAATGGAGCACGAACAACGGCTGTTCGGATGCGACCAGCGTCATCACGTCCGGCCATTGTGATTCACGATAGGTGCCAACCCAGGGGATCTCCTCCCCTCGGCTGTCGCCTCCGGCAACGAAACGAAAGGGGGCGCAGGATCCTGGTGCTGGTGCCGTCTTGGCCTGATGCCATGAGGACCAAACGTTCGAGGACTGGACGCGGTACTCGTACTCGGTGTTCGCCGAAAGCCCAGTGAAGGTGACCTGGTAGGTCACGCCGAGCTCAGAGGTTCCCGTGTCCTGCTGGGTCGCATCCATGGGCGTCGCCGTCCCACCATCATGCCGTATCTCGGCCCGACCGGGCCCGGAAGCATCACTCCAAGAAACCGTCAAAGAAGAAGAAGGGTCCTGGCTCCAGGAAAGCCGCAACCACTGCGGTTCGGCCCTCGTCGTTCCCTCGGTGACAACCAGGGCCCCCAACAGCACCACCCCACATAACCACGCATGTCGTCTCGTACTCGTCATGATCCATAAACCTCCAGATGGCCTATGATACCACGATGAACGGCGGTCGCTGCTGTCTTTTTGGGGAGGGCGTCACCATTGCCGAAACCACAGGGGAGATGCCGGCCTATCTCGGAGTCAGGACGTCGCGTCGGCACCGATGTTCGCAGTAATCGCCGTGACAGTGGCCGCCAACGCGTCCAGGTCGACCTGCTGCTGCTCAAAGTTCGATAGGTCCTTGACCGTGGCCCGACCAGACGCTACCTCGTCGGGGCCGAGGATGACTGCGGCAGGAATCCCTCGTCGCGAGGCATACTTGAGCTGACGACCCATCTTGACCGGCTCACAATAAAAATCCACCTTCAACCCGGTGGCTCTGAGTTGCTCCGCAACACGAAGACTCGTCCCCACGCCATCCCGATCCCAACAGGTGACCAGCACATCGACCGCCGGAGTCCGTGTTTCGGTTCGCTGCTCGAAAATGTCCACGATGCGCTCGAGCCCCAAAGACAAGCCACAGGCCGGCTGCTGTTCGCCCATGAACATGCCTATCAAGCCGTCGTACCGCCCGCCGCCGGCAAGACTGACACCAAGTTGGGGCGATGAGATCTCGAAAATCGCTCCTGTATAGTAGCTCAGCCCACGAGCCAGACACGGTGCGACAGAGAGTCGCCTGCTGGTCTGTTCCCCGCTGAGGTCCAGAATCTGCTCGATCTCGGCCAGGCCGGATTCCGCCTGCTCGTTCCCACGACAATGTCCCGCCAACTCCGCCAGCACGACTTCATTGCCTTCATCGTCGAAACTGAGCATGCCCAACAGTGCATCGGCAGCCTCGACCCCCCGTTCGATGAGTTCGGCGCGCACCGCGTCCTTGCCGATCTTGTCCATTTTGTCGAGAACCACGACCGCATCCGTCCGGCGCGCTGCCGGCACCCCGGCCTGTTCCAGCAGGCCAAAAAGAAGCCCCCGGTGGTTCAACTGAACGGTAAAATCATCAAACCCCAGCCGCTCCAATGCTTGGCAGGCAGCGGACAACAGTTCCACCTCGGGAAGGGGGGCCGGCGCCCCTACGATATCCACGTCACACTGATAGAATTCCCGATATCGCCCCCTAGCTGGACGATCCGCCCTCCAGACCGGCTGAATCTGGTATCGCTTGAAGGGTAGGGGCATCCTGTGGGCCGCCACGACCCGGGCCAAAGGCACCGTGAGATCATAGCGAAGGCCCAAATCCGCTACGGCCGCAGGGTCCACGTGCGGCGCGGCAAGCGCTTTGGCGAGTTTGTCTCCCCGCTTGAGCACCTTGAACAGGAGTTGATCGCCTTCGTCGCCATACTTACCAAGCAGCACCGAGAGGGTCTCTAGGGCGGGCGTCTCGATGGGCTCGAATCCATGCGCTTCGTACACGGATCGAATCACGTCGATGATGCGGCGTCTGAGCCGAACCTGGTCCGGAAGAAAATCCCGCATCCCCCTCGGGGGATTGGTGGACTGCTTCCCCCCTTTACTCTGTGCTCCACCGCCACGTGCTCCCATGCTTCAACCCTCCTCGAATTGCGGCCCATCGGCCCAACCGGCCACCGCCGCGCCGTTCGTCCCTTTCCTGGACGAGCAATAACCTTAACCCTTGACAGGTCGCCGGCAACACCTTAATCAAAAAAAGCGACTGCACCCTGTGCTTAAGACATGAATGTATGGCAGTGCAACCATGAAACGCGGCGGACCGGACCGCCCAGGAAGAGACACCATGGCAGATACCACGAGAAGCGGACAGGACTATACCGGACCCGACCGACGAAAGAATCTCCCAACCATGGAGTTATGGCAGGAAAACATCCGTGCACTCAACCAGTGCAGCCTAAGCAACTGCCAAATGCGCTACGCCTTGACCTCGGACGAGTTGACCTTCCTCGTACGCTTCGAAAACGAAATCCCCGTGGGCCGACTCAATTTCGTGTTTCCCGACGTGGACAAGGACCGACTCGTGGGCGACGGATGGAAGCGTTTCGTGCTCACGGTGAGCATCACCGATGAAGGCCGCCTGTCGGTGGACCTTTGGGGACGTTATGAACGAGACAGCGTTCCTTTGGACATCAAGGGGAAATTCGTCCGGGACATCGGCCTGGGGATCGGGGTCGCCGAGGATGTGGTCAGCTTCGTCGATACCAGAAACGGCACCACCGAAGACAATACGCTCCAGCAGATCCTAGACACCAAACTCAAGTCTGGAGAGCCCAAATACGCACGCAAGGACGACTCGGTGTCGAGCATCTCGGTCGAAGGCATGATCGCCGTGTTGACCCGCTATTTCAAGGACTCCGCCGTACGACGCCGGGTTCTACCAGGATCCCAAAATCCCACCTAAACGCCCCAAAAATCTCCTGATGCGTCTCGGACGAAAACCGGCGAGAACATCACAAAACACGTCCACGGAAGACAAAGCCGTTGCTCGGTTCAGCGGATCAGCGACAACGTTCCGTCATCGCCGAAGAGTCACCCGGTACCCCCAAGTGCACCGCATACCGCCCGGGTGCGTGTAGGTCGAAGTCGAAATCCCTGTGGCGCGCTTAGCGCTCTTGGCATGAAGCACGAGGGTGTTTTTCACGGCACCACCCTCGTTGTCCACCTTGGCATGATTGGAGGCCTTCCAAACCCGCCCGTGCACGGTCCCGGCAAACCGACACATGGACGCGGGCCGACACACCGACCCAGAGACAAACACGAGAGTGAATCGATGTCCCCGCCGCTGGATCGTCAGACGCCCGCTGCGGGGGCCTCCGCCGGGGCAAACCCCCTTGTGCCAGTGACCGGAGGTCTGATAGGTCCAAGTTCCATGCAGGTTGGGCGCCTTGGTCGCCGCGACCAACGGACCCTGCACTATCGAAAGGGCGAAGGCAAGCGAGAGGGAAAGCATCGACACGGGGCACCTCCTTAGACAAGACGCAGGGAGGACAGGCCGCAACCAAATCACTTGGTGCCCTCCCGCGGGATGAATCAAAAAGATAGTACGGAAAAATCCGACGGGTCTCCCCCGCTTTGCTCAAGCCGTTCCGCTTCCGATTCGCAACGTCTCGGACGCGGGACGAGGCTCATCCGAAAAGCCGGAAGTAATCGAAAAAATCCGGAAAGTACTTGAAGGAATCTCAGGCGCGACGAGAGGACGAGCGAGACTGCAGAATGGAAGTCAGCCCCACATACCAGAACCCGAGGAAAAAGAGGAAAATGAAGGGTACGGACAGCCAATGCCCGCCACGCGCGGCCACCACGAGTGTGACCAGGAAATAGACGCCAAGAAGCAGTTCCACGATGGACACCCAGGTCAACTTGGAACGATACCGAACCCGCGTCCATTTCTGGAAGCGGTTGACCACGCCGGTTTTCGGGGTCCTGACGAACTCGCTCGGCTTCCCGGTCAACGCCTCCAAGACGGCGCGCGTCTGATTCACACAGAGACCGATACCAACAGACAACACCAGTGGAATCCGTCCAATGACACGCCATGCACTCGTGTTGCCTTCCTCCCGCTGCGTGATCCAATAGAACATGGCAACGGAAAATGTCGTGCCCATGAACAGCGGCAGGTCGATGATGAGGACCTCTCGCCAACCATGGTCCGTGCGTAGAAGCAGGTTCGGGAGAAGCAACAACGACAACAGGAACAACAACGGATAGGCAAAATTGTTCGTCAGGTGAAAAAATGCCTCCATTTTCACCTGCCAGGGCACATTGCTGTGAAACACCTCGGGCAGAACCTTCCGCGCCACCTGAATGGACCCCTTGGCCCACCGAAACTGCTGCGACTTGAAGGAGGTCATCTCCACGGGCACCTCGGCAGGCGAGACGATATTGGGGAGGTAGACGAACTTCCAGCCTTTGAGCTGGGCGCGATAGCTCAGATCCATGTCCTCGGTCAAGGTATCATGCTGCCAACCGCCTGATGTCTCAATGGCCTGTCGCCGCCAGATGCCGGCCGTCCCGTTGAAATTGAAAAACCGTCCGGACCGATGCCGGGCACTATGCTCAATGATGAAATGGCCATCGAGCATGACCGACTGCACCTGCGTCAGCAAGGAATAGTTCCGGTTGAGGTGGCCCCAACGGACCTGGACCATTCCCACCTCGGGGTCGGTGAAGAAATGGATGCTCTTCTTGAGGATATCCGAGTGGGGAACGAAATCGGCATCGAACACGAGAACAAACTCACCCGAGGCATGTTTGAGCCCGTTTTCCAACGCCCCGGCCTTGAAGCCGGTTCGATCCTCTCGATGCAGATACTTGACGTCGAGCCCCCTTTCTTGAAGCTCCGCAACCTTCTTCTGACAAATTCCCTGGGTTTCGTCCGTCGAATCGTCGAGCACCTGGATTTCCAACCGATCCCAAGGATAGTCCAGCTGGGCTGTGGCGTCGAGCAGACGCTCTACCACGTACATTTCATTGAACATGGGGAGTTGGACGGTCACCTTCGGCAATTCGTCGAACTCAGCAAGCGGCTCCATCTTTTGATTCTTGAACCGATAATACAAATACACCAATGTGCTCCGATGAAATCCGTAAACCGCCAGAGCCAGCAGCACAACGCCGTACAAGGCTATCAGCACAACATCCCACATGGTCGCTCCTCGTCTATAACCTAACGCGATCGTCCCAACACACCACAACGCCGCCACCACCGGACGAACCCGCACCCACAAGTCTACCACCCGTTACCATCGTCTGCGGCGCGACGCGATCTGGCGTCGTCGCAACACACGGCCTTGTTTATTAAAAGGTTAGGCCACAATGTCAAGCCTAGCGTTTATACATCCCAAAAATTTGTTCGTCACTTTTCTTTTCTGCCATCTTCGGCATTGTACCCGAATCCACAGCGCCTATAATGACTCCATGTTTTTTCGCGCCATGATACTGGCCTTCGCGCTGTCGACATCCATGTCCTGCTCGGGCCGGCTGACCGCACACAGCCCGGCTTTCAAGCTCACCTTGCCAACCACCGGATCCGGACCACGATCGTTCGCCGAGTTCCATGGCCACGCCGTCGTGGCCCTGTTTCTAACCACCTGGTGCACGCCCTGTCAGCTCCTGTTGCGGCGGATCCTCCAAGCTCGCGCCGCATATGGGACAAGCCGCGTCACCGTGGTCCTGGTCATCACCGACCCCAACGACACGTTGGTCCCCCTGTTCGTCCAGGCGCTCAACCTCGACGTTCCTGTCTTCCTGGGCAGCCCCAAACACATGCTACAAGCCGGAAAACGCCCTGTTCTCGTGGTTCCAACAACCCTTGTTCTGGATCGTGCAGGCCGCATCGTCCGCCTCTACCGACGTATCGTAACGACCAAAATGATTGCTCAAGACCTTGGACGCGCCCTCGCCGCGCCACGCTGACCCGCCTTTTTCAGCTTTGCCAAGGCCTTGGACGCCCGGCGTCGCAACAGTCGAGACACGCCGCGAGACGCTGCAACCTTATGATACTCGCCAACGGCCTGGTCCACATGTCCCGAGGCCGCCAGAGCATTCGCCCAGGCCAAACGAGCCGAGGCCGTGCCCACGAGCACCACTGCTTCACCCGCCAGCACCGACGCTGTCTTGGGATTCTTGTCCAACAGGCGCCGCGAACGACGGAGCAGAATCCGAACGAGCGACCACTTCACGGATCGATTCCCGGGGTTGATGGCCAGCATGTTCCGATACGCCACCTCCACCACAGCCAGATCTCCCCTCTTGAGGGCTCGCGCTGCCTTGCGCAACAATCGGTCATGTGCGTAGCGTCGCAGTTTTCGCAAGGATCGGGCCCCTCGCTTCTGCATGTCCAGAATCTCCAAATAGCCAATCAGGTTGTCCCCGTCTGGTTTGCTCCAACGACGATGACGAGCCGCCTTCCACGCTTTGGATAACACGTGTCGAAACTGGGACCGACTCAGCATGACCTTGATTCGGGAGGCATCCACTGCAGGTGCCTTTACGGCCCGCGCATCATGATGCACCACCGCCGCATCTTGGTTCTTGGCCTGAGCCACCGACGTGGAACCATCCTCGACGAGGGGCGCTTGGTCTGCATGCCCTTCTTGACGATGGAACACCCACAGAAGAAGCGCCGTCACCGAGATCGCCGCCACCACCAAAACGCCGATGAGCCACCCCCATCGAAAAGTGGATGGAAGATCGGTCACGACTGTGTGAGTGCCAATCTCACTCCAGGCCATCTCATCGGGAGCACCCGTGGGTAAGTCCGCCGGCGAAACCTCCATCGACAAGGAGTCTTTCGACTCGGCCAATCCCTTCTCTGACTCGACCGGGCCCTGTGAAACAGTCATCGGCGCCAGCGGCGGATCCGGTGTCGTCTCCGACGTGGCAGGATCCAGAAAGTCGTCTGGCTCATCTGTCCCAACGTTTCCGCCAGCCACAGACCCGCCACCCGGGGCATCCGCGCCAGCACTTTCTTTGCCGGATGCTCGTCCCACGGTGGATGCTACGCCGCCGTCCAAAACGATCTCGGGAAGAGAGACGGTCGAGGCCTCCCGCAACCACCCTGTCGCCGCAGATGAGGTCTGCGACGACGAGGCCTGCTCAATCGCGGCCTCGGGAAGGGAGACGGTTGGGGCATCCTGCCACGATCCAATCGCCTCAGCCGGACTCTTCGGCGGTACGAGTTGGTCGACCGCTTCCTCGGAAAGGGTGGCGGTCGGCACATTTTGCCACGATTCTTCCTCAGCAGAAGGTTTCTCCTGCGACGTGGCGGGGCCGGTCATATTCATGGCCGGCCATCCATCCGAAGAAACGCCGCCAGGTGCCTCGCCTGCAGCCCCCTGAATTCCAAGCAAAGCTGCCACGGCAGCCGGACGTCCGGAAAGAAACTTGCGCAACGCGTACTCGAACTGCTCCATGGTCTGGGGACGACTCTCCGGCTTCATGGCGAGCGCGGACATGACGACCCGCTGGAGGCCTTTGGGAACGTCGTCCCGGTAATGGGAAATCGGCTCCGGCTGCTCGGTGGCCTTCCGGTTGAGGATCTCCATCACGTTCTTGCCCGAGTGGGGCGGCTGACCCGTCAACATAGCGTATAAGATCCCGCCCGTAGCGTAGATGTCCACCCGCGGGTCCACGGGCATGCCCGCGGCCTGTTCAGGTGCCATGTATTCAGGCGTCCCCATGGCGAATCCCGGCTGCGTGAGACCGCCCCGAGACATCTCCAGGTGCGTGCTCTTTGCAATGCCGAAGTCCAGAACCTTGACAAAATCCGCCCGGCCATCCCTGTCAGTAAGAAAAACATTCTCCGGCTTGAGGTCGCGATGCACCACCCCGACTTTGTGTGCCGCCGACAGAGCCTGACAAATTTGCACGGCAATCTGAATGGCCCGATAGGGATCGAGGCGACCTTGTTGAATGATGACGTCGGCGAGTTCCATCCCGTCGAGGTGTTCCATGACGAAAAAGGCGCGGCCATCGTCGGTCGTCCCCGTATCGGTCACATCCACAATGTTGGGGTGTCCAATCGAAGAAGCGGACCGCGCCTCGCGACGAAATCGTTCGACCACCTCCTCTTCTTTGGAATAGATGGGGTGGAGCACCTTGACGGCGACCTTTCGGCCCAGCCCAATGTGTTCGGCCTCGTAGACCTTGCCCATGCCCCCTTCCCCGAGCAACCTCACGATGCGGTAGCGCTTGTCGAGGACGGCTCCAACGAGCACATCCTCGGAAAGTTGCGCCGGGGCAAGGCGCCCCTGTTGCTCCTGCCCCGCGGGGTTCCGGGTCGGAGGCTCTTGGTCCGAAGGATTGGTCATAGACGCCCTTGTGTGGCATGATAGCCGTACATAACAGGGGGGATATTACCATGATCGAGCCAAGAGACAAGTCACTTGCCTGCACTGTTGGGCCTCTGGGAGACCGGTTCGGAGCCCCGACGGACCACCGGACCCCAAGGGGATCGTGGCTGCTCCAATCAAGAAAACGAGAGGAATGAACACCTCCCAGGCCACAATGTCCACAGAACAAAAAACATCGAGAGGATTCCGATGAATTGGATACCCCCAAACAAGAACTTCCTGGTCACCGTTGCACAGTTCTTCGTCAAAGATGACTGGAACATCGAGCAGATCGCGGACTCCTCCGCCTTCGCCATGTGGTTCGGGGGAAAAAACGGCACATGGGCCTGCCTGGCCCGCGTCTCCGATGGTCGCAATCTGTTCGCCTTCTATTCCATTTTCACAACGAACGTCCCCGAGGAACGGCGGACCGCGGTGGCCGACCTCCTCACCCGCATCAACTACGGTCTCCCTCTGGGAAACTTCGAACTGGACTTTGCAGACGGTGAAATCCGCTTCAAAACGAGCATCGATATCCAGGGCGGTACCTTGACCTTCGACATGTGGAAAACCGTCGTCTATGTCAACGTTTTCACCATGGACATGTACTTTCCGGCCCTAACCAAAGTCGTAGAAGGAACGACAACCCCCGAACAGGCCCTGGCAGACATCGAAAAATCCCAGGAAAAATAAGCAGCACCCGATACCATCCCGACTGCGATCGCTATTTCACGGGAGGACGGCGCAACCAAATGGCCGGCCCAACCCGACGGCCATCCGGAAAAACTGGCGGTCGCAGAGGCCGTCTAAGAGATGCCAACGAGCGAAACGCCTGTCTCGGCAAAACCGAATCTCCTGACCAAACCGTCACACACACCATGCCCATCAGCCTACTCGACGGTTGGAAGCTCCCGATCGTCCAAAAGGACGAAACGCTGGTTGTTCCGATCGCGCTCCGATAAAATCGGCTCGCCGTCGATGTCCCACGGGACCCCCAGATCGGGATCGTTCCAAGCCACCCCCCATTCGTCCGACCCATCATAGGTACGCTCCACCAAATAAAGGAGTCGGGCGTCCTCGATCGCATAATATCCATGGGCCACTCCTGCCGGGATGAGCAACCCCTTGGGATGGGCCGCATCCAAATCCAACGCCACGGCCGTCTTCCAACTCGGAGACCCACGGCGTAAATCCGCCAGGCCCACGCGCAACCGCCCTCCCATGGGAATCCAGTAGTCATACTGGGCATGGTGGTAGTGGAGCCCCCGGAGCACACCGGCACGCGACTCGGACAGATTCGCTTGCGCGGGTCGTTGCGCAAGGTGCAATCGATCGGCGCGAAACAACTCGGCAAACAATCCTCTTTCATCTTCGTGGGGATCCAGATCCACCAGCACCACACCCACGATGGCTTGTTCGATTTCCGTCATGGCAAAACACCTCCTCGTCGAACCAACGAATCTCGTGCACCAGCCGCGACGCCAAGAGGGACCAGTTCTCTTCGCCCACCTGTCCCGGTGGGCGCCCAGGAACAGGCAGTGGCCCACGCAGAACACTTGGTACCATTTTGGCGATATTTTCCAAAACAAAATGCCCATCTTTTCATTTCCTGATATGTTTCTGCACCGTATCGATTCCGTCGATACGGAATCGAAGCATGGGGTCGAAACATGGAAACAGGACTGCTCTACGACGACGCCTTCTTGGACCACCGAGCACAGGATACCCACCCCGAGCAACCGGCCCGACTGACCGTCATGTGGCGAGCACTGCAGGAGGCCGGCCTGACCAACACCTGCCGGCGCATTCCGGCCAGGATGGCAACGCGGGAAGAAATCCTCCTCGTGCACGAGGCCACCTATCTCCAACACATTGAGCGGATCGTGCCCGGACAGACCGGCTACCTGGACCCGGACACCTTCTTTTCCCCAGGCACATGGAATGCAGCGCTGCTCGCGGCCGGAGGAACCATCGACATGGCGCTTGGCGCGATACACGACGGACCGAGCACGGGATTCGCCCTCGTCCGCCCACCAGGACACCACGCCACGGCCGACGATGCCATGGGATTCTGCCTTCTGAACAACGTGGCCCTGGCTGCAGCCGCAGCCCTCAAGGATGGAACGGAACGCGTCGCCATCATCGATTGGGACATCCATCATGGCAACGGCACCCAAGACATTTTCTATCAATCGGACCGCGTGCTCTACACATCTTTCCACCTCTATCCCCATTACCCGGGTACGGGCCGACATCAGGACCTGGGCCGCGCCAAAGGACAGGGGTACACGATCAACTTTCCAATGCCCCAGGGCGCCGGCCTGCCCGAGTTCGCCACCGCATTCCACCAGGTGTTGAGCCCGGTGCTGAGGCAGTTCCACCCCGACCTGATTTTGATATCCACTGGATTCGACTCCCACCGCCAAGACCCCCTCGGCGGGCTCAGACTCGAAACCGATCATTACCGAGCCCTGACCGAGCAGGTGCTTCTTCTCGCCCGAAACCTCTGTTCCGGTCGCGTAGTGACCGTGCTGGAAGGCGGCTACAACTTGGACATCCTGGGTGATTGTGCCGTGGCCACCGTATCGGGCATGATGGAGCCGGATCCAAAGCCATTGGCCCAGCCCACGGGCAACCTGGTCCGAGGCGTCGCCGCCATGATCGATGAACTGGCTGGCCTGTTACGGCGTCAGGGCTGGTCTCTCTAGACTTTCCTGCGCAATCAATCGGCTGATCAGAATTATTCTACCATCTGGAACCACGATCCACCCCATGACGATGCCATCGCCGCAGGACGATCAGGAATCCGATGCTTCGGGGCGCCAACGCAACACGGGTTTCCTGGCGGCACGGACCTCGTCCATACGGTTCACGCCTCGACTGTGAGGTGCGTGTTTGAGCAACTCCGGGTCTTCGTGCGCCTCAACGAAAATTGCCTCCATGGCCTGACAGAAACGTTCCACTTCCTCCAAGGGCTCGGTCTCGGTGGGCTCGATCATCAAGGCACCATGCACGATGAGGGGAAAATAGATCGTGGGCGGATGGAACCCGTAGTCAATGAGGCGTTTGGCCACGTCCAGCGTCGTCACAGAGGTCTCTTTTTCGATGCGATGATCAGACAAGACCACCTCGTGGAGGCAAGCACCTCCATACTGGGCAGGATACTCCTTTTCGATCCTGGCCCGTACGTAGTTCGCGTTCAAAACGGCCAACTCCGTAGCCCGGGCGATACCGTCGGCCCCCATCTCCCGCAAATACGTGTAGGCGCGCACCAGGACACCAAAATTCCCCATGAACGACCGAACCCGCCCAACGCTGTCTGGCCGGTCGTAGTCGAGCACAAAGCGACCGTTGCGACGCTCCACCACAGGCACAGGCAGGAAGCGAGCCAACTCCTCGGTCACCCCGACGGGGCCAGCGCCAGGACCGCCACCACCATGCGGCGTAGAAAATGTCTTGTGAAGGTTGTAATGCATCACGTCCACGCCCGTGTCGGCAGGCCGGACTTTCCCCATGATGGCATTCAGGTTCGCCCCGTCCATGTACAACATGGCTCCGGCACTGTGCAGGATTTTGGCGATCTCGGCGATGTGGGATTCGAATAACCCCAGCGTATTCGGGTTCGTCACCATGAGGGCTGCCACTTGATCGGCACCCTCCCGTTCCAAAGCCTGCTCCACATCCTGCGGCCGCAGGATTCCTGCTTCCCCCGAAGCCAGGAGCACGGGCGCGAACCCATTGAAGGCCACCGACGCGGGATTTGTGCCATGAGCCGAATCCGGGACGAGCACCTTCCTGCGCCGTTCACCTCGGGCGGACAAGGCCGCCCGAATGACCTTGAGGCCGGTAAACTCTCCATGTGCCCCAGCGGCCGGTTGGAGCGTCACCCGCGCAAAACCGCCCACCGCAGCAAGGGCGTGTTCCAGCCGCCACATGAGTTCCAGGGCCCCTTGGATCTGGTCGTCGTTTTGATAGGGATGGATGTCCGTCAGGCCTTGCAACCGAGCCGTCCACTCGTTGACCCTGGGATTGTACTTCATGGTACAGGAGCCCAGCGGATAGAACCCCTCATCAATGCTGTAGTTCCATTGGCTGAGGCGCGTGTAATGCCGGATGACCTCCAACTCGCTCACCTCGGGAAGCAACGGGTCCTCGCAACGCAGGACATCGACCCCAAATTCCTGTCCTGGATCGATTTCAGGGACATCCATCTCGGGCAAAGAAGCACCCGAACGTCCCGCGGCGCCCAGTTCAAAAATGGGAGGCTCGACGTGGAGCACGGTATGTGCCTGCAATGGTCTCATTGTCCGACCTCCTGCGGTCTACTGCGCCGATGTCTGTGGAAACCGATCGAAAGCTTCTACCAAGGCGTCGAGTTGACGCCGACGGTGGCGCTCCGTCACATTCACAAGCAAAAGGTCCTTCCATTCCTGGCTGAAACGACCCAAAGGAACCCCCGCCAGAACGCCGTACTCTTCGAAAATCCGCCTGGCCACCAAGGCGGCATCCCCTGCTGGCACCTTCACGGCGAACTCATTATAGATCAGCGCCTGCGGATGGGCGAGTAGGCCGCGTTCGGCCAGTTTCTCGCGCAGGTACTTTGCCTTGGAATAGTTGAGGCGGGCCAAGTGCTTGAATCCCTGCCTGCCCAACAAGCTGAGATGCACCGCCAGGGACACTGCCATGAGCGACTGGTTCGAGCAGATATTCGAAGTGGCTTTCTCCCGACGAATGTGCTGCTCCCGCGCGGCCAAGGTCAGCACATAGCCGACCCGATTTTCTCCGTCCAGGGTTCGGCCCACCAACCGACCAGGCAGGACCCGCTTGTTTCGCTCGGTGGTCGCGATGAGTCCCACGCCTGGGCCGCCGAGGCTCACCGGCCCCGCCATGCCGAGGCCATCGCCCACCACGATCTCGAAACCCAACCGACCAGGAGGCTCCAGCAGGCCGAGGCTCGTCAACTCCGAAACAGCACAGCAAGAAACCGCGCCTACATCCTTGGCGCGTCGGCCGAGCTCGGCCAACGGTTCCACCACGCCAAAAAAGTTGGGCGATTGCACGAAGAGACAGACGGCCTCGGGACCCAGCGCCCCGTCCACACTGCAAAGATCGGTCGTGCCGTCCGGTCCAAGGCCCACCTCGACGAGGTCCAGGTCATCCATGCCGGACAGATAGGTACGAATCGTTTCCAGATACTCGGGATGCAGTCCCGTACTCACCACGACCTTGCGTCGCTGTTTCTGCCTAGCCACGATCCGCTGGGCCATCAGGACCGCCTCGGCACAGGCGCTCGCCCCGTCGTACAAAGAAGCGTTCGCCACGTCCAGACCCATGAGTTCCGCCACCATGGTCTGGAACTCGAACAACGTCTGGAGCGTGCCCTGGCTCACCTCGGGCTGATACGGTGTGTACGCCGTAAAAAACTCACCGCGACTGATCACGGAATCCACGGCTGTCGGAACGACGTGGGCGTAGGCGCCCGCCCCGAGAAACGACACGGAACAGGACAGTGCCCGGTTTTTTCCCGCCAGCCCACTGAGGTGATCCACCAAAGCGGCCTCATCGAGCGCAGGCTCCATGTCCAGCCGGCCGTCGAACCGGATGGACCGAGGAATCGAAGAAAACAAATCGTCTATCGACCGCGCCCCAATGACGTCGAGCATCGTCGACACATCCTGTGGCGTGTGCGGCAAGTATCTCATGCCTGCACCTCCCAGCGCTCGTGCGCTGTCCTAAGAAACGACCAGATCGAGATGACTTGGAACGTCAGTCCAGCTCGGCCACGTACTCGGTATAGGCCTTTGCGTCCATCATGTCGGACAAATCTTCCGGATCGGTCATCTCCACCTGAATCATCCAGCCCTCGTCGTACGGGTCGTCGTTCACGTACTCTGGATTGTCTTCCAAGGGATCGTTGATCTTTGCAACGGTGCCCGAAACAGGAGAAAAGACGTCACTTTGCGCCTTGACGGACTCAATGGTCCCGAACACATCGCCTTTGGTGATCTCTTCGCCCTCACGGGGCAGCCCGACGTAGGTGATGTCGCCGAGTTGCTCCACGGCGTACTTCGTGATCCCGATGGTGACCACGTTGCCCGATACTCTGGCCCATTCGTGCTCCTGTGTATACCGCAGGTCCTCTGGATATCCGCTCATAGAAATCCTCCCTTTGTCGTCGCACTGCAGCCTGGCCGCGCGCAATGCGATCTACCTGTGAAGCCGAGACGTGTAACAGTGCCAACGCGCTAGACTCCACGTTTTTTCTGGATGCAGAATAAGAGTTTGGTCATGCCGGTCAAGCGAAATTACTCTTTGACTAGAACGACTTCCAAGATACTATTTTCACGATGTTTTCATCCCTGGAGACCCCTGTTGCCGGTCACAAACCAACGAGGGTTCCCAATCCAGAAAAGGAGCCAACATGAAACGCTTCTTGTCTGCAATCACCGTGGTGTTCGTTGTGGTGTTCGTTCTGCTCGTCGCCCTTCCCGCCTTTGCCTATGTGACCGTGCGGTATTACAACCACGACTCCAAAAGCTACACGGCCAAGGCGGTCTGCCATGGCACACAGTGCAATGTCTTGTTTGGCGCGAGCCGCACGGCGTCGGTCACCATTCAGGGATCGTCTCCCTGCCGCGTCACCCTGAACGGCAACTCCATCACCCTATCGGGTGGCGGGCGAAGACCTAACGATCAAGAACGGGAGAGTCCACAAAAACAAGTCGGCCGTCACGATCTGGCTTGGACTCTGGCCCTTTGATCCCTGCGGCTGCCGCGCCCCCAAAATGAAGGTGTCCCATCGGATACGAACTCTACGCACGAACCAAGACGCCCGCGCCCCCTGAAAACCATCTGGGAGATCTCCTCGATCGCCTCACCGCATTGGCGGATCACAGCAACCAGGAAAAGCACCGCCTCCGCCTCGACATCGACACCGGTCATCTATACGTTCAACTCCATCAAGCCTCTCGGCCGATGCTCGCCCCTGGGGACGCGGAACCAAAACGAAGCGGCCTCGACTTCGACCTGCCACAGGGCCTGCTCGACAGCCAGGCCGAGTCCGCCATCCTGTTCGTTCTCAACTTCGCGGTATCCGCCGACCTGGAGGTCTTCGATCCGCAACTCGGACGCCTGGTCACGTCGGCCGATTCTTCCCTCATCTTGGTGAGATGGCGAGAGCAAAACGCCTATCTGCTCCACACGGTCGGATCCGACGGAGATACCACCGGCGGCGGCGCCTATTACCCCGATTTCCCCCACCAGATGAAACCGGTCACGATCTTCTGGCTCATTGTTGGCGGGTTATTCTTGCTCTTCGCCCTGCTCAGTCGGGTTTGCGTGTAGGTCCTGCACCGCGATGTCGTCCCCCGTTTCGGGGACGACATCGCGACCTCGCCCGTACCATCTTCGATACAAGGCCAGTGCGCCAAACCCGATCCCAACCGCCAGCCACAAGGTGGCCAGCCGGATCACCACGGTGGCCGCCACCGCCGAACTGCGGCCCGCCCCGACAACCGCTGCCATCACGAGCGCGACCATGCCACCTTCGGTCACCCCAAGGCCGCCTGGCAGGAAGCTGAGCGCTCCGGCCGTCGTGGCGAAGGCATAGATGAACACCGCGACAAACACAGTAGGGTGCAGCCCCTCGAAGCCCCCCAGCACCACGTAGAACGCCAGGGCCTCGCAAAGCCAGGCCACCACGCCGATCAGGACACCCAGCACGAGTCGCCCCGGACTGACCAGCCGGTACATGGTCTCGTACGAGCGTTCGAGATGTTCCACCATCCCGCCTAGTTTCGGAAGCCGAGCAGCTAGGGAAAAAATTTTCAAACAGGCGCTGCGCCAGACGATAATCACGAGCAACACCGCCACGATCGCGACGCCAGCCACCACCACGAACCGGGCCCGGGGAAAGGCTTCTACACCAATCAGGGTCAAGAGCAATATCGCAATCAGATCCGTAAGTCGTTCGGCAATCACCACCGGAATCGTATCCGCCATGCGTATCTCGTCAGACTCCTTGAGAAGGTACGCCTTGAGCACCTCGCCAACCTTGCCGGGACTGACAGCCATCACGAACCCCGACAGGAACACCACAAGGCTCCTCCTCGCAGGAATCTTTGCCCCCACCGCCTTCAAGTACAAGGCCCAACGAAAGAACCGCACCACGTAGTTGGTCATGGCCAACCCACACGCAGCTAAAAAAAGCGTCACCGGAAACGCCCACAGGTCCCGACCCACCTTGCGGACATTCGCCACCGCGCCGAACAGCGCATAGAGCACCAACGCCAACATAATGACCAACAAAGTGCTCTTGGTCCGTTTCTGCACGATTTTCACCCTTTCCTCGATAGACGAACGAATCTACCGTAATTTGGCGAGCATGAAAGGGCTATGTCGGACAACGGGACAACTCTTTGCCCGAAGAGAAAGACAATGGTAATATGCCCTTCGAAACGTAACGCTTGCCTGACAGGCTGTAAGGAGAGGCTCACATGCCGACGTTCGTCTGGGAAGGAAAGACCCGCACAGGCGAGACCCACAAAGGAAGCATGACGGCAGACGACGATCAGGCGGTCATTGCCAAATTACGCCAACAGAACATCTCGGCCACCAAGGTGAAGAAAAAGGGGTCTACGCTCGACATCAGCTTCGGATCGCCGGTCAAGATCAAGGAACTGGTGGTGTTCACCAGACAATTTGCCACCATGATCGATGCTGGCTTGCCACTGGTGCAATGCTTGGAAATTCTGGCGAACACTTCGGACAACAAGCGATTCGCAGACATCCTCAAGGACATCAAAAGCCAGGTCGAATCAGGGAGCACCTTCTCCGTGGCACTGTCAAGACACCCGAAGGTGTTCAATTCTTTGTTCGTGAATCTTGTGGCCGCAGGAGAAGCCGGTGGTATCTTGGACACGATCCTCAATCGACTGGCCGTCCACATCGAAAAGAGCGTCAAGCTGAGGCGCCGAATCAAGGGCGCCATGTATTATCCCGTGGGCGTCTTGATCGTGGCGGTCGGCATCATCATTCTTATGCTGTACAAGGTTATCCCGACCTTCGAAAAAATGTTCACGGACTTCGGGTCCGCCCAATTACCTGGACCGACGGCCTTTCTGATCAGCCTCTCCCACGGTCTCATCAACAACTTCCATTGGATCATCCTGGGAACCATTGCGTTCATTGTGGGAATCATTACCTTGCTACGCTGGAAAAAGAGTCGCTATCAAATCGACAAGATCTTGCTCACCATGCCTGTCATCGGCCCGGTCGTGAGAAAGACGGTCGTCGCGCGATTCACCAGAACTTTGGGAACCCTGCTTTCGTCAGGTGTCGCAATTTTGGATTCCATGGACATTGTGGCCAAGACCGCGGGAAACATGGTGGTGGAGGAGGCCATCCTCCATACGAGACAAATGCTGTCCGAAGGACAAAATTTGGCCCCGCCGCTCATCGAAAGTGGCGTTTTTCCTCCCATGGTCTCACAGATGATTGGCGTTGGGGAACAAACTGGAGCGCTTGATGCCATGCTCCAAAAAATCGCCGACTTCTATGAAGATGAAGTCGATGTGGCCGTCGGATCCCTGACGAGTCTGATTGAACCCATCATGATGGTGGTCTTGGGAGGTGTCGTCGGTGGAATCATCGTGGCCATGTATCTCCCGATCTTCAAAATCGCTGGCGCCATCAATAAACAGTGACCGCCTGACTCCGGGGCCCTTGGTCATGAACGATTCGTCATCCGCAGGAACACGGCCGGACAAGGACAACGGCCATCCGTCGGTTCGTGATGGACCCGAAGAGACGTCTTTGCCGGGCGCCGACCGATCAAATGGCTCGACTTGGGAAACGCCGGATGCGGCTGAATCCGTCATTTCCATGTCCCGTCTCAGCTCCATCATGCTCTTCCGGGTCATCACGCTCACCGTGATCCTTGCTGGTGTGGTCGTGGCCAATGTAGCGTCAAAGACGCCCCTGAACCTGGACTCGGACTTCTCCCGTATCGTGCTCTTCGTGATCATCTCCCTGTACACCGTCTCCATTGTTTACGGCATCCTGGCCAACCGTGTGCACAATCGTCGACGATTCTATTACCTGCAGCTCGCGCTGGACCTGGCGGCCACCTCGTTCGCCGTCCACGCCACGGGCGGCGCAGGATCCGGCTTCAGCATCCTCTACCCCCTAATCATCGTGGCGGCGGCCGTGGTCGATGGACGAACCGGTGCAACAATTGCCATGGTGAGTTCTCTGGCGATGTTCTTGGCCGTTTCCATGCTGGGCTACTTCCACCAACTCCCGCCTCTTCCCGGACAAACCATGCCGCCCTGGGAACCATCACCCGAATCCCTCTTTCGCAACATCGGGGTCAATCTGGCCGCCATCGCGGCCGTGACCATTCTGGCCATCCAGATGTCTGAACAACTCAGGCAGGCAGATACCCAGGTGTCGATACACAAAGAGGCCCTAACCCGGCTGGCCGCCCACCACCGACAGATCCTTCGGAACCTGACCACGGGCCTCATCAGCACCGATGCTGAGGGCACCGTCGTCACCGCAAACCCAGCGGTGGAAACCATCGTGGGTGCATCGCCCGATGACATCAAGCATCGGAACATCAAAGATGTCCTGCCGCAACTGGATGGTCCACCTAGCACATCAAGAATCGAAATCAAGCATTCAGACATGACTGTTCCCGTGGAGTTGACGGTCTCTGCTATCCTGGGCCCAGACGGGAAGGAGCAGGGGCGGGTCTATCTTCTGTCCGATCGCAGAGAGCTGGAACGAATGCAGGAAACGGTTCAACGCGCCAAGCGCCTAGCCATGCTCGGCCGGTTCGCCTCGGGCGTCGCCCACGAAGTGAGAAATCCTCTCGCCTCCATATCAGGCGCCATCGAACTCCTCGGCCAGGACATCCCGCAGGACGAGGAACACACAGAAGATACACGCCTGGTGACCATTGCGCTGCGAGAAATCGAACGCCTCGATCGTCTCGTCTCCAATCTTTTGACCGTGGCACGGCCAGACAAGGGCCGCTGTGAGGTCGTAGACTGGGTCGAGGAAATGAAAGAAGCCACGCTCCTCCTCGCCCAAGACAAAACCGATCCCCCCATCTCGATCGACCTCGTCGCCCCGGATTCCGTCATGGTCGAAGTGAATCCCGCTTCACTTCGGCAGGTCCACTGGAACCTCCTCACCAACGCACGCGACGCCATGCCGAAAGGGGGGCCCGTCTTCATCGAAATTCGGCGACAAGGCCATGACGCGGTTCTGTCTGTGCGAGATCAAGGAGTCGGAATCGACCCAGCAGCACTTGATCACATTTTCGAGCCGTTCTTCTCCACAAAAAAATCTGGAACCGGACTCGGTTTGGCCATTGTTCACCAGATCGTTTCCGACCTACAAGGGACCATTACCGTGGAGTCTCAACCAGGGCAAGGGACCACCTTCTGGATCCGACTTCCCCTTCACGATCTGCCGCAGAACCGGGAAACATAGAACCCGACCCCGATCCGATTTCGACCGCCGACCGCCTGAACCGACTCGCACGATGGCAAACAACCTGTCTTACCCGAATACTTTAGCGCGCCACGACGGCTCCACAGGCTTCCCGGGCGCGAACGAGCCGAGACCCAATATTGTACAAAAGCAATCCTGTCAGAACGTCGTCATCCGCCTTTTCGGCACGCAGAACCTCCGCGGCGCCTCGAAGGTCTCCGCAGGCACATAGGCCGACACGAACCGCCGTCGTACGCGCCGCCTCCTGCCATGTGGCCATTCCAACAGCACCGGCCTGTGCGTATACCAAGGCCGGCTCTTCGATGGACTTTCGAACGCGTCTCGGCACCTGCTTCATGAACGCCTTGCCGCGCTCTGCCAGGTCACTGCGCGAAGCCAGGTCCTGTCCGAATTCCCGATCGAATTGACTGACGATTCCGGCAAGGACCAGCTCCAACTCGTGGAGATCCGCCCATTCGAGAAAGGCGGAACCTGTCACTGCTTGCGCCCAGGCACGACCAACAAGAAAACCAAACGTCCTGGGCTGTGCCATTTCCATCAATTTCTCACCAAGAACCAAGGCGGGCGTATTGCCTGGGATGACCACCGAACGATGGCCCAAAGACCGATCCACGAGGATTTCGAAACGATCGAGCCCGACACGCAGTGCGGCATCCGAAGCAATCTGATACCACGGATGGTCGGGTCGAATTTCGTCCATGTCACCCATTTCTCGGCCGGCGAGCCTTCTGGAAAACATCCCGTGCAGATAGGGTGCAACCGCAAACAGCAGGTTGCGGGCGGCCATCGGCTCTGCCTCCGGCGACATCAGTTCCACGATCACGTCCGGCCTGAGACTGCCAGGCAACGGAGCCGCATTCTCCATAGCCACCGCGGCTTTTTCCGCTGCCGCCTCTTCCTCCTCGGTCGCCTGGTCGAACACGCAAAGCACCTGAGCGGCACAATGCGCACGGTCCACCTCGCCCCGCTTATCGAAGACCTGACATAACCCACGATAGGCCTCGTATCGAACTGGGTCCCTCTTGAGAACGCCTTTGTATTCGGCAAGGGCCATCCCGTCCCGGTCGGCCCACAGATGAAGGGCCGCACTTTCGAGTCGGGCCTCGACCGATTCGGGGTCCTCGGCCAGGGCCTTCTGCACTTCCGTTTCAGCAAGTTCGGGCTTGAGCAGTCGTCTGGACAAATTTCTGGCTCGGGCCAGCCGCAAAGCCGTGCTGCCCGGACGATCCGATGTAGCCTCCTCCAAAACGCGCCCCAGGAGCGCGTCGTATCCAGCTGGGTCGTTTCGCTCGTCGAAGAAACGATCGAGTTCTTCGATGGCCTCCGGAGCTAAAAGACACAACGCTGCGGCGCGAACGAGGTACTCCTGGGCCTCGTCGGGCTTGGCGAGGCCACGAGACGTAACATCCGCCAGTTTGATCAGCCATGCGGCTCGCTGTGCGGGCACCGAAGACTCCGCAAGGTCGGCGAGCCCCGTAGCCGCCTGTTCCCACTGCCCGAGCTTCAACGCCAAATCTACCAGCATTTCCCTTGCCTGGCGGTTTTCCGAATCGCGTTCCAAAACTTTCTCAGTGACCTCGATGGCCTTCTGTGCTTCGTGGAGATGATCCTTTTCAATCTCCGCAAGGCGCAAGAGATAATCGACCACCTCGGCGTCACTCCGTGAGATTTCTGCAAGGCGCTCAATGACACGGGCAGCTTCGCGCCAACGCCGCGTGCTGGGGTACAGCACGGCCAAGGCCTCCAACGCCTTCTTGTCATCCGGTCTCAAGGAAAGAACCTCCTCGAGCACGGAACTGGCTCCCGGATTGTCTTCTAGGTGCTCCATGAGCACCCGGGCAAGCTCGATCATGAGATCGGGCCGCGCCGCTGCTTCAATGTGCGCGATCCGCCGCCGATACAGGTCCGTCAGCTCCTGATAGGCGTCCCGTGACGACAACAGCGACGTCAGTCGCCCGAAGGCCACATCATGGCCTGGATTCATTTCGAAAACCTTCTGGTAGGCCTCCTCCGCCTTGGCCGGATCCACGAATTCGATCAACCAAATGTCTCCGGCGCGCATCAACGCATCCATGGCAGCCTTTTCGTCTCCGCACAGACAACTCTCTTCGAGTAGGAGCTCCGCCACATCTTTCTGCTTGCCCTGAAGTTGACGAACCATTCTCAAGCTGCGCACCGCAGGCAGGTCGTCTCCATGCACGGTCCTTGCCCGTTCAAAGGCCATGGCAGCCTCGTCGAGGCGACCAAGCCGCCACAGGATATCCCCCAGACGAACATAGGCTGCCCCGGCGTCTTCGGCACCGCGCTTCAGATGCGCGATTTCCATACGACACACGTCCACCAGGGCCTCATCGTTCCCTGCTTCGACCGCCAGGCGATCCAAGGTTTCCAGGGCCTCTCTGTCGGAAGGCACGGCGTCCAGAATGCGGCGAGCCACGGCAGCCTCACCCCCCGCCTCAGAACCATCCTGTCCCACCCATGCAATTTTCTGCTTGAGCAGGGCCACGGCGGTTGCACGGTCCGAAAGCGCATCAGCCAGACTGATCACGGCGGCGGCCAAACGATCCGGCGGGGCCCCCTTTCGCAGGAGCTCCTGTTCACTCAACAGCGCCTCCCGATTGGTGGGTTCCAGGGCAAGAACCTCCGCCAGGTCCTTCAACGCACGTTCCTTATCCGGACGGAGGTATCGGCTCAACACCGACAGTCGCAACCCGGTGCGGACGGCATCCCACGCCCCAATCTCAAGCTGTTTCTCCAGGACGGCCGCCAGCCCCTCCCAGTCCCCTCGCTGCGCCAGAACGCGTTCCCAGGCGAGGAGCGCCACGTCTGCCACCGCTGGTACAGACAAGACCGACTCGAACCGCTTGGCCGCACCTTCGGGCCGCGAGAGGCGATCCGCCAAGATAAGTGTGGCCCGGAGGCTAGACACGGCATGTCGTGACGGATCTGCGCCTTCTGCCAGGTGATCCAGAAACTCGATATAGTCTTCCCAGCGCTCCGACCGCACCAGGAGATCGCCCAATGCATCCTGTGCGGGCACGTGGTCCGACTCTGCCTCGATGGCCTGGCGATAATTTCGGATGGCCCCATTGATATCCGCCATTTTCGTTTCCAGAAGCTGCCCCATTCTATAAAGAACGTCGGCCACATCCTGATTCGCACGGCAGGTCTTGCGCTGCAGATGATACACCTCGACCAGCTCTTCCCATCGTCCCTGCCGATGCAGGAGGCGGCCGAGACCCGAAAGCGCATCCAGATACCCAGAGTTTACCTCCAAAACCCTTCGATACAACGTCTTGGCCGTTTCTTCGTCCTCCAGATTCCCATCGGCAATCGCAGCAGCCTGAGACAGAAGTGAACACTTCTCTTCGACGTCTTTAGTCAGACCCTCCTGTGCCACAAGCACGGCCACGAGATCTTTCCAGCGGCCTAGACGCTCGTAGAGCCTGGCGAGACCCATCAAGGATTCACGGTGGGCAAGCATCTTGGGTTGGACCGTGGTCAGAAGGTCGGTCAAGCCAGACAGGAGCTGAACGGCTTCCTCCGGACGATCGAGCCGCTCTTCCAGAATCCCAGCAAGCCGTTTGGTCAGTGCAATCGTTCTCGCAGGATCGGTGCAGGCCTGGATTTCGGCTCGAAGCACTTCAGAAAGACGATCCCATTCTTCGCGCATCGTAAACAGTCTATCGAGGGAACGAAACGCACGACCGCGCCCCTGCTCCAGAGCATGCGCCAACAAGTACAGGTGAATGGCGCGATCCGTCTTTTCGAGCCGATATTCCATCAGGTCGGCAAGCTCCAAAGCCACCGCCGCCCGCTGCCTAGAGTCCTCGAGGACCTGGACCTCCACCTCAAGCAAAGCGACCAGCGCCGACCAATCCTGCTGCTGGCGATAATGCTTGGCAAGGGCCCGCCGGGCCGGGAAGTCTCCTGGCCACACATTGAGCGCTTTTCGATATGCCTCAATGGCACCAGCCGCATCCCCCTGTCGATTCTGTCGGATGGCCCCGACCTTGTAGTACAACGTCGCAACATCCCTTGCGGCGCCCGACGCCTCGATCTGCACCACCAATCGGTCCAGAACCGACGCCAAAGCCTGCCACTTGCCCGCCTGCTCGTAGAGAGCAACGAGTTCCCACAGAGGTAATTGCACATCGGGACGAAGCGCCGACGCCTGTTCAAGGAGTTCGGCACTGCGATCCACGTCCTGGAGCTTCGTCCAGGCAAGCCAACCGGCCAGGAACCGATTCGCAAAATTCAGCTCCATGTCACCACAAAGATCGGCCTCTTGGACCAAGACGTCAATCAGATCGCCCCATCGTTGTTGCTGATGCAGCAGACGCTCCAGGGACATCCTGGCGCCCTCGTTGTGGGGATTCGCCTTGACCGCTTGCAGGAAGAGCTCCGTCGCCTGATCCTGATTCTTGAGCCGATCCAGGGTAACGAACCCGGCCTCCCCGATGAGGGCTGATCGAAAATCTGGATCCGCCGTGACGGATGCCGCCTGGAGCAAAGCCTTGACCCTCGCTTTATGGTCGTATCCTTTCGAATGGAGTTCCACGAGGGAAAAATTGGTGGCTTGATAGGCACCATCGAGCTTGAGCGCCTTGGAAAATGCCAGCCCGGCACGTTTCACATCCGCCCGCTGATCGGCGTAGATCCTTCCGGCCCACTCCCAAAGGACCGCTCTGGAAGACTCTTCATCCGTCGCCTTGATTTCTGCTTCGATGGTCGCAACCACATCCCCCCATGCCCCCATGAGAACGTAACGCCGTCGGAGCGCCTCGGTGACCAGCACAAGCCCCGACAAAGAGGCCTTCTTGTACTGGGCCTGCGCCGAAGCCCCATCCCGAAAAACCTCCTCATCCAGACGCCCGATCTCATAGAGCAGCCGGGCGCTTCGCCGGACCTCTCCCTTTGGCTGAACGGTCAACTCGCTAACGTAGCTCTCCCGCAGGGCAGCCCAGACACTCAAGTCGAACCCGTTACCGTCCTGATCGTCGCCAATTTCCACGATCTGCGAGTCACTCAGTTCGAAAATCGAGGAAACATCCCCTCGCTCTTCATTTTCTGGTTCCTCCCCAACGGACGGAAGCCGAGGTTCGGGATCCGACTTCTGCTTGTTCGGACCCAATGCCTTGGTCTTCTTGCTTTCACTCTTCTTCTTTGTGCCCACGGCTCACCCTCTCGATGTCAGCAGATCACTAGAACTGTTCAACCAGCCAGGAAGGTACCTCGAAACGAAGGCTAGATCCAGTTTCTCTTCTGCCCCCCCTCACATCACAGATTCCTGTAACACCCGATGATCGCGGTGCCCCCGGTATGGGAAACGCCCTGTTCTTCCGGTCGGTCGACGCCGACCACCTTTGCCGCGATGATTCCCCTATACGCCCCAGACACGACGCAAGGCGGTCAGCACCAAATCCGGCGCCACTTCCACCGACCACTCGCCATTTCCGGAACACATACGCCCCACAGCTTCTGGAAGCGCCATCCGAATCTTTCCCCCAAACGCCTTCTTGTCCCAGCTCATAACATGGACGAGTCGATCGGGGTCTGGGAACGTCGGCACATGCCAAATCCCGACTTCACGCAGAACCCCGAGCAACACATCCCGGTCGTCTGCGGCCAGCAGGCCGA
Source organism: Deltaproteobacteria bacterium (assembly GCA_021162935.1). Taxonomy (GTDB): domain Bacteria; phylum Myxococcota_A; class Polyangia; order HGW-17; family SLPX01; genus JAGGXR01. Next base: position 42,282 of record JAGGXR010000112.1, read on the forward strand.
GCAGGAACGCCACCTCCGCCTCCACCGCCATCCCGGCAGCGACGGCCTTTCCGTGGCTCAACCGCCACCCCGCTTGTTGTTCGAGGGCATGGGCGACGGTGTGGCCGAAGTTCAGCACTCGCCGCACCCCTTGTTCCGTCGTGTCCTGGGACACGACTGCCGCCTTGATTTCTATGGACCGGCAGACCGCCTCACAGCAGATGTCGGGCTCACCCCGCCACAAAGCCGCCGCCTTCTGCTTGAGAAAGGAGAGGTACCCAGCATCTGCGACCACTGCATGCTTGACCATCTCCGCCAGGCCACACCACGTTTCTTCTCGGGGCAGGGTCGCAAGGCTCGCCAGATCCACAAAGACCATGGACGGCTGATGGAAGGCTCCGACCAGATTCTTGCCTGCCGCCGTATCCACAGCCGTTTTACCTCCGACCGTGGCGTCCACCATGGCAAGAAGGCTCGTAGGCATGTTCACATACGGAACCCCTCGCATGTAGGTTGCGGCCACGAATCCGGCGAGATCCGACGTCACCCCGCCGCCAAGGGCGAGCACTACCGTATCCCGGCCCAGGCCTTCGGCGAGCATCCTGTCCTCGATACCGACTTTTGTCCGCCGGGTCTTGCTCCTCTCCCCTGCAGGGAATGTCACTTTAACCGGTGCACGCCCGGTCCGCTCCAGCGCCCCTACCAATGACGGGCCATACAGGTCGAAGACAGTCCGATCCGCAATGAGGCAGACGCGCCCGGGCGGAATGGTGGCCACCGCACGAGCCCACAGACCGACCCCGACGACCACCGGATAGGAAGGGCCTTTTTGGGGAGAAACGATGATCTCACGACAGGAATTCACAAGCAAAATCGGTCAGCTTTCGGAGGTTTCTTCCTTGTCCGACTCCGTCGCGCCCTCGGCTTTGTCGTCAGCCTTCACGGTCGCCGTGGCACCAAGAGATTGCGCCACCAATTCGGCGATATCCAAAACCTGGACGGCGTCCTCCTTGTCGAGGCTTTTGAGTCCGTCCGAAATCATCGTCATACAGAACGGACAGGCCACGGCCACCACGTCTGCTCCAGATTCCACGATCTCTTTGGCGCGATCTTCGTTGATCCGCGGAGAATCCTCCTCCATCCAGAAACGGCCGCCGCCAGCACCGCAGCAGAAGCTGCGAGAGCCATGCCTGGGCAGTTCCACGAAACCCTGCGAGCCAGCAACGGATCGCGCGATGACGCGAGGCTCGTCATAGATGCCGTTCCAACGGCCGAGGTAGCAGGAATCATGGATCGTCATCTTCTTGCCCACGGAGGTGTCCACCTTGAGCCGACCCTGCGCCATGAGGTCCACGATAAACTGGCTGAGATGCAGCACTTCGAAATCCCCGCCGAACTGTGGATACTCGTTCTTAAACGTATGGTATCCATGGGGACAGCCGGTGATCAGTTTTTTCACCTTGTACTCTTTGAGGGTCTCGACGTTCTGATCGGCCAGCATCTGGAACAGGTACTCGTTGCCGCCCCTCCGCGCCGAATCCCCGCAGCAGACCTCTTCTGGGCCCAGTACGGCGAAGTTCACCTTGGCTGCCTTGAGCACGTCTATCGCGGCCTTGGCCTGCTTCTGTGCCCTCATATCATAGTTACCCGCACAGCCGATAAACAGGCAGTACTCCACCGACTCTGGATCGTCCAGCTCCCCAAACACGGGAACGTCCAAACCTTCGGCCCAGTCGAACCGACTGTCCGAGCCAAGCCCCCAGGGGTTGCCGTTTCGTTCCATCCCCTGGAAGGCATTCGCCAATTCGGCAGGAACTCTGTTTTCCTGTGCCAAGACGAGATTTGTCCGCATCCGCAAAATGGCGTTCGGGTGGTCGATGAAGACCGGACAAACCTCCTGGCATGCACCACAGGTCGTGCAGAACCACAGGGTTTCGTCGGCAATGCGGCCCTTGGTCGGGTCCTCGATCGCCCCTTTTTGGACCATCGGCGGCAGTTCGTCGATCTTCTTCTGGATCGCCTCGGCCTCTTTCTCGTCCTTGGCGGCCTTCTTCTTGAGCATCAGCGCGCCCTTTTCGAGCATCTCGTACCGAATGTCGTGCATGAGCACCATGGGAGAAAGCGGCTTGTCCGTCAGGTTGGCGGGGCAGTGGTTCGTGCAACGGCCGCATTCCGTGCAGGAATAGGTGTCGAGCAGTTCCTTCCAGGTAAACTGCTCATAACGCTCCACGCCCCAGGCCGGTTCTTCGTCTTCGTCCTCGTCCTCGTCCCCTTCCAGGTCGATCTTGGGCATAACGCCCCGTTGCCCCAGCTTTCTAAAGAAAATGTTCGCCCAGGCCCCCAGGAGATGGATATGCTTCGAATAGGGCAAGTAATTCAGGAAAAAGAGCACGATGAGGAGGTGGATCCACCAATTGACCTTGACCACAACGAAAGCAGTGTTCGGTTTGAGCTTTGGCAAGACATAGGACAAATAGTCCGAAATCGGGGCTTCTCGCCCAATGTTCGCGATATTCTCAGAAGAGGCTGACTTGGCCGACTGAACCATTGCTGCTGTGACGGCTCGTTGTTTCACCTCGGACCGGCTGCGCTCACGCTGAATCGTATAGGCCTGCATGGTGTGATAGGTGAGCGTCAGGGCCGCAATCATCCCAAGGATGAGGGACGCATCGAAGTTGAGCGGGATCAGCCGCGGCTTAATGAAGATGCGCCGGAGAAATGCATAGACAATCACAAAGAAAACAACGAAGTTCGTCAGGTCCACAACGATCCGGAACCACCGGTAGAGCAAGGTTCCAAGAATATACTTGTACGGGTCCTGGAGACCGGACACCCCTGTGATGATCATCTCCAGGGTCTCTGCCGAGATGATCAGAAAGCCCCAGAAAATGAGCGGATGATGGAAGCTATTCTTGACCGGATACCCTTTGCTGGGTATGTCCGCAACCTTCCTTTGGAAAAGGAAGTACTTGATGAACCCCCAAAATCGGGTTCCCAAATGGTCGAACCTGTTTTCGGGCTGGCCGAAGAGCATGTCCCGGACAAACCGCTGAACGCTCCAGCCAAAGATGCCAAACGCCAAGAGCACCAAAGCAGAAAAAACAATCTGTGAAACCATGGCTTCTACCACCTCCGTGCATGAATCAACTTCTGCCCCGATGGGCCGGGACCGCGACACGGCCCCCCGCGCCCCAAACGCGCCATATGTATCACGGGGCCAGGGTCGCTCCAAACAAAACGAGACGTATCAGAAAAAAAACAGCCGCCAGAAAGCGTTTCCGCTCAATGCCGACCATCCTGACAGACGATCTCGGCATCTACTCCCACGGCTCCTTACATTCCGAATCACCATTTTTTCGACTTTTTTGCATGATTTTTCGACTTTTTTGCATGATGTAGTATAGTGTTGCACATGTAGTACGCGTACAACTCGAACAGGAAACTTCAACCCGTGTGGGGCCGCCGTCGCCCTGCGCCAACAACGGCACGTGGAGGATTCCGTGGACAGGAACAAAAAGAACCGGCCAGGGGTAGACGACCGGAAACCCATGGCTCGCGTCGTTCGAATTCCTTTGTTTCGACGAAAAATCGTCGAAACCCTCAACCTGGCCGCCATGGAAGTTCTCCTGGCTGGTGCCCGCAAATTGAGCGAAGGACAACTCGCACAGCCTCGAAACGGCCCTCTGCGCTACGATGGCAGCACCATGCTGACCATCGACCTGCGCCAAGCGGAGCCGTTCGTCAGAAACCCCCTCGATGCAGCAACGGCCATCGAGCTTGCGCATCGCTGCATCTCGGAACCCGCGCTCCTTTCCGCCCTCAAGCAGATCGCTCAGACCGAGGCCGAACGGCTGGCGGGCAGGCGTCTTTCTTCTGTCGAGATCGAGATCAAGACCCATGCCCAAAAGGAGCAGATCCTCATCGACCTGGACGTGGAGGCTACCGTAGCCTCACGACTGCACGCGACTTCTCCCCGCAGACGCCGCTGACCCGAAGCGAACGCCGCGGCTCCAGCCAGGTGCCGCGCTGCCTGCAAACGCAGGCCTTGTCAACCATGCTGCCCTGAGCTACACTCGATTTCCAATGAAACGGGAGGTTTTCGCCTCGGCGCGAACAGATCCGAGTCCCGCGGCTCGGTCGGTCCAATGAGAAACCATGGCCAAACAGGACAACGAACCGACGAACCTCTACTCGGTGCGAGACGTTGCTCGGATCTTCGGGCTCACGGTCAGCCGCCTCCGCTATTGGGCCCAAACAGGATTCATCAATCCATCGATCCGAAACGGCAATCGAAGTTTCTATACGTTCCAGGATCTCATCGGAATCAAGACCGCCGTCGAACTCATTGAAAGCGGGTTGAGCCTCCAAAAGGTCCGTAAAAATCTCTCTGCCTTGCGTCAGGGGCTGCCGACCGTAGACAAACCGCTCAGTCGACTCAGAATTCGTTCCGACGGAGAACGGGTCACTGTGGTGTCCGACGACGTGGCGTTCGAGCCCGAGACCAAACAGGTGCTCCTCGACTTTAGTACCGGGCACCTCAAAGACGAAGTGGTGCAACTCTTGGATCTCGGTCGACCGATTCGGGACCGGCTCGTGCCGCAGCCCGAAGATGTGCAGCCGCCCGAAACCTTCGACCAGCCACCACGCCAATCCGCCTATCGTTGGTTCTCCGAAGGCCTCGCCGCCGACCAGGACGATGACACGCTCGATCGCGCCGCTGACGCCTACCGACGATGTCTCGATCTCGATCCCTCCATGGCCGCGGCCCACACGAACCTCGGCAACATCTATTACCGAACAGGCCGCACCGCCGATGCACGCGCGCACTATGAACGTGCGATTGCCCTGGACCCCGACCAGCCCGAAGCCCGGTACAACCTGGCCAATATCCATGATCGAGAAGGAAACACCGATCTGGCCATCGCCGAGTACCGACGGGTCGTGGCCACCTGCCCCGAGTTTCCCGATGCCCATTTCAATCTAGCATTGACCTTGGAACGCGTTGGCAGCCGCGTCCAGGCACGAGAGCATTTCGAGCGATACATTGCCTTGGATCCCGACGAAGACGGCCTATGGGTCAAACTCGCCAAGAGCCATCTCCGCCAGATGGAGGAGTGATGGCCAACCACATCGGGCAACTCCTGTCCCAAACCGGATCGGCCCAGAAAAAACTCGGCCGGCACATCGAGTCGTGAGATGACGCAAAACAAAGGCATCCAAACCGAGCCTATCGGCGGCCGATGGGAGGGGGGCAAGCGCGGCAAGCGACCCAAGTTCGAAACCACCAAGGCCCTCCACCGCCATCCGTTTACCCTGTCGGGGCTCCCGCTGGATATCTTGGCTCTCTTGGGCACTGTCTTCCTGTTCCTGGTCGGGTTCATCGTCATCACATCTTACATGGCTGCGGGTCTTGGCGAGGGTTGGCTGCTTGGATCTTCCGCGTTGCTCGTGGCCGTCGGCATCCCCGTGGCTCTCGCTGTTTGGGCCGTCCGGCCCATGTCCGGTCGGCGGGCCTTCCATTGGTGGCTCGCTGTTTTTGCGGCTCCGTTCTTGCTTGCCTCGGTTGGCCTGAGCCTGGCCGTGCCCCAACGGACCGCACGCATGGTCCGCTGGCACGGCCCTTGGCCTGCTCGCCTCTTGTTCGGATCGGAATCATCCCAAGCACAAGGACTCGAAACGGTAACCGATCAGTTGTCCGTCATACTCTCCGGATTCAAGACAACGCCCCAAAATAAGAAAAACGACGACGGGAAAAACGACCAAATCCACCCCCCAGAAGTCACCCAACTCGCCAACATGGGCAGAACCTGGTATCGCCCCTCCGCAACGAGCCTTCCCGAAGATCTTGGACGGGACCGTCGCCACGAAACCAACCTCGTCAAAAAACAGGGTGCGTGGCTCGTTCGGGCCAAGTTCGGGCCACATGGTCGCCAGGCCATCCTCCTCCTGGATCCTCGAGCCACGAGAACCATCCTGTCCCAGGAAGCAGCTACTCGGCTGGGCATCTCCGTACTCGCCCAGGCGCCGTCCGTACCAACGGGGCTTCCAAACGACGACCGAAAACACCCAGTGGTCGTAGTCCCTTGGCTCTCAGTGGGCTCCGCGCGGGTCTCGCAGATCGCCGTCGCGCTTTGTTCCTCCTGCGTCCACGAGGGAATGTCTGGCCGACTTGGTGCAAATTTCTTCGCACATTTTCGTGCATCTATCGACAGCCGCAACAGCCGTCTCCGCCTGGTCCCCAAGCACGTGACAAGCCGGCCCGAAGACGTCGATCCCTTTGTCGTGGTGGTGCTCGACGCCAAGCACAGAAGCGACGACCACCTCACCTTGACCATCACCCTTTCGACCTTGAAACCCGTCAGCAAACTGCGTATCGAGGCACTTCTGCAGGACGGACAGGACCGGGTCGCTGGCGTCCTGTCAAAGACCATCGAGCGCCTGGACCCTGGACGACCACAAAAGGTGGAGATTTCGGGCTCCATCCCGGAGGCCGCAGAATCCTTCGCCCTGCGCGTATCAAAAGGATCCTGGGCCACACGCCGGCCCCTTCGAAACCACCACCACCGCCGCCGCCGCCGACACCACGGCGTGCGGCCCACGCCTTCGACCACGCGGTAGACCACGAAGCAGGAACGCTCAGGTCCTACCCAAACCTCCTCTGCCGAACCCTGGATGACACCGCTCGAACAACAAGGCTCGGATGCTCACGGCCCCGCGTTTCCATTGGTTGGTCGAACAAACCGAACTCAGCCCTTCGATCCCTGACGCCGCAAGAGCACGTATACCGCGCCGGCCCCTCCGTCGTACGGTCGCGCCGAACAGAAGGCCAGAACGTAACGGCCCAGGATTTTGTGTGTGAGCCAGCCGACGAGTTCACGCTTGAGAACCGGATCTTTGCCCTCTGAATGCTTCCCCCGGCCACTCACCACGAGCACGCAGCGCAACCCATCACCACGGGCTTTGAGCAGAAAACTCCGCACCTTGCCCTTGGCTTCATCACGGACCATGCCATGCAGATCCAAATGCGCCTGGACGGAATATTCCCCTCGCTTCAGGCGACGAAGCAATCTACGATCCAGCCCTTTCGCGATCCCTTCGACGAATTCTTCCGTGTCGGAAATGTCGAAGGCCACCTGTCCATCGACGAGATCCATCAATTCGGCAAAGGCCTCGGCGTCCTCGTTCGGCCTACGGCCCACAAGTGGCCCGGGAGCAAGGGGCACTCGCCCAGCCCCCCTCTCTCGATCAAACCGATCGACCCCTGCCATCTCCTGCCAAAACAGCGCGTCGTCTGTAGGCCGGACGTCACGAGGAGGATCCGACGGGCCGGTTTTCGACAACGTCGGGCGCGCATCCGCCTCGAACGCGCCCGTTTTGCGCTCGCCATTCTGCCGCGATGGCTGAGAGGCCTCTTTGGACGCCCCCCCTGCGAGTTCCCCCTTGAGCCGCTGGAACGGATTATTGAAGGGCTCGCCGCCCCTTGTGTCACGACCGGCTGGGCTGGTTTGCGCTGGCGAGGTTGCCCGTCGTTTCGTGCTTTGCTTCCTCGACATGGCAAGAACGTTTCTCGATCCGGCTTGTACTAGAATCGGGCCTGAGAAAAAACCATCGCGCCAAATCGCCAGGGCTTCTCGTAATCCAAGGCGGCGGTGCCGTTATGGAGGGTGACCAGATTCGTAAAGTTGTGGTCATACTGCAAGATGACCACCGCCATGAGTGTCATCATGTTGGAAAGGTCCCACTTGATGGACCCTTTGAGCGCGGTGATGGGCTTCGCCTTCTTCCCGTCGGGCAACACGGAGAAGTCTCCTTCGTCCCGAATCACGAGCACTTTGCGGCCCAGCACCACCGGTTGTCCGCCCATGCTTCCTGTCAGAGTCGTCTCCATGGTGGCCGGGACGACCATGGAGCCCACCATTCCGCCAAAGGTCAAATGTCGACTGGCCACGTACCAATCCGCCCCCAGAGCCACAAAAACCTGCGGGGTCGCCTTGGTCTCGGGCGACAACGCCTGGTAGGGAACAAAGCTCGGCACGTTGAGCAAGATGAACGGAACAGAACGGAGAAACGTGGTCAAATGGGCCCGCAGATACTTCCATTTCATCTTGGCGGAAAACGCCCCGGCATAAGCACTCTGGACCTTGGTGGTGCCGAAGTGGTCTGGGTCTTCGAGCGTCTGTCCGACGAGGGTGCCTTCGAGAGACACCTGATAGGAAAAACCAGGGCCATAGGTTTCCTTCCGACCAATGGAGTCCAAAAACGCCGAATCCGTGCGATAGAGGCGCAAGTCCGTAGAAATTCCGATGGGCATGCCTTTGTGCTGTGACAGCCGCATGGACCCGCCGAACGTCTGGACGGTTTGTCCTTCGACGCCATTATTCGGGTTGTCGCCCATATCGAAAAAACCACCGGACAGCTCGATCTTGACCCTGCCGGGCAATTCCACGCCGACTCCGGCGAGGCCGCCATAGACGGTCTCTGCTTCACGGCCCAGGCTCGTCTCACCATTTCCCCCAGGGGGTGGGTTGGTCAGGATTCGCGCAGTCTTCATGCCTGCAAAAGCGTAGCCACTGGCCCATTTGAAACCCAACTTCACGCCAGGGGTAAGGTTGCTCTTGGCCGCGGGGAAAATGGAGGCGCCCCCCCAGGTCAGGCTGTACAGATAGCCAACGCGGAATCGATCGGTGGAAATGGGAAACATGGTCACGTCGAACATCGGAGCGTGTTGCCTCATTCCCCTGGAAAAATCATAGGCCACCCGCAGGTACGTGCCATCATCGAGGAACCGAATGTTCGAGGCGTCGGAGAAGTCCGCCTTGACCACGATAGCCGTTTCGGTGGAAAGTCCGGTAATAAAGCCAGGAAGCTTTTTATAAAGAACGAGATGCAACAGATTCTCTCGCCCCGTGTACTGGCTGTCCAGGTTGTCGAAGAACAGCTTGTACCCCGGCCGATCCCCAAACCCGACGAGCGGGCTGTCTACGGTGGTCTCTCCGGCCTTGGCCAGGAAATTGTCGTCACCAAACGTAAACGTCAACCGGGTGTCCACAAAGTCACCAGCCCGGGCCGTCTGGCTCCATAGCAACAAACCTGCCATCACCGCGAGATTGATCCGCCGATACTTTGACACGTCTCACCTCCTTGCTGCGTTCGGACGGCGCCGAACCCACTACTGTCTAAAATCGTCCGCCGTGCGCGGCAACAGGATCCAAGGCGGGCCGCCAAAGGAAAGTTGCTTGAGCGTCCCGGCAATGTAGGAAATCGTCTCTCCCTCGTGCTCGTTCGGGTCGAACGGAACGACCCCCTGCGTCACGACGGCCAGTTCCTGGCCATCCACGTCAACTGTATACTGGAAATACTGGGTGTACGTTTCATAGACCCAGCAGGCCGGATCGTCCTCACAGTCGAACTTGCATTGTTTTTCCTCGGGTACATCGTAATCGACCTGGCCGTTTCCGTTCGTGTCACAGCGGGCGGAATGCCCGACGGTGACATTCTGGACGGCAACAAGCGACGCCTCGAGCTTCTCCATGGCAAAGTCATCCCGGATCGTTGCTCCATCCAAAACCAGTGGTTCGGGCAGAAACTGCGCACAGGCGGGGGGGCAACCGGCTTGCCCGTCGATACAGGTCGGATCCGACCAGGCCGGATTTTTCAACTCGGTGAATCCGTTGAAATCATCTTCCCCCCCTTGGAGAAGTGTAATGCAATCGCCGGTCCTCAAATTCTCGGGCGAATTGAAGTTGAATGCATAGATTGAGCCAAAATCTCGCCATGTGTCCGTTGCCAGCAACGGCCCCCCGTTGTTGCACACGTCCGTCAGGTAGAACCCTTGAGTGGTCACCGCAGTCACCACGAGCAGGGCACGCGTGTGACCTTGGCCGTCCACACAATCGTTGAGGCTGGAAAAATCATTGGCATTGTCCCCTTCGATCAGGACCCGATACCCCGAAAGGGGTGACTCATCGATATGGTCCTTGTCCACCCGCTGGACGTCTGCCACGGTTGGGGTATCGAATACGAAATCCCTGGACACGCCCACCGCGCCGGTTCCCGCCTCAGGATTGTCATCATCCGTGCTCAGGCAACCCGTTCCCAATTCCGCGTGCCCCGAGGACCAACAGGCAGGACAGTCCGCACCATGCGTGAGGCACTCGTTCGTTACTTGCTTCGGACGATATCCAAGGTCTTCGACCATAATCTGCATCACGTCGAAGCCCGCTTGAAACGTCACCGGGACGTCGGCCCCCTGCCCATTTTGGATGGTCACGATCTTGACGGCCTGCTCGCCAGCCACCTGGCCAGGAAGACCATATGTGTCTGGGGTTCCGTTCGGCCACATGCCTGATGGCACCAAAGCGAGGGCCACGGTATCGTTGTAGTCCGTGTCCATGGTGCCATCCGGGCGAAGCGCCGTGATCTTGAGGTGGACGGTCACCGGATCCAGGGAAAAGGGACAGGGGTCATCCTCGGTGGCCTGACACCCGGAAGGCGGCGCAACCACCTCGACGTAGAACGAAGTCAACTCGCGTCTGTGATCATCGCGCTCCACGACACAGGATGCCGTCATAAAGGAAAGCAGCGAAAACCAAACCATCGCACTGTGTATTCTCATCAGGTTCCTCACTTGGTGGGAAACACTCGCCCAAGCCGACCGTCTTCCTTGGCTACGATACAGGGAAGTTGCTGACAGAGCGCCTCGGCCCGCCCCGGGGCCTGGGCCTCGCAGGCGTCCTTTCTCGCATCCTTTTCGTATGCGCAGTCCGCCTTATACATGTTCGTGAGGCTGTCCACGCACAAACTGTAGTTGGTCGGATCCCATCCGCAGGCTGGGTACTGGGTGAAAATGTAGTCGGTCACGGCATCACGAAGCGAAATGCCTGTATTGAACTGCGTTGTGTTGTGCTCCAAAGTGGTAAAGCCGGAGCCACCATTCGCAATGTAATCGTTCGCCGCCAGCTTGTAGGAAACGTATTTTTCCACGGGCGTCCCACAGCCCACCGGAGTGCAGAGTTCGCCCGATGGACAGCACGCGCCATCTCCTGGTGTGTAGTCGGCGGGACAGGGATTCACCGGAGCCAGCCGCCAATCGCAGCAAGGCGGATCGGGCTGGGCTGGTGGTGGGTCCGGACAGGCCCCGGAGACCTCTCCAGAACAACGAGCCAAATCCATGCAGACTTGAGTGCTCGCAGGGGTGCAGGCCTGAAGTCCATCGAACTGGCAAAGAGGCCCATCGACTCCTTTGCCGTAGGTCGCGGGATCCGACAACCGGCTGCCACCGATCGTCACACGCTCAGCACGCTCCCCGTATGGGCTGTCCTGCGGATCCTTGCAGTTCAGCACGGCGGTGATGCCCGACACCTGGGCCTGGGCCTGACAACCACGCCGCGCCGACCGCAGAGCCACGTAGTCCATCAACTCCAAAACCTCCGACCCAGACAGGGTCATGGTCGTGAGCTTGTTCTCGAACGGAAACACATTGTACATCACATCCACGGTCACCGGCCCGGACTCGATATCGGCACGGATGCCCAGGGTGTTCGTCAAGCCGAACTGGGCCTCCACGCGGTTCCTCGTCTGCATGGCTGCCGCGACCACGTCGCCCAAAGCCGAATCCCCTTGGCCCATTGGGTAGCGACGAATCTTTCTTGGGGCGAATGCAATGATGCGGCCCAGATGCAACTTTCGCTTCAACTGATACGTATAGTGCTGGAGGAGGGCCTGAATCCGGCCGTCGAATTCCGACTCTGGAATCCGCTCGTCCACGGGATGAAGGATGTATTGATACGAAGACAGCTCAAAACCATTTGCCTTCCACTGATTCACGTCCCTGTCGTGTTGGCGACAGCGTCCATCCTCCGGGTTCGCGTTGCAATCCGTGCCGTCTGGATCGGCTGGGCGATCCGGCTTGTTGAAAACCGTGTCCAGCTCTCCGACGAACTTGACGAAAGCCCCCGAATGGACCAACGGCACCCTTCGATGATGCGGCTTACAGTCTGGGTCGTACCGAGGATCGCCCTTGGGATAGCAGTAGCAACCCAACTTGGCCAGGTGCGCAATGATGGCGGCACCGTGCTCACTCGACAGACAGGACGGGTCTGGACTGCAATCTTGAAGCGCCTCCGGAGGGTTCAACACGATGTGCAGGTGTCCACCGAACACCACGTCAATACCCGTGGTGTATTGAATGAGCTGCTCGTCTCCGATAAGTTTTTGGATAATGGAACAACTCGAAGCGTCGTTGCCACAATTTCCATTCGGACAGTCCATTTCCAGATCGGTCTCGTCCCCACGGCTCATCTTCTTTTCGCCGCGCAGCCCCAGGTGGGACACAACCGCGATAACGTCCACCTGCGGCCGCAAGAAATCGATCCAAAACTGCGTCTGTTTCACTGTCTCGAGAGGCGTCGCCCCCAAAGAATTCCCTCCGTAGTACAACGATACAATGGAGCTGAGACAGCCCAGGCCGATGACCCCGATTTTGACCCCATCTTTGTTCAAAATCACGTACGGCTTGGCGATCTTGCCAAGTTCACTGGCCCCGGGCACGTTCGGATTCGTCGTGTCGTAGTTGGCGGCCAGAAGGGGAAACCTCGCATACTCCTGGGCCAGTTTGACCAGGTTGCGGATACCAAGATCGAATTCGTGGTTCCCAATGGCCATGGCGTCCACGCCGATCATGGAAAGCACCTTGAGTTCCACCTCTCCATCAAATTCGTTGAAGATTGGCGCCCCTTGAAACACATCGCCGCTGTCCAAATGCACGATTCGGCCGCCCTTGGCCCGAATCCTTCGGATCACCGTGGCGGCCCTGGCTGCGCCACCCACGTTCGTGGGGCCATCACTCCTGGTCTTGAGGCCGAGGGACTGGTCCGTGATGCTCACATGGAGGCTGTAGGGCAACAGGCGCGAGTGCCAATCTGCCGTATGAATGAAGGTTATCTTGACGTCGTAGTTCTCGACAGGGTCCACCTTCGTCTGCTTCAAACACCCAGAAAGGGTCAACAAAACAACGAGCCACGTGCTCGTCGCGATGCGTGTTGCCGTCTTCATAGTCACCAACCTCCAAAGGGTCACATTTTTCGATTTCATTTTTGTTTCACCATAGCACAGCGCATCGCAGAACCAACGAAAAACAGACATGGTATCATCCGGATTTTTTCGGGACCTTCGCAGCTCATGGCCTTGCCCCCCACCGCCCATAGACGAAACGTTCCCCATTCGAACATCGTCGCGCTTGCCCCCAGGGCAATGAGCCGCCGGGAAGCACGAGGGGATACAGAATCAACCGTCACGTGCTGGCCTGAAACTTCCGCCACTGAACCACCCCGAAAAACGCGTTCCTTGACCCAAGGCACGCAGACACGTACTCTCCTTGTTGCCAGACACGCACGACAAAGGTGATCTCGTGGCGAATATTCTTGTGTACATCGAATTTTCCGGACAACTGGCGCTGCCCGCATCGCTCGAAGCGCTCGCTACGTGTCGACCTTTGGCGACCCGGCTGGGGGCCTCCCTTTATGCAATTCTTCCCTGCAACGAGCCGCCTCTCTACGGAGAGGACGACCTCATTGCCAAAGTATCTCGTCACGGCGCCGACAAGGTCGTGTTGCTCACCCACCCAACCCTTGAGCCGCCGGCCACCTTCGACCGCCAGTCCACGTCTCTGGTCAACGCCTGCCGGAGACTGTTGCCATCTCTGCTCTTCTTCGCCGACACCACGACCGGCCGAGACCTAGCTCAGGGCTGTGCGGCTGCTCTGGGCGCCATTCACCTCGTCCATCCGTCCTTCCATGTCCAAAACTCCAGGTGGATGGCACGTCAGCGTGCAACGGATGGATCCTGCTCCACCCAAGTGGAAATCAAAGAGGTGGGCCGACCTCTCGTCGTCCTCCAAGGCCCTCCTGTCGAAACGAAAGATCGTCAGTCCAATGACGAAGCAGAGGTGGTGGTCCTGTCGGCCAGCGCCGGGCCTTCGCGCATCAAACTCATTACGCCCCTTGAACAGGAACGCCTGCCCGGAGACCACAGACCCTTGATCCTGGCGGGCCAAAATGTCCCGCCGCAGAGCATCAACCGGCTCCGACGATCCAGCGCAGCCCTCGGTCTGCGCTTCGGCGTCACCTGGTCCTGCTACGACCGGGGACAGGGCTCCATCGAAGAGGTCGTGGGCCCAGGAATCGACCTCCCATGGACGAATCGAATCCTGCTCGTTGGGGCCGAAGCGGATCCCCTCACCATAGCAAGCCTCCCGGCAACGGCTGAACTCGCCATGGTTGCGGCACCCGACTCCAAAAATATGGGCCCATTCCGAAACCGCGTTCGCAGGCTGCTCTACCAGGACCTGGCCAGCTTCTGCGATGTCTTCGGCCCGGCCGACACGTCCGACGCGGCACAGGATGTACCGCTCGACCGATCTGAAACCGCAACCGATGACTCGAAACCAGCCGACGAGTCGGCACGAACCCTTGCTGCTGACACCATCAAGCCGCTCGTGATCATTCCTTCGCTCGCTGAGATGGAAAGTGTTCAGTCCGCCATCACGGCCGCCGCCTTTTTTGGGCAGCCAGCCGGGCTCTTCTGTGGCCCACGAGACCAGGCACAAGCAGTAGTCGAGGCGGGGTCGTTCGAACAGATCACCTGTCTTTGGGACGACCTACTCGCCTGCGCAGATCTCCGTGCGGTGGTCCACGTCTTGGCCTCTGCCATGAAACGACTCACCCCTTCCTTGCTCTTGGTGCAGGATCGAAGCCAAACGTGGAGCAGCGGACTGCTCGGAGCCCTGCTGGCTCATCAACTTGGCTGGCCATGTTTCTCGGGTATCGTGGACATTCGCCCCTGGCAGCCAACGGCCGAGACGAGCCCCGCTCGCATCGAAGTCGCACGCATGTACCATACAGAACGCCTCTGGTGGCGGGTCGACCTGCCTGCCGTGATCTCGGTGGCCCACATTCGACCAACACAGCGGCCAGATCCGAAGACCCCTCACATCGACGTTCTTTCATTCGAAGATCTCTCCGTGAGCCCCAACGACATTTTACCCTTGTGCAAAACTCAGACCGAACGCATCTCTGAGACAAAAACCGAACCAACCACCAGCCCGACCCCCAAGGACCTCCTGGAATGGCTGGCGGCACAAGGCTGGATCCGCCCCCGGTAACAGCAGATCTGTAACTCCCAAAGAAGTGACGTCGACCCTGTCACCCTCGATAACGGTCAACTGGGAACCGGCGAATCGACATCAATTGGAATCTTTTCCTGCCCAGCCTGCATCGTTGTGGGCCCCTTCTGTGCAATCCGCTCCGCCGCCCCTACGAATCGTTCCCGGATAACACCTGCGCGATCGGCCTGCTGGTGGGCCTTGTCTGTGTCGCCCATCTCCTCGTAGAATCCTGCCAGAATCTCACAGCATCGGGCAATCTCGATCTGGTGTCCCATTTCTTCAAAGATCTGAAGCGCCCGCGTCAGTTTTTCTTCGGCTTCCGCATACATCTTTCTCTTATACGCCAACTCGCCAAGGGCCCGATGCGCCGTCCCGATCTGAGATCTGTTTCTGGATTCCACGGCCAAATTCAAGGCTTCCTTGAAATGCTGCCCCGCCTGCGACCACTTTTCTTGGCCCATCAACACCTTCCCGAGCGTTCGATGGCATTCCCCCGCCAAGCGTCGGTCTCCGAGGTTCTCTGCAATCTCGGCAGCGGCATCCACACGTATCCTGGCTCCATCGAGATCCCCTTCGGCTACCAGCGCCTCCGCCAAATTCGCCAGGATATATGCCTGCTGCACCCGATCCCCGATCGCCTCCGCCTCCCTGTGCGCCTCCTCCCAAATCTGCCGCGCCCGATCCTTTCTGCCAAGATCGAGCCAAATGGCACCCATGTGGGTTGCCGCGTGGATCAACCCCTGACGGTCCCCGATCTTTTCCCGAAGCATCATAGACCGCTGAAAATACTCGAAGGCCTCCTCGAAGCGGCCTTTGTCCCGATAGACCAAACCAATGTTGCCAAGCGTGAAGGCGGTCGATCGATCGTCTCCAAGCGTAGCGCGAAGCTCCAATGCGCTGTTGTGAAACGAAAGGGCCCGATCAAACTCGCCCTTTTGCCACATGACCTTGCCCATGTCATCCAGTGTTGCGGCAACCCCCCGCCGGTCCATAGCCGCAAGAAACAACTCGTGCGCCCGTTCATAGTATTCGATGGCCGTATCGTATTCTCCCATGCTGCGATAGAGCCGCCCTATTCTCCCCAATGCCGCCCCTCCTTTGCCTTTGCGATCCAGCAAATAGGACGCCCACAGCATCTGGCCAAAGGCATCCAACGCCGACTTCGTATCTCCAATGATCGCGCTCACATCACCAAGGTTGTGGAGTGCATCGATTCTAGAAAGATGATCATCGGGGTGCAGGAGCGCGAGGCCTCGTCGATAGTAGTCCCTCGCCTGTTCGTTCGCATAACGCGCACGCGCCTTGTCTCCCGCCTTGAGATAACTGTATGCTGCCCGGCGCGCGTTGCCTCCCTGCTCATAATGCTGTGCCAAAAACTCCAGGTGTTCCTCGGTCTTGCGAACCACCTTCGCCTCGAGCCACTGAGCGATGTGAAAATGCCATCGACGAACCTGCTCTGGGTCCACGCCCTTGCGAATCGTCTGATATTCCATGTTGTGCTTAAAGGCAAACTCACGCTCGGAAACGATCCACGAATCCGGCATTTCCATGATGTACTCCCGCGTCATGAGGCTCTCTATCATCTTCATGACGGCACGATCCTCTTCTCGCCCCCCCCATTTGCCACGTGAAACACCTGAATCGCCATCTGCTCGGTTCAAGACGATCAGCGCGCCAAGCCAAAAAACATTTCCCAGCACCGACGCCTTCTCCAACAACAATCGCTCCTCGGGAGAAAGGACCGCCACCCGAGCCTGCACAGCCTCCTCCACAGACAGAGGAAGCCGAAGTTGGGCAAACCGTTTTTCGTTGATGGTCCAAACTCGTCCGGACCGATCCACCGCATCCTCATCAACGAGCAGGCGGGCCAACTCTTCCAAGAAACGCGGATTCCCTCCGGTCATGGCAACCGACTGGGAAACGATCTCCTCTGGCAGATTCTCCACCTTGGACAAGAGGCCTCGGAACATGCGCCCGGCATCCTTTGTGGACAACCCCCCGACTTCGACCTTCCTCCAGGGCTTCTCCAACCGCCCATCTGGCCACCGACCCATGACTTCCGGACGCCCGACTCCGACCACGGTCAGCGGTGCCTTGGTCTTGCCCCGTCCCACCTCCGCCATCAACTTCAACGTCTCGTTGTCCGCAAGGTGCAGATCGTCCATCACCAAAACTAACGGCTGCCAGGTCGCATCCGCCGTGAGGAAGCGCAACAGGACCGTCCGTGCAATTTGGTCATGCTGAATGGGATCCTCGCTGAGCGCTTGAAGAAACGGGTTCTCCCGTACCTGAACACCGACAAATCTCCCCAAAAAGTGAAGAATCTCCGCCATCCGACGGTCCTCGAAGACTTCCGAAACCTCTCTTCGAACGCATTCCGCTGGATCTTCTATCTCATCGGTCAACCCAAACCGCGTCCGCAGGAGACGACTCCACAAACCATACGGACGATCATTCACCTGTGCCCGAGCTTGCAGAACCCGGAGATCCGGTCGCCGACGTGCCTGTCCCGCGATCCACTCGGAAACCAGCCGCGTCTTGCCCACGCCCTGGTTGCCTACCACGAGCAACGCGCTGCAATTCATGTCCCTGAGGCTATCGCTGACGGCTTCATCCAACTGGACCAACTGCCAATCTCTGCCAACCAACTCCGTTCGAATACCGTAGTTCCCAAAAACTACTTCGGTGATACTATTCTCTCGTCGCGGCATGACCGTTCTCCTTCGAAGGACATGTATATCGACACGTCTATGGCGTCTTTTTCTCCGCCACCACCATTTCGTTCTCTTTGCCCAGTTTCCCATAAACCCGTCTGCGTGACTCCCGCAGTCCGTGGCGCGTGACCAATCGCCCCAGGTGCTTCCTGTCCATGTCCGCCATCCGCGCGGCTTTGGACAGGTTTCCTCCTGCCTCTGCAAGAATCCAACGCAAGTATCGACGCTGTGCCTCTTCGAGCCACGATTGCTTCCACTGAGAAAACGTCGTGCCCAGCTCCAACTTCCCGGGAACATAGTTGGCCCAAGAATCTTCATCAAGCAACCCCGCCAAGGACAAACCCTGAACCACGTCTTGCAGGTCCAGGATGTTCCTTGATAAACGGAGGTGTCGGACCACGACTTCCAGCCAAGGTGCCAACTCGGAATGCTTCGGATCCGCCCCCGGGGCGTTGGTTTCTCCTGTCGCCTTCGAGGCCTCCTGTTCTCTGCGCGTGCCCTTGTCGCCCCTCTTGTGGGCTAAAAACCTGCGCGCCAGTTCCCGCGCGTCCTTCGGTCGTTTCCTCAATGGCGCCAAGCGAATGACGATCCGTGTGAGGTATTCCGCCAAGCGACGATCCACAACCCCTCTGAGCGCATCCTCCATCAACTCATGGCTCGACACCGCCACGATTCTGGTCCACTTTTCCTCTCCCCGACCCTCCCAGTGGTCGTCCAGCAGACGCAGGAGTCGAAGCTGTGTCGACACCGACAACCCCCAGGGCTCCACCAAGACGAGCGTCTGTCCTCCCTCGACGAGACCTGCCTCGACCGCCGCAATCACCTCTGGCTCCGGTCTCATCACGTCGATCTCGACAAAGCCTGCCCCGCCAGGACCAGCTCGCTTCGCCAGGAGTTTCGCCATGGTCCTGCGGCCCGTACCCGGCTCCCCCACGATGGTGACCGGAGAGGCGATCCCAGCAGCCAAATCCACTGCCGCAATTCCCGATCGGCTCACCGCATCCTCTGCCACAAATCCCGCTGGTACGACGATGTCCTCTGCGTGCAGTTCGGGCTCCACGTATACCGAACGTAAGGAAAGAACCACATCCCCTGCCGCAATGATACTGCCCGGTTTTCCATACGCCTTCTCCACGGCGCTCCCGTCCAGGACCGTTCCGTTTGTGGAACCAAGATCCTCCACGAAATATCCTTTCGGGCGTATCTGGATCCGCAGATGCCGCCGTGACACGGTGTCGTCCGCCAGCACCACATCATTGTCCAGAGCCTTCCCCACTCGGATACTATCCCCGCCGGTCAGATACACCCTCCCTGCCTCGCCCCCCTTCACAACACCAAGGCGCACCTGTCTCACCGCCATAATCGCTCGGGCTTTGCTCCTGCTCTCCTCTTGTCGCGCCATGTGTCCTCCAACACCCCACCCCCAACACTAACCATCGCAAAGACATGGCGTCAAGAAGACTGTCCTCCACAGCAAGAGCTGTGGCACACATCCGTCATGCCCCCCCCCGCCACGGCCACGTTTCTGCCTGCCGTCCATCACCAGGGTTGTGTCCTCTCGTGTTCTCATATATCCTCCCCTTATTGTTAGGCCAATCATGAATCATCCTTCCCAGAAAAAGGGCTCTTCTGCGCCCATGGCACAACAGGCCCCTTCACGGCTTCGTCTCGCGGTCGATTCCAACAGGCCCTTGCCTCCGCTCTGGCTTGCCCTGATCCCCATCGTCTTCCTCGTGGCCGCCCTGGGCCTTACGGTCATCTGGTACCACGCACCACCACATATTGCCTTGGTCGCGGCCACGGCCGTCGCCGTCCTGGCGGCATCATCCATTGGCGTATCCTGGAAGACCAGCCTGGCCGGCATCACGTCCGCCATTGCAATGACCCTGCCTGCCTGCCTCATTTTGATGCTCGTCGGCATGCTCATCGGCGTATGGATACTTGCGGGCATCGTCCCGACCCTCGTCATCTATGGCCTGGACCTTCTCAGCCCTCGGTGGTTCCTGCCGGCCGCCTGCATCGTATCATCCGTCGTGTCTCTCGCAACGGGAAGTTCGTGGTCCACGGCTGGTACCGTGGGTGTTGCTCTCATGGGCATTGGCTCTGGTCTGGGTGTCCCGCCGGCAATGACCGCAGGTGCCGTCATCTCCGGCTCCTACTTCGGCGACAAAATGTCGCCCCTGTCCGACACCACAAACCTCGCTGCAGCCGTTGCTGGCACGGATCTTTTCGTCCACATCAAGCACATGCTCTACACCACGGTGCCCAGCCTGACGGCCGCTCTCGTTATCTACACGATCCTGGGTTGGAGCTTCACGTCCTCCTCGGCCGCGGTCGGATCGCTACACATCATGACGACGACTGTGCAGCAGACGTTTCTCATCCAGCCGATCCTCCTGTTCGTCCCCGCCGCCGTCATCGCCATGGTGATCGCGCGAATTCCGGCCCTGCCAGCCCTCTTCTTGGGGACCCTTCTCGGAGCTGTTTTTGCCTGGGCCTATCAGGGTGCAGGTCTGTCACAAATCCTGGATGCGCTTCAGTTCGGATATCATGGCCACACTGGCCACGCCTCCGTCGATAAACTCCTCAATCGCGGCGGCCTCTCCTCCATGATGAGCACCATTGCCCTCATTATGTTCGCCCTATCCTTTGGGGGGGCCATGGAGCGGTCCGGGCTGCTTGCGCGCCTCACATCCGCCGTGCTGCACCTCGTCCGAGGCCGAGGGAGCCTCGTTGCCGCCACGGTCTCCTCCTGCATCGGCGTTAACATCGTTGCCGGCGATCAGTACATGTCCATCGTGATTCCCGGTCGCATGTATCGGCCCGCCTTCAAGGCCTATCATCTGGCACCGAAAAATCTTTCTCGCTGCCTCGAAGACGCAGGAACCCTCACATCGAGCCTGATCCCCTGGAACTCCGGAGGCGCCTTCATGCACGCCACCCTGGGGATCTCTCCCCTTGCCTATCTTCCATATGCATACCTCAATCTCATCAACCCACTGCTCTCCTTGACATACGGCTTCACCGGTCTGACTATGACCTCCAGTGACGACCAGGAGCAACCTCCCTCCTCCGACCAGATGTCCTACAACTCCCTGCCACCAACGGTCTCCGGCGGCGAAACATCTGACCGAGACCAGAACGAAGGTCACCCAATGGACAAAACCTTTGACGGCCCCCTTCCCTGAACAATCTGAGGCACATCAAGACAGGAACGTCTGCTACGACTGTCAACCCCCCCCCGCTCTGCCATGTGCTGATTCTTCCAACAACCTGACCGCGCCTGCACGGCTCGTCCGGCACTGCTCTCATGCCTACCCGTCTTCGTCCTTTGGGTCTCGTTTCGACACCCGACACGCGGATGAAAAGGGCGACCCTCACCCTCCTTCTCTGGGCTCGATGTCTTTCCCTAAGAGATAAAACAGGAAAAACATCCCGCCCAAGATCAAAATACCATACAATAAGTGCATCGAAAAAAACCCGACCTTCCCCCCCCCGTGACCCACGCCCGCAACCACAATCGTCCTCTTGATCGGGCCAACGCGCTGACGCGGCCCTCTACCGTGTTTCCTTGTTAGAGCCGCACCAGCCCCTCAACGGTTCAGGTCCGCCCGCGCGTCTGTGTCGCCATCACTGGTCCGCAGACGCTTCCTTGCTGCGTGCTGCAACGCCATTTTCCGACGATGGATCGTAAATCGCCTCCACCATCGTCATCTGTCCCCTCAAAATCCGGACCATTCCGCCCGATCGCGAAAGAAACGCCTTCTTGAGGAACAAGAAATAATTTGGAATATCATCCGACGGTGCGACGCCCGTTGTCTTGCTCCTCGGATTTCCCGAAACGACTCGGATCTTGCTGCGCGAATCCAGCGTAAACCCGGGCTCCAACTTCGCCACGATCTGATATTTTCGCGCCGACGGACGCGACCACCCAACCTGACAGTTTCTCAAGGACACGGATTCTTTCCCGTGATTTTCCACCACGAACCAGTCCTCGTTCAGCTTGCCGCTCTCATCCGCGCCATGAATCTGCGTGATCTCTAACATACCTCTTCCTCCCTGGATCCATCCTCAAAAAAGCACCGGCAGACCACGAAAACATCCGGGCTGTCCGGTGACCACGAACGCATCCACTATGGACGAGTCCGTGACGCGAAGCAAGCACTCTCCCTCAAAGGAAATGCGGCTCCTTTTTCCTACAAGAACGATCTTCTCTGCCCCGAAACGCGCCGCACGCGACCCTACCGATGCCCTGAACCATTCTTCCCCATATCTTGACGATTCTTCCACATTGCGGCACTCTGAGGAAAATTCAACCAACCGGAACAACCAGAAAATGTCGTCTATGAAGCCAAATCGAAGAGCGCGTGAAAAACAACGTCATCGCCGCGAAATCCTAGAATCCGCCTGCGACGTCTTTGCGGAAAAGGGCTTCCGCAAGACCACGATCCAGGACATCTCACATGTTTCAGAATTCTCCGTGGCTTCCATCTACAAGCATTTCGAAAGTAAGGAAGATATCTATCACTCCTTGATCGAAGATGTCCTCGGCATCTACTACAACACGCTCAAACGCAAGACATCCGGCGTAGAGAGTCCCCTTGAGCAACTCCTGATTGCCCTAGACATCACCACCCAGATGATCGTCGAACGCGTCAACTTCTGTCGGTTTCTGCTTCGCGAATTCCGGCCCAATCTGTATGCAACCAAGGATAGCATTCCTGAAAAATCGGCCGACGTGTACTGGAAACTCATCAACTTCTTTGTGGATATCTTCGAACGCGGCATCGAGAAAAAAGAGCTTGTCGATCTCCCTCCTTTCTACCTGACCATCTCGCTGCTCGGAAACGTATTCAGCTTCACGTCCTATTGGGTCAACACATCGAAGGGGGACCTCTCTCTTGGAGAGGACCAGCAGCACATCATTCCCCGTGTTTTCTTCAACGCCGTGGCGACCAAACCGCTGCCTGCTCGATTCGTCCCAAACGCCTGACTCCCCAGGAGGCGGTTCAAGATACGCTCTGCCGTTTTGGGGTGCCGAGGCGTCCGTGTAGCAGACGCAACGAGGGCGAGTGGCGGGCTTGTACGTAACCAAGACGCGACAAAACCAGAGGGGGCCGATTACAGTTCCAGATGTCCGATCCATTCTAAATCCGCGTCTTTAGCCCTGCGGATCCCAATACCGCGTTCCTTCTCTCCTCGCTTTGGGCCTGATCTCGCTCGCCTTCCTTTTTTGCCTTTCTTCTTCTCCATGGATCCACTTTTCCCCCCTCGCCACACAACATCTCCTCCCACCTGCCGATAATCTCGCTGTGAACATGGAAAAAAACCTTTGAATGAAAGGAACGCAATCATGGTTCAATTCGCAATGATGGCAACAAGTCTTCTCGGTGGCACCGGCGCGTCCGCGCTCGCCCCACAATTGATGGCAATGGCCAAGAACATCATGCCACAGGGGCTCCCCATGGGCGGGGCCATCCAGTCCCTGCTCAAACAGGGAGGCAAGGGATCGCTCATTTCCAGCTTCATTGGCCAATTCCTGAAACCCGGCTCTCTCGTTTCGCCTCACGTTGCAAAGGAACTCGCCAGCGCAGAAAAGTTCGGCTACTCAATCATAAAGAAGCTGTTCCATCACCACCACCATCACCACCATCACCACGTCCACGGACGGGGCCACCACCACGGGGCGCAACCGGTGCAAGGCAACAAGCCCGACGCCCTCCACGATCAGTTGCACAACATTCTGGACAACAAGAACCTTTCCCCGGAGGAAAAAATCGTCCTGCTAGCCGGCACGGTGTCCGACTCACTCGACCACGAGATGGACAAGCTCATGAAGCAATGGGGCGGCCAACTCGAAAGGACCGTCCACCAGGGCGATCCATCCGACCCAAAGAGCACCGCAACATCAGGAAACGCCAGTCCTGCCGGAGCGCAGAAGGGCCAGGGCGCAGACAAAAAGGATATGTTCAGCTACCTGCAGCTTCGCATCCAGCAACTTCAGTCCAAGAAAAAGCAACTGCTCACAACGGCAAGCAACGTCCTGTCGTCCAGCAACCAGGCCGCCCAGCAGGTCATTTCCAACATCCGTGGTTAGCCCGATAACACGAGATCGATGAATCGGCGAACACGAACGCCGCATGGAAACTCAAAAAACGAACGAGACAACGAGGTCTATCATGCTCAACACTCAACAAAACACCGCCATCAAGGATCGAATCCAGGCGCAACCACGAACTCAGGTTTCCATGGAGTCCCAACAGCCCCAATCAACCGCCAAGCTGCCCGCTCCAGAGCTCATCGTGGACGAAGACTTCGCCGAACGTCTCGAAGGCTTCATCAAGGGAGAGCTCACCTGGGCAGAGGTTGAGGGCTGGACCGTCGATCAACTCTACTACTACGCCCAGATGGGCGTTGACCTCATGCAATGCGGTCGGCTCGACGACGCCGAGCAGATTTTCGATGCATGCTATGCCATTAACCCGAAGGATTGGTACTTCTCATACTGTCTCGGACACATCTCCCTGATGAAGAATGCCACCGAACGGGCAGTCGCGTTTCTCGAAATCTCCATCGCCACGGCGCCTGTTCGCCCAGAACCCTTCCTGATACTGGCTGCCGCAAAAACCCGTCTCGGCCAGCAAGCCGACGCGCAGAAGCTGCTCGCCCGAGCCCTCCAGGTTTGGCAACAAACCCAAGCCGACCAACCAAAGTGACCGCCCCGTCCACCCGCCGCCCCCCCCAACGATTCCTGATCATTTCTCCAAACGTCGATCAGTCTCACGCCCTACCAGACAGAGACTTCTAACAGTCGACCACAAACAACCCAATCCCGCCGTCGCTACACATCCAAATTGCGCACCTGCAAAGCGTGCTCCTCGATGAACTGGCGACGCCGCTCCGGCTCTTCTCCCATCAGCATGGAAACCACTGTATCCGCCTCCATGGCATCCGCAACCGACACACGAACCAACGTTCTCTGTTCCGGATCCATCGTGGTCTCCCAGAGCTGCTCCGGATTCATTTCGCCCAACCCTTTGTATCTCTGAATATGCAGCCCTTTTCGACCTCTCCGATCCACAAACTCCATCACTTCTTCGAGCCGCTCCACTTTTACCGCATCGCCGTCAGTGCGCACTTCATACGGGCCACAATACCGAGACAGATCCTCCTTCAGTCTCCTCAACCCCAAATATTCCGAAGAACCCAACAGATCATACGAGATGTGCACGATCTTGTGAGACCGGTCGCCCACTGAGGAGACCACCACTTCATGCCCCCCGTTGTCCTCGTCTTCTTCTACCCAGACACCAATCTCCCCCATGTCTTCGTTGCAGCCTTCCAGTGCCTGGGTGACTCGCTGCACCAGGTCATCGGGTGCCCCCTCCAAAAGATCCCAATGAGTGAGCGCGCAGCCATCCAACAGACATTCCAAAATCCGACGATCCACGGACCGTTCCAGCTCCCGTGCCATCTCGTCGTACTGCCTCGTTTTGTCCAAGAGGACGAACGCGTCCTCCTCCGTCAGCTCGCGGCCATCAGCAACCACCGTCACTCCATGAAGACCGACGTGTGATAGATGGTGCCTCAGATGCTCCTCGTTTTTTAGGTACCGAATCGACTTGCCCTTCTTGATGCGATACAGCGGCGGTTGCGCAATATATAGGTGCCCCTTTTCGATCATTTCAGGCATCGTTCGAAAGAAAAACGTCAGCAACAACGTCCGGATATGGCTCCCATCCACGTCGGCGTCAGTCATGATGATAATCGTGTGGTACCGAAGCCGATCCAAGTTAAACGTCTCCCGACCGATGCCTGTCCCCAAAGCCGTGACCAACGTTACCAGCTCGGCAGACTTCACCACCTTTTCCTCCGTCGCCTTTTCGACATTGAGGATCTTGCCGCGTAGGGGCAACACCGCCTGGTTGCGCCGATTCCGGCCCTGCTTCGCCGAGCCGCCGGCACTCTCTCCCTCCACGATGAACAATTCGGCCTTGATCGGATCCCGTTCCTGACAATCGGCCAGCTTTCCAGGAAGACCTGACGACTCCAGGGCGCCCTTGCGCTGCACCATATCCCTGGCTCTTCTGGCGGCCTCCCTCCCTCGTGCGGCACGTATTGTCTCCTCGACGACCACCCGTGCCTGCTTCGGGTTCTCCTCGAAAAACCGACCAAGTTGCTCCGTCACCACGCTCTCTACCACACCCTGAACCTCGGAAGAAACCAATCGATCCTTTGTCTGCGAGTTGAATTTTGGATCAGGATGTTTGACGCTCAACACGCTGTTAAGCCCTTCGCGCACATCGTCCCCGGTCAGGTTACCCTTGTATCCCTTGAGTAACTTGTTTCCCTCGGCATAATTCTTCACCACCCGAGTCAGGGCTCTTCGCAGCCCCGTCAGGTGTGTACCTCCGTCTTTGTTGAAGACGTTGTTCGTAAAACAGTAGACGACTTCCTCTCGCGTATTCACCCACTGAAGCGCCACCTCGACCACAATATCTTGGTCCCCATCCCCAATGATATGCACCGGTTGCTCAAGCAGACCTGCCTTGTTCCTGGTGAGGTATGCGACAAACGCCGACAGGCCACCACTATATTTGAATTCCACACGTCGATCGCTTTCCTCATCCTCCAGGGTAATTGCCAACCCGGGGTTCAGAAAGCTCAACTGCCGAAAACGATATGCCAGCCGATCGAAAGAAAAGACGGCATTTCGAAAAATGCTCAGATCCGGCTTGAACGTGATCTTCGTCCCTGTCAATGAACTGGCCCCAACTCGTTTGAATTCCGTTGCGGGCTTCCCCTGCCGATATTCCTGGTGAAAGATCCCCCCCTCCCTGCGAATCTCCAGCCGAAGCCACTCAGAGAGTCCGTTGACTACCGACACCCCGACCCCGTGCAACCCTCCCGAAACCTTGTAGCTCTTCGAGTCGAACTTGGCCCCGGCGTGCAGTTCGGTCATGATGACCTCCGCCGCGGACTTCCCCTCCATCTTGTGCATCCCAACGGGAATCCCACGACCGTCATCCCGCACGCTCACGGATTGGTCCCGATGGATCACCACATCGATTTGGGTGCAAACACCTGCCAACGCCTCGTCCACCGAATTGTCCACGACCTCCGAAACCATCTGATGAAGGCCACTACCATCGTCCGTGTCCCCAATGTACATCCCTGGCCGCTTGCGAACCGCATCAAGGCCCTTGAGCACAACGACGCTATCCGCCGAGTACTCCTGATCACTGATCCTCGACGCTTGTTCCTGCTCTACTGCCTGTTCTTGGACCGATTCCCCGACATTTCCATTTTCTGTTCCGTCTGGCGCTGCTGTACTTCGGGCATCACTATCCACAATTTTACGTAAACCATCGGTCATGACACGACTCCAATCAAAAGATGTACCAATGTTTTCCTAGCACAATCGCTGCCACCGTTCAATCCACACCGCGCATGAAACAGGCCCTCTCGTTGTTTTTAAACCACTATGTCCGCCCGACCCTCGACTGCTCATCTATGCCTCATCGCGACCACTTCCTCATTCCACCTGCACTGTCTCACTGGTCCCCGAGAGCTGCTCCGTAACCGGCCTCTCCGCTTCTGGATGAATACTACCCCCCTCGACCAAAAAAATCCGCCCATCTCGATCCATCACCGATTCTGTGGACGTCATGAGCACCTGTCCCGACAGCCCAGAAAGCCGATCCAAAAACGATCGTCTCCGCCGTTCATCCAACTCACTCGAAAGGTCATCCACCAGCAGCACGGGGCTATTGCCTCGCACTGATAGGAGATCATGTTCGACCAACACCGCCGTCATCGCAATACTGCGCGCCTGCCCCTGTGACGCATAGGGACCCGCCGGTCTTCCATCTATGAGAAACTCCAGATCATCGAACTGAGGTCCAATCGTCGTGTAGCCCCGCTGCCGATCCAGATCCAACCGCCGCGGCAAAGTCTCCAAAAACGAACCCCCAATCTCACCCTCGTCTACCGTGTCTTGAGGGCACCATGAACATCGATATCGAAGCGACACTCTCTCGTCCGTCCCAGTCACATCGCGATACAGGCTCTCGAAACCTTCTCCCAACTGGTTTACCAAGGTTCGCCTTCTCCCCACGATCCGCCCCGCCAGACTGGCCATCTGCCTTCCATATACCTCCGCCAGATCAACGTCTTTGCCTTTCAAGGACACATTTCTACTCTTCAGCATCTTGTTGTAATCCCGCAGCAGCACCACATGATCGGGAAGCCTGCGCAGGACCGCTCTATCCAAAAAACGCCGACGAATTATCGGCGGCCCTCCAACCAGGCGAACTTGATTTGGTGCAAACAAAACAACCGACAGACATCCGTAATAGGAAAGGAGACTGCTTGAATTCATCCCTCCCCTTGTTACGGTGCGCGACGACCGATCCAACGACACGGAAAGCACCGTCGAACCGGTATCTGCCACAATCCATCCCGAAATGGACGCCTCCCGTCGTCCCCAAGTAATGAGTTCCCCCCGCCGACGCGTTCGAAATGAACTCAGATTTGCTAGATAATAGACCGCTTCCAAGAAATTCGTCTTACCCTGACCGTTGGCCCCATGAAAGACGTTTAGCCCCGCAGTCAACTCGATCGTGGCTTCTGGAAACCTTCGCCACCCGGTGAGCACCATTTTCGATATGTACAAAACGATCCTAGAACCGAAGGGGCATGATCACGCCGACGTAGTCGTCCGAGTCCACGGGCCGAATCAAGCAAGGATCCAACTCCTCGCCAAACTCCAACACCAACTCTTCACTGTCGATCTCTGGTAAAAAATCCTGAAAATACTGTGCATTAAAGGCTGCCATGAACTCATCTCCATCATAGTCCACCTCGAGTTCCTCATGGGCTTCCCCAAGATCTGGATTTCGACTCAAAACCTCCATGAGCCCCTTGGTGAGACGAAAACGGATACCATGGGTCGCCCCGGCAGACAGCAGCGAAACGCGTCGAATCGCGTCCAACAAGGCACCCCGTTCGGCAACGACACGTCGAACGAGATCGCTCGGAATCACATCTTCATAGGGCGGAAACTTTTCATCAATCAGTCGAACTGCCATCAAAACCGACTCTGTCTTGAGAAAGAGATATGGCTTTTCGACCGCAACCTTCACAGTCCCCGAAGTCCCCTCAAGAAGTCGTCGAATTTCCGTCAATCCACGACGAGGAACCAGAATTCCTTCCGAAAACAGATCCACGGAGTCCTCGAGGTGCGCATCCGCCCGCGACAGGCGATGACCATCCGTCGAGACCATCCGAAGGATGTCATCGTGGCTCTCCCACAGGGCTGAGTTCAGATGAGGTCTCGTCTCTTCCGTCAGAATGCTGAAAAAAACTTTTCGTACGAGACTTAGTAATGCATCCGGATGGACTTCGGAAAAATCGTCTTTCTGTGTTTCAGGAAGATTGGGAAAATCATCAGCCGGAAGTCCCATTATTTGAAACCTCGCCCGTTCCGCTTCGATCACCGCATGGTGAGCCTCATTGGTCGATACCAAAACAGCTGAATCCACCTCAGGCAAGCTCTTGACCACGTCAAACAAAGTCTTTGCGCTCAGACAAATCGATCCATTTTCAGAGCATTCAGCGGGAATGGTCGTTTTGACTGCAACTACGTAGTTCGTCGCACTGCAGACTAATTGATCATCGGTCGCATCGAGACGAATATTTGCTGTCATTGGTAAGGTGCCTTTGCGGTCTGCAACGGCTTGGGCCAGTTGGAGTCCCGTCAAGAATTGGTGTTTGTCGACCGAAAGTTTCATGGACCTCGCCTTTTTTGATATGGAGTTCGTAAAAACTTGTTGTTGTCCTTTCTTAGATAATAAAAAATAGATAGAAGATCAATAGTAGTTTTGGTTGTGTACGGATCGAGTAAACTTGTAGAACTTGTTGAAATGACAAGAAAGAAAAGCCATTTTCTTTCTGTGGACAGAGCTGTGGACAGTGGAAAGGCTCAGCACACATGTCCAGGGAAGAGCCGTCGAGACATCGTATTCTCCACAGGTTATCATCAGCCAGAAATGCAGTTCGGGTAATAGATGTTTGTGCATTGGGGGAGTACTAACGCTCGAGCTTTTGTTCGAGCATGTGGATCTCGACGCGAAGGTTGCTGTCGGATTTGAGAAGAGTCTCTATTTTTCGGACGGCTGATATCACCGTGGTGTGGTCTCGGCCGCCGAAGGCCGCGCCGATTTCGGGATAGCTGTGGTTGGTGAGCGTTCGGGCGAGGTACATGGCTATCTGGCGAGGGAGGGCAATGGTTTTTTGGCGTCGCTTCCCCTTGATGTCGGAAATCTTGACGTCGTAATAGGTTGCCACTTGCTTGATGATGACGTCGATGGTCAGTGGATCAGTGGTGCGTTCGATGAGTTTTGAAAGACTGTTCCTCGCAAATTTCAAGGTGATGTCTTGGCCCTGGTACAGCCTGGAGAGCGCAGCCAGTCGGATGAGAGCGCCTTCGAGTTCCCGAACGTTTGTCTTGATGTTGGACGCCAGGTAGGAAATCACGTCTTCTGGGACGTAGATTCCTTCGAAGTCGGCCTTCTTTTTCAGGATTGCGACGCGAGTTTCGTATTCAGGACTTTGAATGTCGGCGATGAGACCCCATTGGAATCGACTTTTGAGCCTTTCTTCGAGTGCCGGAATTTCGTGGGGAAACTTGTCGGAAGATACCACGATTTGTCGCCCGGCTTTGAAGAGATCGTTGAAGATATGAAAAAATTCTCCTTGGGTACTGTCCTTGCCTGCGATGAACTGAATGTCGTCGACGAGGAGGACCTCGCAGTCCTTTCGATATTTGCGACGAAAGTCATTCGATCGATTGAGTCGGAGATGATTGATATAATCGACCACAAACTCCTCACTGGAGACATAGATGACGTTCCAGGTGGGGTGTTCTTCAACGATGGCGTTTCCGATTGCAGAAAGGAGGTGGGTCTTACCGAGACCGACCGCTCCATAAATGAAAAGGGGATTGTAGGTGGTCCCTGGAAGTTTGGAGACAGCACGGCTCGCGGCTTCTGCAAGCTGATTGGACGGCCCAACCACGAAATTCTCAAAGGTGTATTTTCCATTGAGAGAGGAGGGCTGCGAAGGCTTATTTGTTGCGTTCGAGCTGTCTTGTTTTGCCATAGGCGTTGATGCGCCGGCATTATGAGAGTTTTTTGGGGTCGCGTTGGACGCCTTTGTGGGAATCATTGAGAGGGCTGTTTTTTGCCCTGGGTCCGGTAGCTTGAGGTGGACCTGATACGGTTGGCCGGTGACTTCGGAAAGAGTCTGTTCGATCGTGGGCAGAAAATTCATTTCGAACCAGTCGCGGATGAACAGGTTTGGTGCTTCGAGGGTGACATGACCGTCCGAAATTTCGGTACAGGTCAGAGGACGCAGCCACTTGTCGAAATTTGAGGCATTGAGTTTGGGTCGAATGGACTCAAGCACGTCGTTCCATACAAGCTGAGTTTGATGTTCGTTTCCGTCGTGCATGGTGTCTGACAGCAATCCATTTTTTCGGCGTTGTCCCGGCCCGATTTAGGGAAGTGGGCGCCCGATTTATGAGGTCGAAAAGAGCCGCAGAGCATAGGCCCGAATAGGCGATACAATGGTGCGGTTCTGTGACAAAGATGGAGAAAGTCTATGCTGGGCCAAGGCGAGGCATCAAGGAAAAAGCCTGAGCAGGAGGGGTTGGTCCGGGAATTGTTGGAAAAACGAAGGATGGGGATCGGTTCAAAAATGAAGTTATGGATCCGGCCGCTTTCATCGGCATTTCTAGGGTGCTGATATGGTTACTTTTTTTGTGAACAGATTGAAGGTGATGTGTTTTGAGCCGCCACAGAAGCGCGTTTGCTCGGTTTTTGGCAGGAAATGGATGCTGGTTTTTGAGGGAGGAAGGAGGAAAGAGTCAGGAAGGAGGTGGGCTACGTCGGCGGCAAAGCAAGACTCAGGGAACAGGAGAGGCAATGGGGTCGGCTTCGTCGAAAGAGAGAAGGTCGGAAAAAGGGAGAGTGGATGGGGCGATGAAGCTGGCGGCAGAAGAAATGCAGTTTTGATCTGATGGGCTCCACACACGAAGGCAGGGGCCGCTGGGGTGGTACGTGGGTTGATGGGAGGTGATGCCGATATCGCCTTGACAAGGCAGAAAATGGATCGTATCAAACTGTGCCCTATCGGGTTCGTAGAAAGGGAGAACAGTAATGAAAAGGACATATCAGCCTCATA
Organism: Deltaproteobacteria bacterium; assembly: GCA_021162935.1. GTDB lineage: Bacteria > Myxococcota_A > Polyangia > HGW-17 > SLPX01 > JAGGXR01. The sequence goes on from JAGGXR010000112.1 coordinate 74,382, forward strand.
GGACGCGTCGGGCGCGGACCCATGGGTTTCGGCGGCGAATGAAGACAGCGAGCGGCCGGGATGTGTTGCGTCGGCGGCGTGAGAAGGGCCGCTGGCGGCTGGCGCCATCCACGTACAAGAAGTGATCGAGTATTTTTTCCGGGTGGAGGCGGGGGTCTGCTGTTCGGATGGTGGAAGAACGCGGCGAAACGTTTCCCAAGGATATTCGTCTCACGAAGAGGCGCGAATACCTCGACGTCATGCGGCATGGACGAAAGTTTGTGACGCATCGGCTCGTTTTTTTCTGTGAGGATTCGGAAAATGGTCCCGCGAGGCTTGGCGTGACGGTGAGTCGTCGTGTTGGGAATGCGGTCGTGCGGAATCGAGTCAAGAGGCAGATTCGAGAAATGTTTCGTCGGCGCAGATGGGAACTGCTGCCAGGTGTACGCATTGTGGTGGTGGCGAGAAGGTCGGCGGCCGCGGGCAACAATGTTTCCTTGGAGCAGGATTTTGGACGACTGGAGCGTTGGTTGGAACGCCGAAAGGGAAGGGCTGGATTGTGAGCAGAGAGACGTGGAGGAAGGTGGCTCGGTATCTGTCGCCATCATGGTTCCTCATCATGTTCATGCGCCTTTATCAGAGATATATTTCTCCGTTGAAGAAGCCGTCCTGCCGTTTCGTGCCCACCTGCTCTGAATACGCAGTGGAAGCCATCGAAAAGTATGGTGTCTTGAACGGTTCGTACAAGTCTGTTCGTAGGCTTCTGCGGTGCCATCCCTTCCACCCAGGTGGCTTCGATCCCCCATAGAGGGAGTTCGGGGTGAACTGGGGCATCAGACAAGGAGAGCGCTTTGGACAGCAAACGACTGCTGTGGGCCATGGGGCTCAGTATGGCATTGCTGGTTGTCTGGATGACTGTGTTTCCCCCCGACGGGAAGAAGCAAGACAAGACGGAAGGGTCTTCGTCGAAGGCGCAGGTGACGAAGAAGAAGCGGAAGGGGGGTGAACAGGCGCAGGTGGGCAAGGCAAAGAAGCCTTCTGGGACCGTTGCTGGGGCACCTGTTCTTTCGATGGCGGCGGAGGGGCGTCCGGTTAAGGCGCCAGCGACGAGGAACGCTCAACCAGTGGTGGGCGAAGATCTGGCGGTCGTCGATGGTCGGCTGTATAGGGCGGTTTTTAGTTCCTATGGGGGAGTTCTTCGACACCTGATCCTGAAAAAGAAACAATATAGAGAGAGATTCAAGGGAAAGCTTCGTCAGGTTGACCTGGTACGGTCGGTACGGGCGGAAAATCTGCCTCTCAAGGTGAGTTTTCATCACAGTGGTTTTTTCATCCCGGAGCCACAGCAATGGCAGCGGGTTCGTCGCAGCGGCAAGGTGTGGGTGGAGACGAAGGAGAAGCCGAGTCGTGATGCGAAAGGACAGTGGCAGATCAGTTATCGATGGGTGGATCCCTCCGGCAAGGCGGAGGTGATGAAGACGTTTCGTCTACAGCCCGATCGGTCGTATGCGTTCAAGATGGATGTGGTGGTCAAGAATTTGAGCGGGGATCGAATCAAGGAGCGGCTGACCGTTTCAATGCCTTCGATGGATTTCGGGGAAAAGGGTCGGAATTTCTTTCGTCCGGTTTCTTTGCAGCGGGACGCGATTTGCCGGATCAACTCGGAGATCAAAGTTCGTACGTTCAAGCAGATCATCGGGGAAAGCAAGGCGAGCGGCTGTGGTGGTTGTGGTGGTTGTTCGAGCTTTTCGTGTCAGCGGACGGCAGCAAAAGCAAATTCTTTTGCCGGTACGTTGTCGTGGGGAGGCGTTGATGAAAAGTATTTCTTGATTGCGGCTGCGCCGGTGAAGTTGGGCTCTTCGAGCCAATGTCGATTTGGAGGCCAGAAGACGGCTCGTGGCGGGTTGATGTGGACGGACCTGAATTTTCCAGAGCAGGAGATTGCCCCAGGAGCGACGCTGTCCAATGAGTTCGTGGTGTTCACCGGGCCGAAGCGTGTAGAGCAACTTGAAGTGGCGAACCTGTCCAGCAAGGACTTCCACCTTGTCGATTCGGTGGATTTCGGAATCCTGTCGTTTCTGGGCAAGCCGATGCTGTGGCTCATGCGGCTGTTCTTCCATTACGTTGGAAACTGGGGAATTGCGATCATTTTGATCACGATCCTCATTAAGTTGGCCACGCTGCACTGGAGCACGAAGAGCATGCGATCCATGAAGGAAATGGCGCGGCTCAAACCCGAGATGGATGCGTTGAAGGAGAAGTGCGGGGAGGACAAGGTTCGCTACCAACAAGAGGTGGCGAATCTGATGAAGAGACACAAGGTGAACCCCTTAGGGGGGTGTTTGCCGATGCTGTTGCAGATGCCCATTTACATTGCCTGGTACCAGGCGCTCATGGCGGCGGTAGAGTTGTATCGAGCGCCGCTCTTTGGGTGGATCGATGATCTGACGGCGCCGGATCGATTTTATGTGATGCCGGTGGTGATGGGGCTGGCGATGTTTTTGCAACAGAAGATGACTCCGGCAGCCACGGACAACCCACAGGCGAAGATGATGTCATACATGATGCCGGTCATGTTCAC
>JAGGXR010000149.1 GCA_021162935.1 Deltaproteobacteria bacterium
CAAGAAGACCACGGCTAAGAAGTCCACGGCCAAAAAGCCCGCTAAAAAGACCGTCAAGAAGACCACGGCTAAGAAGTCCACGGCCAAAAAGCCCACCAAGAAAACCCCTGCGGCCAAAAAAGTGACGGTCAGCCACGACTACGATGACAACCCCAGGAAGATCTGGCTGCCATAAGAACAAACCCACATCCGGCCATTGACACGATCGGGATCGCCACTCATCCCCGTTGAGACAGGAGGCGTGCCAGGCTCTGCTCATCGAGCCGCACGTACAAAGTCTTGGTCTGCCCAGGAATCACCCTGCCTGGTTGCCCCTTGACGGCACGTACGTGCTTGCACCTGGTGTAGAGAACCTCTCCTGTAGCGAGTCTGTTCTTCGTGGCGAAAAACAGCGCCAGGGCTGCGGCGTCTTGAAGGCTGCTCTGATCCACGGAGCCATCCTGTCTGCTCCTGACCACGACGTGGGGGCCCGCGCCAGCCGAGACATGAAGCCACAGGTCGTTCCCTCGGGCAACCCGGAAGGTGAGTTCCTGGTTGTCCTGAGCCGTTTTGCCCACGAATATGGTCATCCCGGTCCGGCTCTCGAAACGACGGAACGGGGCCCGTTCCGAACCTCCACGGACGCGCTTCTTCGACTGCCCAACAGATCCAACCACGCCAAGTTGTACCGCCAATCCATCCACGGCCTCAAGGCTCTGCGCGATCTCGAGTTGGGATAGCCCCCTTTCCAAGAGTCCCTTTTGCTCCTCCGCCGACGCCCTTCGCTCGGCAGCAATTTGCCGAGTCCGGGTCGCTTTGGTCGCCAATCGGTGGTATCTGTTTGCATTCTGCGCCGCAGAACGTGCTGGATCGATCGGTATTCGAATCTGCTCCCCATCGGCAAACCAATCGGGCACCTCGGCCACCGAGGTCTTCGGTGGAATGCGTGGCAAGCTCGCAAGAATGAGATCCCCATATCGATGCAACGTTTCTGGGTCCCCCGACCGCTCCATATCCGCATTGCAGCGACTCATCAGCCTGTTCAGTTTCTTGATGGTCCGTTGGAGGCTCTTTCTCACCTCACGACGACGCGCCTCCAGGAGACGTGCCCCCTCCTCTGCCTCATAAAAGGCCCGAACCTGCCCGTTGAGGTCCTCCAGAGAAAACCGCACCGCACCCAACTTGGCGTCAGCCGACTCTGGGGCGACATATGTGGCGCCCACGCTCAGACGCCGCGCCTGCCCATGAATACCAAGGACCCGATTCTCGCCATCGACCAGGAGAAGCTGTCCTGAACGTCCCAACATCTCGACCATCAGCCGAGTACCGCGATGAAAATCGATCTGCACGATCCGATCCCGACGGGGCAACGCGACCCCCGTCACCACCGCACCTGCGAGATGTTTCCGAAGAAGCCCGCAAAAAGAAGGGCATTGCCCGGGCTTTCGTATCTGCGGGGACAGATGCAGCCGGCTCAAGCCCTGCTCCACCGAAAGAACCAGATATCCCATCCGGCCCATGTCGAGGGCCGCCGAACCGGCACCGAGCTCATAGGCCTTCCGGACTCTTTGGCCGACGAGAGACTCTCGAAGCTCGGGGACCAGGATGTCTAACTCAGCCAGGCTCAGGCTCATCGTCCTGTACCATCTCAAGAAGCCGCTGGGCCTGGCGTCTGTCGCTTCGCTCGTCACCGGTCGCCAGGATACAAACCCCATCTCCACTGTCCTGGATCATCTCCGCCAACAACTCCAGATCACCGCGGCCAAGCCTGGCCCGCCCGAGCCCCATGATGCGAACATACTGCCAATCCGAGACCGAATCGAACGATCCCGCCGCCACAGGATCCCTGGCCACGAAGAGCGATGCCGACGCCGCGACATCCTGGACCATATCAGGATCCCACAGGCCAGACGGTGCCCACGCGACTTTGACATCGGGCTGCGCGATCGCCAACCCAAAATCCATAAGGAGCTGCCGATTCCGATCCGTTGGTCGAAACCGGGCTCCCGTTCTCAACAGCACCACAGAAGACCCCAATGCCGTCCTGGCGGCATCGATCCGGTTCCAGGCTTCCATGGCACGATCGAAAGGAAAAAAGGGAGCCTCCAGAATGTCATCGGGCCCAGGATCCACGAAGCTGCGGGGAGCACACAAAACGGCATCGGTGCCCTCGGAAATTTGGCCACGCCACTGAGAGAGAACGCGACTGCGGGGCAACTGCGGCGCGCCACTGAGCAACTCCACGGCCATGAGGTCTTCGACGCGGCTTGGCCGCGGCAGGGAAACACCAACTTTGAGCATGGACTCTCCTTCTTCCTTTGGAACGCTTCGCCGCTCGATGTCGCAGAATCATCGCGATCCGGACGAAACGGTTGACCCATGAGGGCACCTCTTTTACCATGGCTCTATGGACCAGCAACTGATTCGTCAAGAAATCGAGACCTTGTACAGCATGGCACTGTCGGTGCGCAAGCAACTTCAGGACCTAGCCGGTAGACTCAATGGTGTTGGGTTGGCTCTGGACCGCCTCGGAGCAACGGCGGAGGACCGAAAGGAAAACGCCGAGGACGAACGGAGTGCCGGCTTGGGCCCCGCCTAATCGGTCGCCGTCCGACCCAAAGGGTCGGCGCGGTTTGCACGGCACCCCAAAGCTTCGCCACCACCTCGGTGATCTGCCCCCAGGATGCACCATGGGCCTCCACAAAAACCGGACAAATCTGCTTCTGTGATGACCTCGGGCAAAGGAGCCATAGCGCCAGTCTCTCTGCGGTTGCCTCCGCGATGGTGAAATCGTGACAGGCCCCCGAACGGGGACACACCTTCACGGCGTTCGACATGATCCGAACCCATCGGCCAGTCGGCATCAACGGCAACGAGGAAAGGGTCACGGGAATCAAACAGGGCAGGCCCGATGGACCCACGACCCGGACCGAGCCCCGGCGCAGGTTCACGTCCGCAAGCAATCCTAAAAGGCCCTGCACCCCGGCCCAACCAAGGCCTTTGCCCAAACGAAGAACGAGCCGGCCCGAGGGCAACGCGCCCAGGGACGAGGCAGGCGACGTGGCGACCGGATCGACCCCGGTCTGGGCCGCTTTCTTCGGCATTGCTTGGATGTTCAATGCCCTCCTGGCCTCGGCAACGGCCGTGCCTGCCAGGATCATGCTCTGGAGCGCCATCCTTGCGTCCGGATCCCGCGGGGGGCCTGCCGGCCCAAGGGCCATGACCTGCATTCCGTTGACCCACAACGTGCCGCGGTTCCATTCCAAGACGGCAGCCCTCTCGGACGCCTTGCGGCAAAAAGACACAACGGGGAGTTCTCCGCTGGGCCAACGATATTCCATTGCCTTTCGACGATCGTTGAGCCGGCCGAGTTCCCGCACGAGAAGTCGAGTCACGGCACCAACGTCCTTGCCTGTGCCTGCATACCAATGGGCTACGGCAAGCGCATCGCGAAAAAGTGCCTTCTGGGTCGCCCAATATGCATGACGCCAGGATCGGCACTTCGGCGAGGCCGGAAGCCGCTCGACGCACAACGTCTGAAGAAAAGCCACCTGCTGGCCGACCTCGTCACCTGGATCCTTCCAGTCGTAGAAGGCCGCTAGCATGTGCACCAACGGAGCAAGACTTTGTGTTGGTTCCGACCTGCCGAGTTCGGACATGGTCAAGTACGCAACAGCGCCCTGGAGTTGGACGAGGGCACCGATACGGACGGGCGATCGGGCTGGTCGCGGTTGTGGCGTTCGCCGATCCCGATGACTCGACAAACACCCGCAGCCCCCAACCACCACGAAAGCTACGACGAGCAGAGACCGCAGGATCATCCGGGGGAACTGGATGGTTGGTAAACGACCGCGACCACCTTCGGTTTTACGTCGCCCACCCCGACGATGCTGTGGGGAATGGAAGAATCGAAATGGATGGCGTCTCCGGGGCCCAACCTGTAGGTCTCGCCGCCGCCCTTCCATTCGAGGCGCCCCTCGAGGACGAAAATGAACTCCTCGCCCTGGTGAGATGCCGGCTGCACCGAATCGATGTCCACCACGTCCACTTCGATAAAGAAGGGCTGCATGCGCTTGTCTGGAAACGTCGGAGACAAGGATTGATATGAATAGTACAGTTCGTCGGCACCTTTCTTTTCATGCGCCTCTGCGGGCCGTCGTTGATCCGCCCGTGTCACCTCGATCCGTCGAGGCGCACTGGCTTCTTGGAAAAAGAATCCCATCCCGACACCCAGCGCCTGGGAGATTTTCACGAGCGTGGCAATCGTGGGGGTGGCATACCCCTCTTCGAATGCCATCAACCTCGCTTCCGTGATTCCCGCCAACCTGGCCAGTTGGTACCCAGTCAACCCTTTGGACTCGCGTAAATCCTTCAGCTTGTCCCCGAGATTCACCTCGACGTTTTGCATCGTCTACTCCTTGAATGATCCTGGTTGCACCCGAATACGTCCCCTGTATATATCCGATGCCCCTTGTTTTTACAACCCCGTCACCGCCCTTCAGCACGGCGATCATTCGCAAAAGGCAAAATCACCCTTGCAACCAGAGGGCCACTAGCGCTAAGAACAACCTGCTTTCGTTCTCTCAACAGGCCGGCCTCATTGCCGGCACAGTGGAGGAATCACATGAAGTTCTTTATCGACACCGCCGACACCGAAGAAATCCGGCAGGCCAATGACATGGGCCTGGTGGACGGAGTCACGACGAATCCTTCTCTCGTGGCCAAGACAGGACGCCCCTTCCGTGAGGTCATCACAGAAATCTGCTCCATCGTGGACGGCCCGGTGAGCGCCGAAGCAACGGCATCGGACCACGACGGCCTCGTGCAGCAGGCTCGGGAGTTGGCCTCCATCGCCGACAACGTCGTCGTCAAAATTCCACTCAACTTCGAAGGGCTTAAAGCGGTCCGAACGCTCAAAAATGAGGGCATCAGGACCAACGTCACCCTGTGCTTCAGCGCGACCCAAGCCCTGCTTGCCGCCAAGGCCGGCGCAAGCTATATCAGTCCATTCGTCGGCCGCCTGGACGACGTTTCCCACGTCGGAATGGAACTGGTCGAGCAAATCCTGGACATCTACGCAAACTACGCGTTCGACACCGAGGTCATCGTGGCCTCCGTACGCAATCCTCTGCACGTCCTCGACGCCGCGCAAACCGGGGCCGACATTGCGACGATTCCCTTCAAAATCCTCAAGCAGCTCGTGCATCACCCCTTGACAGACGTGGGGATCGAGCGATTCCTGGCAGACTGGGAAAAGGTCCCAAAGTAAGCGCTTGAAAGGGCAAACCTGTGGACTCCAAGAACAAGGACCCCCTGTCGTGACAACTGGCGTCACGCATCGAATCCTAGCGATGGCTGCCTTCGTAGCGACCCTGCTGCAGTCGCATAGCGGGTTCGCCCGTCCGGCACGATCCTGCAACGGTAAAAAACCAAGGGAGCTGGCCCGCCTCGGCAACCGCCACGCAGCGGCAGCCGCGTACCGTCGGCTCCTGTCACGTGAAACCTGCCCGACCGAAGTGTGGATCTCTGCCCTGACGGCAGCCGTTCGGGTGGATCGGCTGGATCTGATCAACTGGTTCCTCGCGCATCTGTCCCACGTATCGCACCTGACGAAGGCCCAGGCGAGCCTCGTGGCGCGAACCAAGGCCAGAAGCATTGCCGCAAACGAACTCCTCACCAGAGCCCAGATTTGGCCACGGACCGGCCTCTCGTCTGCCCGATCGCGCGACACATGGTGGGCGCTTCCTGCGGTAGCCGGACGACGACAGGCCGGCATTGCGGTCGGAGCCCCGATTCAGCGAGCCCCGATCACGACGAACGGAAAGACGTTCTACGTATCGGACCTGGCCGGTCATGTGCATGCCGTTCACCGTTCGGGTATCCTATGGTCCAAACGCCTTCCCGCGTCCCAAAGCGGTCCGGCACTCCTGTGGAACCACCGACTTTTCGTACCGCTCGTGGACGGCTCGATCATCTGCCTGAACCGCAAAGATGGTGCGATCGCCTGGAAGGCCCGCCTGGGGCGGGAGCCCTGCACCAACCTAACCGTGGATGCCCAGGGACGCTTTTGGGCTCTGTGCGGCGATCTCCACGTTTTGAATCGTCGAGGCGCCCTTTTGGCACGATTGGCACAGGGCCCCTGCCGCGCCGGTCCAACCCTTTGGGGCCCCGACTGTGTGGCGCTCGGGTGTCGCAACGGAGCCATCGAACGCATCTGTCTGAACCAGGCCTCCGTTGCGGGTAAGAAGCTCCACAGCAAACGAATCGCGCAATGCGGCGCAGACGTGACGAGAGTCGTCGTGACATCATCGCTCGCCGTCGTTGCCACGGCGGAGCCCGCCCGACTCTGTGTCGCCGACGCGAAACGCGGCATCCTCTGGCAAACGGTCACCCCGGGGCGCCCGACCGCAGGGCCGCTGTTGGACCAGCATCGCATTCTCATCGCAACGGCTGACGGAGCCGTGGTGGCCTATTCCCTCCACGGAACCATGGTTGCGCAATTCCGAGGACCGAACCCTGTTCCCTGCCACAGCCGATTGGTCCTGGATCGTCAACACAACCTCTACCTAGGGTTCCGAAACGGGCACCTGTCCAGCCTCAACAAGGACCTGCATCTGCGATGGTCCATCGATCTCTATTCGGCGGACGTGGATGCGGGCCCCTGTCTCGTTCCCGGCGGGCTGGTCCTGGGCACGGAAACGGGAACGTTGCTGTTCATTCGGTAGGCCATGGCACGACGCGTCCGACATCACGTCAACCCCATGACGTTTCTGCATCTCACCTCGGACGCTCAGCCCCTCGCGATTCCTGATCACATGCCTGTGGACGTAGACCTTGGATCGGGAGAAGGGGAATTCCTGCTGTCCTACGGTGCCCAGCGAGCGAATCGCTTCGTCGTGGGCATCGAAATCCGCCGAGCTCTCGTGAACCAAACGAACGAACGAGCGATACAATCAGGCATTCAGGACCACGTGGTCGCCCTCTACGCAAACCTGAACCACGATCTGCCGCTCATCCTGCCCGAGGGTCGGGCCGATTCGGTGTGGATGCAGTTTCCTGACCCATGGTTCAAGCGCCGCCATCAAAAGCGACGCGCACTGGCGAATCGTCTCGGCGAAACGGTCTTCCATCTTCTACAACCAGGCGGCTGGTTCTTCTTTCAAAGCGACGTGTTCGAATTGGCCTTGGAGGCCATGGCCGACATGGAGGCACATCCTGTCTTTCGAAATGACCGGGGGCCCTGGACCTTCTTGCGGCACAACCCGCTTCCTGTTCCCACAAGACGGGAACGATACTGTCTGGAAAAAAGGATCCGCATCTGGCGCCTCTCGTACCACCGCATCGACGGACCCTCATAAGGTCCGACGCGGCCCACAAAATGATGAGAACAAGGCGTTCCGCAGGCCCCCTTTCCCAAATCCATCGAGTGTGATAAGAAAACGGTGAGAATGGGCCATGCGTTTCGGGAACTACGAACTCATCGAAAAACTCTCCTCTGGAGGAATGGCGGAGGTCTTCCGTGCCCGGTTGGTAGGACGGGACGGCTTTGTCAAAGAGTTCGCCATCAAACGCATCCTGCCGCACCTAGCAACCGATGAGAATTTCGGCAGGCTGTTCATCAACGAAGCCAGGGTGGCGGCACGACTCAGGCACGCGAACATCGTCCAGGTGTTCGACTTCGGTGATGTCGCAGGCAGTCCCTTCATCGCCATGGAACTCATCGAAGGCTGCGACCTGAGGAGCATCCAAAAACTTCTCTCTTCTCGCCACGAACGCCTACCTGTCGAACTGACCGCGGCCATCTGCAGTCAGGTCCTCAATGCGCTCCACTACGCCCACACCCTGACCGACGATCAGGGCATGCCGCTGGGGATCATCCACCGGGATATCAGCCCGCATAACGTCCTGCTGTCCCGGGCCGGAGAGGTCAAGCTGGCCGACTTCGGGATTGCAAAGGCGGTCTTCACCACGGCTCACACGGCACAGGGTTTGGTTCGCGGCAAACTCCAATACATGTCGCCTCAACAGATCCAGGGGCGGACGTTGACCCAAAAAACCGACATTTTCTCCTTGGGTGTCATTTGGTACGAACTGCTGGTCGGCGACCGAATCTACACGGCCAAGCGAGGCCTCAATCTCGTCCAGCAGATTCTGCATGCTGAGCTACGGCCCCCCAGCAGCCGGGCTCCCGTGCCCGAGCCCCTGGAACGAATCGTCATGTCCATGCTCGAACGAGACCCAGACCAGCGACCGGATGCCCGTGCCGCACTCAACGAACTGCAGCAGGCTGGTTGGGCCCAAAATCAAAGTTTGGCCATCTCCGATCTCCTCCGACGCATCGAACAACCAGGAGGCGGGCAGGTTGCCGCGGCCTCGGACGTCCCAGCCAACCAAGATCAGAAGGACAGTCGCCGACAGCCACCAAATGCGGTCCCCCAGGATCTTCGCAGCGACGCACCGACCCTCATCCTGGAAGAAAACCTCGACCCGGATACGAATGTCCCCTTGTTTGGTAACGACGTCCCGGCACAAAAAGATGCAAACCAGCCCCAACCGAAGCCGCAGGCGCCGCACACCTCGAAACCACCTCGTTTTCCGGCTGGCAACAAACCACCGGCCGGGCCGACCAAGAAACAACCGATCTCAGAAGCGCCGAGCCGAACCACGCCACAAGGCATCTTCCGGATCTTCCTGCGTGGCGGTCTCGCCCTCGGCCTGCTCGCCGCCCTGCTGATCATTCTATGGACAACGTTGCACCACAAGGGCAAGCAGACACCGACGATCTCTCCCTGCGCCCCCCTGCGACGCCCGGCCAGCCTGACCCTGACCCGGCCAGCGCGGGCAACCCCGATAGGCGTGAGTATCGACGGACGGCCCCTGCCCTTGGGCGCACATCACGTCGTCCTGCCGCCAGGCGTGCATCGACTGAAATTCGCAAGGACCACGGGCCGGCGTTGCGGAATCACGCAGATCCTTGCGCCGGCGGGTGCCTCGCTTTCCATCGCAATCCCACCTGCCTGCTTTGCAGAATCAAGACCCAAGGACCAGGTGCAGCCATGAAACGTTTTTCGACTCATGGAACTGGCGCTTTCGAGCCAACGCAGTTTGCTGCACTGGGCGAAGGCGTTGTGTTCGAGCCTAGCGTCCTCGTGTTTCATCCGGAGAACATTCGCATCGCAGACAATGTCTACGTGGGACACTCCTCCATCTTGAAGGGGTACCACAACCACCTCATGGAAATCGCGTCCGATTGCTGGCTGGGACAGTTCTGTTTTCTGCATTCGGCCGGTGGCCTCGTCATCGAGCAAGGAGTCGGCATCGGGCCAAGGGTCACGATCCTGACCTCGCAGCACCAGGATCCAGGAAAGCAACGACCCATGATGGAAGGCCCGCTGGAATTCGGTCCCGTCTGGATCGGGAGGGGGTGTGATCTCGGTGCCAGCTCGACCATCCTGCCTGGTGTCACCATCGGGCAGGGCGCCGTCGTGGCAGCAGGAGCCGTGGTAACAAGGGATGTGCCCGACTATGCCGTGGTCGCCGGTGTCCCCGCCAAGATCATGCGATACAGACAGCCATGACGTCCAGGCCCCGCATCGCACCCATCGTCGGGATCTTGCTACTATCCACCATCTGGTGGGTCTGGACTGCGGGCAGCGACGTCACATGGTTCGACTCGGGCGAACTCACCGCCGCCGGATACCAACTTGGTGTTTCCCATCCCCCGGGACAACCGGCGCACGCCATGCTCGTCAAAATTGCAACCCTCCTTCCTGTGGGTTCCATTGCTTTTCGGGCAAATCTCGTATCTGTCATGGGGGCATTGGCCGCCATTTTTTTCCTCTGGATGCTGGCCGTCCAACTCTGGGGCCAGGACGCCGCGTTCCTGGCGGCGACGAGCCTCTTTTTCACGTGGGACATGGCGGAACAGGCCCAACGGGCCGAAGTCTACACCCTGAGCCTTGCACTGGTCCTGGCTGCCATTTTGGCGGCCCGGCAAATCCGACCCCCGACCGAAACGCCAGGAAGCAACAAGCCGACAAGTATCTCTGGTGGTCTGGTGAGCGCTGGGCTGATCTGTGGACTCGCCGCAGCGATCCATCCGCTACCCGCTGCCTGGACATGGTTGGGGCTGACCGTTGCTGTCGCCATCAAAACAAAAGGGGTACGCGGTCCGGCCTACTTGGCGCTCGGCACAGGCTTGGGCAGTCTCATCTGGCTCTACCTTCCTGCGGCGGGAAATCGGCCCATCCTCCTGCCTTGGACGAATCTTTCGCATGTACGCGGCGTGCTGGACAGCATCACGGGCCTGGCCTATTCGTCCAACCTTGAGCCAGGCACCACAGGATTGGGACGTCGCCTTTGGCTCCAGGTCGTACTGCTTGAACAGATCTCCTCTCCGGCCACTCTCCTGGTCGCCGCTGCCGGGTTCCTGTTCTTCGGCCTCCGGAAGCAGTGGCGGGCCGTGGTCATTGGAGGCGGCCTCGTGGCCATGGCCGTCGCTTCCTCCCTCATCACCACCAAGATCTACCCTGCAAATCCGGACCTCCACGGATATCTCCTCCCCGCCGTGGCAGGCATCTGCCTCCTGGCGGCCGGATCGATCTTGGTGCTTAGGGATCGTTGGCTCCGCGGGCTGGCGAGTCTGGTCGTCTTCTCCGTGATCGTCCTGGGCCAATTTTCCGCGTTGGCCCAACAGAATCGAGATCGTTGTCCTGCGGGTGACCTGCCCGCCATCATGGAATCTGCGGTTCAGCCCGGTCCTGGCCTCGTATCTGCAGAGAGCGACCACGTTCTGTTCGTCCTGCTCTATGCCGCCGCTGTCGGGGGCTGGCGCCCGGACCTGGCCATTGCCAACTCTTGGATGGTGGGCGCACGGGCCCCCTGGTATCGAAGGTATCTCAAGAAACGCTGGCCGTGGCTCTACGTTCCTCTCGTGGACGACCGGGGCCCCAACCGGGGTATCCGTCGACGCTTCATCATCCGCAACGCAGGCCGAGTTCCTGTCTACGTGGAACGAATCTCTCAAACATATCGCCTCCCCCTCCACGACTGCGGATCCCTACTCGCTGTCGGCGCAGCCACCTGCAAACAACGACTGCCCTGGCCGCGGCTCCAGGGCTCCCCGTCGGGCCGCCTCCTCGACTGCTTCCTGTCCTGCCACCGATCCCGCCTCCTGACTCGACTCGGCCAGCCCAAAGCGGCCTTGGCAGAACTGGCGCCCTTCGTGGCCAGACCCGTCTCCCCGGTCGCCCCCGGAACCACGGAATTTTTATGCAGGGCGGCGCGGCCCCTTGCACTTGCAGCAAGGATTCTGACCAGTGTCGGGGCCCTGAAACAGGCAGCTGCCCTCTTGCACCGCGCCCGAGCCTTGGACCCAACCTTCTCGGACACCTACGTGCTCCTGGGGCGCCTTGCGGCCCTTGCCGGGGCCCTGAGACGGGCCGAGCGCCTCTTCCGAAAGGCGATCTCCTACGACCGGAACAACGTCGAGGCCCTGTTCTACCTCGCCCTGACCCTGGCAAAAACCGGGCGGGAACCGGAGGCCGATGCGATCATGTCCCGCGCCGCGCGGATCGATCGCAACGCACTCCATCGACTCGTCCGGACGCACCGAACTCGGTCCCCATCAGGGTTCGACCATGGGCAAAAACGAAACCAGCCCAAACGCTACCGAGAAAAACCGTAGATCACGACCACGATGGACAGACCCCACAGCACGATGTTCACCAGAAAGGGCGCATCCCGCAGCATGGCATCCGTGGGGCTATCCTGGCGCCGATCGTCTACGACGAGTTGCCAAAAACGAAACAGTCCATATGCCGCAAAAGGAACCGTCCAGACGAGACGATCCGTCCTGAAAAAGGCTCTGGTATGCGCCGTCGTGGTGTACACGATATACCCAACCACGGTGATCGACCCCAGAACCGCCATGGCCCATGAAACATGCAACGGTCGGTACTGCGCCAGCACGGGACGATGCTCGGCGGCCCGGTCACCCAGTAGTTTCAATTCGTGTGCCCGCTTGCCCAGCCCGAGATAGCCCGCCAGCAGCGCCGTACTCGTCAGCAACCACCCCGTCGGATGAACCGACACAGCCATGGCGCCGCCCGAGACGCGCAACAAAAAACCGGCGGCGATACAGGCAACGTCCACATAGGCCACGCGCTTGAGCCCGCCGGAATAGGCCACGTTGAGGAGGAGATAGCCGAGCACCACCAGGGTAAAGAACCTGCCGCCCGACAGCACATCCACGAGAAGGCCGAGCCCCAGTGCCAGGATCACCACGCCACCGAGGAGCCACTTGGCGTCGCGTTGCGCGAGCCGACCTGAGGCAAGGGGGCGCTGTTTTTTTGTGGGGTGGCGACGATCGGCCTCGAGATCCCGCAGATCGTTGAGCACGTATACGGCGCCACTGGCGGCAGAAAACGAGACGAAGGCGAGAAAAGCATCCAGAACCCGGCCGGACTCGTCGAGATACTTGGCGAAAACAAGGGGAAGAAAGACAAAGAGGTTCTTGACCCACTGCCTGGGCCGCAGGGTCTCGAACCACAAGGCGATCGTCTGTCCCCGGCGAAATTCGTCGTTGGCTTTCCTGCGCCCCGATGCCACCATGGCCGTCTCCACGTCACTTTCAACCGGCCGTGGTGATATCATCATTGGAGCCCAGCGTCGAGAAGAGTTCGCCGGGATATTGGTGCCTCAGTTCGGTGCGACGACCTTGACTTTTGTGCTCCGGTCGGCCACACCCAAAAAGACGTAAAGCCCCTTCCAACGGACAGGGATATCATGGACGCGATCTTCCAAGAAAAGCACATCACCCTGAATCTGAGTCTGCGGCTCTACCCTCTCGACGCGATTTACGGAGCCTGTTATCAGCTCATTGATGAAGCGTACCTGTATCTGGACCAAGAAGTTCCCGGCCGGATCCTGGTCACCGTCACGCCGAAAGCGACGAGCGATCGCAGCGTCCTCGAAGGACTTGCCGGGCGGTTCGAGAATGAACTGCTCCACCAGGTCCTTCGGCTGCGGCTCGATCGACGGACGGGCCGGGTCCGCGACATGATCGTGGGTCGTGCGCTCCTAGCGGCAGAGCCCCTGCTTGGCCCCGATTCGGACAACTCAGGAAGCAATGGCGCTCCGGACGATTACCTGGACGACCCCCTGGGCATCGCCGTGCCCTGGGAAGAAAAGTACGGATCTGACGAAGGGAAAAACCGTACCGACAGCGACGAGAACTGACATGATGCAACTCCGCTTTCACAAAAAACTTTATTCCCTGTCTGCCATTCGCCAGACCATGAAAGATTTCGAGCAGGCTATCTCGATGGCCATACGACCCCGGTCGGAAACCACCCATCACGTCCTGGATCTGGACAGCAACGACACCATCTTGGTTCACGAAGTCGCCACGCGCATCCTGCTCTACAGCATCCTCGCAAAGAAACGATAGCCGGTCGCCATGTCGATATCCCAGAGAAAAAGACGGCCCAACAGGCAAAACGCGCAGCCAGCCAAGAACAAAAAGCGGACCAGTGATGCTGCCGGGCTCGCGCGAATGCGCGTGGGCGGCGCCGTGCCCCCCTTGTACTTTCGCCCGCTGGGACCCGACTATCTCGTCACCAACGACGCAGGAAACTATGCCTTCTTGTCCCATGCAGCCTTTCGAGATGTGATCGCGGGCCGCGTTTCCCCTGAATCTCCACAATACCACGAACTCGTACGAAAAGGCTTCGTGGACAACGGCTGGGCCACCACCATTCTGGAGCAGGGCTTTTCGGCCAGAAACAGCCATCTGCTTCTTGGTCCTTCACTTCACATCCTCATCCTGACACTGCGCTGCAACCAACAATGTGGATACTGTCAGGCGAGTCGGCGACCCATGTCAGACGGATCTGTGGACATGTCACAGAAGACGGCCCGGCGCATCCTGGACATGGTGTTCCAAAGTCCTGCCCCGGCACTGACCATCGAATTCCAAGGCGGCGAACCCCTTGCTAACTTCGCGGTCCTCAGGGCAGTGGTTCTGGATGCGGAACGACGAAATGAGACAGCGCGGCGCACGCTCTACTTCTCCGTAGTCACAAACCTGACCCTCATGGATGAAGACAAACTCTCCTTCTTGTTGGACCACGATGTGACCATCTGCACGTCGCTCGACGGCCCCAAGGATCTCCACGATGCCAATCGGCCCTGGACCGACGGGTCGAGTTACGACCACGCCGTGACCTGGATCGAGCGCATCCGCGAGGCCTATCGAACCCGCGGTTTTCTGGACGACGACTATCAGTTCAACGCCCTGTTGACCGTCACGCGCAAAACGCTCTCCATGCCCGACGCGGTCGTGGATGAATACGTGCGGCGCGGCTTCAAGGTCATCCATTTGCGACCATTGCAGCCTTTCGGACTCGCAGACCGGATGTGGGAACAACAGGGATACTCGGATGAGGATTTTCTGGATTTCTATCAAGCGGCGTTTCGTGCCATCCTGGCGCGCAACCAGCAAGGAATCGAAATTCAGGAAAAGACCGCCTCATTGTTTCTCACCAAAATTCTGACGACCTACGACCCTAACTATATGGACCTGCGGAGCCCCTGCGGAGCCGCGATCGGCCAACTCGCATACAACTACGATGGAAGCATCTATCCCTGCGACGAGGGCAGGATGGTCGCCGCCATGGGCGATCAGGCCTTTCGTCTCGGTTCCGTATTCGAGGACTCATATGAACGAATCATCCACCACGACACCGTACGCGCAATGGCCACGGCTTCCTGTCTCGAAACGATTCCAGGCTGCGCGCACTGCGCATATAAACCGTACTGTGGCGTGTGTCCCGTTCTCTCCTACGTGTCCCAGGGAGACATCTTTGCCCGTCAACCCACCTCCAGCCGATGTCGCACTCAGACCGGCATCCAGGACCTCCTGTTCGCCACCCTGAAGGCGGCTGACCATAAAACCATCGAAGAACTGAAACGCTGGACCGAACAACGCGAACCCATTGCATCGGCCCGACATTCCGATAGAGTGGAGCCATGACATATCAACTGATCATCTGTGCGGTTCTTCTGGCGCCCCCCTCGACCACACAACCCCGGACGGCCCGGACGCACGAGCAGCAACCAACTGCCAACCGCGCTTCGGCCCGGCGCGCCCGAACCGCGCCAGGGCCGGCGCATCGAAAGACCGGGGCAACCGCTACCAGTCGACGGGCGCCAACAGTTGCTCGGGCCACCAAGCATCTCCACGCGTCCAAAGCGGCGACGGCCACGACGAATTCCTGGGCGATCGTGGTGGCAAGCCCCCATCCGACCAAACGGCAGGTCCAGCAAGTTGTTGCCCTGTACTCACATCCGAATTTTCGGGGTCTTGGCCAGGCCGTCGGCCCGACGGCCCTGCGCATGGTCCTCGCTGGCGCCCCGTTCAACTGGACGATCGCTGAAGCGCGTTCCACCCTCGCCGCCGCCAGGTTGTCCTATGCAACCGTGAAGCTGCAGCAGGCCATCAACCAACTCCGTCGGGTCGAAAGCCTCTATCTGCGCTACGTGCCTTCGCCTCAGGCAAAAAACGGCCTCCACCAGGTCTGGGCCCTGATGGTCCTTGCCTACCACACTCTCGGAATGTCCCAAAAAGCCCGGAAGTCCGCCGAAAACCTTGCCCTGCTGGAGCCCACCGGCAACCCAGTTCCCCCCGCCATCTGGAGACAGTATGCGCCGAAGCGCCCGGCCAGATCGAGACGCACCCTGACCGTCGACGCTCCGGCGAACGCGACGCTCCTCATGGACTTCAAAGCCGTTCAGCCGACCGCTCACCGCGCCGATCGGGCCACGTGGTCCCTCAAGGTCAGCCGGGGCGGTCACCACATCATGCTGGACGCACCAGGACATGCCCATTTCTATGCGTGGGTGCCCCCGGGGCGAAAGGACGCCCAAACCACGGTCGACATGCCGACACGACCAGCCGACTCGTTTGCTGAGCTGAGGGCCTTCTTTTCCTCCCTGTCCCGCAAGAACGCAGGTCTCGATCCGGCCGCGCTCGAAAGCATCGCGCGACGGACAAGGATTCGCCTTCTGCTCGTAGCCTGGTTCGATGTCCAGGGACTGAAGATCCGAGCCTTCGATAGTCGTCACAAGCGATACCTAGGTACAACCATCACCCTTAAAGGCACAACCGGCCAAGGGACCCAGACGCGTGCCTGGACGAAGCAGGTGGCCCTCGCCCTCTCGCCAGTGAAGGCACGGCCTTCACACGTGCCCTTGCCACGAAAGGCTCTGGCAAACAGCACAAAGAAGGCCGCTGGCCAAGAGGCGAAAAGGGCCGCTGAGCAGCGAAAGCTCAAAGGCCACCACAAACGCAAGCCCCTGTGGAAGCGCTGGTATTTCTGGGTGGCCATCGGGACCGTGGGTATTCTCGCCGGCGTCTTTGCCTACAAGAACAAGGACAACTCGACCAGCGACGTTGTCCGGGTCCGCGTGCACCGCCCGTGACGATCTCGGCAACCTGTCTCTTCCTCCTCTTCGGCACGATCGCGGCCCCACACACACCGCCAACGGCAACGGCTCGGCGACCGAACAGACAAACGACTCACCACGAAGCAACCGTCTCGCGACCGCCCCTTGGCCGCATGATCCACATTCCGTACCTGCCGGGCTTTCAGGAACGTTGCACCCGATGGTTCTGCTTTCGCTATCCCGAAGAGCTGTCCTCTGCCGCAGAGGTCCTTGCACGAAACAGCCACTGGGTCGTTGCAACCGTCTCGTTTCTGCTGGGAGAAGCACGGCCCAAGACCACGATCGTGGCGCTGAGCAGAACCAGAGTCGAGTTTCTCGCTCTCATGCCGGCCGGGGTTCGCCTGCCTCGCTGGGCAGCTGCAGTGGCGTTGCCCAGACTCGCCTACATCGCCTTTGCCCCCATCGGGGTCGGCAGGACGAAGCAATCCCTGGTGCGCCTGTTCATCCACGAGTACTCCCATGTGGTCCTGCGAGTCGCCACGAATCACCATCGCCTGCCAGCCTGGTTCGTCGAAGGGCTGGCAGAACTCCAGGCCCAACGAGTCCGCATGCCGTCTGCCTACGCCACCGAACCGGAGCTTCCGCTCGACCTCCTGGCCCGTCGTTTTCCCAGACGCAGCGACCGAGCTTCGGCCGCCTACTCGCAAAGCAGGGACTTCGTGGCCTATCTCTATGCCGTTGGCACCCCACAGGACTTTCGAAGAATGATCCATTTGGTGGGCCGAGGAAAAACCTTGCGCCAGGCCGTCCATGTCGTCTATGGAACAGATATCAAGATCCTCGAACGATCATGGAGAGCCTCGTGGCGGTATCGCAACGTCGTACTGCCCTTATTCACATCGGGCGCTCTCCTGTGGATTCTGGCCAGCATCTTACTGCTGGCCGGCTATCGAAAACGCAGACGACTGCTGGCGATGGCGGATATGACTGACACAACCGAAGAACAAGACGTCGAAGAAGAACGAGACGAAAACCTCCTGGACGAAGACCAGGAGACGGAGGAGGAGGAAGAAGAAGAGCCCCGTGGGCCGCAGTGGGACATTCCTCCTGTCGTGGTTCTCCTGATCGGCCTGGGTCTGACCCTAATGGCGGCGGCTGTGGTACGCCCTATCTGGCCGAGGGTGCGTTGGTCCACGCTGACCCTTGGCGCGGGAATCCTGACAGCGTTATTCCTTTTATGGTTCTGGCGCCGAAAATGATGCCCCACCAGGCCGAAGCAATCGCTTCATCCAACGAGATCGATGAGGTGCTGCCTGGCTGAATCCAAATCAGAGTCATCGTTTCGGCCCTGACGAAGAAAGTCCATCATGGGCTGAAGGTTCTTGAGGGCCCTGTCGACTTCCGAGTCGGTCCCGGCCTTATAAGCTCCAAGCGTAATGAGATCCCGATGAGCCTCATAGGCGGCCAGCAGCCGGCGGAAGGCCCCGGCCGCTCTTCGGTGATCCTCGTCGACCACATGGTCCATGACACGAGAAAGACTGGCAAGGACATCCACGGCGGGATAATGGTTCCGACTTGCAAGCTCTCGGCTCAAAATGATGTGCCCGTCCAGGATCCCGCGCACCTCATCGGCGATGGGCTCCTCCATGTCTCCCCCGGCCACCAAGACCGTGTAGAGGGCCGTGATCGAGCCCGCCTCGGTGGTCCCGGTACGCTCCAGCAACTTCGGCAGGGCCGCAAACACGCTCGGGGGATACCCGCGCCGCGCAGGAGGTTCGCCAGCGGCCAAGCCAACCTCTCTCTGCGCCCTTGCATACCGAGTGACCGAATCCATGAGAAACAGGACCCGGGCCCCTTGATCGCGGAAGAACTCAGCAATGGCCGTGGCGACCTCTGCGGATGTCAATCGTACGAGACTCGGCGCATCAGACGTGGCACAAACGACCACGGAACGCGCAAGACCTTCTTGACCGAGAGGGCCTTCGACGAACTCTCGGACCTCCCTGCCACGCTCGCCGACAAGACAGATCACGTTCAGGTCGGCGCCACTGTGCCGCGCAATCTGCCCAAGGAGCGTAGATTTGCCCACACCAGATCCGGCAAACAACCCGACGCGCTGCCCCTCACCCACCGTGCACAGGCCGTCGAGTACCCGAACCCCCACCGAAAGAGGTCGGCTGATCAGCGGTCGTTTCATGGGGTCCGGGGCCACGCGCCGCACAGGCCAGGCCGTCAGCGGCCCAGCCAACGGGCCACGGCCGTCCGCTGGCTGCCCCAACCCATCGAGCACCCGACCAATCAGACCGCGCCCACAAGAAATGTCGAGCCGCCGCCCCAGGGGCTCCACCACGCTGTCCGGACCAACTCCTTCCGGGTCCCCGAGGGGAACGAGGAGAACCTGCTCGC
Organism: Deltaproteobacteria bacterium; assembly: GCA_021162935.1. Lineage (GTDB taxonomy): Bacteria > Myxococcota_A > Polyangia > HGW-17 > SLPX01 > JAGGXR01. The sequence goes on from JAGGXR010000149.1 coordinate 18,832, forward strand.
CACGGAACCCCACCACCTCGGCACGGAGCGGATCCAAGTCATGACGTTGGACCGAAACGAGATCGCCCACTCGAACGCCAGGAATGACGGCTTTGAGCACGAGGCCCACCAACTCGGTGACTCGCCCCTTGGCCCGCACGGTCTGCGCCGTCGCCACCCGCGACAATGCCCTATCCAACAGGTCGTCCATGGCCACCTCTCTATGGTTTGTCTTCTTCGAGCAGCGCGCGTTCGAGCGCAGCAAGCTGCGATTCGACCGAGGCATCAATCTGCCCCGCCTCGCTGTCCACGAGACAGCCACCTCTCGTAATGGACGGATCTTCGACGAACACCACATCCGCCTGGATTTGCGCCGCCGACAGGAGATCGCTGCGATGAAGCCGTATCGCCTCCACGTCCTGCGGATGCGCGTGAATCACCAACTTCGAACACCAGGCCACCTGCAACATGGCCCTTGCGGCGACTGAAACCACGGCCTCCGGCCTGAGCGCGAGTTCACTGGCAAGAATCTTCTCCGCCATCCTCGTCGCCAACGTCACGAGTTGCTTGGATGACGACGCCTGCAGCCTGGACGCCTCGACCCGAGCACGAACGAGCACCTCCGTCGCCTGGCCAAGCCCCTCCTCGTAACCCAAGGCGCGAGCCTCGGCTACAACCGCATCCCTGGCATATCGCGCCTTGGCCAGAATCTCTTCTGCCTGGTGACCGGCACGCTCTACGATTCGCTGCGCGACCGCCCGTGCGTCTACAACCTGGTAAGAAAGCATCGCTTCCGGCCTCGAAAGGACACGAGCCCGAATCGACCGACCGCTAGCGGATTCCGACTGGATCGGTGCAGAATTAGATGAGCGCCCGGGCCCCACAGGCCCTTCTTTGGATCGCCAGGCAGGCATGCAAGAGACCTCCTTCACCAAGCACATCAGCGAACCTAGAACCTATCAAAGCGGCGTTCTTGACACAAGCCTCATAAGGAATCTATACTCTGCCGAAACATTTTCATATAGCGTTGTCTCAAGATGGTCGGTTCACACCCCAGGAAACGGTGCTTTTCGATCCTGGGAAAAATAGAAACGATGGAATAATGAGTCCGTTCCTCGAACGTGGCTCAAAAAAACCACCCGTGCAAGGAGCGGTGAAATGAAGAAGGTCTTGACGCTGGCTCTCGCTACGGCCGTACTGACAGGCTGCTGGAAGGACCCAGACTCACCTGGCACCTGGCTTTCGCAGTTAAACGACAGCCCGTTCAAGCGGAAAGAGGCGCTGGTCAACCTCTATCGAATCCATGAAATGGACAAGGAACTCAGCAAGGACACGGGCAAGACGGGGCGGCGATACAAAAAATTACTGACCAAGTTCCGCAAACAGGTGGGCCCCGCCCTGGTGAAGGCCTTCGACAAAAAGATCAATAAGCGGTATTCCGCGCCTCAGGCCATTTTGGAACACCTGATCATGTTCAAGGCGGACAATGCTGCGCCCCTCTTTTTGCGCATCATCCAGGAATACGTCAATGGGGACGTAGAAAAGTACGGCGAGGAGGACGCCCAGGAAGGGCTCGTCGGCAAGGCGGTCCAGGGGCTCGCGGCGATGGCAAAACGAAAGGCCTGTCCCGAAGAAGCCTTGTCGGCCATCGACAGCCTCATTTCGAAAATCTGCGTGAAACATGCGGCAGGAAGGGCCTTAGCGGAATCACTGGATCCCCATAGCTTCATTCGAAATGCCGTGGTCAAGGCCATGCCGAAGTTCATCAAGGCCTTTCCGACCAAGCGGCACATCATGGGCAAAACCCTCTCGACGGTCCTCGACTACGGATTCGACAAGGGGGAGATTCAGGACCCCATGGTCAACATCTTTGCGGGCCGTTCTCTGGGCGACGTCGGCGACACCAGACCCCGCAGCATCGAAGCTCTCGTGAAGTGCTTGTTCCGCAAAGGACGTGGCCGTGCCTTCCACCCGTACTGCACCGTGGCTCTGGCCAAGCTGCCCGATGGACCCGATGGAGAACACCCTGCCGTCGGAGCCCTTCGTCTTCTGTTCCAGGGCGACCCCTGGACCCGTGTCATGGCGGACCTGAAGAAACACAAAAAGAAGACGGAAAGCGAAGCCCTCAAAAAACAACTCGAGGCGGGCACGGCCATGCCGCAATGCCCGAGCTTCATTCCTCCCAAGTACCATTACGTGTGCGACATCTTTTGGATGAGCCGCATCCAAAAATGGGAAGAAAAGGAACCCGGCGTGGTGGAATTGAACTCCATCATCACGCTGAGAGAAATCGGCGAGTATGGTCCCAACGGCGGAGTCTACAAAGACATGCTCGCCTTGTACGGCAGCAAACCTTTGGAGAGAAAGTGGTTCGCTCCTCTGGAAAAGAAAGATCGCTGGCTGCCTGGCGTTCAGATGCAGCGTATGATCATCAAGGGCTACGGGAAAGACATGAACATCCGAATGGAATTCCTGTTCGCCGCTGGCCGCACGGGCGCCGTCACCGTCGTGCCCGCCCTCAAGCAAGAATTTATCCGTAGCCTGGCCTGGACTGAGGATCCGGGCAGCATGGTCAAAGCGGCTGAGGCCATTTCCCGCTCTCCTTACGACGAAACCATGGTCAGAACCCTGATCACGAAGATCAAAACAGCCCAGACCTGGATTGGCCATGCCTTCAAGTATCGGATGTTCAAGCATGCAGGCTGGGGCAAGGCCAAGAAGCAATGTGTCGAGGCGGACGCCGAGTTGAACAAGCAATGGACCGAATGCATGAACGGCGGAAACACCGACGAAAAGTGCTTCATGAAATTCCGCGCCAAGTATTGGCTCCCAGAAATCAAAAAGCTCGTCGGTTACTTCAAGCCGAACGACGTGAAGGACTACCTCAACCCCATCTGCGCCAAGGACATGCCGGTGCGCAAGGAACCCGCCTGTAAGCAGTCCCTGACCGCCGAAGACAAACGACATGGCGTGCCGAAGTGCGGCGAATGGGGCCCCTGCACAGCTGAAAACTTCTACACCTGTCTTGATGGCGATCAGGAATTGCGGATTCAATACGCAGAAGAGGCCACGCGAGCAGCAACCCCCAAGGAAGCCCAGCTCATCATGAACCTCACACCGGAGGATCTGCTCCGCCCGTCCACCAAGAAGCTGAAGGACCTTCCCGTAAAGGTCGAAGGCAACGAGATCAAAACGAGCAGCTATTATGACCCGTCCGACAGCGATCTCATCAAGCATCCGTACTCCATTCTGCCAAAGGACCTGATGGCGGCACGTCACCGTAAGGCGGTGGAGACCGTGTCCACCCGGCTTTGTCAAATCCGACGGCGCATTCAGGTAGTAAACGACTGCAAGTACGACATCGGCTGCTACATCTCGGTCCTCACCGGGAAAAAGAAATACACCCTGCGGGACTGCGCCAAAAAGGGACATCCCGTGCTCCCAACCAAAAAGGCAGACTGGCGGCAGAAAGAAAAAGCGGCTCTCATGCTGGCGAGCCTGGCAAAGAAGAATCGCCGAGTTGATGCTGTGCGCGCTCTGTGTGCTGCGTATTCTGATGCCACGGTGTCGGTCAGAAAGGCCATCCTGCTCGCACTCGATCGGATCGCCGACCGTCGTGATGCCGACAAGCCCGACATGGGAAAGAAACTCCTGGACGTGATCGAGAGTGAAACCTCGCGCCGAGTCAAGGGTGTCTGGCAGATCAACCGAGACGCGCGATCCTGCGTGGGCCGGATGAAGCGGCGCAAACCTCAGACCTAGAGACCAAGCACCCTCGTCTATGATCATCCTGGAAGTCATTCAAGGCACACAACAGGGGGCTCGCTTCGAGTTGGACGCCCCGCGTTTCACCATTGGCAGAAGCCCCTCGTGCCAAGTGCGCCTCCAGGACTACCACCTGTCTGGCGAGCATCTCGAACTCTCCTGCCAAGAAGGCCAGTACGTCGCCCGTGACCTCCGCTCCACGAACGGAACGATGATCGTCCGAGGAACGAAGCGGATCGTGCTTCAGGGACCGGACGGCTGGGAACATCCCGTCGAAAACGGCGATCGCTTTCTCCTAGGTGACCCTTCCGCGCCGGTGATCCTGAGTTGCACCATCGAAGAGGATTCCACAGAACCCCTTGCGCGGGTCGTGGCAAGCAAATCCCGCGAGGAACTGTCCGAACTCCAAAGCCATCTCGACCAGGCGCCCTCTGACCTGGCCGCGGTGTATCGCGCAACGACCGCTCTCGGAAAAGCCGGACTCGACCTGAACGCGGTGCTCGCCACTGTTGCGGAACAGGTTCTGCAACTCTTGCCCCGAGCCACCCATGTCACCATCCTGCTCGCCGATGAATCCGGTGAGCGTTTCAGCGCCGTCTTGGCGCGATCACGGCATGAAACCGCTGGCAACGTACCCATTTCCCGGGCTGTGCTGCGTCGCACGCTTGCGGATCGGACCGCCGTGCTCGTTGCAAACGCAGCCAGAGAACTGGAAGGCAGTGAAAGCATCATGGCCGCCCACATCATGTCGTCCATGGGCGTTCCTTTGTGGAAAGGCGATGGAATCCGAGGGATTTTGCAGGTCGACAACCGAGATCGAAGCGGCATCTTCCGAGAACGCGATCTCGAATTGTTGGCCATCCTTTCTTCTCAGGCGGGTCTTGCCATCGAAAACGCCCGTCTCTACGACCGACTGGCCACAGCAGAGGTCCAGGCCCGCTCGGAAGCCGAGTATTTCAAGGAGCGCACGAGCAAGCCGTCTTTTGCAGACATCATCGGCGTAAGTGCCGCCATGAAGGCCGTCTTCTCTCAGTTGACCAAGGTGATCGACACACGCGCCACGATCCACATCGAAGGAGAGACCGGAACAGGCAAAGAACTCGTGGCCAGAGCCATCCACTACGAAGGCAACAGAAAAAAGAAACTCTTCGTGGCGGCCAACTGTGCATCCTTGCCGGAAAACCTGCTCGAGAGTGAGCTTTTTGGGCACCTCAAAGGGTCGTTTACTGGCGCGGATCATGACAAGAAGGGGCTCTTTGAAGTGGCCGGCGGCGGCACTCTGTTGCTGGACGAAATCGCGGAAATGAGTCCCGTCCTCCAGGCTCGGCTGCTGCGCGTTCTCCAAGAGGGAGAAATTCGTCCGGTGGGATCGTCTCGAACCAAAAAGGTCGACGTGCGGATCATCAGCGCCACGAACAAAACCCTCGACGACGAAGTCAAGGCCGGCCGGTTCCGAGAAGACCTATTCTACCGGCTCCACGTCTTCCCGGTCCGCCTTCCTTCGCTGCGCGAACGACGGGACGACATTCCTATGCTGGCCCGACACTTCATGACTAAGTACTGCCAGGAAATGGACAAGTACGTGGCCGGATTCTCTCAGGAGACCATGGACCTGTTGGTCGCCTACCGCTGGCCGGGGAACGTTCGAGAGCTCGAGCATGAGGTGCAGCGCTTGGTCATCCAATGCGACCCAGGCTCATTCGTCCAACCCGCCGACCTCGCACCTCAAATTCAGGCCCTCACCGGCGGTGTCGCAACGCGGCCAACCGATGGGACGCTCAAGGAACGCGTCGAACAGGTCGAGCGATCGATCCTACGGGAGGCCTTGGCCGCCAATGGGAACAACAAGACAAAAACTGCAAAATCTTTGGGAATCACACGAGAGGGCCTCCATAAGAAGCTTGCCAAGTACGGCATGTAAGCTGCTGTTGCTGGCGATCTCGTTGTTGGTCGTAGGCTGCCGATTCGCGCCCTCGGACGAGGCCGGCCACCGACTTGCGAGTCAGGTCCGATTTCAGACCGACCGACTCTCTAGCCCAGGCGAAATGGCGAAAGCCTGTCAAGCACTGACCGCTTTCGCGGACCGCTTCAAACAGAACGCGTCCCTTCTCTCTTCTGTTCGCGCTGCCTTGCGTAACGCGCTCCGACGACACCTGGCGGCCCCCTGCCTGACGCTCCTCGGTCGGCTCGGGGCATCCCCGCATGAAATGGAAGGCTTCCGTCTACGCGCTGGCCGCCGCGTGCGGCCAAAGTGTTTCATCGCCGCGACCCTTGCGACAAAGCACCCAACCCCAAACCAGCTCGTCGAGGCTGTGCTCCTGGCCATGATCACCGGGTATGGACACGCGCACGCCGTTCAGCTGGCGCGCCAGCGCGCGTCGGCCTTGTGTCTTGCCTTACGTGCGTTGCCGGTCGATCGGCGAGATGCAATCGACCGGTTCCTGCAGGGACTCGGGTACGAAGTCTCGGACAGGGCGCACGTTCGGGCCACCATGGCCAATCGGGTCGACCGAATCCTGGGTTGCGCAGTGCTTCCGGCTGAAGCCAAACCCACGCGAAGCACGGCCCGGACGGGCATCGACGCGGGGCGGAATCACCTCCAGGCCCTCACCTGTCCCGACCCCGGAGACCAGGTCGGTCGGCTCCGACTGCGACGAATCCTGAAACAGGCCGGGCTTCACGCATCCCCTGTCGCCCGAGCCACATTACGGAACCTATCCAGAATCTGCGGGCCATCCTGGAGGCCGTTGTTCGCCATGACGGACGAACGCCTTCACCTCATTGCTCGCTGTCTGAACGATCCAAGCTGCTACGAAGCAGCGTTAAACAATACGGCGAGTACAGTGAGAGATCGCGCCACGATCGAACTGGCGCGGCTTGTGGGTAACCGGGCATGCCCGTTCTTGTCTTCCCTGCCCGCACCTCTTGCGGCCAAACTGTTCAATGAACTGCACTGCAAACCAGGAGTAGGTCGCAGGCCTCTGAATCGTCTTCTTGGCGAACGATAACCCTGAAGGACAAAACAACGACAACCGATCCGCTTCGCCGATCACGCAGACGTTCTCCCCTTGGCTGAACGCTCACTCCCATTCAATGGTGCCCGGCGGTTTCGCGGTCACGTCAAGCGCGACGCCCCAAACGTCTTTCAGACACAACATTTCCGGAGCCAGTTCCTCCATCAATGCGCGGGGCAGCCGGGCTGGTCTGGCGGTCATCGCTCGCTTCGATAGGACCGGTCTCAGCACCACCAGGTCACCGCCTCGATCCGTCAGACCCACCGGAACCAACACCACAGGGCATTGCCAAATTTCATTCAGGACTCCGTACCGGACAAGTGCTTCGTGGACGAGCCGATCCGCTTCCCGAGCCACATTCACCCGAGATTTCGTCAGGTTGCGGCGTACGGGGCGGGGATCGATTTCGTCCCAGTTTCCCCACAGCAGGACGGCGCGATTGATCCCCGCAACCTGGTTGATCACACCGACAGCCGCTTCAATCGCCGCTTCTTGGGCGAATCCTTTGCTGTGACCAAAAAACGCAATCGGCTGTTCATAGCTGCGCAGGTCACCCTTGACGCCCACCGAACGAACCGGCAACGCAACGGCGTGAAAACCATACCGCTTGGCGGCCTGCTCGACGTCTGCTTGGGTCGGTCCTATAATCGGCTGCCCGTCGTGGCACAGAACCCGGACACCGATGCCCGGACCAGGAAACGGATGTCGATCCAAAGCCTCGGATGGAATGTCGAGCATCCTGCCCAGTTCGCGGACCTCGACTTTGTAGAGATCTCTGAGTGGCTCGATCATGCGGCCCGAATCGATCATCTCCTGGACCACGGGCACCCTATTGTGGTGTGTCTTGATCACGGCTGCCCGCTTGCTGCCTCCGGACTCGATGGTGTCGGGATAGATGGTCCCCTGCGCCATGACGAATCGGGAAAGGTCGAGCCGGCGAACCTCACGCTCCAGCACCGCCACGAAGGCGGCCCCAATGATCCCTCGTTTGACCTCGGGATCCACCGCCTGCGAGAGCGCTGCCAAAAATTCCTGCGATGCATCACGATGGATGACGTGGTGACTCACGTCGTGTCCCTCGAACCACGCCACCACTTGACGGCTCTCATCGTGCCGCATAAGCCCCGTATCAACGTGGAGGAGGTAGAGCCGATCCGGGCCCACTGCGCGACTGATGAGCCACGCACAAACGGTGGAATCCACGCCGCCCGACGCCAAGAGGAGCACGTTTCGGTCTCCGACGGCCCGGCGGATCTCCTCGGTCGCCCTCTTTCCGTACTCATCCATGTTCCAATCCCGCCGGCAACCGCAAATGGACTGAGCAAAATTGAGCAGGATCCTCCCCCCCGAGGGGGTATCATCCACCTCGGGATGGAACTGAAGACCGTATCGCTTCAGCGCCAGACTGCCAATGGCTGCATTCTGCCCAGGGGGATCTCCTTCTGTGTAACCCAACTCCTCGAAGCCTTCGGGTCGCTCCACGACCGTGTCACCATGGCTCATCCACACGGTCTCTACCGAGGCCACCCCCTTGAGAAGCGGGTCATCGCCGGTATGACGAAGGGCAGCAGGACCAAACTCCATGCCCTCGTGACGGACCGTTCCCCCGTAGTGCTTCGCGATTTCCTGATGTCCGTAGCACAGGCCAAGGATGGGGATATCCAGATCGAAAATCCCATGGTCGTAGTCATCCCCTTCTCCCTCTGATGAACGGTCCGGGCTGCCCGACAGGATGATTCCCTTGTAACCCGAAAGCTCCAAAGCCAGAACGTCTGGGGGGCAAAGTCGTGCGTGAACCCCGGTACCTCGAAGTTTGGCGGCGATCAAATGGGCATACTGTCCGCCGAAATCGATGACCGCGATGGTGTCAGGGGATAAAATGGACGCTCCGGATTCGGCCATGGCAGCACAACCTCCTATTCACCGGGCGCCGACGGTACGCACCGGCCCATTGGGCCCGCCACCCGGCCTATTGGTCGCTTGATCTCATGGCTTCGCGTTTTATGCAAGACCAATGAGAAATCTCCAAAACCCCACTGTAAGTATTGTTGTTTTTGTAATTATCTCCGGTTTCTAGACCAAAGCAGTCCCTTTTTTTTCCTTGCACATGCATTCCCCCCGGGGTACATAAATACATTAGCACATAGCCGACACAGCGCACTGACGGTGCACTGCACGAACAAAGAAGGTCTGGTCGCACAATGAAAGTGTGTCCAAAATGCAAAGGGGCCTGCAACGACGCGGATCGGGTCTGTCCGAGCTGCGGAACAGAAATTGGCGCCGTGGGCCTTGCCGACTCGGACGCCCTCATCGGAATGCGGCTCATCGACAAGTACGAGCTGACCGAGTACCTGGGTGAAGGCGCCATGGGGTGGGTCTATCGCGGGCGCCACATGACCCTAGGCAGTTCTGTGGCGGTCAAGATCCTCAAACCGAGCCTCACCAAGGACGACCAGCGTGCCGAGCGCTTTAAACGGGAAGCCCGCGCGGCGAGCCGACTCAATCATCCACACATCATTTCCGTGATCGATTTTGGAGAAACGGACTCCGGCCTTCTGTTCATCGTAAGCGAGTTGCTTCGAGGTGAAACGCTCAGCGCGACCATGCAGAAGGTCGGCCCCATGCCCATCAAGCGAACAATCCGCCTCATCTCACAGATCCTGTCGGCACTCGAAGAGTCCCACAGCGCGGGCGTGGTGCACCGGGATCTCAAACCAGACAACATCATGATCTCGCGCCTGCGCGGCGGCGAAGACTTCATCAAGGTCCTGGACTTCGGTATCGCGAAAGTCGCCGATAGCGGCCAATCGCAGCTGACCCAAGCCGGCCAACTCTTCGGCACACCCGATTACATGGCGCCCGAACAGATCCGAAGCCAGGACGTGACGGGCCGCGCAGACATCTACTCGACCGGGGTCATTCTGTTCGAGTTGCTGACCGGGCGACTACCCTTCCAAACGGATAACCTCTTCGACGTCCTCAAGGATCACCTCTACACGGCGCCTCCAACGCTCGCCAAAGCCTACCCGGAAGGAAATTTCTCTGAAGACATGGAAGCGGTTGTGGCAAAAGCGCTTGCCAAGCAACCAGAAGATCGTTTTTCATCAGCACGCGAATTTCATCGCGCCCTCCGCCGGGCTGCGCGACTTGCAACCGGAAAGGTCCAAACCTGCCCGGCCTGTCAGCAACTCATCCGTAAAGGAGCACGTTTCTGTCCTCGCTGCGGCTATCGTCTCGAAGCACCAACGACGGGGAACGGCCAGACAGAAGCCTCGAGCACACCTACTGGTGCGAAAAATACACGTGAGGCCAAAGGGACGCAGCGAACCGTCGATCGCCTCTGGGCCGGGGACTCCATCCATCTTCCTTTCGCCGGCAGGACGAGTGAACTTTCACGCGTCGCCGAGGTCACCTCTGGACAGGTCGCTGCCATGCTGATCGTCGGAGAGCCTGGCGTAGGCAAATCCTCTCTGTTGAGCCGGGCCGTCGCCAACGCACGACAAGCCGGCCTCGGTGTGGTGGTGACCCACCCACATCGAACCATGCTGCCCGTCAGTTGGTTCGCCACGAAAACCGCCATCCAACAGGCGCTCGGACTCAGAGGTTTGACCCCCGACGAGCCAGAACTGCGGCAGGCGATCGCCGAGCACGGCGACTTGGACAGAGAGACCGCTGGCCTGCTCCAGCTTTTCGGTTTGCCCGGGCCCCTGGCTGGCGCCAGCTCGCACGCACGACACGCAGAAATGGTTGCCGCATCGAAACGCACGCTGCTTCTTGCGTCGCAGGCGGGTAAACTGCTGGCCTTCGACGACATCGAACTCTATGATGGCACATCCACCCGATTGGTTCTCGATGTCCTGCGAAACGCCGCGTCTTTTGGTGCACACGTCATCGCCACGAGCACAGTTCCTCTCCTGGACGACAGCGACACAGTACCCAGGCTGGAACTCCATCCCCTCGAAAAAAGCACGGTGTCCTACCTCGTTTCTTCGCTGGCCCAAAACAGCGGGGACTCCTGGACTCGAGCACTGGAAGAAATCGCCGCTAACTCCAAGGGCAACCCCCTTTGGATCGAGCAAGCCTTGGCCCTTCTGAACGAATCCGGAACCGAAGAAAATCAGGGCTTGTCCGACCTGATCGCAACCCGCATATCCAGACTTCCCACAGAAGCGCTCCTGCTCGTGCAGGGCTTGGCGTGCTTCGGCAGACATGCCACCCGGGACACGCTGACCAGGCTCCTCGACGGCAAAGCCCCAATGCAGGCCACCATCGATCTCCTCGTGCACCAAGACCTCGTCGCGGTTGTGGATGCTGAAACCCTCGAACCAGCATCCAACACAACCAACCGGACGGCCATCATGTTCCGGCATGACCTCATCTTTCAGGTCGTGCGCGAAAGCTTGCCCGCCGAGGTACGCCAACGACTCAACAAGAACGGCTATGAGCTGCGCAAGGAAACTGCTTGTCCCGTCGTCGTGCTGGCACACCATCTCCTGGACGCCAAAGACTACAAGCTTGCCGTGGAGACTCTCGAGGTCGCTGGAGATGCTGCCGTCGCCGTTTTCGATCAGGAAGCAGCGGTCGCCCTCTACCGCAAGGCGCTGGACGTGGCCCGATGGAAGCTGCTGTTGGCCGAGGACGATGACGTCCACATCCGGCTGAACCTCAAGCTCGCCGAGGTCCTTGTGGACCAATCCGACGTGAACAGCGCTCAGGTCCTCCTTCGCTACCTCGAAGACATTGCGGCCGGCCGGCCCACCTTGGCGTGCCAGGTACGACTCCTGCTGGGAAAGGTCTACCCGTTGATGGGAAAGCCGACCAGGGGGATCAACGCCCTGAGGCAGGCGGTTGGCCAAGCAATTCTCACTGGCGACGGTGATCTCCTCACGGCCACCTACTATGCATTGAGCCGACTCCTGATCTCCGTCGGCGATCTCCAGGGTGCTCGACAAGAACTCGAAGAGGGACTGACCCTGATCACTGCTGGTCAGGGACCAAGGATCCAACAGGGGCCTTCGGACCTGTGGCGCATCTTGGCGAGACTTGCGAACCTCGTAGCGGACGACCCGGCAGAAAAAGAGCGGGCTTGGGAGCTCGCATCTGCCGCGCTGCGCCTCGCAGAACAATCCGGCTGTACGGTCGGCGCTGCGAGATGCCATATCCTGCTCGCCCAGATTGACGAGTCGGCCACGGACCAAGGCAGGGCCCATTTCGCCACTGCTTTCGACACGCTCCAGCACCTCGGAGATCGACAAGGCCAGGCAGAGGTCCTCCTGCATCAGGCCAAAATCAACGGCAACGGATCGGCCGGTCCGCTGCGCGACCAAGCCTATGAGCTGGCGCGGGAAATCGGCTGGATGGAGGGAATCAAACTCGCCCGCCGGTCGAGCCCTTCGCTGGACATCACTTTCTGAACAGGACATTATCTTCTGAACATGAAAACAAATCGTATCACGATCATCGTCCTGGACAGCGTCGGAATCGGAGCGGCCCCGGACGCCCACGAATACGGGGATGTCGGGACAGACACCCTCGGTCACATCGCGCAGGCGCGAGGAGGCCTCCACCTCCCCAACCTCGGTCGTCTCGGGCTAGGGAACATTCGGCCCCTGGACGGCGTTGCGCCCACCTTGCACCCAACAGGCGCCTTCGGAAAGATGCAGGAAATCAGCGTCGGAAAAGACACGTTGGTCGGCCACTGGGAACTGGCAGGGCTCCCCACGCACGAGCCGCTCGGCCAATGGCCCAACGGTTTTCCTGAAGAAATCATCGCAGAAGTGCGTGCGCAAACCCACCACGACGTCCTGGGAAACAAGGCTGCGTCGGGCACGGCCATCATCGAAGAACTCGGCGCCCAACACATGGCCACAGGAGACCTCATCGTCTACACGAGCGCAGACAGCGTTTTGCAAATCGCGGCGCACGAAGAGATCGTTCCCATCGAGGAGCTCTACAAAATCTGTCGACACATGCGCATGGTGGGCGACCGCCACCGAATCGGCCGCATCATCGCCAGGCCTTTCATCGGCACAGTCGGCGCCTTCACCCGAACCTATAACCGACGCGACTTTCCCATGGTTCCTCCTGGCCCGACCGTGCTCGATGTACTCGTCGAAGCACAGCTACCCGTGGTCGCCGTCGGCAAGATCCACGACATCTTTGCCGGTCGCGGCATGACCGAGGCCATCCACACCAAGGGCAACGCTGACGGCGTTTCCCAAACCATTCGGCTTCTTGCAGAAAAACAGCCGGCCGGGCTCATCTTCACGAACCTAGTGGACTTCGACATGCTCTACGGCCACCGAAACGATGCCGCTGGGTACGGCGACGCCCTCGAAGCCTTCGATGCCGCTCTGCCTGACATCGAGGCCGCCATGGGGCCAGATGAACTTCTGATGATCACCGCCGACCATGGCAACGATCCCACGACCGACGGAACTGACCACAGTCGAGAATATGTCCCCATTCTTCTGCGCGGGACCGGCCATCTGGATGCCGCGGTTTCCGGGCGAAATCTCGGTATTCGCCAAGGCTTCGCCGACGTGGCGGCCACGCTGACCGCCCAGCTCGGCCTCGATCCCTGGCCGATGGGAACTCCGCTGCTCTAGAGCGTCACCACAAAATGTCGCAATGACCCTAGCCCACGCCCCGCCTGCTGTGGTACACATACAATGGACAGCATAGAAAACCTGCTCAACGAGTTCTCCGCTCGTCTTCGAGCCGTCACAACAAGACAGGAGTTCGACTTCCATGCGCGCCGTCGACATCATCATTGCGAAACGATCGGGGAAGGATCTGCTCCCCGATCAAATCCAGTTCTTCATCTCCGAATACGTGCGCGGGACCATCCCCGACTACCAGGCTGCCGCCCTCCTCATGGCCATCGCCATCAACGGCATGAGCCCAACGGAACTCACCCATTGGACCAACGCCATGCTCCATTCAGGCCGCGTTCTGGACCTCAAGCACGTAGGTGGACTCTGCGTGGACAAACACTCGACCGGTGGGGTCGGCGACAAAATCAGTCTCTGTTTGGCGCCGGCTGTAGCAGCCTGCGGAGTTCCCGTGCCAATGGTTTCGGGGCGTGGACTCGGCCATACAGGAGGCACACTGGACAAGCTCGAGGCGATCGAAGGGTTCGACGTGCATCTCCCAACGGAGCGATTCATCGAATTGGTGGGCTCGGTTGGGGTCTGCATGATTGGCCAAACCGAAGACATCGCCCCTGCGGATCGAAAGCTCTATGCGCTCCGCGACGTGACCGGCACCGTGGAATCCATTCCGCTCATTGCCTCTTCTATCATGAGCAAAAAACTCGCTGAAGGCATCGACGCCCTGGTGCTCGACGTCAAGGTCGGCAAGGGAGCGTTCATGGAAGACGAAAGGCAGGCGCGCCGTCTCGCCGAGACCCTCGTGGAAATCGGAACTCGTGCCGGCCGTCGGGTGACGGCTTACCTGACCGATATGAATCAGGTCCTCGGCCGGGAGGTGGGCAATGCTAGCGAAGTGGCCGAAGCCATCGAGGTGCTCCAGGGATCCGGTCCCCCTGATATCCGCGAATTGACCGTCCTGCTGGGTGCTGAAATGTGCTTCCTTGGGGGACGGGCAAAAGACATCGAAGCGGGGCGCCGCCAGATGGAATCCGTGCTCGAAAACGGAGAGGCCCTCTCCAAATTCGACCAGATGGTCGCCGCTCAAGGAGGCGACGCCCGGGTTGCCGAAGAACCGGATCGACTTCCCAGCGCCAGAATGCACAAGGATGTTCCGGCCAAGGGATCCGGATACGTGGTGGCCATGAACCCTCGCCAGATCGGCATCGCCGCTATGCTCGTGGGCGCGGGACGACAAAAAGCATCTGATCAAATCGATCCCGCCGTCGGGATCACCATGCTCAAACGAATCGGAGATCCCGTGCGCGTGGGTGAACCCGTCGCCGTCCTCCACCACAACGGATCCCCTGCTGCCGACGAGTCGGTTCTGATGGCGGCGAATGCATTCGAGTATTCTGCGAAACCGCCACGACCATCCGTTCTCGTCTTGGATCGAATCCAGTCGGAAGGATGACCGTGGTCTCCTTGTTGGCCGCGATGGCGCTCTTTCCCCGCTTCGTCTCGGTGACAAGCGACCAAGCAGCAATCCATCAATATGCGCAATGGAAGGCAACGGTGAGCGCGGCCTTGAATGCCGGGCAAGGTGCGGCCGCAAAGACCTTTGCGCCCGACCACAGCTCCTGGCTCATTGTCCTGCAAAGCCTGCTCGGACTGGTCCTGCTCGTGGGACTGGCCGTGCTCCTATCTGAAAACCGTCGCCGGATCCGCTGGCGCCAGGTCCTCTATGGCCTTGGCCTGCAGGCAGTCTTTGCCCTCGTCATCCTCAATCCCATCGTCGGACGATACGCCTTTGTCGCCATCGACAGGGGCGTCGGGGCCCTGCTATCGTTTGCACAGTCCGGGATCGCCTTCGTGCTGCAGGGGACAGAGCCCCATCTTGTCACCCATGCGACTCCGGCCGGGCATTGGATCGTTGATGACGTCATCATTGGATCCGTGAGTCCTGCCATCAGGACCCTGGCCTTCTGGGTCCTACCCACCATCATCTTCTTCTCGGCGCTGCTCACCCTCCTGTATCACCTGGGCATCATGCAATGGGTCGTCCGTGGTGCAGCTCACGTCATGCAATATTTCATGAAGACATCTGGTGCCGAGACCCTGTCGTGCTCCGCCAACGTCTTCGTGGGCCAGACAGAGGCGCCCTTGCTCATCAAGCCTTATGTAGAGCAGATGACCCGAAGTGAATTGATGGCCGTCATGGTTGGTGGATTCGCGACCGTAGCCGGTGGGGTCCTGGCCGTGTATGTGACCATGTTGCGGGGCATTCCAGGAATCGCCGGGCATCTGGTCACAGCGTCCATCATGGCCGCTCCCGGCGCGCTTGCCATCGCCAAGATCGTGGTCCCCGAGGTTGGGCAGCCGCAGACAGCGGGACAGATCCGGATGGAAGTGGAACGTCCGGATGCCAACAGCATCGAGGCCATCGCTCGTGGTGCGACCGACGGGATGTCTCTGGTGCTGAACGTCACCGCGATGCTGATCGCGTTCGTAGCCATGGTGGCCTTGCTCAACGCGCTGATGGGCGTCTTCGGCTGGGCGCTCGGGATCCCTTTGAGCCTGGACCGCGTGCTGGGCTGGACGCTCTTCCCTGTGGCGTGGGCCATGGGTGTTCCTTGGCACGAAGCTGGACGCGTGGGCCAGCTCCTCGGCAAGAAATTGGTGCTCACGGAATTACTTGCCTATGCAGACTTGAGCACCATCGAACACACGCTCACAGAGCGCACGTCGGTGATCGCCACGTATGCACTCTGTGGATTTGCGAACATCGCGTCCATCGGAATCCAAATCGGGGGAATCGGCGGAATCGCCCCGTCTCGACGCTCCGACCTTGCACGTCTGGGCTTCAAAGCCATGCTCGCAGGGGCTCTGGTGTCCTGCATCTCTGCCACTTGGGCCGGTATTATTTTCCGCATCAACCAAGGCCTTTGACAGCTTCGTTCCGGCTGCCCTTTTTCTGACAAAGATTTTTTCATATCCGGACCTTGACACCCTATACAAAGTACCGTAAGAATCTACCGCTAAAACGACAGGACCGAACCGTTCGATTCTGCGCGAAAAAATCGCGAGCGGTATCACGCTCCATTGAAGTGGGTGTTCGAAATGCAGCGTACGTACAGTGCAAAAAATGGCGAGGTGGAACAGGTCTGGCAATTGGTCGACCTGGAGGGACAAATTCTGGGCCGCGCCGCCACCAGGGTGGCCGTCCTGCTCCGTGGCAAACACAAGCCTCAGTTTACTCCCCATGCCGACACGGGCGATTACGTCATCGCCATCAACGCCTCGAAGGTGCGTCTATCCGGCAACAAAGCCGATCAAAAGAAGTATTACCGGCACAGTGGCTACATTGGAAATCTCAAGTCTCGGACAGCCGCAGAAATGCTCGATGGACATTCAGACGAACTGTTCCGTCTTGCTGTCCGGGGTATGCTGCCCAAAAACTCATTGGGCAGGACGCTGCTCAAAAAACTCAAGGTGTACTCAGGACCAGAGCATCCACACGCAGCCCAACAGCCACAGGTCTTTGACCTGAACGAACAAAACAAGTGAGGAAAGTGTCATGAACGAAGGCGCACGGGCAGCCGCGCAGGTTCCCGAGTCTGGACGATGGCAGGCAGTTGGTCGACGAAAGTCCGCCGTGGCCAGAGTCTGGATACAACCAGGAACCGGACGTATCATCATCAACAAGCGGACCCTCGAAGACTACTTCGACTCCGTTAAACCTAAGGCCATCGTGATGCAACCCCTTGACATCACAGGTCTCTCCGACAAGCTCGACATCCTAGTGAACGTTCGAGGCGGGGGAACCACCGGCCAGGCCGACGCCATCAGACATGGCATCAGCCGAAGCCTCATCGCCATGGATCCAGAACACAGGACCCTGCTCAAACGCCTTGGCTTCCTGCGCCGCGACGCTCGGGTCAAAGAGCGGAAGAAGTACGGCCTTCGTGGCGCACGTGCCCGATTCCAGTTCTCCAAGCGCTAGAGCAAAGATCCACATGAAATTCGAACTCACGCAAGTATTCGAAACCAGTCCAGAATCCTTTTGGGCAATCTTCTTCGACGAAGCGTACAACAAGGCCCTCTTCTCGGAGGGGCTCAAGGTCATCGAGCGCACGGTGCTCGCTCTCGACGAGCAATCCGACGAGATTCGTCGCCGGGTCCGGGTCACACCGAACGAGCAGATCCCAGCAGCCGTTCAGAAACTCATCGGCGGAGACATGACCTATATCGAAGACACCGTTTGGAAAAAGGGAACCAATGAGGCGCAGGTGCGTGTGGAAATTCCAGCACAGCGACTCCAATCCAAGTTCCGTTTCGGCTCCACGATCCGCACGGATCCTGTCGCCAACGGTCTGCGCAGAACGCTCTCCGGTGTCATTGAGGTCAAAATCGCACTCATGGGTCGGACCATCGAAAAGCATGTCTACGAAGGAATCGAGCGGAACGACGCCGCTGCAGCAGCCTTCATGAAGGACTGGCTTTCCAATCACCCATAGGGGCTGCCGGGACCAGAAAGGCCTCACCCCTTCATGCCGCCTCGCCCCCGTAATGCCCCGTCCGGGCAACCGATCCCCCCTGTTGGACCCGAGAATCGTTCGAAAACGACAAAGCGTTTACCCCGATATGGGCAGGACGAGTCCACCTGGCCGGCCACGCTTTTTTGTGGAATCGACGAGGCCGGCCGAGGCGCCGTTCTTGGCCCCTTGGTGATCGCAGCAGTCTTCTTGACTCGTAAAGCAGCCGATCGATTGGCCAATCTGGGGGTGACCGATTCCAAGAAAACCGGATCCGGTGATGCCGGCCGTCGCCGCAGGAACGTGCTGGCCACAGAAATTCTTCAAACGGCGTCTTCTGTTCGTGTTGCGGTCGCCGACGCAGAAGAAGTGGACGAATGGGTGACGGGACGCAGCCTCAACGATCTGGAACGGCACCTCGTCCGAGGCCTACTGTCCGGTGCGCCGGTCGCCACGCGAATTCGTGCGGATGGCCAACGCCTGTTCGAGGCGCTCGCTCCTGAGTTTCACAACTTCTCGGCAAGCAACCACGCGGATGCAGAATTCGTGGAGGTTGCTGCGGCCTCAATCGTAGCAAAGACCGAACGGGATCGGCGGATCGCCGAGATCCTCAGCCCCTTCGAGGCGGATTTCGGGCCCATTTCCGGCCAGGGTTATCCGAATCAGGCCACGGCACGATTCCTCCAGGCCTTCTATGGACGCCGAGGCTGCCTTCCTCCTGAAGTACGACGCTCGTGGCGTTGGCCGATCCTGGCGCAATTTCAGCAGGCGTCTCTCCCCTTCTGAAATCCGCTGTCTCCACAGCCGATCATAGCCCACCACCAGCATCGTCCTCCGGACCAAACGCCAAACGAGACATCTCGACGAGGAGCCACACACCTGCGACGACACCGGCAATCTCCCACAGTCCCGATTCCCGGGGATGCCTCAGGTAGGCGGGTCCCCCCAGCCCCAGGCCGAGACCCGCCAGCCCCCCTGTTGCCAATCGAATCCAGTTCCGTCCATGGGCGAAACCCAACCGCGTCACAGACCAATCGACCAGACCCGGCACGACAAGGAGGCCCACCAAAAGCACCGGGGGCCCCCAGTCAAACGGAAAAGTCAGAGCCGCAGAGAGATGGCGGTGGGGTAGAGCCCGAGACATCGGGCACAGAGGGGAATCCGGGTCCCGCCAAGATGGATCACATAGCAGCGGTCCCAATCGGCCCGTGCATGGTGCCCCAGCAGCATCTGCCACCAGGTTGCCGCCCGCGGATCCGGTCGACCGCCGTGTGATTTCATGGCTTGGGCTCTTCGGCGTTGCGGACCGCACAAGCAAGTCGATAAAAATCGAGAGGCGTTAGGGTCTCCGGCCTCATTCTGCCGCTCAAAAGATCGGCAACCAGCGGATCGTGAGCAAGCCGGTCCGCGAGCCCGGAAAGGGCCAAGCCCTTGGCCAGGGTCTTGCGGCGATAACTGAACAACGCTTTGGTCACCCCTTCCACACGCAGCAGACAATCGGGGTCGAGCGCCTCTCGGCTCGGCTCGAACCGAACCACGGCGGCGTCTACCTCGGGCTTTGGGTAGAAGGACCCGGCGCGAACCCGAAACCCCGGCAGACAGCGCGCCCGAAGCTGGCAGGCAACCGAGAGCGCACCGTATTCCTTCCCGCCTGGTGACGCCAGAATCCTCCGCGCGACCTCCTGTTGGAACATGAGAACCATCCGGTGGAACGGCACGTTCTCCAGCAGCACCAGTGCGAGTTCCGAAGCACAGTAAAATGGAAGGTTGCCTGCCACGCGAACCGCTGCGTCTCCGAACGCCGCAAGAAGACGGGGATAGTCCGCCGTAACAGCGTCGCCCAGGAGCACCTCGGCGTTCTCGTGCGTGGCCAACCGACGACGGCAGACCCGCACCATGTCCTCGTCTGCGTCGATGCCGAGAACTCGACCGCTTCTGGCAGCAAGCCGCTCGGTCAGATGTCCGAGTCCCGGCCCCACCTCAATCACCACGTCGTGTGAGGATGGGTCCAACAGGTCAACGATTTTGTCCAGGATCCCCTTGTTCACCAAGAAATTCTGACCAAATCTCCTTCGCGGTCGAAGGCCGAAGGCCCGAAGGATCTGCCTGGGGTCGTCATTGCTCATGAAACCAACCGTGCCGCTTGCGTCGTCACAGCAGGAACCCTCGCCGGCACATGGATACCCCTGCGCAAAACGAATTCTGACGCGGCCCTTCCCTGCAGGGGGCTCGTCCTCGCAACGTGCTCGCCCGCCCTATTGCCCATGTCGGCTTCCAGGAACAACCCAACAAGGACGCGCGTCATCGATACGAGCCTCTGTCACGCCCGGCGGGAAGCCACCGAGCCCGAGCATCCAAGTCGAGCGAGTCAGCCCCTTCTTCGAGAAACCGCCGGGTGCCCGCCACCGCCGTCATCACGGCATTGTCCGTGCAAAGCACCGCGTCCGGCATGGAAACCCGTAGCCCCTCAGCCCTTGCAAACGCCCCAACCCGCCCCCGAAGACGTTTGTTGGCGGCCACCCCGCCGGCGATAACAAGCTGAGAGACCCCGGTGGATCGAACCGCCTGAGTCAGTTTCGAAACCAAGACGTCCACCACTGCTTCTTCGACGCTTGCACAGATATCGGCCATTTCTGCATCCGTCCGGGGCCTGCCGTTCTTTTCCAGGTAAAGACGCACCGCGGTCTTCAAGCCGCTAAAACTCATGTCGAGTTCGCCCCTGCGCCGCAGAGCACGAGGGAAATGAACCGCTGCCGGATCGCCCTTCCGGGCTGCCCGGCTGATGGCCGGCCCCCCAGGGTAGGCAAGGCCGAGCATCTTCGCCACCTTATCGAACGCCTCTCCGGCGGCATCGTCCCTGGTCGAGCCCAACAGTTCATAATGCCCCCTCTTTCGAACCAGCAAAAGGAGTGTGTGTCCGCCGGAAACGAGCAGCGCCACATGAGGAAACGTGGGCCCGGGGTTGGTCTCGCCGCGTCCCGCTTGAACCGCCTCGAGGTGGGCATCGAGGTGGTTGACGCCAACGATCGGAAGCCCCGTGGCCACGCAGATACCCTTGGCAGCCTGAAGACCCACCATGAGGGCACCGACGAGGCCTGGGCCTACGGTCACTGCCACGGCGTCGAGCGCGGCAAGCCCGGTGCAAAGTTCGTCAACCTGCGTTGCCTCGGTAAGAGCCTGGCGGATCACGGGAATTACGTTCACGAGATGGTGCCTGGACGCCAGCTCAGGCACCACTCCACCAAAGGGCCGATGAACCGCTATCTGCGACGCGATGACGTTGCTCAGGACCCGATGTCCGTCGGCCACCACGGCCGCAGCCGTCTCGTCACAGGAAGACTCTATCCCGAGAACGTACATGTCTGCCTCGACGAGTGAATCGGGGCCCAACGGTCCCAAGGAAGGCTCAATGTTGATATTTCCGCGCCCACGTGCTGTACCGACACTTCGGACAGAGTTGGAGGTACCGCTGAAACTTGGCACCCGCCTCTGCCGGCTTGTGCAGACGATGGAGCACGTAGCCGACGAAGAACCACGGCGAAGGCATCTTCGGTTCCAGTGCAATGGCCTTTTCCGAATAGGCCAACACTTTGTCCAACGCGCTGCGATCCAACGCGGACTCGGCCATCTTCTCGTAACAGCGAGCAAGCAAATGAGCCGTTTCTCCTGTCGTCACTCCCGTGGCCTCCAATTTCTGTGCGGCCTGGTGATAACGATGGTTCGACATGAGTTTTCGCGCTGCCTCGATCAGAGCCTTTGGGACCTGCCCCGAGGGAGCCTGCCGCCCGCTGGAAGCGACACCCGGCGCGGCCATGCCATTGCTGGCCCTGGCCGGCTGCACGGGGGACCCTGGTCGCGAAGGTGCCGTGTCGGCTGCCGACGGCGGCCCACCCTGTCTGGGCGCGCCTGCCATGGCCGCAGGTTCCAAGCTCGCAGGCGCGGGCCTGGGGCCCTGCGGAGACATCGCCGGCGCAGTTGGCTGCGCGGACGCGCGAAGGGCTGCCCCCGAAGGAAGATCTTGGGAATTTTCCACTCGCGGGGTGTCGCCATATACGTTCTTGTCCGGAGTCCGGTAGTACGCATCCAATCGCGTATACGCGTAGAACCCGGCCAAACCAAAAATCACCAGAACCACCACCCCGAGTCCAACGTAATAGCCGGCCCCTCTGGGTCGCCTGTCCACGTCCTCCAGGTCAGAAAAATCATCCAGGTTCTCCTCGCTCTCTGCTCCTGAAAAAAAGGAGGCCTCTGTTCCTTCCCGGCCTGGATGCCCTGTCTGAGACGGAGACACATTCGTATCGTTCATCCGCCCTGCAGCAGCCTCCTCAGGCCCGGGATCCTCCGAAGCTTGAGTTGCGGGCACCCCTGACGAACCCTCAGACCGAGAGGTTTGTTGCGCTGCCGCCTGCCGCGGTCCATCGTCGTGATGCACGAGATCCTCAACGTTTACCTCTGCCGAGAATGCCTCGTCGTCCACCAACACCGAGACCGAAGCGGAACCCGCCGACTCATCGGCGGCACCCACGGCGGCGGAGCGTTCGTCTCCCGACGCGTCAGCAATGCCGTGATCGGACCCTGAGATCGGCGCGTCAGCGTCCAGGATTTCCCTGGAGACCACCACAGCGCCCGAAGCCAACATCGCCCCGCCTTGGGCGCCTGTTGGCTGTTGTAACTCGCCCGAAGCGCTTGCATGTAAATTATCCACCTCCGCAGCCAACCCGGAATCGATCAGGACCTTGGAAGAAGGCCCTGCGTGCCTCTCGGAAAGAGCTTCCCCTTCGAGGGCTCCCGCTACAATGCCAGCCCCTGGAGGAGCCACGTCCCCGTCGACTGGGCCGCTCCCGGAACGTCCCACATCCGCCTTTCCTGGTGGAAGGACAAGGGGCGGAACCGATAGGAGCGGCTCCTTGCCCTCGTCTTTCTCGGAAGATGCCTCAGGATGGTTTTGTGAAGCCCGCACCACAGTGGGGGTACCAGGAGCGGTGTCATCCCGCCAGGAGTCCTGTTCCGGCTGCGTATTCCGCAACCCCTCTTTTCCCCAAGAGGACTGCGCAAAATCGTCAGGAGGCACCTTCTTGACGGATTTCACCGGAACCTTCTGAAGAGGAATCCGGCCCAACGCATGCCCGTCTGCCTCACCACCATCTGCAGATTCCGTCTGTCTTTCTTCAACTCCGGCAGACTCTCCGACGCCCGCAACAGGCGCTTTCGGAGCCTCGTTTCGCGCGGCATGTGGGTCCAAAGCCCCCGCCGCTGTGTGGGCTGCTACCCCCTCGCGTTGCGCGGCCTGGGAGTTCGATATGTTCGCCTCTGCCGATTCAGGAGCCCCGTCCACCGCCGAAGAAGCACCCCGGATCTCTCCAGCAGCGCCTTCTGCCGCCTCGCGGTTCTTTCCTACCGACGGCCGATCCGAGACATCCTCAAACATAGTTTCGCGCGCCGGATCTGCGGGAGCAGGGAGAGCATCCCCTGTTCCTGCGCCAAACGCAGCTTCGGGTGTTCGCGGCGACAATGCCGGATCAATCACTGCAGACGCCTCCAGATCGCCATCGACAGCACCCTTCGCAGCACCAATCCCTCTCTTCGTGTTTCGTCGACGACGCCCGGACGAGCCCTTTGTGTCAGAATCGCTGGCCTTCGCCGCCTCGCCAGACGAGGACTCATCAAGCCAACCGTTCAGCGCCGGCCCTTCCATGGAAGGGCCATCCACCGGCCGAGTCTGGGAAACGTCATAAATGAGCCCCTCGAAATACAACTTGCTAATGATATTGAGCGCCTCAATGTCATCGAATTCGCAATCGTCCACCACGCGCATCAGGGATCGGCGTCCATCGAACAGTTTCAGCACTGAATTGATCTCATCCGGAATCTCACTGAGGCGATCCGCCAACTCACGATAGTCCACCTCGAACACGGCATCCAGAGGAGGAAGTTGCTCAAGCATTCTCCCCCATTCATCCACACGGCGCATGCCCTCCATCAGGAGCGCCTGCGTGGACAGAGACACGGCGTCCTTACGGTGGATGGGACGAAACTCCACCTGGAAACGGCCGTCAGACCAGGTCAGGAGCCGAAACACCGCATGCTGTGCCTGGAGCCGCGCCAGCTCTGCGTCGATCACCTTACCGTTCCGGAAATAGATGGCGCCCCGGTACCCCGCATCCCCTTGGAATTGGATGGCGCCCGTTTTCCGACCAATCTCGATGGTCTGGATGAGATCCACAACGGTCATATCCGACAAGGACCCCTCGAATCGCGTACGCGAATCGCGCTGCTCAAGGGTTTCCCGGTCTTTCCTTTGGAGAAGGATCTTCACCCGCGTGATGATTTCCTTGATATAGATCGGCTTCGTCAGATAGTCTTCGACGCCTAGTTCGAGCCCTTTGATCTTGTCCTCGACGCTCTTATCCGAAGAAAGGAAAATAAAAGGAAGATCCCTCCACTCCGGCTTCTCCTTCAATCGGCGGCAAAAACCGAACCCATCCATCGGCTCCATCTTGGTGTCCGAGACGATAAGGTCCGGAGGCGCCATGGCCACCTTCTCCAGGGCATCCGCGCCGTTCGTCGCGGTCGTGACCACGTACCCCGCCTTCTTGAGGCTCACCTCCAGGACACGAAGGCTCTGATGATCTTGGTCAACCAAGAGGAGATTCTTCTTTGCCACGGCTTGCCATGCCTATTCTGCGAGGTCGCCGGAGCAGCCTCGCTGCTTGTCGAAAATGGACTCTTGCCGATCGAAACCAGCCGGGGCTAGTATAGTAGCCGACGGTGCGGTCAAGATCAAGGGTCGTAACGAGCAGCCGCGGCCAAAGGAAAGCGCGGACCCGAGAGGCCTCTTCGCCTCGGAAGGGACTCGTCATCCATGCTGGCCAGCAAGGAAGGACATGCCATCCAAGCCGGATAGGATTGGACCGCGATCGGCGGCCACGGACCTTCGCGGGGGACGGACGGTCAAAGCGACGCATCACTCCCCCTGCTGGCCACGACCGGGTCAAGCGGCACAGGATTCCGAAGGAGGCGGGCGTCCGGTTCATCGCGCCAGGCTGGCCCGCATGAGGCGGTTTCGACTTTTCCGGAGCGCCTGGCGTACCAACGAAGGCCGCAGGAAGGGTCTTGGGCACCGATCGAAAGCGCCCAGGAAACGCGGATGCTCCAGTCACGAACGCCGTAACAGGTTGATTTCGCTAAACATTCACAAAACAACACCGACAAAAGGCATCGCGCCAAGCGCGAAGAAAGACAAACGCCACCGACCGCGCCAGGCCCCCTTCGCATCCGCTTGGACGACGGAGGCGCCGCCAGGAGGCTGTCGTCGTTTCTGGAAACGGGAAGGACGCTGCAGTCGTCGCGATTCCCCTGGTAGCCAAAGACGAACCCAAAAGACCGTCAAGGAGCATGCAGCAAATGGATGAAGAACCAGCACTCTGGCAAAGACTATGGGCGTATGCTGAGACGCAGGACCTGCACCTGGACGCGACCGGGCAATCCAAAATTCAGACGTATAGCAGGACGCTCCTTCGATTTCGAAACGCCGTGAGCCTCGTTCGCTTTGAAGGTCTTGAGGAACTCCTGTTCCGCCATGTAGCCGATAGCCTCGCCTGGGCGGCCCAGGTGGGCCACGGGGCGAGCGTGGTGGACGTGGGAACCGGGGCAGGTCTTCCAGGACTCGTGGCTGGGGCTGCAAGACCGGACCTGACGGTGGATCTGGTCGAACCTCGCGAACGGCGGGTCGCCTTTCTCAGGGAAGCCGTTCGGGCCATGCAGGTCCAGAATGTACGCGTCCTTCAGTTCCGCGTGGAAGGGCTGAATCGCCAAGAGCAATATGACGAGGCGGTGAGCCGCGCCACTTTTGCCCCAAATGCCTGGAAAAGATTGGGCCAGGGTCTCATCCGCGGCCAGGGTGTCCTTTGGGCCATGCTGAGTCGCGATCAGGCGGATCGACTGGTTGCCGAAGACGCCGCCCTACCCGAAGAATTTGTTCATTACGTTCTACCGGACGACAGGAGACGGAGCCTCTGGAAAATCGGGCATCCGCACAAAGCTTAGAAATGTTTCACGTGAAACATCGTGATCCCCTGCGCCCCAACTCAGATCCACAATGTTTCACGTGAAACATCCGCATCACAACACCACCCTTGACAACCCCCCCCCTATCCCTAAACCTACAACTACAACACCAACGCCAACAGCAAGGACACCTTACCATGCCGGTTCCCACCAACCCAACAACCCAACAAAGACCAAACCCCACAGCCCTCTCCTCCCC
>JAGGXR010000079.1 GCA_021162935.1 Deltaproteobacteria bacterium
ATTCCCGTGGCCCTGCTGCCCACCGAAAAAGCAGAGGCCGAGTTCGTGGTGGCGCGGCTGGAGCACCTCGTGGGCGGTACCGGGTTCTTCTCCATGGACAGCGGCCGCACGAGCGGCCACGCCGAAGAACAGGTCGCCAGTCTGTCAGACGTGGCCGTGCTCTTTCGATTGAACTCCCAAGTGGAGACCCTGACCGAGGCCTTCGACCGCTCGGGCATTCCGTACGACGTTGCCGTTTCTGGGGCCGAACTCTCGCCTCGGGCCGACCTGGTGGTGGCTACGCTCCGTCTCGCCACCGAGCCTTCGAGCCACCTCTTTCGCTACGAGGCGTTTCGCGCCGCCGATCGGGTGGCCGGCACCCAGGATGCCGTTGGATCGTTGGCCACGAATCAGGGACGACGAGCAACCGACGACGCACGACAACCCAAACCAATCGCCACGGAATTGACCCAAGCGGCCACGGCATCAGCCGCGACCACCGGCCCATCGAAGCGGACGAGACGGACGAGTCGCAAAAAACTCGTTGCCGCTGCCCGCGGCGGCCGACTCAAGCCGGCCTTTTCGCTGGTTCGGTCCGTGGCGCGAACCCTCGCACGGGAGGTCCGCGCCCAGGCTTCCGATCCCGAAGCATCCTCCGTCCTGGTGGTGCGCTGCGCAGAACTCCTCTGGCCGGACCGTCCTCAAGGTCTCGACCTGCGCGGCCCCGTGCTCGCCGAACTTTCCCCGATGACCCGAGATCTCGACCTGAATGGATTCCTCCATCGGGTCTGCCTCCTCGGGCCCCAGGACGGCTGGCATCCCAACGCGGAACGGGTCCATTTGATGACGTTCCACGCCGCCAAGGGCCTCGAATTCCCCGTGGTCTTCCTCGTGGGCCTCAACGAAGGCATCGTACCCCTCGTGCGCCAGGGCACGAGTGACCTGGCCGAGGAACGTAGGCTTCTGTACGTGGCCATGACCCGCGCATCGCGGCATCTCATCCTGAGCGGCGCAAAAAAGCGGCGGATCCAAGGCAGAATACAGCCGGTTCGTCTCTCGCCGCTCCTGTCGGAATTCGAGTCGCTGGCCGAATCGGAGGCCAACGCACTCCCCAAAAGGCGCAACCGCCCACGCGCCGACCAGCTCACCCTATTTTAATGAACACAATATCAAAAGTTGTGCACAACAAAAAAAAGGTGTGGTAAAGTTGCGCTGTACTGACATCAGTAGACTTATGGTTCGCATATCGAACCAGTTTTGTTCTGCGTGGAGGGAGTCATCATGAAAGACGTAAGATACCTGGCCCGATGGGGCGTGGTCTGCATCGTGCTCTGGGGCCTTGCTGGCCTGTTTGGGGCCTGTGGCCCGGTTGGGGGCCAGAACACGGGCGACAACAACAACAACGTTTTGAACCAACTCGACGGCGATGTGACGAATCCCGAATGTGAGGCCTATGCCGACGACGACGGCGACGGGATCTTCAACATCGACGAGGGCTGTTTCTACGATCGGGACTCGGACAACGACGGAATGCCCGACTATCGCGACATGGATTCGGACAATGACGGTGTTTACGACGCGGTGGAAGCAGGCGACCGGGATCCCCAAACCGCACCCAACGACTCGGACGGCGATGGCATCCCGGATTACCTGGACAAGGACAGCGACAACGACGGCGTGTTCGACGGGGACGAGGACCGCAACGGTGACGGCTACCTGGGCTCGTGCAACGTCACCTGTTCCGGCCAGGGCGACTGTCAGGCAGGGCAATACTGCTCGCCCGATCGGAGCGTGTGCGTGGACGAAACCTGTCTGGGTGGCGAGACGGATCCACGCAACGCGGATACGGACGGCGACGGTATCCCCGACGGCCAAGAGGGGAGCTTCATCTGCAACCCGAGCAGCGAAGACAACCCCAACGGTCGCAAACCGGTCCAGTTCTTCATCCATCCGACGGTGGACTATCAGATCGGAACCGAAAAGAGCGCGGTCGTGTTCAACGCGGGCCCCAGCAGCCCAGTGCAGAATGAATCGGCCATCACGTTCGACATGACCGATCCGGAGCATTCCATGGCGGGCTTCGTGGTCAGTCGTGCACCGGGCGGCGCGGACCTGGAGTCCGAAGTCCAGGCGGTGATCCAGGAAATCGGAAGCGGTGTCGGCAGCGTCACCACCCTGGCTCAGGGGAACTCCATCACGAGCCCCGACGCGTATCCCACCGTGGTCTCGACCACCATCTCGGTGACCACCTCGAGCCGTGACATCGGCGACATCCGAAACAATGTGATCACCGCTTTGACGGGTCGGCAGGGATCGGACTTCACCTTCCCTGCCGCCATCGGCGCATCAGGCACTGATTTCGTGATCTCCTTTTCCACCCAGTGGAGGAGCGGCTACGTCATTATCATGGGCGCCGTGGTGCTGCGTCAGGATTTCAACAGCGGCGCCTTCGTGCCCATCCATCTGGACGACGCCTCCAATGGCACCGGTCTGGCCGAGAGTTCCGCCACCACGGAAATCGAATGCGAGCACTACATCGTTGAAACCATGCCCGTCGCCGACATCATCTGGGTGGTGGACGACTCTGGCTCCATGGACGACGACCAGGCGCGCGTCGCCAGCGCGGGCAGCACGTTTCTGACCCTGGCCGACAACTCTGGTCTGGACTGGCGCATGTGCGTCGTGGACATGACGAAGGACAATCCTGGCGACTGCTGCACGAACACGGACCAGACCAACGACACCTGGCTCGGACCATCCGAGCAGGACCACTTCCTCAACTGCATCCAGGATCCTGCAGGATCCAACGAAGCGGACGTAGGGTCTGAAAACGGGCTCCACCAGATGGACGACGCTATCAACCAGCACCTGCCGCGCGACTCCACGGACCCGAAAAAGATCCGCGACGAAGCCAAGCTCGTCGTGATCTTCGTGACCGACGAGGCGCCCCAGGAACTCAAGAACGACAGCAGTTGCCCCATCGACGACTTCGACAGCAGTGGTTGGAACTCGTCGTGCGACTCGGACATCGCACCCTACGAGCAGCTCCTTCACGACAACGAAGGCGCCGTGCACGGCATCCTCGTGCCCGGCAGCACACCGGACTGCTCCAGCCAGGGTCAGTGGGGCCGAGGCTACGAGGACATGATCACCGCCATGGGCGGCCAGGTCGGCTCCATCTGTCAGAACGACCTCACCGCCACGCTCACGATCATCATCGGAGACATCGTGGGCTCCGCCTCTCCCGTCGTCCTCCAACATACCCCCATCAGCGTGAGCATTGCGGTCGCCAAGGAAATGAAAGAGGCCAACGGGTCTCACTATGAAGCACTTCCCAGGAGTCGGGCCGGCGGATTCGACTACCGGTCCTCGTCCAACTCAATCGTGTTCATCGGCCAAGACTTCAAAGACCCGCCCTACGAGGTCGTCGTGTCCTACCAGCGGTGGGTCTCGGGACAGCAGCCGCCTGATTGATCCTCTCTTCATTTCGATCATTCCGGAATGATCGAAATCGTCGGAATGGTCGGCTGAGGAGGCTTAGCCTCCTTACCACCTTCGTTTCTTCTTGGCCGGCAGCGTCCGTTTCTTGGCCGGCAGCGTCCGTCTCATCACGCGATCGTAGATCCCATCGGGAAGCAGGCCGAGCACCTTGACCAGCGCTGCCATGGGCGCGGGAAAGGTCAACCTGCGCCGATCCCGTTCCACCGCCTTCACAATCCTATGGGCCGCGTCATCCGCCTCCAACAAAAACGGCATCCAGAATCGGTTTTTCTTTGTCAGCGGCGTCTTGATGAAGCCGGGCTCGATGGTCGTAAACCGCACCCCTCTGCCCGACAACTGCACCCGGAGCCCCTCCACGTAACGGTCCAGCGCCGCCTTGGACGCCGAGTAGGCCGCAAACCCAGGCAGGCCCCTGCGAGACGCCACCGACGACGTCACCACCACGTGCCCGCCTCGTTCCACCATGGCAGGCAGAAACGCTTCGAGCACGTGCACCGCCCCCAAAAAGTTCACCTCCATCACGTGCCGCACCAAACTCGCATCGACCCGGGACCCGGTCAGTAACTGCCCCACCCCCGCGTTGATGAACAGCACGTCGGGGGCCCCCATCCGCGCAGCAAACCGCTCCGCAGCCGCCTTCACCTGGTCTCGGTCCGTCACGTCAGCGGTCAAAACCACCGCCTGCGCACGCAACGTCCCAGCCAACTCCTCGAGCCGATCCGTCCTGCGGGCAAGCAGGCCCAATCCAGCCACCCCTCGCCCATCGACCGCCTTGGCCAACGCCTCGCCGATTCCGCTCGACGCGCCCGTGATCACCACGGTCTTCGCTGCAAAATCCGTCATCGTTCTCTTCCCTCTTGCTCCTTACTCGCCGCCTTTCCCCGCTTCCCAGCCTCGTTCCCTGACTTTCAGTTGCTCGCTTTCACTTCCTTGCTTTCGCTGCCTTGCTTTCCGTGCCTTCGCTGCCCACCGGTTTCGCTTGCTTGCTTCGTCTGGCAAGCACCATACTCATCCTTGCGTGCTCCACCAAAGAGTATTCGGTGCCGACACCTTCCGCACCAATGACTCGCCACGACGATCTCAGCGATCTGCAGCAGGCGGACCGAATCACCGGCAAGGCCTCCCTGCAACCCAGGGACGACATGAGCGTCTGCTCGTGCGACCGCACCACATGGGGGACACAGGCTGACCGTCCACGAGGGTCCGAGCCGACAGATGGCTACTTAGCAGCGTACCGCACGTACCAGACCTGCGCGGTCTTGACCGGATGGAGGCGCTTCCAGACAGGGTCTGGCAGGTACACCTCCACCTGGCAGTAGGGACACTTGGTGATGCGTTCGGTCTCGTCCGTGATGGAAAGGGCGCCGCCGCATTGCGGGCAGGTCATGGCGATGGGAGCCGAGGCGGCCTCGTCCAGCTTCACCGGCTTGCCCGCCTGCTTGCCCTGCTCTCGCTCCGCGCAATAGATCTGCTCCACCCGAGGTATCTGCTTCTTGAGCCACTCGGGAGCCGGGAAGGTCGAATTCTCTTTGCCGCATGCAGGACAGACGACCTGACGGTCCGATCCCACCGAAATCCGATCCACGGGCAGTTCCTTGCCGCAGTGGACGCACTTGGGCAAAGACACCTCCCATCTGAAATCGGTGGCCATGTTTCGATTGTATCCGCCCTTTCCCTGAACGTAGTCCTTTTCCGGGGCTTCGAGGAGATCCCAATACCCTTCGAGCACGCTCATCTCGGCCTGGCACGACGGACAGGTGAAGTCCAACAGAGGACCATTGACCGGCACGCCACTGTGACAGTCCCCGCAGGTGGTGATCACCTTCACGGCCACATACCGAGGTCCATCTTGCGAGGGTGGCTCCTCGGCCACGAACGAGGGGTCGATGGCCGTTTCAATGGTTCCGGCCAGCTTGCTCACGTCATCAAGAAACGATTCGAACCGATCCGCGGGCTGGGATGCCGTGACGAACAGACGCTCGTGAACCTTGACCTCCAGGCTGTCCTTGATGGCCAAAGATTTGAGATCGTGGCCCCACTTCTCGACGAACTGCCCCACGTCATCGAGACGGTCACCGCTCGCAGCAAGTCGCTGGGCCACGTGGGAGTTCGCCTGGCGCGTCTTGAAGAACCTGTCGAAATGCGCGTTTCCAGAATCGAAGGGCCGCAGGCCCTTTTCCGACGGATGCGCCTTTCCATGATCCAAAAAGATCTTCACTTTTGGGTCGGTCTCGTGCTTGTCCCAAAAAAGTTGCATCTCAACGACCAGGATCGACTCGTCGATGGCGAACTTGTCCGTTGCCACCTTGCAGAAGTGGGATCCCTGGTACCCGAAGAATCCTTTCTCTTGATAGAGTTCGGCCATGGCCGCATCGTCTGCCGGATCCAACTCGTCATCGTCCTCGACGTCATCCGCATCAAAAGCCCACAGGGGCACAGCCCCAGACCCGAGTGCCCAGTGCTTCCCACGCAGGTGCCGCACAATCGCCGCCTCCACCAGCCGCCTCTTTGCCGCGCCGCCCCCTGACTGCCACCAACGTTTGATCCAAGGAAACAGCAGCACGATGGTGACGAACAGGACGATGACGATTGGCCCTATATTGTCCAAAATCCAATCCATGTCCTTTCTCCCATGCCCTTTCTCTGCCCGGCCCTCCGGGGGTACCTCTACCCGACCCTCCGGACTGCAAAACGGAGTATCCCTGATCTCGATGCGCCACCGCGACCAAGGCGGGTCGAGCAGGGCCCACAACGCCTTGCATCGCAAGCCGAAACGACCAGCCCATCAATCGATCCCGTAGTCTTTGGCCGACAGTACCATACCCAGACAGGGA
Source organism: Deltaproteobacteria bacterium (assembly GCA_021162935.1). Taxonomy (GTDB): domain Bacteria; phylum Myxococcota_A; class Polyangia; order HGW-17; family SLPX01; genus JAGGXR01. The sequence continues at coordinate 6,315 of JAGGXR010000079.1, forward strand.
AATCATCACCGACGATGGCAGCCGTCCCAGCGCTGCGCGATTCCTACCACTGGTCAGGCGGAAGGGCGGCGAGTCTCGCCAACGCCATAGCCATGTACGTGGCGGCCTTGGTGCTGCGGTGCGCGGCGGCAAGCGGGGCAAGGCGATCCAGGCGATCGAAGACCTGGAGCAGGGTCGAGGTGAGGTCGTGCAGGTCGCCGACGGCGAGGCCCGAACGGCGGGCCACCTCGTGACCGATGCGCGATTCCAATTCCGAATGGCTGGGCAAGGTGACCACGAACTGGGCCAAACCGAGGCCCCGCATGACGAGGTGGTCCAAGGGCGTGCAGAGAAGTGCGTCGGCCGATGCCCACAAAAGATGCGCCATGTCCGTCTTGCCGAACAGAACATGCGGCCAGGATCGCGTTTCGAGGGCTCGTTCCAAGGCAAGATTCGTGTCCAGGTCCAAGGCTGTATCGATGAGGAGTTGGAATGGCGGGTTCTTCGACGCATTCTTCGCTTCGACGAAAAGGGCGTCCATGCGGCCGATCAACCCAACGGCCTCGTCGGGCCGCAACCTTTCGGTGACCAGGAGCAGGGCCGGCAGGTTCGGATCCAGGCCGCAGGACTGTCTCGATTCGGCCCGGTCCAACGAAGCGGCGAGGGCAAAACCTCCGCAGGTTGCGGCGCCGATGGGCACGATCCGATCAGCGGGAATGCCGGCTTCGGCCATGTCCATGGCCTGGAGCATGTCCGTGGCCAGGTACAGGTCGAAAACGCTGTCCGAAAGGCTGTGGTTCGTGCCGAAATCGCCGTGGCTCGAGCCTGCCTGGCGATCCGCGCCAGCAACGCCAGCCACGACAACAGCGCCGTGCCGAAAGAGTGGGTAGCGCTCCCAGGCCAGGCTGGTGACGATAGCCGCAGTGCGTCGCACCAAAGGACCAAACGCCGCAGGGCCAACGATCGCCGCATCGCCTATCGTCGAGTCGTGTGACCGGGGATCCGTCGGGGACGAGTCCGTGGTCGTCAGGGCGGCCAGGATCCGAGCGGCTCCCGGGTCACAGGCAGCGACCACCACGGCGCCTGACAAGGCATCTTCGATCCGTTCCCGCTCGTGGCCCCTGAGGCCGGACTGGCCCGAGACCACGCGATACGTGGCGGTGCGGCCCAGCAGGGCATCCAGGTCCACGAGCGTGGTCGCACGCGAGCCAACCTGGGCGAGTTCACCTTGGACACTCCGGGCGACCCCACGCTGGCCGAAGCCGAATCCGGTGATGAGGAGGGCGATGGTCTCATGGTTGCTCGAGTTCGATGGTGTATTCGATGGCGTGTTCGATGGCGTGTTCGTCATTGCGTGTTCGTCATTGCGTGTTCGTCACTGCGTGTTCGTCACTGCGTGTTCGTCACTGCGCTTTGGTCGATGGCGTTCTCGTGCTGACCCGTTCATCGATTCGACTCTCGAATGGAGTCTTGGTCGTCATGCTCATTTTTTCAGGGCCGAAGGGTTGACCGGATGATCCGGTGTTCGGCCCGACAGGACCTGCTCTGCGGCGTCCACGGCCATACGGGCCATGGCCCGCCTCGTGTCGTGGCTGGCCGAGCCGATGTGCGGGGCGAACACAACGTTGTCCAGAGCCAGGAGTCGATCCGGGACGAGGGGTTCCTGCTCGTAGACATCCAGGCCGGCAGCGGCGATGGCGTGATTTTCCAGGGCATCGATGAGCGCGGTCTCATCGATCACCGGCCCTCTGGCCGTGTTGACGAGGACGGCGCTGTCCTTCATGAGACGAAGCTGTTCGGCCCCGATGAGATGCCGGGTGGCCGGCGTCAAGGGGCAGTGAAGAGAGACGAAGTCAGACTCTCGAAGCAGGCTGTCCAGGGACACGAGCCGTGGGTCACGATTCGCCACCAGGCGCGGCTCACCATCGGCGGCTGCATCGTCGTGGGCCGACGATCGTGCGGCGTAGAGCACGGTCATGTCGAAACCAGCGGCCCGGCGGGCCATGGCGCGGCCGATGCGGCCGAAACCAACGATTCCCAAGGTCTTGCCGAACAGATCCAGGCCGAGCATCAAAGAGGGCTGCCACCCGGTGAACCGTTTCTCGCGCACGAACCGATCCGACTCGACGATGCGCCGCGCCGCTGCCATCATGAGGGACCAGGCCAGGTCAGCGGTGGTCTCGGTGAGCACGTCCGGCGTGTTGGTGACGACGATGCCACGCCTCGTGGCCTCGTCCACGTCGATGTTGTCGTACCCAACGGCGTAGTTGGAGACGACCTTGAGGTTCGGGGCCCGTTCGAACTGAGCCGCACCGACCTTCTGGCTCAGCAGGGCGACCACGGCATCGGCCTCTTGGAGATGTTCGTCCAGTTCGTCCTGGGGCATGATGTCCCCATCGGGAAGCAGGATACGATACCGGTCTTCGATGATACGATGGGGGGCGCCGGGCAGTCTGGCGCCCAAAAGAATTGTCTGGGTCATCGTTGTGCCTCATATCGGGTCAAGGTCGTTTCGTTCTCCGACCCGGGGTCGCCACCCCCGCGGTCCGGATGGCTGGCTCACCTTGCCAAAGCCCTTCTGGTTCCGCGTGGAGCGATCAGTTCCTGGAGTGCTAGCAGATCCTCGATGGCTCGGCAAGGCGGCCTGCGGGCCTTATGAAAAAAAGGCTTGATCAAATTGCAAATCGCAAAATAATAAGTCGCCCTGAAGATACGGAGTAGACAAACGGAACACATTGGGAAAAATAGAATCAAGATCCGAAAATTCAAGCGTTTTCTTTCGGATTCGGACAAGACACGGAGAAGGTCATGAAAAAGGGAATCCATCCTGAATACAAACCAGCCAAGATCACCTGCGCCTGCGGCATGGTGTACGACACCTACTCGACGCGTGGCGACTACATGGTTGAAATCTGCTCGAACTGCCACCCGTTCTACACGGGCAAGCAGAAACTCATCGACAGTGCGGGGCGCGTGGATCGGTTCAATCGGAAGTATGGCCGAAAGCCCTTGGCGTGACGGTCCCTGCCAATCGTGCCGATCCACGGGTGACGTGGTCGGCCTATCCAACCATGCCTCGAACGAAATCACGTATGAAGAAATCGATCCTGACTGGGCTGTTGGGTCCAATCGTGGCAGCCGGACTGACCGAAGAGTCGGCAGAATCCTCGACTGGAACCGTTGACTCGACTGGAACCGTTGACTCGACTGGAACCGTTGACAGGGCTGGAACCGTTGACAGGGCTGGAACCGGCGACGGGGCTGACACGAACGTGGCGAACGGAAACACCGGGCCCATGGACGCCGCAGGGGCCGATGCCGAGGCGAGCTATCCGGTGGAGCTGCGCCCTGAATTGAACGTGGCCCGAGTCGGCGGCCAGGCCGTACTCGAAGGCGTGATGATGCGTTCCGAGCATTCTTTTGCGGTGGCCTGCCGCCGCAACGATGAGATCGTGATCCGCGAGTCTCCCTGGAAATCGCTGTGGGAAAAGCACCGGTGGCTCCGCTGGCCCTTCATGCGCGGCGGCGTGGTGCTCGGCGAGAGCCTGGCCAACGGCTTTTCCGCCCTGAAGTTCTCGGCCGAGGTGATGGAGGAGGCCGAGCGGCAATCTGGTCAGGAAGGCCAAGGGAGCGAAGGGACCGCTCGTGCCGAATCCGGAGAAACCTCAAGTGCAGCCACGGGCGTGGTGATCAGTGCGACCTTCGTGCTGAGTATGGTGTTCGGACTCGCCCTGTTCGTTGGCCTGCCCCACATTGCAGCCTGGGCGATGGGCCTGCGCGTGACACATATGTCCTTCCATCTGGTGGATGGACTCATCAAAATGATCCTGTTGCTGGCGTACCTGGCGGCCATCGGGCTCATGCCCGACATCCGCCGCGTGTTCCAGTATCATGGAGGCGAACACAAGTCGATTGCCACCCTGGAGGCCCATCGACCTCTGGTGGTCGAAGAAGCGCGCAAGCAGAGTCGCTTCCACCCTCGGTGCGGCACGTCCTTTCTCTTCGTCGTGGTGCTCGTATCCATCCTGGTGTTTGCGCTGACCCTCCACAACCAGTGGCTCTCCAGCCGGTGGATGGACAACCTGGCCAAAATCATCGTCAAGCTTCCTTTGATGTTCCCGATTGCAGGAATTGCATATGAAATACTGCGCTGGTCCGGCGCGCACCAGCATCTCTGGCTGGGCCGAGCGGTGGCGGCGCCGGGTCTGTGGCTCCAGCGGCTGACCACGAGGCCGACCGAGGATGAACACCTCGACGTAGCTCTGGCTTCGCTCCGAAAAACCCTGTGGGCGGAACGCCGGACGGGCGTGGAACGCGACCGGACCATCGAGGTGCTGCGGTCCCACCGGGACGTGCCCGTGGCGTAAGCCCCACGAACAGCGGCCAGCGGACCGTGTCTGGTCATTGGTTCTCCCGGTGATCCGACACACCGAGTTCCTTTGGATCGGCACCAACGGGCCGATCCATCGCAGCGACCTGGCGTCGCATTGCAGCGGAACGACCGAATCGATTGAGGAAAATCGTTCATGTTGGATGACCATCTCGTTCAGAAGTTGGAAGGAGTCCAGGCCCGCCTGGAAGCCCTCGATCAGAAGCTGTCGGACCCGGCGGTGCTCGCCAAGCCAGAGCAGTACACCAAACTCGCCCGGGAGCGGTCCGAGATGGCCAAGGTGGTGAATGCCTACATCGAGTACAAGAAGGTGGAGGCGGAGCTGACCGAGGCGCGGGAGCTGGCCCGAGGCGATGACACGGACATGAAGGAACTGGCGCGCGAGGAGGTCGAAGAACTCGAACCTCAAATCGAAACGCTGACGGACAGGATCAAGCTGCTCCTCGTTCCCGCCGATCCGGACGATTCGCGCAACACCCTCCTGGAAATCCGCGCCGGAACCGGCGGCGAGGAGGCTGCCCTGTTCGCAGGAGACCTGTTCCGCATGTACAGCCGATACGCGGAACGCCAGGGCTGGAAGGTGGAAATCATGAGCCGATCCGAAAGCGAGTCGGGCGGCATCAAGGAAATCGTGGCCCTTGTGTCGGGCAAGGAAGTATACGGCAAACTCCGATTCGAGGCCGGCGTGCACCGGGTGCAGCGGGTGCCGGTGACTGAGTCGCAGGGACGGATCCACACCTCGGCGGCAACGGTGGCGGTGCTGCCCGAGGCCCAAGACGTGGACGTGCAGATCGCAGACAAAGATCTCCGTATCGACATCTATCGGTCCTCTGGTCCAGGTGGCCAGAGCGTCAACACCACCGACAGTGCGGTGCGTGTGACCCATATTCCGTCGGGCCTCGTCGTCATCTGCCAGGATGAAAAGTCCCAGCACAAGAACAAGGCCCAGGCCCTCAAAATCCTCAAGACGCGGATACTCGAAGTGGAGCGCGAAAAACAGCACGCAGAGATGCAGGACCAACGAAAAAGCCTCGTGGGATCCGGGGACCGCTCGGAAAAAATTCGGACCTACAACTTTCCCCAGGACCGACTCACGGATCACCGCATTGGGTACACACGTCACGACCTAGCCTCGGTGCTGGACGGCGACCTGGACGATCTGATCATGTCGCTTCGCGAACACCACCAGGTGGAACGTCTCCGCCAGGAAGGCATTTCGTGACCAGGGTCTCCCAGGCTCCAGACAGACACTGTGATGGTGTTTCGACCTCCCTTCGAAAACCTTTTGACATCCAACGCGTGACTGGCCAGTCTATGGGCTGATTCGAAGTGGTCCCCAAAGGGCCGAAGAATAAGCTACATGCGTTCGAATCGAACGAACGTCGACAGGAATGCACGGATGCCGGACAGCGATGTCCATCAACCTCGCCGATCAGGCACTTCGAGAAGCACAGAAAAGGAAAAACGTGGTCATGGATCTGAGCAAATTTGAAATGAAGGATCTTGTGGTCTCCGCCCTCAAGAGCGAAGTGGAGGCGGAAAAACTGTATCTGAAACTCGCATCGCGGATCTCCAACTTCATGCTGAAGGACCGTATGGAGTTCCTGGCCCAGGAGGAGAAGAAGCACGCCACGTTCTTCGCGGACCTCCACAAAAAGCTCTTTGGCCAGGACGCCATCGACCTGCCGGATCACACACCTGTCCCCCTGCCCGACGTCACGGTCGAAGGAGACAGCCAGCCTATTTCCGACGTGCTCGCCATGGCGATGGAGGCCGAGAAGGCGGCTTCGGACTTCTACACGTCCTGGGCGGAACGGTACGCAGCAGATGCTGCCGAAGACGAGTCAGACCCTTACATCCACAGTCCGGCAAAGATGCGCAAAATGCTGCTCTACGTGGCGTCCATGGAAATGGGCCACTTCAAGCTCCTCGAGATCGAACGAGACAGGGCAATCGACTTCGAAGCCGAACAGATGCAATGGAACCTGGATTTCGTCGGGCCCTAAGGAGACTGTTCAAAATAGGGCTGCCAATTTGGCGGGGCGAGGCGCCCGCCTGGCATTTCGGTATGGACAAGGCCCAAGCCACGATCCGTCGGTGCTTCGATGGGCAGGACAGGAGCGACCACCCGATGTGCCTATTGAGGCCCGTCCGGCTGGGCTGCCACGCTGGGAATGGACGTGACGCCCCTGACACCACAGAAAAGAAGATTTCGGCACATGAATGCGAACAGCAGGAGGGTCTCTTCATGAATCTGGCCGTTACGCAACAATTGCGTCGTGTCGACACCGGACGAGACGGCGAACGAGAGGTCTCGTCGAAAAGAACCGACCTTCGGGGCTGCCATCATTTGATGGCGGGACTCGTGACCGCACTCGTCCTGGCGCCCTGGGCGGCGGCGGCGGGTCCTGCCCATGGTCACAGACGACCAGGAGCCCGGATGCGCGAGGACGGAACGGCTCGGCACCATCGAACGACCGGGCACCACCGCATGGCCCGGCACCATCGGCGGGGTCGGCGCCCCTCGAAACATCATGCAACTTCCAAGCATCGCATGACAGGGAAGTGGTCGCAGATCAGGGTCATCTCGTCCCCTGGGCTCCCCTTCACCATGGAGCAGACCCGATACCACACAGGACTCACCGTGGTGGTGGTCCCACTGCACACGCCCGGCGTGCTTGGATACGGCACAATCATCCGAGCAGGAGCACGAAACGAAGTGGAGCGAGGCCGAACCGGCTACGCCCATTTCTTCGAACACATGATGTTCCGTGGCACGAAGCGATACCCGCCGCCCAAGTACCGTGCCGTGCTTCAGGACGCGGGAGCAGACGACAACGCCTCTACGTCGGACGATCGGACGTTCTTCCACATCGTGGCCCGCTCGGATGCGCTGGCCCGAATCGCCGAGATCGAAGGGGACCGGTTCCAGCACCTGTCGTACAGCAAGCAGGCGTTCCAGACCGAGGCGAGGGCCGTGCTTGGCGAGTACCGCAAGTCTATGGCGAATCCCTGGTGGAAGATGTGGGAGGTCTTGCAGAAGACGGCGTTCACGCGGCACACGTACCGGCATACGGCCATGGGATTTCTGTCCGACATCGAATCGATGCCCAGGCATTACCGATACAGCCGCACGTTCTTCAAGCGATACTATCGCCCGGACAACGCGATCCTGATCGTCACGGGCGATGTGACCCGCGATCAGGTCCGAAAGGTGGTCGAGCAGAACTACGAAACCTGGCACGGACGGGCGCACCGCGTGCGCCCGAAGGCTGAACCGGCACAGAAGCGGCCCCGTCTCGTTCGGGTGCCCTGGACCGGACGAACCGTACCGCGGATCCTCATCGGCTACCGTATTCCCGCCTTCGATCCCACCACCGTGACCCCGGCGGCCCTGGACGTGGCCGCAAAGTTGGTCTTCGGAAAGACGTCGGCCCTGTACAAGGATCTGGTGCTGGACAGGCGACTCGTGAGCAGCCTGAAAGTCGACCTGTCTCCTCACAGGGACCCGTCGCTCTTTTACGTGATGGTGGCTCTCCATCACCCCAAAGACATCGAGGAAGTGACCCATCGCATTGCGGATGCGTTGCAGGACGCTGCAACGGTACCGGCGTCGCAGCAGGCAGTGGCGCGCATTCGGTCCCACGCGAAGTACGCCCTCATGCTGGATCTCAACACGCCCAAGGCCGTCATGGACGTGCTCATGCGGTTCGTCACGCCTAGGGGCAAGGCCTCGGATCTTGCGGCCTACCTGAGGCAGCTCGACAAGGTAACGCCAAACGACGTGGCTCAAGTGGTGCATCGCTTTCTCGTGCCAGCGAAGGCAAGTTACGTGACACTCTACCAGGGTACGGATCAAACGGTCTACACGGGCGATGGCGACGCATCAGGCAAAGTGGGACCGACGGCCGCCCGGTCGGAGTCGGCGCGAGCCAAAACAGCCACAGGCCCGACAGCATCGAGTCGCCGCACATCTCGCCGGCATGCGCATCGACGTCATCACAGGTCCGGGCACCACCGGAGACATCGCTAGGTCGGAGGTTGTTTCATGTCGAAGTTTCTCATATCGAAAGACCGGTTGCTCCCTGTGGTCGTCTCGTTGCTCGCAGGAGCCTGTGGGACCAATCGCCCTGAGCCGAAACAGGCACGGCCCGTAGCCAGGCAGACACGTCGAGCGCCCAAACCGAAGCTCAAATTCCATCCCATCGCCAAACTACCACGGCCGGTCATTCGACCCAGGATCACGGTGCTCCAGGAGCCGGGCTCTACCGAACTGGACATCAGAGTCGTCTTCCGGGCAGGCTCGGCGGACGACCCGAAGGGCAAGGAGGGGCTGACCTGCCTCGCCGCCAACCTCATGGCGGAAGGCGGGGCCGGCAACCAGACCTGGGCGCAAATCATCGACACCCTCTACCCCATGTCCGGACGTCTTTCCGTCCAATGCGGCAAGGACGTGACGGTGATTTCAGGTCGCGTGCACCGAGACTTCGCCCTGCCCTTCATGGCAATCTTCCAGGACATCCTGCTCAGACCGAAATTCGAGCCGAAGGCCTTCGACCGCGTCAAAAAACAGACCCTCGACGAGATTCAAAAGGAACTACGATACGACAGCGATGAGGACCTGGGTAAGGCGGCGCTTGAGGTCTTCTTGTACCAGGGCCACCCATACGGGCGCCCGGCTGATGGGACGGTCACCGGACTCAACGCGATCACGTTGGACGACGTGAAGGCACAGGCCAAAAACGTGTTCGTGGTCCAACGTGTCCTAGCTGGGCTGGCCGGAACCGTTCGCCCCGTGGACCGGGCATCCCTCGAAGCAGCCCTGATGAAGCTGCCCTCGAACGCCCAGCCAAGGGCCACCCTGCCGCCCGCTCCTTCGATCAAGGGGCTGCATGTCCTCGTGGTGGACAAAAAAAGCCTCGGGTCGGCCATCTCCATCGGCTTGCCCATCGACGTCAAGCGAAGCGACCCGGACTTTGCCGCCCTTGCTCTTGCCGCATCGTATCTGGGCGAACATCGACAGTCTTCGGGCGTGCTCTACCACAGGATGCGGACCCTGCGCGGCCTCAACTACGGAGACTATGCCTACACCGAATACTTCCACCAAGTAGGCTGGGGCCGACTGCCCATGGTGAACGTCACCCGCCGGCAGCAGTTCTTCTCCATCTGGATCCGGCCGGTGGACCGCTCCAAGGCGCACTTTGCGCTCCGGTTCGCCCTGCGCGAACTGGCTCGATTCATCCGTGACGGCATTCCTCCCGAAAAGTTCGACCGAGCCAAGAGGTTCCTTGCCGGCTACAGCCGACTCTGGGTCCAGACCCCGGACCGACGCCTGGGCTTTGCCCTGGACGCTCGGTTCTATCACATGGGGTCCTACCCGACTTCGTTGAGCCGCGCCCTGGCGACGCTCACGCCCGAGCAGGTCAAAGCCGCAGTGGCCCGCCATTGGTCCGCGACCAACCTCAAGGTGGTGGTCGTGGCGTCCGACGCATCAACGCTCGCGAACGCCATCCGCAAAGACCAACCGTCCCCCATCACGTATGACTCTCCAAAGCCGGCCAGCATCCTGGCCGAGGATCGGATCGTGTCCCAGTATCCGCTGCATCCAATCGAGGTGAAGGTGGTGCCCGTCGATCGAATGTTCCAGTAGGACGTCCGAGCCTACTGACAGCCGATTCTTTTGGTGCTCACCACCACGTCGTCGAACCAGACACGATTACTGAATCCATTGGCATCGTCCGTGGTGATGTAGTGCTGAACGCGCACGCGATTCAGCGCGAGTGTCGGACTCATGCGCCACATCATGCCGTCTTTCTGCAACGCAAGCGTCCCGTCCACCCAATAGGCCATGACACCATCATGCTGCCCCACCGTGTTCGCCTTCATCATCATCTCCAGACAAAACCATCGGCCCACTGGAAGGACGACGGGCGGGTCAGGCGCGAATTCGTTTCCCCAACAGCACTGGGGCTGGTCATCGCAGGTGGGCAGACCCTTGGATGCGCATTCCTGGCATATGGCGTCCACGTCCGCATAGCGATCGCAGCGCGTGTCGCAGTTCATCTCCGGAAAGTACGTGTAGAAGTGGCTCTCATGCGTGTCATGGTGGAAGTCCACCGTGGTGCCCATGGCAATGGTGCCGTTGGGCAGGCACCCGGCCGTTCCATGGTACCAGTAGTCGTCTGGTTGCGATCCTCCGATATTGAGAAAGTGGTGGACGAGTTTATGGTCATCGGCAAAACGCACCCAGACCCTGAAGTAGAGCTGGTCGTGGCTGTTCATGGAGCAGTTCGTCTTCTGCTCTCCATCACAGTCCCGCCAGTCCAGACCGGCGCCCCGATAGCCCGACCCCGCCTCTGCGGGCATGAAGACCGACCACGAACCGCCATGCACCACGTCGCTCGCCAGTCGAACCCGACCGCGATCATCGGTGCCCACGCCGCCGATGAAGTCCGATGCAGCCATGAAGGCGTCGAAGTCTCCGTTCCCCTTTTCGAAATCCTCACAGAGCAACCAATCTGGGCTGGGGTGGTCGCAGGAAAACGTACCTCCGTCAGAGGTCGCGCCGTCAGGGGTCGCTCCATCATGGTTCACCGAGGCGTCAGAGCCCGACGATGCCGCATCGGTCACGGCGTGGTCCAAGGCCACGGCAGCGTCACCCGCGGGATGGGATCTGCCACCGCAACCGAACGAAGCGGCCGCAAGGGCCAAAATGCATATGTTCCATCGTTTCATGCGGTCCCTCCTCGATGAGCGCATTTCTGCGCGATCCCCAAACGACCTGGCGAAAATGGCCTCTGCGTTCCGCCGCCGATCCATGCCCACCATCGACGGGTCCGCTGCACGATTTCCGCCAGGTTCCTATGTTCCGCCGTCATACCAACTGCTTGGTCCCAACCTCACGTCCCATCGAAGTGGGCGACAGGCCGTTCATGATTCCGAAAACACCTGAGCCGTGAACACCTCGATGGTGGTCTGTGCGCTCTTGTACGCATTGGGCGGCAGGCCTGCCTTGACGCAGGTTTGCTCCAAAAACGTTTCTCTGTCCCAGCCCTGCTCCACGGCCACCTGAGGCAGAAGCACGCCCCGCGAGAAGCCACGGGTGATGTAGATTCCGTGACGCCCCACCTCCACATCCTCGGCCTTGGTGGGAGTCAGGCTCGAAAGGACCGAGATTTCAATGGTCAACGACTCCAATTCGTCTTCGGTCACTGGCGGAAATCGTGGATCCCGGGTCGCCGCTGCAACGGCCATCTCCTGAACCGATCGATACAGTGGAGTCTCATCCGAAAAGGTGCCGATGCAGCCCCGCAGATCGCCCGTACTCGTATGAAGGGTCACGAAGACTCCTGCTCCTTCCAGCAGGGTCTTGCGATGCGGCTTGCCAGGAGGGATCATCCCGGTCTGGAAATGCTCGATGATGGTCGATCGTGCGATTCTGAGCAGTTCGGTGCGTTCTCCTTCGTCCAATTCGTGGTCGTAGCCCATGGTTCACCTCGTCGCGGGCGGTCGTTGCCCGGTCAGCCGATAGAGAAAGTAGTCCTGCAGGATGCGGCCGTGGTCGAAAACCAGGTCGGGAAGTTCGTTCTGGGTGAAAATGCGCGCCAGGACGGCATCGTCGCCACCCTTTGCTGTGCCGGCGGCTCGGCCCAAAAACACGGTGGACACAGTATGCTGCCTCGGATCCCGATTCGGATCCGAATAGGTGAAAAACTGTTCGGTCAGTTCCACGTCGAGACCAGTCTCTTCCTTGACCTCGCGGACCGCCGCCAACCACAGAGCCTCTCCTTCGTCCACGAAGCCACCGGGCAGCGCCCAACCGTGGGGCGGGTTCCTACGTTCGATGAGCACCACCGATCCTGGCCGATCCTGAATCTCGATGATGATGTCCACCGTCGGGGTTGGATTTCGATATTCCTTGGTCATGGTCTCATGCTTTCCTTGCGGCTCCTCCTGCCCCGACTCATCATCGCCGCGGCGGCCGCCTGCCCATTCCATGCCCGACGCCGCTTGCACCGCCATGCGCAGCGCCGCCGGGATGCTGCATCAGGCCTGTCTGGATCGATGGACGCAAAGGCACTCGACTTCGAGGAGGCGGCTGCCCCAACAGGTCCGCCGGGTTCGTGCTGTGTCCGTCGCGCTCCATCTGGAAGTGGAGATGCGGCCCCGTGGAGCGACCCGTGGACCCCACCATGCCGATGGCAGCGCCCTGCTCCACGACCTCATCGGGCCAGACCAGGATCTCGTCCATGTGGGCATAGAGACTCTGGATGCCGCCCGGGTGGGCGAGGATCACCGTGTTGCCCGTAAGAGGCAGCCGGCCGGAGAACTCCACGACGCCCGGAGCCGTCGCCTGAACCATGGTTCCCTTTGGAGCGGCCAAATCGATGCCCCGATGGAACAATACGCGATGGACCACGGGATGCATCCTGTGGCCGTAGGGCGAGGTCACGTCCAATGCATCGAGCGGCCAGTCGAACACATACGGATCCAAGACGCCGGGACGCTCAGCAGGAGCCTTCCACAGATGCATGGAGACACTGACGAGTTTGGCCCCAGACTGGTGCCTGGTCAGGTCCACCGCCTCGTGGCCCCATTGGTCCTTGTGGTGCAGATGACAGGAGGTCATGGTCACAGTCAAGCCAAACAGGAAGCTCCACGCCATCAGTCCCTGGGCGGATCCGTGGATAGACATCAGCGACTGGGCGGACCTGCAGGTTTTCAACAGGGGCATCACGCGTACATTTTCCATTTCTCGTCATCCATGGTACTCTTTTTTTTCAGTGTGAACAGAAAATAATGGTAGACGGGAGGATGTATCGCCCTTGCAGGATGGCACCAACTCGAAATTACTGGGACTCATGGAATGCAACGAAAGGACGGGAGAGAAATCGGCATCACTCGATGGGGTTGATGTACTCCAGGTTCAACCCGCCGGGATAGAAGTAGCTCGTGTACCTGGCGAAGCCGTACACCATGATGCCGAACGGCTCGGTTCCCGTGATGGAGTGGAAGCTTGTGGGTGCGTTGGACAGGTCCACCTGGACCGACCCGTAGAGGGTCTGACCGATTCGCATCGCACCCGAAAAATCGACCTCCGTTCCGTCCAACGTCACGTGGGAGACGTTCTCACCCGTCTCGCCGACTTTGGCGACGATGCTCACGTAATTGTACGTGATCGTGTCTGGGTTCAAGAACGTGTACTGGGCGCGATACTGTTCAAAGGGCACCACGAGGGCCATCGCCGGGTCGCCCCAGTAATCCAAATTGTTCGTATAAAAGTTCTGCCCCACGAGGAACTGAGCCACCATCATTGGTTGCACGGCGGTCACATGGAAATCCTCGGTGGTCGTGAACTCCACGTACTCGCCAGCGTTCAGCGTGACCGAGTCGTGGATGCTGGCCGGGTCGAACGTGATGGTGTTGTCGTTCTCGCGGCTCAGGATCTTCACTAAATTGGGTTCGGGGGTGTCGGGCGACTGCGGCTTGGTCCGCGCCACGATGAAGTCCTTGCCCCACGCTTCGGAAGGAATCATCTGCTCTTCGAGGTGGTCGCAGGCCCAATAATTGTACGGCACGAAATCGCAAATGTGGCCAGAGAATACGGACACCGGTGCCGTGGATTCGACCACGGTGCCGCTCAGGTCATACGTGGGACCCATGTTGCAATAGGTGCAGCTTCCGCCTTGACCGTTGCAGTCGTCGCTGCTCGTTTCACCAGAACCGCAGTCCGTGGGGACGGCCGACAGAATCTGGAGGACCTGGCCCTGGTTCAACTGGAATTGAGCCTGCTGGCCGGGCGAATAGGTCTGGATCTGGCCGCCTGACCCCGCCTGGGTGTTTGCCGAGAAGGTGATGGTGACCGTGGTGTTGTCAGCCGTCGCGATGACCGCAAAGAAACCAGGGATGAAGCCCATGCCCCAACCAGTGTCCACACCGAAAGTCGGGCGCGACATAATCATATAATGGTTGGATAGGACGTGGCTCGGCAGCAACAGCGAAGCATCGTTCGAATAGGAGTGGCAGGGATTTTCGGTTTCGAGGCCCACCTGGCATTCCCGGGGCACCTGGAAATCGAGGGGGTTGAACTGGTAGACCGTCACCGGCAGGGTGGACACCAAGTGATACGCACCGTCGGGAGCAATCACCGAAACGGGCTGCTGCAAATCGCCCTTGAGCGTTGCATCGTAGGCCAGCTTGATGGTCTTGATCTCGTGCGGTGCCACCTGTTGCTGGTCCACCTGGGACCCGCCCTTCGTAATGGTCACCGTCGCAGGGTCTGCATTGTCATTGTGGACCACAACCGCGAAGTCATCGCTGAACACGTCGTTGAGCGCGGTGTTCGCCACCGGCGTCGGCCAGTAATCGCATCCAATGTACGAATTTTGCTTTTCCGCCTGCTGACAGGCGCTCACGCAGGCGCCTGCCACGCAGGTATCGCCCTTGAGGGGATCGCAGGTTTCCAGCTCGGTGGACGCAGAGCCGTCCGCATTGCAGCTTAGCACCTTATTGTCCTGACAGTAGACCTGATTCGGAATGCACACGACGCAGGCACCTTGGTAACACTGCGGGGTGCCGTTGGAGCAGACCATGTCCGTGCTCCAAACACCGTTGGTGCAGACCTCGACCATGGTGCTCGTGGTGTCACAGCGTTTCGTGCCCTCCACGCAAGGCCCTGTGTTGTTGTTATTCCCGTTCGTGTTGTCGTTGACATTGGTGTTGGTATGCTGGCTCGACCCTCCAGAAGGGCCGCAGGCAGTCAATGCCAGCATAAGAGATAGGGAAATAAGATAGTGACGATTCTTCAATTGCATGATGGCCTCCCGGTTTCCTGAGTGCCATCGATTGTCGACAACTCCCAGGTCCTGTTAATTTACAACTAACAGATTATACAGATCGACCACGAAAAGCAAACAGCGTTTTTGGCTCGTTCTGCTTTATTTCCTCGTTCTGCCTTCTTCGACTCCCTGCGTCTCGATGCCCAGTCCCCCCAAAAAGCCCCTGGAATCTCACCGTCCTTTGGATTCCATGTCCGCCTCGCGTTCCATGTCACGCTTACGGATGTCCTGACG
This sequence comes from Deltaproteobacteria bacterium, assembly GCA_021162935.1. GTDB lineage: Bacteria > Myxococcota_A > Polyangia > HGW-17 > SLPX01 > JAGGXR01. The sequence continues at coordinate 21,756 of JAGGXR010000079.1, forward strand.
CTTGTCATACTGCCGCTTGCCCCGTGCGAGCCCCACCGACACCTTGATCTTGCCGTTCTTGGCATACAAAAAAAGCGGGACGAGCGTCAGCCCCTTCTCCCGAACCTTGCCCATGAGCCGAAGGATCTCGCGTTTGTGGAGCAACAGCTTGCGCCGCCGGGTCGGCTTGTGGTTCATGGCATGACTAAACGGCCACTCGGCGACATGGGCCCCCACCAGAAAGGCCTCTTCCCGCTCGATGATGACGAACGCCTCGTTGAGACTCGCACGTCCCGTCCTGATGGACTTCACCTCACTGCCCTTCAGCGAAATCCCAGCTTCGAAGGTCTCTTCGATCTCATAGTTGAAACGGGCCTTGCGATTTCGACACAGGATCGCACCTTCCGGTTCGTGCTTCGACTTTTTCTTTTTGGCACTCACCGCTCGGGCCTCCAGTAAATAATAGACACAAACTCCGCGAGCCTGCACCACACAGCATCGATTCCAAGAACGAAATCATGGATCCACGCAATCGGCCGAACCTCGGATTCGGGCCATCATGGGCCCCGATGGCCCGCGGGTCAACCGGGATTCGTGTCCTCGCCGAAATCTTCCATGACATCGTACTGGGCCGGTCCAGCCACGACCTGACGCTTACCTTCGAACACGAGAGGGGGAGGCAATTCGTACGTGGCGGGATCGAAAAAGAACGTGTCCAGGTCATCGAACCCGTTGGCCAACAACTTGCCGTGGAAGGTGGGCAACACGCCGGTCGGGGCGAGATAGCCCAAGACTTGGCCGTCTTTTTCCCGGCCGGTCTGCGTATAGACGAACAGATCCTGGATGCGATAGTCTCCGCGCCCGTCCAAAGGCAGCACCTCTGAAATGTGCGTGATCTTCCTCGATCCGTCGATGAACCGGGAGGCGCAAACGATCACGTCCATGGCCGCCGCCACCTGCGCGCGAACAGCCCGTAGGGGCAGTTCAACACCGCTGAGCAGGGCCAAACTTTCCAGCCGAGTCAGCGTCTCTCGTGGACTGTTGGCGTGGGTCGTGGTCATGGAGCCACCGTGCCCCGTGTTGAGGGCCTGGAGTAAGTCAAAACACTCACCGCCGCGGACCTCGCCGATGACGATGCGATCTGGCCTCAAACGCAGGGAACTGTGCAGGAGGTCACGAATCGTCACCGCACCTTTGCCGCGTTCGTCGGGCGGTCGTGCCTCCAAGGGGACGAGGTGGTCCTGGGTGAGTTGCAATTCGGCGCTGTCTTCGATGGTGATGATCCGTTCCTCGTTCGGGATGAACTGGGACAGCACGTTGAGCAACGTGGTCTTTCCGGATCCGGTGCCACCCGACACCACGAGGTTCTTCGAAATGAGCACGCTTGCTTCGAGGAACCGCGAGGCCTCAGGCGTGATGGATCCATAGTCGATGAGCTGATCCATGGACAGACCGCCAGGAAAAAACTTTCGAATGCTGATGGTGGTTCCACACCGGGCGATGGGTGGCAGGATGACGTGGATCCTCGACCCGTCGGGAAGCCGAGCATCCAGGCGCGGCCTGTCCTCGGAAAGAGGGCGCCCCACGTACTGGGCCATATTCCGCGCTGCGGCCATCAGGCCGTCTTCGGTGAACTGCACGTCCGTTCGATAGAGCCGGCCCTTGCGTTCCACCCACACATCTTTGGGACCGTTGATCAAAATCTCGGTGTACTGTGGATCATCGAGATACCCGAGGACTGGCTTGAGGAAGGCTCGCAGGGATTCGGCGTACAAGGACATGGGATCCTCCTGGAAACGACGCAGGACGTGCCAGCTTGGCTCGAGTCACGACTCCGCAAAACGCGCCGATGAATGAAACGGCGCCGACGAAACCTGTCTCGTGCCTGCCGCAATGCTTGACAGCACAGCGGAGTTTAGGAAAAACTACTGCATCATGCAACATCGTCATGCAACAGGCTCAATCGGAGGGGGAAACGATCATGGCCGCACCGGATGCCGATGGCCCCATTGGGTCTTGGCGCTGGCAGCGGGGCTGCTCGTGGTCGATGCGACCGGCGCGGCCGCGCCACTGCGCACGGGTCGGATCCACGAAGTCATGGCTCAAAACGGCAACACGATGGTTCACCCGGCGCAGTTCTATCGAGTCACCCCCCAACGAAACGGCGTCAGTGACCTGATGGGCCCCAAGCAGGGTCGAATCAGTTGGAAATACTGCAGCCACAACACCATGTTCTCCTCCCCGGTGGTCGCCCGATCTGGAGTGGTCTACATTGGCAGCCAGGATGACCACGTCTACGCCGTATCTCCGAACGGATCCCTGCTGTGGAAGTTTCATGCCGGCGCCGACGTGGATTCGTCTCCCGGCCTGGACAACGACGGCACCATATACGTTGGCTCGGACGACAAGACGTTCTACGCCCTGACTCCAAACGGCCACCTGAAATGGAAGTACCACACCGGAGGAGACATCCGTGGCGGACCGGTGGTGACCGCGTCGGGGCTCGTCCTCGTGATCTCCTTCGATGGATTCCTCTACGCCTTTTCCCGATCTGGAACCCTCCAATGGAAGGCAACCGTGGCAAGGCGTCTCTATTCCTCACCCTCGGTGGACCGCTCCGGTTTCATCTATGCCTCCGCCCGAAGTGGAGGCATCGTGTGTCTGACAGCGGCTGGCAAAGTGCGATGGATCGCGTCGAAGGTCGGCAAAGTCCGGTACAGCAGTCCGGCCATCGGACCTGGGGGCAACATTTACGTGGGGACGGAAAACGGCGAGTTGGTCGCGATCAGCCGCGATGGCCACGTCCTGTGGCGGTATCGAACCGGTAAGTCCGTCAAATCCGCCCCGGTCGTCGCCTCCGACGGCAGGGTCTACTTCGGCGATGCAAGAGGGCAGGTGTACTGCTTGAACCGATCCGGATCACTCGTATGGAAAGTGAGCACCGGCGGCGAAATTCGGGGAAGCCCTGTTCTGGACCGAACCGGTGTGCTGTACGTGGGCAGCGAAGACGACCACCTGTATGCCTTCACGCGAAACGGCCAACGTATCTTCCGAGTCGGGGTTGGGGACGACATCGATTCGAGCCCGGCTATTGGACCGGGCGGCGTCCTATATTTGGGCAGTGATTCGAACTGTCTCTACGCCATTCGCTGAGCGGTCCTTCGAGTTCGTCCCACAGCCTAGCGCCCGCCGACCGAGTCACGTTCCCCCTACTTCCTTCCAATCACGTCCTCCGACTTCGTCCTGCTTGTCTTCTCGCTTCAGGAAGACCCACGTGTGGCTCCCACAAGTAGCGAGAGAGAAAGCATGTTTGGACCTCCGGTCGGGCGCAAACCATGGGGCCATTACCCCGCGCCCGGCTGGTCCTATTTTTACCTTTTATTCCCGGCCAGAACCAGCCTCCCCATCTGAATGCCGGAAGTGTCTGCCAAATTGAGCTGTTTATTGAACTGTTTTATGTAAGATATTTGGGTGTGGAGCATATGGGTTACCTTGACACGTAATGGCGTATTCGATGGTTGTGTCCCTGGTCGTGGCTGCTGTCTTGGGGCCGTTGCTTCGTGCTATGGGGCTTGTATTCAAAAGAGGTGAATCATGAAACGGGTTTCCTTGTTGGTTCTGGGCTGTGTTGTCGGTTGGACTCCAACGGCATTTGCACAGGTTTCTGCTTTTCCCGGGGCGGAAGGATATGGGCGCCATGCAGCCGGAGGTCGGGGCGGAGAGGTTGTCTTCGTGACCAATCTGGACGATTCTGGGCCTGGAAGCTTGAGGGCTGCCTGTACAGACCGCAACAGGGAAGGAGGGCAAATCGTCCCAAGGACCGTCGTGTTTCGGGTAGGCGGAGTCATTACACTCCAGTCGGACATTCGAATTGATGATCCTTATTTGACGATTGCCGGTCAGACCGCACCAGGAGACGGTGTGCTCATTCGTACGGAATCTGGGAGGGACCTGCGGATTTTTTCCATCAGCGGTGCCCATGACTTGGTTTTTCGGTATCTCAGAATGCGTAATGGCGGCAGCGACCATCGAGGTGACGCCGGAGACTGCGTCGAGATTATGGGGAGCGGAAACCATGACATTATTTTCGATCATTGTTCATTGAGCTGGGCGACGGATGAAAATCTCACCGGGTGGGCCGATGACGTCACCGGGGTGACGGTCCAGTGGTGCATCATTGCAGAGGGGCTCGCCCGCCACAGCAAGGGCTCGTTGTGGGGAAAAAACCCTGGAAACGTGACATTTTACATGAACCTGTTCGCTTCCAACGAGGATCGCAATCCTTGGTACAAGCGCACTGTGGACGATGGGGTGGTCGGGTATTTTTCCCTGGTCAACAACGTGGTCTACAATTGGGACTGGCGGGCTGCCTATTTCGGTTGGTATGGTGATTGTCCAGAGTATCCCGAATATGACACCCATTCGGCCGGGACCAGGGTGAATGCCATTGGAAACTTTTTCAAGGTGGGTCCAAGCACTGGAGACGCCTATCAGACGCAGGAATTTACGCTGGTAGAAAACCCGAACGAAGATTTGCGTATTTATTTGGAGGACAACTATGGCCCTCACAGAGTCGAGGCGTCCGACGACGAGTGGAACATGACCATCGAGCATGGGCAGCGTTGTGGGTCCGGGGACAAAACCATTCCTGCTCCGGAGTCCTACCGGTCGCACCAGCCATTCGATGAGGAAAACTTTCCACCCGTGTTTTCGGCGCAGCAGGCTCTCGCCCTGGTTCTTGCCGGTGCAGGGGCCGTCAAGCCCGTCAGGGACGCGGTGGACATGCGCATCGTCCAGGAAGTACGAGACGGTGCGGGCGGCATCCCGGAGAGTACCCCGAATTTACCTGAGTACAGCAACGGGACACCCTATCCCGATGAGGACCAGGACGGCATGGACGATGATTGGGAAACGGCCCATGGATTGAATCCGGCCGACGGCCAGGACGGACGGCAGGATGCGGACGGAGATGGCTACACCAACCTCGAAGAGTTTCTCAACGAGACAGACCCGAACCGGGATGATGGAAACCAGCCGCCCACGGCTGCGCCCACGGCCGATCCTGCTGTCGGACAGGCCCCGCTCACCGTCCACTTTATCGCCAATGCCGAAGATCAGGATGGGCAGGTGGTGTCTTATCATTGGGATTTTCACGACGGTGCGACCTCTGACGAGCAGGACCCGGTCCACGTTTTCGAGGGGCCCGGCCAATACGAGGCGGCGCTCACCGTGACCGATGACGGGGATGCATCCGCCACGGCATCGGTTACCGTGACCGTGGAGGGGAAATGCGCAGAAGGAACTATGGATTGTAATCAGGATCCTGCCGATGGCTGTGAGACAGATGTGACGACCGATGAACAAAACTGTGGGGACTGCGGCCATGCCTGTGGGAGCGACGCGGTCTGCCGAGATGGACGCTGTGAACTCGATTGTGGTGCCGGGATGGTGGAAAAGGACGGGAAGTGCGTTCCTGAGGGATCCGGGTCGGGTGACGGCTGCGGTTGTGGTGTTTCCACAGACGGTCGGTCGTCTCGTGGCGGCTCGGGTATTCCCCTTCCTGTCTGGATGCTCGTTGCGGTCTTATTGATCGTGAAACGGCGGGTCGGACGGATGGGGAACAGAGAATGACCTCGCGGTTGCTGTGGCTGCAATGCTCACAGAGCCTTCGTCTGTGCCGCATCCATGGCTTGGCGTCATTTGAAGACGAATTGGTCACTTTTGGGTTTGCGGTTCAGACAGTAATAGCCACGCCCTGAGCCCGGAGGCGAAACCATGCCGAGCGGGCCACACAGCCCCATGTGATTCCGCCGACTCTGTTGCACGATAGGGCTCGCACCTGCAGGTGTTTCGGACGATGGCAGCCAGATGCTCAAAAAGGGTGTAAAAACAGTGGATGACGGACCCGACGCTTCATCTACAGCTTGGCGCCCGCGCTATAGCTCGTGAACAAAAACTCGTCGTTGTCCGTGGTGAAGCCGAAGCCCAGCACCATTTCGTTCATGATGACAAAGTAGAACCGCTCGTGCACCGTGGCGCCATGGCCAGTTTCCGTAGAGTCGAAATAGAACATGTTGGACAGACCGGGGCATTGCGTCAGATTGTCCATGCTCCCCGTCGAGATGTTCCCATCCACATCGAGATGGGAAAACGAACTCCCGGCCGATGAATCGAGATGAAGCACGCCGGCGCTGCGTCCCGTCATGTTCTGGTCGTTCCAGACATTGATGAACTGGTAGTCACCGTCGAGGTCCGCCACCGACGACACGTCATACACGTGAAAGGCGAGCAGGAAACCGTTCGTGGGGCCCAAGTCCAGCACGAACGCCGCCTGGGTCGGGTCGGCATAGCCATACCCGGTCAGGTTCTCTCCGGACTCCGTCACCGAGACGTTCAGCTTGGCTGGATCGTTGCTGTCCAGCGCCCAGGTGCCATGAATGTCAGGCGATGCAATGGGAAACGGCGTGGTCAAATTTTCTGGAGCCATCTCGGGATAGTCGGTCGCATCGCCGACGCCGGTGGCATAGGACTTGACCACGAACGTGCCGGCTGATTCCATGGTGATGAGCCCCCATTCCCTGTTGTACTTGCTGCCGTTGACCTCGTCGTTGGAAATCGCAATGTACACATAATCGCCTGCCAGGTCACTGGCCTTGGGCGCGACCTCGGTGCTCACGCCAAAAGAAATCGTGTTGTCCGGATTCCCCGTGGGAAAGTTGGCCGCGAGGATCTTGTCGTTCAACTCCACGGCATAGAACTTGGATGCCCCGTCCGAAATCTCGTAAATGCCCGACAACGTCTCACTCATGACCGTATACGTTCCCGACGCATCCTTGCTGGTGGTCTCATTGTGCACCACGTAGCTCGAATCATCATGATTGATGGAGAAGGTCACCAGATCGCCGTGCGCACCCGCGCCAGCATAGGCGGCCTTGTCCACGTTATTCGAATTGTTTGTGTTGTTTGTGTTGTTTGAGTTGTTCGTATTGTTCGAATTATTTGAGTTGTTTGTATTACCTGCATTATTTGTATTGCTGCCCGAATCATCACTACAGGCGACCAAAGCAAACGAGGCAGCCAGAACCAAACCAAAAAACACATTTTTCATCAAAAAAACCTTCCTTTCTTGTTGAAAATACACCTATTTTTTTACCACAAAGAGCCACGCAGTCGTTCGATCGCGTCACTCCCTTTTCGTGACACCATCCCAAAATTGTTTAAGCACCCTGTATTTTTGACGCAGTCCTGCAAAAAGTCAAGGACGTCCAAGGCCCCTCAATCGTCGGGTCGTCGGGTAATGGGGTAACCAGATAGCTCCGCGAGACCAGGAAGATGATGAGACCACCTCATTTGTCACCATAGAGTTTTGAGGCGAACATGGTGCACAGCATCTCGACGGCCAATGTTTGACAACCCGGTCTGCGACAGGCTATCAGCCTCGATGCGATCAAATGACCTTCCCGCCGTCAGGCCATCTTGTTGGGGTCGCGATTGCCAGACTTTGCCCGAGTCGCCGTCGGCGGAACAACGCAAGGAGAAATGATGTTTGGAAAACAGAGCAAACCAAAACGATTTCTGACGTCCTGGGCTGGAGGTTTGATCCTGGTCGCCTCCTGTCATCCTTCGCCGCAATCGGCCACGGGCGACAGGGTTCGTGTGGCGGACACCTCGCGTTCCGCCCACCCGGCGGCACGAACGTCGACAGCCGCGCCTCGAACCGCAACGACGGCGCGAACGGAAACCGTCGCGCCCCGAACGGGAACGGCCAACGAGACGCAACCTGCGACGCATGCTGCAACCAATGATTCGGCGACGGCTCACCAGACCGGCGCAGCCCATCCGAGAGCCGGATCGACGGCCAGCATACGTGGGCCAGGCCTCGCCCATTTTGCGCCCCTCGCCGCATCGACACGAACCCGGTTGGCCAAACTCCACCTCACTGGCTGCTCCGAACAGCGGTTTCTCGTCAAACAGAGCTTCGCGCTCCGCTGGTCTGCTCCTCACGGGTCAGGGGCGGCAAGAACAGCCTGACGAAACATCCCGCAATCGTCCCCGCGCCCATCCCTAAGTCTGTCCTCCGTGACGTTCAGTATGACCAACACGTCAGTTCCCCACACCCTTCAATATGACTGGTAGAGGGCCGCAATCTCCGCTGCTGATAGGGCGCGCGAATAGATGCGAATCTCGTCCACGGATCCGGGAAATGGTCCAACATTGACGGCTTCGGACGAACCCACGATCAGATCGTTTCCATTGGACACGATCGGCCCGGAGATGGCCTGGCTTCCCGTTCCAGCCGATTGTCCATCGACGTAGACCCGAACGAGGGTACCGTCGTAGGTGGCTGCCAAATGGTACCATCGTCCCGTGGCGAGACGCATGCTGCCGATGCTCGCCACGGTGCCGGCCGCATACCAAGCTACGTTCGTGGTGGCCAAGGCGAAATGCGCCGATCCGCCCGTGTCGAGGATCCATCGATACGCCGAATCCTTGCCCAAAGGTTGCACCGGTCCACTGGGAAGCTGGTCCAGTTTCGCCCAAAGCGAAACGGTCAGCGCCGCCATGCCATCGAGTGCGTCGGTGTCAGGAATGCGGACACGCCCAAAGGGCGTTCCGAACAGAGTAGACCGGCTGCTGACCGCGTCGGTCTGTACGAAGGCGGCGCCCTCATACTGGCCATCATGGTCCAAGACCGTATCCAAGGCCAGGTCCTCGACCACCCCGTCGAGATGCCACTCGCCCACCAGTTCCGAGATGGGAGCACCCGAAAAGACGGCCTGGATCGTGTGGTCGTTCGCGTCGGCCGGAAGCACGAACTGGGTGGCGGCCGCAATGGTCTGGCCATCGAGAATGATGCTCTGGACCATGAAACCTGCATCGGGCACCAGACGGAACAACCTGTCCTTCGACCTGGCCACGAGCATCAGACCGTTCGGATAGATCGCTCCCCCCGAGGAACTCGACACGTCGAGGCGTCGATGCACCGTATTCAGGCTCCCCCAGCTCACGAGCAGCAGAAGCCAGTCTTGGGCGTCTGGTTTCTCGGGCACGTTCCAATGGCCCGATTGGGGCGAAACCTGGTCATCGATGAGCGACCAATGCCCGGTTCTCGGGTTGAACCAGTAGGCCGAGTAGGTACCGTTCATCCGGTAGATGGCGCCCTGCGCCGTGGCACCGTAGAAATAGGCCACGTACAGATCCGAACCATCCGAAGACAGGACCGATGCCTCCGAATCCGCAAACTGCGCCCAAGTGGGATCGGAGAATCTCGGGGTCAGCCGCCACCAGGGCAAAGCATCGTAGAAGGCGCGCAGATGGCGCATCTGTTTGCCCCCGGCAAAATGGATGGCGTCGTACCATGGATGAACGCCCCACTGCTCGCAGCATGAGCAGTCCGTGTCGGACGTGCAGTCGTTCCACAGGCCGTTGGCGCCGTAGCCGAAGCCCGTGCCACCACATTGGAGCGCCTTGTAGGCGGCCTCGCGCACGCGATCCGCGTGATTTGGGTCTGCGCCCAGCACGATCTCTTCGTAGTTCGCTTCGGCTTCGATGAACGGCTTGGTGGGCGCAGCGTTCCAGTAGACCTGATAGTGCGATTGCGGCTGGAGCGTGCCGTGCCCAGCCTGGAGAAAAAACAGGTCGTGTCCGGGATCGGTCGCCCAGATCATCGGCTCGCCGTGGGTGCTCCCCCACATGTGGCACGTGGCCGGCTGGTCGTAGGCATCCACCTGATTCCAGGCGTCGAAGACCTGCTTCCACTGATCCGGGTCACTGTTGGGTGCATCGACCTCCTGGCTCGTAAAAAAAATGACCGGGTAGGCGCCATACCGGGCGTTGAGATACCGCGCCAGTCGGGCACCACCGGCGGCGGTGAAATAGGAGATATTGGAATGGGCCCCCAGGCCGAAGGCATGGACGAGTCCCCCGTCCGCGATGGCCGCAAAGAAGCGATCCAGGGCCTGATACTTCGTCGGGTCGATACTGGTGGCGCCCTGATCGTTGCACAGCGTGTCAGCCACGGGATGAGACTGAAAGGCTGTGTAGCCCTCCTCCTCGCGCCGCCTCAAAGTCGGCAGGAATTGTGTTTCGAAGTCCTCGGCCTCCATGAACCAATGGGTGTCCGCCAGGTAGAAAAACGGCGTCCCGTCACGGTACTGCAGGTGCCGACCGTCACTGCTCGTGGAAAGGAAGCCGTGTCGGTAGATGGGCAGGTCGCCGCCGTAGGCCACACAGTCCAGCGTACCCGTCTTGCCGTCGAGGCCAGAGTCCGTTGGGTCACTGTGCGTCTGATAGGTCCAGCGCCCCACCTTGGTCGGTGCGAATCGGATCTTGAAGTGACGACCGCCGTCCCAAAAACCGAGCCTTGTGATCGTATCGCCCTGGTCGTGGACAAAAGTCGCCGAGAAGGTCACGTCCATGAATGGATTCTGATACGCCTCATCAGACTCAAACGTAAGCTCGTAGACGCGCCACTGCCCGACCGATGGTGGCCCAGCCTGCCCGTCGGACCGAGCGTCCAGGTCGGCGTCTCCACTGCCATCCCGGTCGGCGTCACCATTCGTTGCGTCCTGCGAGCGGGCATCGCTCTGCGCGTCCATCCCACCATCCGAGTCCTGAACGCGATGGTCCTTGGCGCAGCCCAAGGTCGTCACAAAAACGACGGCGAGCCAAGCCGCTGAAAGCCTGACCATACAACGACTGGGACTTGTCACCGACAACCTCCTGTTTTTTTGCCAAACGAGCCGACCGATTCCAAACGGAACAAACGCCAATGGGTTCGAACGACTCGTCAGCAACGTGCGCTGGCGTACTGTGACGTTCTACCGCAACATTGCCTGGAATCAGCCCAAACCCTGATCATCGTTCGACCGCTCACGGCTTCGAGTAACGTTTCGCCAAATTAAGCATCCGACACTTTGCATTGACGCAACGGGCCACATACGTGGCAAAGGCCCTGGCCGCATCCTGGCGTGCGCCCCGCTCCTTGAGAGAGTATCCCAGGCAGAACCAGGCGAGGCGCGTCATCGGGTCGACGGCCACGGCCTTCCTCGCAGCCCGCTCCGCCCGGCGGTAATTTCCGGCGTTGAGCGCCGACCAGGCCCGATTTTCGTAATGCTTGGCCAGCAGCATCTTGACCCGTTGGTCCGCAGGAAACTGCTTCGCAAGGCCTTCGAGCATCCCAACCGCCTGCCCCCTGTGTCTCTTCCACAACTTCTGAACCTGATCCATCTGCTCCTTGCTCGCCCCTGCCGGCCGCGGCCGCGGCGGCGCCATCCTTGCCGAAGCCAACCCTTGCGCCCCGGGGCCCTGCATCCCAGCAACCTGTGTGCCGCGGCCCTGCCGGCCCGAAGGTCCGGCCATCCCATTTTGACGTTGCCGTGGCTGCCCGCCAACGTCGGCTGCTGCCTTCTGCCGGGCCTCACGCACCGGGTCTGGCAGATCCGACAACTGATCGGACCGTGCCTCCTTTTTTTCCTTTGCGACGTTGGCATAGGAATCGAAGACAAAGTGATACAAAGCAAAGCCGCCAAGCCCCGTCAGGACCAGACCGACGACGAGCAGGGTCAGTCGCTTGGCGCGTTTTGCCCCTGGTTGTCCGTATTCGTCTTCCAGATCTGAAAAATCGTCGCTGCTCTGGTACGCATTCTGGTCCGAGGAGAAAAAGTCTCGTTCGTCCGACAGCGCCGCCAACTTCATGGACGACTTTTTCCCCCTCTTTGCCTGCCCGTCGGTTGCGTGCCGACCGGTCCCCGACTCGCCATCCGTCTCGTCCAACCGATCCGGGGCCGCCCCGTCGCCAGCCTCTGTCGTGAGTCGATTGGCAATCGGTTGACGTGCCGGCTGCCCGGCGACTGGTTGCTCCACCTTTGGCTCGTGCCTTTGCGGCGACGGACTCTGGCCGGACGGCTTCCTCTGGCCGGACGGCACGCTCTGGCCGGACGGCTCTCTCTGGCCGGACGGCACGCTCTGGGCGGACGGCTCTCTCTGGCCGGACGATGGCACGGCACTTTTCCGACGCAGTTCCTGGGATGCCGACGACGGTGGAGTCAGGTCGGACCAGGGAACGGCTTCCCCCTGGGGCCTGGTTCCCGATGTTCCAGTCAGGTTCTCCAGCACATCCTTCTGGGCGTCGGTGAGCCGCATGTCATACGAAAGCGAGACGCTCGGCGGTGGAGCGCCAATGGGCGGTGCTGTCACCGCAACCGGATCGGCCGACGGCGGAGGCATGACACGGGGGCCAGCCGGATGGGGAACTGCCACCTGGATTGCCGCCCCTTGGTCTGCTGCCATGTGGGCAGCCCCCCCCGCAGGTGACGTCTGGTGGAAAGCTGCCGGATCAGGCCCAGCAACGCCGGGCGAGGCCAGGCCCTGCTTGGTCTCCGTCGGTTTGGGATGGGCCGACATCAGGATGCGCTGGTTCATGGAATCGCGTTCGGCCCGACGCAGGGCCACCCTGAATTGGTTGGCCGTTTGGAATCGACCGTCGGGCTGTTTGACCAACGCCCGAGCGATCACCGCCGAGACCACGGGAGGAACTGTGGGGACCAACTCCCGCAGGTCGCGTGGCGGCTGCTCCACGTGACCGCGAAGGATTTCATAGTCACTCGTTCCCGTAAAAGGAGGTCTGCCCGCGAGCATTTCAAAAAACAGGACCGCAGCCAGGTACAGGTCGGTCCGTTGATCCACCGGTTGGCCGAGGGCCTGCTCGGGAGCCATGTACGCCGGAGTCGGAATGTGCCCGGGTAGGCCGGCCGAGCCCCTGGTCTGAAGGGACTGCAAAAACCCGAACCCAGTGACCATGACCCGATCCTCATCCGAAACGAACATGAGCGAAGGCCGCAACCGACCGTGCACCAGGTTCAGGCTGTGGGCATGCTCCAACCCGGACAGCACCTGGTCCATGAGCGGAATGCCCTTAAGCGCCGAGATGGTGCCGCGCTCGGACAGAATACGGTCGAGAGACCGACCCTCTGGCTGTTCAAGCACCACCACGAATCTGCCGTTCTCTTCACGCAGGTTATACATGATGGGAATGTTCGGATGGTGCAGTTTGGCCAAGATCCGAGCCTCGGACAGGATGCGGCTGCGAAATTCCGGATCCGCCGCGATATGCCCGGCGAGCAACTCCACCGTCACCTGTTGACCGGTAAGATGGTGTGTCGCCCGGTACCGTTCGCCCAGATCATCGACCTGTTGGAGCCCCTCGATCACATAGTCCTGACAGACGACGGTGCCGGGTCTGAGCGTCTCCTGCTGCAGGTTGATGGGCAGGGCGACATCCGACTGGTGTGGGATGGGCGTCCCGCAGGCAAAGCAAAACACGGCTCCATCGGGAAGTGTTTTTCCGCATTGAGGGCAAATGGTCACGATTGGTCCCCTTGTCCGATTCACGGTCCGCAAACTCGACCATCTATCTATTCCACTGGAGACGAAACGCGTCAACCGTGATCGCCGATCCGGTCGGTTGACAGAACGACCGCCGCTCCCGTACAGTTCCCACGTTTGCAGTCGACCATGAACCCACACCGACGCACCAGGATGATGCAGTACCTCGAACACATCTCGAAGACTCCCTACGCAGTCTGGTACCGCGTCCAAGGCGACTACGCAGGCGCCATCCAGCGGTACGTGGTCACGACGCCCGACAGCCGTCGTATCTGCAACGAACCCGAACTGGTGGGCTGGCAGTTCACCGATGCCATGAGGCATGCGGTCACGGGCGCTCTTGCGACGGCCCCCTTTGCAGGCGCCATCCAGTCCGTGCCCCAACATCGCGTGTGCGTGCTCAATTTTCTGCGCGGCGGCCTCAACTTCGACCTGCGCACGGCGCTCCACGATGCCTATGGAATGAATCACCATGTCTCTGCCTTCATGAGCTCCCAACGCCGCAGGACCGAGGGGCGCTGGGAGGTCCACGAGGACATGTACCGAAAGCTCCGGATTCCCGATGGAGCCATTCTCATGGTTGGAGACGTGGTGGCCACGGGTGCCACCATCTCGAACGGTCTTTCCGTGCTCCTCTCCCACATGACGCAACTCGGCTCACGGCTGTCCATGCTCGTGTTCTTTGCCGTCGGCTGTCACAAGCTCGAAAAACACCTCGAAGCATTCCATGAACGCTGCCTCGAACTGTTTCCAAACTACGAAGCGACCCACGCCGTATACCTGGAAGGCAAGTTCAAGTTGGTGGACAGCAAGACCCATCTGCGCATCAGCATCCAGGGAACGGACCTCATCAAGCCAGGAGCCCTCTTGGCGCCAGAGTATGCCCTGACCCAGTACGGGTCGCTCAACTATCCACTGGAACGCTGCGTGATCTACGACGCGGGCTCGAGGGCCTTCGACGTGCCCCATTACCTCGATGACGTGGCAGGCTACTGGACTGAACTACGAAACCTGGCCCGCCGGGGCTGGACCATGGCCGATGCCCTCCAGGAACGCTGGCCGGACCGACAGGACGACCAGGTCGAACAGGAGCATCGGACGTGGCGCGGCATCGACGAAGACCTCTTCGTCCGGATCCAGCAAGCCCGTGAGAACCGATGGACCGAAGCCTTCCAAAAAACGGGTGCGACCGCCCGCGCCCTCGAACGACTCTGCGACGAACGACTCGGCACCATCGAAGGGCTCACGTCCTTGTAGAAGGCGCACCACCTTGTGAGGAACAGCATGACCGACTTGGACCATCTCAGCCTGCATCACCTGAACATCGAACCCGATCACGTCGTGGGAAACGGCTCAGCAGGGAGGATCTTCCTCCTGCCTGGCTCGGATGGACGGGCGGAACAGATTGCCACCCACCTCCAAGACGTCACGGTCCTGCCCTCGCAGCGCCGTCTGAACGTGTACCTGGGCCGAGCAGAACACGAAGGGCTCAGCGCCGACTTGGCCGTGGTCTCGACGGGCATGGGCTGCTCCAGTCTGGACATCGTGGCCACTGAATTGATGTCCGTGGGCGCCAAGAACTTCCTGCGCGTCGGAACCTCGGGTTCCCTGCAGCCCACTGCAATTCGAGCCGGCAGCATCGTGATCGCCACGGGCGCGGTCCGTGACGAAGCCGTGTCGGACCGATACGTCTGTCGGGGCTATCCTGCCCTCGCCGATCGCCACGTGGTCTCAGCCTGCCGAGCCGCCGCTCGAACGTTGGCCCTGGAAGCCCGAACCTTCTGCGGCATCATCCATTCGAAGGAAGCTCTCTTTGCCCGAGAATTCGACATGGGCCCACTGGCAGCCGAAAACCACGACTTCATGGAGGCACTCAAGTCCATGCCCGTCCTGGCCTCGGAGATGGAGGCGGCCCACCTATTCATCCTGGCGGACGTCCACGGCAGCCAGGTCCTCAGCCTAAAAGCAGAAGCAGCCGGACCGGCAGGGCGCATCCGAGCCGGCGCCGTGCTGGCGGTGATCGGCGACGACCGACCCTTCGCTCCCGAAGACGAAGCGGAGGCCGCCGAGACTGCGGTGATCGAACTGGCCCTGGCCGCCTCGGTGCGGCTCGCCCACGACCTCCAACGAACGACTCCATGAGGCGTCGCAGTCTGTGTGTGATCGCGACGCCGGATTGCGGTCACACGCAACCGGATCAAAAATCATCGAATCCGTTGATAATGTCGTACGATGAGGTCTTACAAAGTGTCGATGCGGTCTTACAACGGATAGGGAACAGGGCGACCCTCCGGATCGAGTAGCACCGAACCGGACAGGCCCATCGACGCCACGTGCTGGAGAGCCACCGGCACCTTGCCTCTGCCGCCGGGCAAATCCACGACATACTGGGGCACGCAGAGGCCGCCCACCCGCTGACGAAGTTGGCCCATGAGTTCGATTCCCTGCCGAAGGGGCACTCGAAAATGGCCGGTTCCCTGGGTCAAGTCACATTGATGCAAATAGTAGGGGCGGACCATGAGTTCCTGAAGGCCACAAAACAGCTCAGCCAAAACTCCGACATCGTCGTTGACGCCTGCCAACAAAACGGTCTGATTCACGACAGCCAGTCCCGCCGCGACCAGCAACTCGAGGGCCCGTCTCGCTTCGGCGCCGAGTTCTCGCGGGTGGTCGAAGTGCGTCACCACGAACAAAGGCCTGTGACGAGCGAGCAATCCCGCCAGGCCGTCGGTGATGCGCGCAGGCAGGACCGCCGGCATCCTGGTTCCGACGCGCACCATGCGAACCGAAGGCACGGACTGGATACGCCCCAGAATGTGGTCCAAAACCTGGTCGGACAGGACAAGCGGGTCTCCACCCGACAGGATCACCTCACGAATCTCGCCGTGCTGCTCGAGATAGGAAACCACGACGTCGAGCTGACGCTCGGTCAACTGTCCCCAGCCCCGTCCCGCCAGACGCTTCCTCGTACAGAATCGACAGTAGGACGCACAACGGGTGGTCACGAGCAGCAGCACGCGATCGCGATAGTGATGGATGAGGCCGGCAACCACCTCGTAGCCGTCCTCACCCAATGGGTCGACCTGACAGACCGGGTCTACCTCCAATTCTCGCGGGTCGGGCAAAACCATCCGGGCAATGGGATCGTGAGGATTGGACGGATCGATCCGTTCGAGATACCGCCTGGGAATCATCATGGGATACTCGTCTGCGACCCGTTGAAGTGCTTGTGCCCCCCCCAAGGATACCAACAGATCCGAGGGCAGGTCTTCGACCCGCCGAATGGCTGCTGCAAGTTGTTGTTTCCAGGCGTCTTGACTCATCACGCTCCCATCCAATCGTTGTCGTGTTTAGTCTTTACCTGTCGCTGGGGCAATGCTAAAAATCAAAAAAACCAGCATGGTCCTTCCTGACATCCGATGGGAAGTGTTTCCCATGCACCGATTCTGGCGCCGTCGTCCTCTCGGGGTCGCCGTTTCGTGATGACAGTCTCAGTTGAACGAGGAGCAGGACATGCACGGAGTCAAGGTATTTACCGTGACCAAGGCACGGGAACGTGAGCAACTCGGAGAACAGGTCACAAAGTGGCTCCGGGAGAGCCCGGGCATCGAAATCGTGGACAAGTCCGTCACCCAGAGTTCCGACCGCCAGTTCCACTGCCTGACCATTACCGTGATCTACAAGACCAGCTAATCCCAGCATCCGCCCCATCCATTCTTTGATGTCCAGGCCATCCCATCAGGATGGAAGATCCATGTCGGATGCGACCGTCATCTGATGAAGTGCGCCGAGTTGCCACGCAGAAGGCAGGGTCACGGACGGTACTCGAAAGCGCCCATATCCACGTAGGGCACAGCGCCCCGCCCCGTATTCGCCGTGTTCGAATCATCATACCGTGTGAACCACTCGATATCCCGATCCGAAGCCGCATCGCCGTCTGCCGCGTCGATACAGACAGATCCGGCCTTGAGGTGAGCGTTCAGGTTCGAAGGATCGACGAACATGGGGTCTCGGCTCAAGACACCATTGGTTGCGTCTTCGGGCCAATTCGCAACGTCCGAATAGCGAACCGTGGTCGTGCCGCCCGCTGTGGACGTAGAAATGGATGTCGTACCGATGTTGCCCCACACGATGCTGTTGACCACCAAGAGGACCGCCTGATTGTTGCGCAAAGTCCCCAGGTCTCCGTTGCTGTATTCGGTCCTGTTGCCGACCACTGTGCAATTGACGAGGTCCAGGGTGGCGCCAGCGCCCCATACCTCGGCCGCACCTGCTGCAATCGCTGCATAGTTTCGCAAGAAGACCGAATCGTGAATCCGCACCTGACTGGCGTTCACGAACAAACCGCCGCCAGTGGGATTCGTCGGCGTTGAACCAAGGTCGTGGACCGTGCTGTTGTGTACGAACCAACATCGCGAAATATCGACAGTGGTGTCAGCGTGCTCCACCGCCAGGCCCCCGCCGTTTCGAGACTGATTTCCCTCGATGAGCACATTGCGCAGGGTCAAGGTCGTGTCGTAACTTGCATAGAGGCCGCCGCCCGCCACGTCGGCTTGATTGTTGTTCAACTTGCAATTGACAACCACGAGATCCGTGGCCGTCCAAGCCACAAGGCCGCCCCCCGTGCCGGTCCCGGAATTCCCATCGAAGGTGGCTTTGCCTCCCCCGATCACGAACCCATCGACACGGATGTCGGACACGTTGTCCACCACAATCACATGCGACTTCGAATGCTCACCGTCCAGATTGGTCACGTTGGCCGTCAAGTCTCGATCCGCTAGGTTGGTCTCGATTCCCGCAAACCCACCGAAGAGGTACACGTGATTCGGGCTGGGATCCTGGTCTTGGGTCAACCCGACGACCGCCCAATCGTTGTTGCTCCGGTACGTGCCTTTGGCCACCCAGACCGTGCAGAAATCATAGCCGTGATCCTGAATCCGTTGGGCCGCCTCGTCCACCCCGGACTGCACGTCGTCGATCGACCGCGCCCAGGTGGCCCCATCGCCGTCATTCGCTGCCGGTCCGTTTACGTATACTGTGCAGGCGCAGTCGCTCGGCTCGCCATTGCATCCAAAAAACGGCTCGATGAAACAATGGCCATCACAGCCGTCGCCGCTTGTGTGATTTTTGTCGTCACAATCTTCGCCCGCAGTCTTGTTCACCACCCCATCCCCGCACACAGAAGTCGTGCAGTCACGATTACAGGTTGCCGTCTCATGATCTCCGCCATCGCAGTCTTCGTGGCCGGCCCATACGTATCCATCCCCACAGGTCGCAGGCACACACAGACCCGACGCGCCATCGAGACAGACATCCCTGTCGTCTTGGGATCCATCGTCGCAGGCCTCACCGGCCACGACGTTGCGGTGCCCGTCTCCGCAGAGCACGGAGGTGCAGTCGGAGTCGCAGGTTGCCGTGTCCACGCCGCCGTCGTCACAATCTTCATGGCCGGTCCAAACGTGGCCATCCCCACAGGTCGCCAGCATGCAGTTCATCAGGCAGTCGTCATCGTTCGACTGATTCCCGTCGTCACACTCCTCACCTGGGTCTTTCCTACCGTTGCCGCAGCCTGGTTTCGTACAGGACGCCGTGTCGAACCGACACCCGGCCGTGCAGGCCAGAATTCCGCCCTTGAATTCACCCGGAACGGTCGTGCAGTCATTTCCGCCAAGATCCTTCTGGTCGCAATTCTCGTTCGAGTCGATGTGGCCGTTCCCACACAGGGCGCCCACGCAATCCGACACGTCGAATCGACAGGCGGAGGTGCAATGCAGGTCTCCGCGCACGAAGCCGCCCGCGATGGTCGTGCAGTCATTTCCGCCCAGATTCGTTCCATCACATTCCTCGTCGTTCGGGTCGAGTTGCCCATTACCGCAGGTCAAAGGAATAGACGCATCACCGGTCTGCACCGTGGCCGCCGGATCGAACCGACACCCAAAACCGAAAAAGATGACGCACAACGCCATCACGGAAGGCAACAGCGCCATCACGAATGATTGACGGATCCGCCGCGATGAAAAGTCTCTTGTTCGCTTCGTCATGGAAAAAACCTCTACGCATCCCACCATGTACCGCTTCGCGTTGCTCACCCCACTATTCCCACAGGTCCACAACAGAACTGGTTTCAATGATAGGCCATTTGTCGTCATCGGACAACTGTCATTGCCGGGCAACGCCACACTGCACGTACCTTTGTGCTCGTTTTCCTTCGGGTTCTGGTCAGATTCGGGCGGTGACGACCGAGCCCGGTGGGACGCACCTTGGCGCCTGTTGTCGTTTCTCGGGCAACTGTTGTCGTTTCTCGGGCAATTTGACGGAAAAACCACCGTATGATACGCACAAAAGCCTCTTAGGGTGCGTGGAAGCCCACCGACTGCCACGACCCAATAATCGAAGGTCGAAGGGCCCACGGCGGTCGCCTTCGACTCAGGAGTCGAGACATGAAAGTGCAAGCCTGGGGTGCCACAGACGTGGGCAAAACCCGGGAACACAACGAAGACGCCTTTTTCTGCGATCCAAACCTGGGACTCTTCATGGTATGCGACGGCATGGGAGGACACGCCGCCGGTGAGGTCGCCTCGGCCATGGCAGTGGAAACGGTTCGCAAGGCGGTCGAAAAAAACCAGGATCTCCTCAAGAAGGTCGAAAAGCTGGACGGAACTGCCGAGAAGCACGATGTCCTCGCGTTTCTGGACCAGGCGATTCAATCCGCCTGTTCGACCATCCACGACCGAGCCCAGGCGGAGCCCGAAAAGAGAGGGATGGGCACCACCGTGGACCTGCTGCTCGTGGCCGGCATGCGTGGCTTCATCGCACACGTGGGCGACAGCCGCATCTACCTGGTCCGTCACAACAAGGTCCATCAGCTCACCGAGGACCATTCCATCATCGCCTACCTCATCAAGACGGGCAGGCTCAAGCCGGACGAGGTGGATTCGAGTCCCTACGCAAAATACAAAAATGCGGTGACCCGAGCCGTCGGCGTGTACGAGACCGTCGAGGTGGATACGTTCGACTTCGACATCCTGCCAGGAGACACGTGCCTACTCTGCTCCGACGGACTTTCCTACTACCTCAACGACAACCGAATCACCAAGGTACTCGAAGCGGAATCCCTCGAAATCAGCGCCAAGACGTATATCGACCTGGCCAATGCCGGCGGCGGACACGACAACATCACCGCCGTGCTCGTACGGGCTCCAGAACAGGTGGAAAAGGCGCACGAAGTGCGCGCCGCCGACGTCCAACAGCAGATGGCCGTCCTGGCCAAGATGAGCCTGTTCCGAGAACTCGCCTACAAGCAACTCGTCCGCATCCTGAACATCTCCACGACCAGGTCCTTCGCAACGGGAGACGTGGTGGTCCACGAAGGGGACCCGGGCGACGAACTCTTCGTGGTCCTGACCGGAACCATCGCCCTGACCAAAGACGAAACCTACATCACGACCTTCTCACACGGCGACTACTTCGGAGAAATGGCGCTGGTGGACAGCAGTCCGCGCAGCGCCACCGCTGTCGCTGCGGAACCAACACGGGTCCTCGTGATCCACCAAAACAACTTCTTCCGAATCCTCAGAAAAGAACCGGAAATTGCGGTCAAGCTCTTGTGGAACTTTGTCCGGGTGCTCACCGATCGCCTGCGCCGCACCACGGCCGATCTGAGCGGCGCCCGACTCGAAGCCGCAGCCGAGGACCTTTCCAGCGAGGCGACCCTGCTCGAAACCATGCCCGACCGCATCACGCCGCAAGGCGCTGCCCGGACGAGTCGACACGAACTCTCCGTTGACACGCTGCGTGGCAACGGAATCTCGCCGTTGAGCGAAGCCGATTTCGAAGCGAAACCAGGAGACGTTGTGGTAGAGACGGCCACGCCCAACACGAAAGACGTGACTGCAGCAGAGGCGGAAACCGCTCGAACGAATCAGCCACAGGCGCCTGCGGCGCCCCCGGCCAAGGCCCCCACCGAAACGCCGAACCGGTCCGAATCAGACGGCATGGCCGAACAGGTGGCTGGGGCGGACGAGCCGAATCCATCGGCCGGGCCAGGAGCAGCCAACCCATCGAAAGGCAGCTCGCAACCTTCGACGACCGCCCCGGATCCGCCCGTACAGCAGGCCATCGCCGAGATGATCAACGATACGTTACGCGGCAACCAAAGCGCACCTGCGGACTTCGAGCCCCAGCCCCTCGACGAACAACCAGTGGTCACCCAGGCCCCCATCATCCACGTCGGCAGACAGCGGGAGGAAGGCTCGTCCGCAGCAGGAACGAAACCGGCGGCAGCCCCTTCAGAGCCAGATCGATCCACCGATCCCGAGGCGGAACGAGAATAATCGACCAGCCATGAATCTCACAGTATCGGAGACCTTCTTCTCAATCCAGGGGGAATCGAGCCACGCTGGCAGACCCTGCACCTTCGTCCGTTTGGCCGGCTGCAACCTGGATTGCTCCTATTGCGACACTCGCTACGCCCGCTCGGGCGGCAGGCAGCAGGACATCGACGACATCGCCGCCTGGGTCCTCGATCAGCCCACCGACCTGGTGACCATCACGGGCGGCGAACCCCTGCTCCAGACACACACGAACCACCTCGTCCGGCTCTTGCTCGACCAGGGCAAAACGGTACTCGTGGAAACGAACGGATCCATCGACATTCGGGCCGTGGACGCACGGGCCCATTGCATCATGGACCTCAAGTGCCCAGACTCGGACATGGCCGACCACAACGACATGGCGAACATCGACCGGCTCCGGCCCCACGACGAGGTCAAATTCGTGATCGCTTCCCGACAGGATTTCGACTGGGCCGTTGACGTCATTCGCAGCCACCGGTTGAACGAACGCGTCGAGGTGCTCATGTCCGCTGCAACGCCTCGGCTGACCCCGACCGCCCTGGCGGACTGGATCCTCCAGTCGGGTCTGGCCGTGCGACTGCAGCTCCAGATCCACAAGATCCTGTGGCCTGAAAACGAACGAGGACGATAGGCCTCCCTGGCGCCTTTCGTAGATTAATCAAGACTCACTTATCCCTTGACCCACAAGATCCCCTATGATAGAGGCGAAACACCATGTGTTCCACCTCGCACGATACTCATAGGACTCCGCCAAAGAGTGACTGGACTCCACGTGCCTGGCGACAACAAGAACCGCACGACAACCCAACGCTGATTCAGTAATTCGCAACGAGCCGGCCGACCGGCAACAAGGAGGTTTTGCAATGGAAGAGACAAAGCTCGCCAATCCCGCGCCTCTTGGCCTGATGGGATTCGGAATGACCACGATCCTGCTCAACATGCACAATGCGGGAATCTTCAAGATGGACGCCACGATCGTGGCGATGGGCATCTTCTACGGAGGCATCGCCCAGATCATCGCCGGTGGCATGGAATTCAAGAAGGGCAACACCTTCGGCACCACGGCGTTTACGTCCTTTGGTTTGTTCTGGCTGAGCCTGGTGGCCATCATTGCCCCCGAGGGCAATATTTTTCACATGGGCTTCCCCGTTCAGACCAAATTCATGGGCTGGTACCTGTTCCTCTGGGGCCTGTTCACCGCCTTCATGTTCATCGGCACCCTCAAGGCCAACAAGGCACTCCAGTTCGTCTTCGCGAGCTTGGCCGTCCTGTTCTGGCTCCTGGCGGCCGGCCATTGGATGAAGGGCAGCGGCGCCAAGACCATGCTCCACATCGCTGGCTGGGAAGGCATCATCTGCGGCGCCTCGGCCATCTATCTGGCCATGGCCGAAGTGATCGAAGAGCAACTCGGCAAGTCACTCCTCCCGATCGGGAAGCCCGAGTGATTTGGTCCTCCATTCGATTTTCTTCGTCCCCCATCACCTCCCAGTCATGAAAGAACCCTGAGTCATGTCACACGTCACCGTCGTGGGAGGCGGCCTGGCTGGCTGCGAGGCCGCCTGGCAGCTCGCCCGCCGCAACATCCAGGTCACTCTCGTCGAGATGCGGCCGGAAGAGATGGCACCGGCCCACGGCACGGACCTGCTCGCAGAACTCGTCTGTTCCAACTCCCTCAAGTCCACGGACATGGGCACACCGGCCGGTCTGCTCAAAGCGGAACTTGCCGCACTGGACAGCCTCATCCTGGAGGCCGCACGCGCAAGCAGCGTCCCAGCCGGTTCCGCCCTCGCGGTGGACCGCATCCGCTTCGCTAGGCTCGTCACGCAGCGCATCGCTGAACATCCAAACATCGAGGTGGTCTGCCGCAGGCAGGACCGCCTGCCCGACCCGCCGGCGATCCTGGCGACCGGACCGCTCACGTCGGGCGATCTCGCCAAGGCCCTTGCCGAGGCGGCGGGCCGGCCCCTGACGTTCTATGACGCCATCGCCCCCATCGTCGACGCCGACAGCATCGACTGGGACCATGCCTTCGTCGCCTCCCGATGGGAGAACGCAACGAGCAAGCCGGCAAACACGCCAGACCCGACGCGCTTCGGCTTTCCGGCCATGGCGACCTCCAAGGGCGACTACGTGAACTGCCCCATGGATCGAGGCCAATATGAAGCCTTCGTAGACGCGCTCCTGTCCGCCAGCCAGGTCCAAGCTCACGAGTTCGAAGACGCGCGCTACTTCGAGTCCTGCCTGCCCATCGAAGTCATGGCACGCCGTGGTCTGGACGTGCTCCGGCACGGCCCCATGCGCCCCATCGGCATCCAGGACCCGGCAACCGGAAAACGGCCCTATGCCGTGGTCCAGCTCAGGCTGGAAAATAGCCACAAGACCGCCTACAACATGGTCGGCTTCCAGACGAGACTGCGATATGGCGAGCAGACGCGCATCTTCCGTATGATCCCCGGCCTCGGTGACGCCAATTTTTTGCGTTATGGATCCATTCATCGCAACAGCTACCTGAACGCACCCGCCTGCCTGAACGCCAGATTCGAACTCGACAAGGCGCCTGGTATCCGCGTGGCTGGCCTGCTCGCCGGCGTGGAGGGCTACATGGAATCCACGGCCATGGGCCTGTTGGCCGGGCTGCTCCTGGCCGCCGACCTGACCGGCGCCAACCTGGATCCTCCGCCCCAAACCACAGCGCTCGGCGCCCTCCACACGTACCTGCAACGAGACCGAGGCGGCGCCTTCATCCCCACGAACATGAACATGTCACTCTTCCCTCCCCTCGATGTCGAAGAAAGGATGTCCAAAAAAGAACGGCGCCTTCGAACGGCCCGCAGGGCGCTCGACGACCTCTTACTCTGGAAGGCCTGACCGACCCGTACCGCCGAACACGGCACATATCGGTCGGGGCGACAGACAAACCAACACAAGGAGCCAGATCCCTCAGGCTTCGGGCTGTGCCACGGCGACCTGGTCCTTGCCTCGGGCCTTGGCCTGGTACATGGCGCTGTCCGCCAAACGAAGCAGAGCATTTTGACGTTGCCGCACGTCCCCGACGGGAGGCACGTGCTCCTGCAGCGACGCCACGCCCACGCTACAGGTCACGGGCACTTCGAGCTGGATCGGACCATGGACCCCCTCGGGCATTCCGTGGAGAAATTGGTTGGCAGACACCGCTTTTCTCAAGGCCTCCGCAGCTCGAACCGCCAGCAGAACGTCGTGACCCGGCAAAATCGCAACGAACTCATCGCCGCCATAGCGGGCAATCACGGCGCCAGGAGGCGCCCAGGCGTTGAGCACCCCGCCCATCTCGTGCAGGACCTGACTGCCCACGAGGTGTCCATACCGGTCATTGACCCTCTTGAAAAAGTCCAGGTCCATGAAGATCACCGACAGAGGCGTTTGATTCCGATCGGCCCGCTGCACCTCTTCGCCAAGGCGCACGTGCATGAACCGATCGTTGAACAGCCCGGTCAGGTCATCATGCCTGGCCAGTTCACGCACACGGATCACGTCCAAAGCGTTTTGGATCGATGACGAAATGTACCCGGCAAAGGTTTCGAGCAGAGCAAGGTCTTCTGTGTCGTACTCGCTTCCGGACGCCCGATTGATGAGTTCCAGGACACCGCAAATCGACTCGCCCACGAACACGGGCACCGCCACCACGGACCGGGTCACGTACCCGGATTCTTCGTCCAGTTCGCGATAGAAATGCACGTCACTGGCCGCATCACGAGCCATGTACGGTTCACCATTGCTGTACACGTGCCCGGCGATCCCCTGCCCCGCTGGGATGGATTTTCCGAGCAAGCATTCGCCCAACTTGCCGAAGGCGGCGATAAAGGTCAGTCGATTCGTCGAGGTCCGCCCCAACTTGGCACGAGGATCGTCGAGCAGGATGGAGCCAGCCTCCGAAGGGACGAACTCATCCGCCTTGGCCAGGATTTCCTTGAGCACCTCGTCGAGGTGCACATCGAGACGTTCGGTGCGCTTTTCACGACGCTGCCGGACGAGAAACCGTGAGATTTCCTCAGGATCCAAGGCAAGGATGTCCGTCTCAGTTACCAAATCAGCACTCTTCACGGGTCCGGCTGCCGACACCAGCGAGCGAACCGGACAGCGCCGATACCCGCTCGCTCCTACGCGCCCAGCTTGGCCTTCAGGTAGGAAACCAGCTCCCGCGCCGCCCGATCCGGATCGGACACCTCGGGAGGCACGAACGTGTGCATGTCCTCGTTCACGTCGATGAGCAGCGCCTGCCTGGCATCGAACGACTGCACACAATCGTCGGGCGTCCGCTTCCGCACGGATTCGGTCTCCATCTTGCGGACCGCATTTTCGAAGGGCCGGTACAGGTCGCCCAAGGAAGTCTTGACCACCTCGCAGTCGTTGGCGAGCCGGAACCAATGCTTGAGACGATCCGGGTCCAACTCACCGGCCAAATCGGAACCAATGTCCGCCACCACGCGCAGGACCAAGCAATCATCCAAAACGCCCGTGGGCTGATAGTGATCCGGCACGAAATCGAGCTGTCGCACGAGATAACTCAAACCAGTGGCCGCCAACCGACGCAACCCCTCAGTCAAAGACTCGTCCTTGAGCACCGAGCTGAAAAGCCCCACGTCCTTGGTGAAGGAATCGACCCAATCCTGAAACTTCCCGGCCATCTCCAGGCCCTGCTTGTCCTCATCCGTCATGTCATCCCTCGTTGGCTATCGTCCCTAGTAACGCTTCGTTCTTCGCTCGTCTCTGCTGGACTATCCCTTGGATTCATACCCGATCTCGTCGCTCTTGCACAGGAGTTTCACCGCGCACTCGGCGGTCTGCACCGCGGACAACGGGTCACCACGGCGCACTTGGAACGTCTCACCGGGTACGAGCACGTCGCTTCGCCCTCTTCTGGCCACTCGAACGAACTCCCATTCTAGATGTACAGGTGGACGCAACCTCGAACAGACGACCATCGGCCCACTCACGATCTGGACGTCCCTGCCGGGAGACAGCCGCCAAAACCGCGACGGCACGCCCCATCCGTTTCGTTCGCTCGTAGACATCCACGAGCATCCGATCGGCCCAATCCTCACCGCGGACCGAAGCGAAGTGAAGAAGGATCCGTTCCGCTGTCGCCCACCTTCCATGATGGATCGCATCGCGAACAAACAGACGTTTCACACAGGGCGATCCAGCGATCCAGGCCCTCGAAGCTGCTCCACGAAACAGACGCCCAAGACGCCCGCGTCCGAACCTCGACGTAAGCCCCCCAAAGGAACAGGCCGCACCGCCCATCAGGGGATGGTTGTCGCTCCAGGTCGCTGCCAGACGCAGGGCCCGCCCCACCTTGCCCGTGGCCACGAGCCAACGAATCCTCACCTCGACCCTGCGCAAGTCCTGGGCCATGGCGCCCAGCCAGTCGGCTCGCCCCTCGTCGATCAGCACGAGGGCCACGGCCTCCGCCAATCGAGGCCGCTCCGATGCCGGAGTCCCAGCCCGCCACTTCGCGAGCCCATCTGCAAGGAGCCGACGCCGGCCGCAATGGGCCCAGAGTCGAGCGACCAATTCCGTCGGCCCCAACGAAACGGGCACATCCGCGTCCGTCCATTGCAGCAGCCGACCCAGAGCAGCGCCGGCCTCTTCGCAACGCCCGCCGTGGAGGTACCAGCGCACCAACTTGGTCAGAGCATGCACCCGACGATGGCTGGAGGTGAGCCAGTCGTCTGCCGTCAAAACGGCGCGATCCGTTTGCCCGCCCAGAATCAAGGCGCGCACCGCCGGTTCCAACAGGATCGGCTCCTTGGAAAACCGCTGGGCCACAGACCAGGCGAGCTGCGCTGCAGCCCACTTGAGACCGAGGCGATCCATTTCCTTCAAGGCCCATGGAACGCGACAGAGACCAAACCCGTCCGGGCCTCGACCCACGGAATCGGCCAACACCGAAGCCGCCTTCTTCTTGTCGCCAGCAAGCACGAGCAGGCGCGGATACCATGCCGCCCGGGACCCGACAACGGGTCGGCAGGGCCCTGATCGCACCCAACGCTCATAGCTCTTCTTCGCCTGGGTCCGCCGTGTGGTCGACAGGACAGCCCGCACCTGCCGTGTCTGCGACGGGACAACCGTGCCGGCCCCTGTCGTCGACAGAGCCGCCTCGCCCCCGAATCTGGAGCGGCACATCGCCCCCACAACCCCGGCCGCCCAGGATGATGCACCAGACACAGCATGCGATAACGGACGAGCCGACGCAACGGGCAACGAATTGGACGATGCAAGCAAGCGCTCCCAATCGAGCGCCTTGCCCGCGGACAGCCCCTGCATCCGAGAAACCGTTGCCATCCGAGACGCCACGGCGCGAAGCAGCGACACCTGCCTGGCTACATCGGCCGGCACTCCTCGCACCGTCCCCTTTTCAGGCAACCGGAAGGATCTGCCACGAGCAGAACGGATCGCCGCCCCTTGCGCAGGAGACGACACGACAGACGGCGCTGCAGACGGCGATCCGCGGCCAGCCGCCGTGGCCTCGGCCCAGGCCAGATGGGCAATCGCCGAATCGGGGTCGTTCCATCGCAATGCGACCCTCGCCAGGTTCAATCGAACAGAAGGGTCGAATCGCTTCGCACGGAGCAACTCGTCGAGCACCTTCATGGCGACGGCATGATGACCGCCCCGCCATAGGAGCACCGCCCTGGTCACGGCATGTTGACGCAGCAACGGCTCGAAGCCGGGCCGATCCAGAAGCCCGGACCAGAGACCCTGGTCCACGAGCGCCGCCACGAAGGCCACCGGGTGCTTCAACCCCTTCGGCCCACGCGCGACCAGCCGGGGCCACCACGCCCCAAGCACCTGCGCATCGTCCAAAGCAAGCCGCTCCAACAGCCCACAGGATTCGGTCCAGCCGCGATCGCAGCCTGCGGCGAGGAGTCGGGCCAAACCCAACCGACGCCCCCGAGTCGACACGCGTGCATGCTTTCCCACCTGGTTTCGACTCCAGGCCTCCACGACGCGCCGCACCTCGCGACGCCGTACGCTCCAGTCCGCCCGGCGCACGAGTCCACGCAGCGCCTGGGCGCATCGAGCCCAGGACCAAGAACCCCGACAGCCACCACCTCGTCTGGACAGGGCGGCCCAAACGCCTCTCCCGTCTTTCCCTGTACGATCGGCGTGGATCTCGTCCGAGGCCATGTGTGCCAGGTGCTTCGCTCGTGCCGCGCGCAGCCCGGCGAGCAATCGTCGATCTGAAGTTTCGAGCCCCTGCACCCGTTCGAGCGCCTCGATGGCTGCCTCGTCCCTTCCCAGACGATGGGCGAGATGCGCCGCCAGCAGCAGGTTCGACCGGACCGGCCTCTTCTGCACGGCCTGCTCGGCCTGCCGCCAGGCCGCCTCGGTCCGGCCCAGGCCGGCCAGAGCCCGAGCGCGCAGGGCCGGCCGCCACAGACCGGCTCGGTCCAAACGCTGCAGCACCTCACCGTAGCGCCCTAAACGAATGAGTCGCTTGGCGCCGAGGCTGACACAGGACGAGGTCAACGAGCCTGTCACCACGAGCACGACTGCGACGAAGGCGCTGCCCCGACCGGTCACCCAAGCTCGATCGACCGGCACCACTCCCCCTTCCACGAAACGTTGTCTAGATATCCGTCCCATCCGGCTGTTTCCGACGAATCTTTCTCAAGTATCCCTTGGCCTTCTTGCGGTACCACTGCGCGTCCCTGGGCGTATATCCGTCGCCCGAAGCCGCATCCCGGGCCTTGCCGAACTCGATCTTGGCCTTGTCGTATTCTTCCTGCTTGAAGTAGCCCTCTCCCAGAAAGAAATGATTCGGCCCAAACCCGGGGAAAAATCCAACCGCACGCTGCATGATCGTCACGCCCTTGTCCGGATCTCCAACGCTGCCCACTTCGGGTGCATGGATATACAAAGCGCCCAGCAGCCGCAACGGGCCGCCGTGATCATACTTGGAATCGAGTGCCGCAGCCGCATGGGCCAACTTTTCGACCAACTTCACCTTGGCGAGCGCCTTGGCCGCCTCCGCTTCGGCCTGAATGCCGAGCGCCATGGCCTGACGATAGACGAACTCCACGGCTTTGGGCTGCTTGCTCCTGCCCTCGATGGCCCATTTGATCGTCAGTCGCGTGTAGGTGCCCACGTCCGAACCGTTTCGACTCAACTCTGCTACGCGACAGGCGATGCGAACGGCAGGCTTGAGGATGTCTATCCGACCCGCCGCCTTACCGAGCGCCTTCTGGTACGCTGCGACCGCCTGCCGAAGGGCATCCACATCATCGAGATCCTTGGAGTGCTGCTGCGCAAACGAGATCAGATCATCGACCAAATCGGGAAGATGGACCGGAGCAAGGTGATGCCCCGAACCCCTGGGCCCCGCCGTCGTGTGATGGTCCGCCGGCTTGGGGCACCCGGCCCCGACGACCACAGCGAACGCACCAGCCACGGCCCACAATCCAAACAGACCCAATCCGTGCCTCAGCCCGACGGCCCTTTCCTCTCGGACGACCGCTCGCCGCCTGCAAAAAAAACTGCCCACTCCTCGCCCCATCGTTCCCGTCGAATGTGCCACGGTTCCTCCTGCTGTCCGTTGCAGACACCTGAGCCGACCGGCCCGAGTCTGCGTCACCAATCGGCTGCCCCCGTCACCGAGGCCAACCCTTGGCGACGCAGCCGCAACGACTCGTCGTCTCTCCTCACTTGGCCGACACAGCCGCCTTTTTATATCCTAGGTCGCCGCATCGCGCCACAGCAAATCACGAATCCTGGGCCTCTGCTGCCAAACCATGTAAGGATTCTCGGTCCAAGGTCTCATCCACGTGCAACATTCGCTGGAC
>JAGGXR010000144.1 GCA_021162935.1 Deltaproteobacteria bacterium
CCCGCACGCGGTAGGCGCATGTTCGTTCGTTTAGCGTAATTGGTCGCAGCGGGTCGGCGCGGGTGCTGCCGACAGTGAGACGAGGGAAGAATCATGAGGAAATGCAACAGTCCGAGAACGTTTGCAACGAAGCTGCGTCACGCGTTCGTCGTCGGCGCGGCGGGCGCCGTTCTGCTGGTGAGTGGTTCGGTCTGGGCACAGTCGCCCAAAAAACATGAGCCCACCAAGGACGCGACCAAGGTGCGAAAAAAGGCCAAGACGTCTGGTTCATATTTTGTCTTGGAAGATATCAAGATCGAAGGTAAGGTGTACAAACCGCAGGCGTTTCACGTTATCAATCGCAAGGAACTGAGCCTGCGCTGGGACGTCGGGGACCCGCGCTTTCGCGGTTCCTTTTTGAACGCGTTGCTCGACTCGGTGAAGGGCGATCCCTTCTGAGGAAGGTTCTGTCCGACCGGCGCGAATGAAACCGGATCGGCAGGCGGAAGGACGGCCCGTACATGCCGGGCGCGAAGGACGTCCGGGCCCGCGAGCAAGGCGAGCACATTGCACAGATGAGGCACGTGCCGCCGTGGCGGGCACAGGAAAACAGAAAAGTCGCTGGCAAAAGTCGGAGGCAACAGAAAAAAGTGAAGTCACGGACGTATCGAAACGACATAAACATTGCGCTGCGCAAAAAGTTTCGTTATGATGCCGGCCACAATGTAAAGTTTTTTGCGCCCTGAACTTGGTGATTGCAGGCGCGACGAAGCTTAGGTATAAACCAGAAGAAGAATTTCGAAACCGGGCCCCAGCCT
The DNA here is from genome assembly GCA_021162935.1 of Deltaproteobacteria bacterium. Taxonomy (GTDB): domain Bacteria; phylum Myxococcota_A; class Polyangia; order HGW-17; family SLPX01; genus JAGGXR01. Next base: position 798 of record JAGGXR010000144.1, read on the forward strand.
CCGTTTGGGAGAGGGGCCATCCCGGTTGTTCCAACCGGGACTAGCTGACCGGATATGCTGAAGCGGATCCGGGCAAGGGAGGAAATGGAGCTATGGGTGACCTTGCAAAGGCATTCACAGAAGGCGGAATCTTCATGTACGTCATCCTGCTGGTCTCGGTTGCTGCCATGGCCATCATGATCGAGAGATTCATCTTTCTGTTCTTCCGGTACAACATCAATGCGCAGGCGTTCATGGCGCAGATCACCAAGCTCGTGATGGCGAATAATATCGACCGCGCCATCAAGCTTTGCAACGCTGCTCCGACTGCAGCGCTGCCTCGGGTGATCAAGGCTGGGTTGACCCGGGCGAACAAGGGAGAGGTGGAGATCTCGAACGCGATCGAAGAGGCATCCCTCGAGGTCATTCCGCTCATCCAGAAGCGCGTGCCCACCCTGCTGGCCGTGGCCAACGTGGCCACCCTGCTGGGTCTGCTCGGAACCATCGTCGGCCTGATTCAGGCATTCGGTTCCTTGTCTGGTGCATCGCCTGAAGAACGCGCCGTCCTGCTGTCCCGCGGCATTTCCGTCGCCATGAACACCACGGCCTTCGGTCTGATCGTGGCCGTTCCTTGCATGATCGCGCACATCTTCCTGTCCAACATGGCGACCAAGATCATCAACGAGATCGACGAGTACTCGGTCAAGTTGGAGAACCTCCTGGGCGCCAGGGCTCGCGCAGGTGGCATGGGCCAGTAGGTCCCGACATCTCTTTTTTGGGAACTTAACTGACACTGGACTGTCAGTGTTAGTTGGCCTGTGACTCGCATAGCCCGGAAGGAATCGGCCATGAGGAAGTATCGTGCATCGCAAGAAGTCGGGGAACTGAACCTGTTGCCCATCATGAATCTGATATCTCTGCTCATTCCGTTCCTGCTGCTGAGTGCCCAGTTCATTCAGATTGGAATCATTCTGATTCAGACACCACGGCTCAAGAGCCAGTCTTCTGCGGACAAAAAGCAGAAGAAAAAGGCCTTGAATCTGACCGTGATCATGACAGGCAAAGGCTATTACGTGAAGTCGCGCTTCGGCAGCGAGTGCCCTCCTGGAAAAGCCGGTGGCGAAGAGAAGCTTTGCTTCCGCAACAAGGAAAAGGGCAAGTTCACTGCCGACACGATCCGCGCCCTGCAGCTTCATCTGTGGTACCTATACAAAAGAAAGTATGGGTCGTCGCAATATTACGAGGACGAAAAGATGGACCACCATTCGATCACCCTCGTCCCACAGCACGATGTGAAGTATGAGGCCGTCGTGAAGACCCTGGACGCCCTACGGGAGATTCCCGCTGGGGCGAAGGATCCCCCATCGCCGACGAACATGCCGGCCAGTGGCTGTCGGATGACGTTCGACAAGAAGGCGCACACGTGGATGGTCCAGGGGGCCAAAGGCGAAGACGTGACCGAGCGTGCCTGCATGTACCATTTGGTGACCCTCGCAATCGGGGCCTCTTGATAGAGAACGGCCAGACCGTGGGAACGACAGTCGAAGGGAGCTGAGACATGGCTGATGCCACCAATGCAGCTTATGAGTACTGGAAACGCAAGAAGAAGGCAGCCAAGCAGGTCAAGAAGGCCGCCCGTCGCGACAAGAAGGACATGGGCCTCACCATTACTTCTTTGCTGGACGCGCTGACCATTATCCTCCTGTTCCTTCTGAAGAGCTTCGGTGACAACCCGGTGAACATCACCCAGAAGAAGGGTGAGTTGCAACTGCCGAAATCCATGTCCACATCGAACATGGCGGACATGGTGGACATCCACATCGGTGAATCGGCCATCCTAGTGCATGGCAAGTCCATCCACGTGAATGTCAAGAACGGCAAGGTAGACGAGAACGTCAAAAGAGACGGTGCCGACGGATTTTTCATCACGCCCCTGTACAAAGCTCTGAAGGAGAAGGCCAAGAAGCTCAAGACCAAGGCCAAGAGAGCGGGATGGAGATTCGAGGGCAACGCCCTGGTGGCTGCCGACAAGGCCATACCATACAGGCTGTTATCCGAAGTGCTCTACACGGCGAACCAGGCGGAGTTCAAGTTATATAGCTTCGCGATCGTGAAGACGCGGGAGTAGCAGCCACGCCTGGCTGAGACAGGCCTACTTGCCAGCGGCGCACCAGGCCGAGCGGACTTCAGGGACGGGGGGCTGGAGGGCCGCCCGGGAACGCGCCGAAACGCGGGAGGATTCCGCCACGAGGCTGCGGCATGCAGCCGCGGGACCTTCGCGGAACTGGAGGTATGTTATGGCGAGAGCGAGTGGACGCCGGGCTCCTCAAAAAAAGCGAAGAGGGGCCAGTCCGCAGGCAGCCCGAGCAGGGCGGCAAGCGGCTCCGGGTGGGCGGGGACAGCCGCCGCGCCCCGGACAGCAGCAGCCTCCTGCTCCGCCGGAGAAGGTCCTGCGCATGGGCGTCGTCCTGGGTGATCACATCATCGAAGAGCGACTTCTCAGAGCCAAAGAGGAGGTCACGGTGGGCCAGGGGGCCCGCAACACCTTCGTTGTTCCATCGGGGAGCCTGCCGCGGAGCTATCCCCTTTTAATGGTCGCAGGCGAAACGTATGTTCTGCGCTTCAGCGACGGGATGGACGGTCGCCTCACCGTGGGTGGCCGAGTCCTCACATTCCTGCAACTCAAGCAAAATGGCCTCGCCAAGAGGAAGGGGCCCTTCTGGTTCACCAAACTCGAATTGGACGCCAAGGGCAAGGTGGTGATCGGCGATGTCACCGTGCTGTTCCAGTTCGTGAACGCGCCACCCGTTCGTCCCAAGGCCCAGCTTCCCGCCTTCATTCGAGGCGGCATGTTCGGTGGGCTCGAGATGACGTACGGGGCCTGTCTGGGTGGGTCCTTGCTGGTCCAGGCTGGAGTCATGCTCGTGTTTCTGCTGATAGACAAGCCTGATCACATTTCCGGTACCAGGTTCAAAACCATGGCCCGGGTCGAGGTGAAACGGCAGGTTCAAAAGTTGCACAAGCACCGCGTCGCCGACGAGGGCGACGGCATGGGCGCTGGTGCCAGTGACATGGCGGGCATGGAAGCAGCTATGGCGGCCCCCAGACATTCGCGCGGCAGCGGTCGTAAGGGCCCGCGAGCCCGAGCGGACAGAGGGGCGGGCCACAAGCCCGCCCGTCTGGCTGCCGAAGACGAGGCTGCCCTTGGCGACGCTCTGAACGCCGGAACCGCCGTGGCCCAGGATTCGGGCCAGAGCGGATTCCACGCCCTCGCGCTCGGCACCCCCTGCCATGGGCCCAACTGTAAGGGACGGGCTGTTGGCGGAGGCGACGCCCTGGCCCACGGCACTGCGACCACGAACTTGGATGGCGCAGCCTCGCGTTTCGGGGCAGCCGGCGGCGGCGGCCCCGGTGGTCCCGGAGGCAGCGGCCACGGGAGCGGCCGTGGTCATGGCCTGGGCCATGGGACCGGCCGTGTCGGCCGGGGCATCGGCGCCGTCCGAGGCGTGCCCGCACGCCCCAGGATCCACCATCCTCGAGGGCCCAGACCCCGCATGTCCGCAAGCGTCCCAAAAATCGGGGGGAACGTCCCTGCGAGCTTGGCCGAGAAGATCCGCCGCAGGATGAGGAGCAAAGTCTACGGCCTCAAGCGTGTGTACAACACCTTCATCCAGACCGCGAAGTTCAAGTGCTCCGCCAAGATCGGCTTCATGCTCAACAAGAGCGGACACCTCTCGTCCGTCTCGGTCGGCGGAAACTGTCCTGGGAACTTCAAGAGCGCCATCAAGCGCAAGGTGGGGTCCTGGCATCTTCCCGCTGGTGGCAGCGGCTTCTTCCGAATCTCCGTTTCCTTCACCTATTGATTACCGCGTTTCTTTTTTTGCCCATGGAACCTCTGCGGCGTGCAACTCCCTGCACCATCTGCCCTATGCTCGACCGACCACTGCACGTGCAGCCCTGGGACGCACCTCTTTTCGGCGCACCTCCCCTGGCGTCTGGGCGTATGAGTCGGCTCGGTCGGGTGGGGGGACAGCAGCCAGAATGGCCTGCCCACTCCCAGGCCAAGAGGGGAGGGTGTCATGAGGGATGAATGGAAGAGGTCGCTGATCGTGCGGCTCGACAGCCCAGGCTTTCGTCTCCTGCGGGATCTCATTTTGGCCAGTGGACCTAAGACGGGACCAGGATCGAACAGCATTTCGGCCACATTTTCGGCCCGGTCCAACAACAAAGGTACATCGAGCGAGAGGCCTTCGGACCCGACCATGGCCCGGTCCAAGGGCACGTTTTGGGCACCATCCAGGCCCAGCCCGTCTCCCTCGGGGCGATCTTTTGAGTCGGATACTGGGGAACGCCTCTCTCCAAGGGGCGGGAGCCACAAAGGATGGGACGCGAAGCGCGAAGACCCAGACGCTCTCGCCTGGCAACTCGGCCACACCGCTATGGACACCTGGCTGGGCGCCTGGCTCTGGTCGCTCCTGCGCCGGCTGCCCCAGCGCCAAGGAGGCGCGCCTGTGGCGGGTCCTGCGGCCTTTTCAGATTTTCCTCCCGCGCTGACCGGCTCGGGGTTTGTTTCTTCTGTCAGCGGAATCTCGAATTTTTCAATCGGCTCCATCGGCCCGAGCACGGCAGGCGCGGGCAGTCCTGCAGGCCTCCTTGCTGGCTTGGGCTTGGCCTTTGGGGACGACCTCGTGGTTTGGCTCCAGCGGGAGTATCATGCGTCCCTTGCTCGCAACATCATGCTGCTTCAGGCGACCGAGGCCGCCGAAGCCGCCCTGCGCAACGCCAATCTGCGTCCGGTGCGCCTCAAGGGCATGGCCCTGCTCGGCAGTGAATATCCAGACCTTGGCGGGCGGCCCATGGTCGACGCCGACCTCTACGTGGACCGGCGCCAGCTTCACGTCGCCGCCTCGGTCCTGAGCGGCGAGGGCTGGCACATGACCAAGGAAAATGCAGCGAGCGCCCTGCTGCCGGGCCACCACCTCCACTTCACGAGGACCAAGCCCTTTGCCGCGACCTTGGAACTCCATTATCGCTTCAATCTTTGGTGGTGGGGCGCAGAGCCCGAACCTGACTTCGTGCTGGACGAGGCCGAGCCCCTGGATCTGCACCTCGGCGACCATGGCGAACAGGCTGGGCGCCTCCGGCAGGGCGAGGGCGCCTTGCGCCCGGGCCCTGAACTCCTGGTCACACACCTCGCCATGCATTTTCTCAAGCATGGCCTGGGCCCGGACCTGCGCAACCTCGTGGACATCCATCTCGTTACCCAGTCCCCAAACTTCGACTGGGACCGACTTCTTTCAGTGGCCCGACAGGGTCACGCTGCGGTCCCGGTGGCTTCGGTCCTCCTTTGGGCCCACCGTTCCATGGGAATCCCGGCGTCCCTCCCAGATAGCCTCATATCTTTCGTCGATGGCAATCGGGGCATCGACGGAGATCTCGCCAAATCTGCGTTGGACCTGTTGCACCCTGTTCGAGGCGTGAGCCACCGCCTGGACCTGCGTCACCGGGGTCGAGCCGTAAGCCACCGCATGGCCCTTCGCTTGGTTCCCAGGGACGAGATTCCGCCAGGGCCCGGCATTGCGGCCCGGCTCCACATCCTGGGCCACGTGCCTCACCAACGGCGCGGGAATATGGAATCCGTCTCCTCGGCCCCTTTGGTTGGCGGAGATCATGGGCCCATCGAAGCCCGGGGTATGCGCGATGAATCGGGGCAGGCCTCCAATGGGCATCATCGTGGCGACGCTTTCAGTTCATCTGCCACCCTGGCGCTCACCCACGCGTTTTTCCTTGGGAGCCCCAGTCGCGCCGCCGCTGCCCTGTTGAGTTACGTTTGGAACGTCGCCGGCCGGAAGTGGGTGAATCGTGTCCTCGGCCTGTGGAAGCGACGGTGATCCGCTTTGGAAACCGGGCGGATGCTCGTCCAGTCGCAACGGGGTCACGAGCAGGAGCCAGCGCAAGGGCCGATCGTGCTTCCCTCCCATTCTATTCTGATCAGGAATTGTCGTCGAATGGATCGACGAACAGGAGAAGCGAGGATCGAGTTTGAGGAGAGTGCTGGCGAGATGAGGATTTGGTGATGCCACGTCTGGCAGGAATCGGTGGGTTGACGGTTTCGGGCTGTGGATAGGGACAACCCTATGGGTCGCCAATACCAAGGACCCGACGAGCCATTTTTTTCGCTTCCTGGACGATCGGGATCATCGAAGGAAATCGGGCCCTCATTCTTTTCCTCGGCGTGAACAACACGGCGTCTTTGGCCAAGAAGGCTGCAGCGGTCACAGCCATGCGTTTCGCATCACGGTCCAAGTCATTTCGATGTTCCCAGGAAAACTGCAGCAGACTGTAAATCCTTCTTCCATATGGTGGCATGGAACCGAAACGTTTGTCCGATAATTGGTGTTCGCGGTGGATGTTGTACTGACAATACATGCCGGGGGTATGGACGTACGTATCAATCACCAGAAACACTTTGAGGAAAAAATCCATGTCTTGGCACCAAGGCATCTTTTCGTCCCACCAGACTACGCCCCTGATCTTGGCCAATCGAACGAGCGGGGTCATGATGAACACACTGTCGTGCCTCGAAACTTTTTTCTTCAGGTCTCCGTCATTTCGGTGTTCGTGGAGAATGTTCCCGTCTTCATCCATCCAAAAGTAGTCACAAACAGCCATGTCCACCCCGGTCTCGTGCATCTGTTCGACCTGAAGAGCGATCTTTCCCGGTAGGAGCCGATCGTCACTATCGGCGAACTGGATGAATTCGCCCGATGCCATCCGCATCCCGCTGTTTCGCGCAGCCGGTGCACCGCCGTGCTCATTCCAAATCAGCCTGACCTGGAAATCCGCACTGCGATGCTGGTTCGCCCATTTTTCCAGTATCGTCTTTGTGTCATCCGTCGATCCGTCATCCACGACAAGCAATTCGATAGGTCGATAGTTTTGGTCGAAAATGCTGTCCAAGGCGGCTGCGATCCGCCCTGCCCGATTGAAGGTGGGTACCACGACGGACACCAAGGAATCAGGTCTGTCCCTCTTCGTCACGATGTTCATTTCAGACACGAATGTGCTCTCCTATGTCCCAGGCGATTCGCTCTCTTGTGGATGATTGCCAAGCGCGCTCTTGAGCGCCGGAAAAACGAATCCAGCGACCACGGCGGCACAGACTGCACCGCTGACCGCAATGATGAGCAGGTCGGGCCAATGGGCGAAGATTCCGGAGAAGAGCCAGCCGCCGGCGACGCCACCTGCCGCCACGATCAACGGTTTCCAGATGGCCCCTACGATCTGTCGTCCCCGGTATTGGCAGAGCTTCGAAACCACGATCATGGTCACTGGTGCTGCAATGAGCACGCTGACGACCGTGTAGGCCATGGCCACAGCCACCACTCCATAGCGAATCCCGACCAGGAAGGCTCCGATCGCGAGCAAGGTGTTGAACGCTGCGAGCTTCAACATGATGTCCGGTCGCGTCTTGGCGAGCATGAGCGGCCCTGTGATCGATACCATGGGCTGGATCATCACCACGAAACCGAAAATGGAGAGCATCTGGCCGGCCAGCCCCCAACCCGGTCCGTAGAGCACTGCAACGATGGGACTGCCCGACAGTACGAAAAAGGCGCCGATAGGAAATGAAAGTGATGCCACCACCGTAAGCACGCGAAGGTACGCGTCTCCCATTCGTGCCGAGTCGTTCTGGAACCTGGCGAGAATCGGATGGAGGGTCTGACCGATGGCGCCGGCTATCGAGTTGAGCGGTATCATCATTAGTCTGTACGACTGGCCGTAGAAACCGAGCGCCTGGGCGCCGAGGAACTTTCCAATGAGAAGGTTGTCGGCGGTACGAGCCCAGTAATTGATGGTGCGAAACCCAAGGAGGTTCACCGAGAATCGTGCGAGACGACGTGCCGGCTCCAAGCTCAAACGCCAACCGGGCAGCCAACGGGCAGCGAGGCACAGGCCGATGAGATTGGTCACTGAGTAAATCAAGGCCTGGAGGACCAAGGCCCAATAGCCCAGGCCCCAGACAGCAGCCGCCACAGCGCCCGAACCAGCCACCAGGGTTGAAACAAGAGCGACGATACTGATAGCTCGAAACCGAAGCTGTCGTTGCAGCATGGCGAGCGGAACGGATGAAACAGCAGCGGGGAGCAACTGGCCACCGAGCACCTCGACGATGCGAGTCAGTCTCTGGTCACCAAAGAACCATGCCACAATGGGCCCGGTCAGAGCCGTCAGCCCCCAGAGCACCGAACCGAAGATGACGAGCAACCAAAAAATGCTGCTCAGGGCCTTTGTGTCGAGATCCCGAAATTGCACCACGCCGGTAGTGACGCCGCCTTCAGCCAACAGGGCCAGAAAGCCTGTAAAGACAACCACCATGGAGACGAGGCCAAAATCGTTGACGCTCAACTTTCTGGCCAGGACCGCCGTCACCCCAAGTGCGATGGCGTACTGCCCATACTGGGCTCCCCAGGTCCAGACCATGCCCCGAACGAACGTCCTGGCAAAGCTGGTTTGCTCCGACCCCACGTCGTCGTCCTGCATTGGCGTACCGTCGTGGCGGCCGGGGCCGTCTCCGTTCCGGCTACCCATCGACCACTCTCAGATTCCGGGCGGGCACGCCGACCACCGTGACGCCAGGAGGCACATCGTGGACCACGACGGCTCCGGCACCTACCACGGCCCCTTGTCCAATGGTTCGCCGTTCGAGGATCTGCGCCCCTGTTCCAATCAACACGCCTTCGCCAACCACGACTCTGCCCGAAATGTTCGCACCTGGATTCACCATCACGTGACTGTGAATCACCGTGTCATGTCCCACGGTCACATTCAGGTTGAAATAACAGTGGTCACCGACCTGGATATCGCAGGTGAACTGACAGCCTGGCATGACAATGGTGCCAAAGCCCAAAGACACTCGATTTTGGTCCAAAACTGCTCGACTCGAAACGAGGTTGACGAAGTGAATGTGGTCGATGTCGGCCAAGGTTGCAGCAATTCTGTGCCGAATGGCCGGTGTGCCGATTCCGAGCAGCACGTCCACCCCTTGTGAGACCGTACGAAGTGATTCGTCGCATTCGGTGACCAGCCATCCGCCCACCCGGCTCCCAACGACACTCGGATTTTCACCGACGAGTTCGATGCGACCCCATCGACGCCGCGATTGGTTCTCGTAGGCCGCAGCCTGCGCAGCCTCTCGGGCCAATCCACCGGTACCAACAATGAGCAGGCGTCGATCAGGGCGGTTTTTTGACTCATTCATGTCGTAGCCCCTCCGGTTTCAAACGTCGTCTCCCATTTTACTGCACGCGTGATCGCTTGGGCGATCACGCATGCACCTTGCTGTGTCGAGCGATCAAGCGATTACGAGTCCGACCGGCAGGTCTCACACACCCGACCGGCAGGTCTCACGAATTCGATCGAGCCAATGTGCGTATTTGGTCCACCACGAAATCCACGTCTTCGTCTGGCAATCCAGGGTAGGTCGGCAGACTCAACCCAGACTGTCCCATGCGATCCGTGACGGGCAGTTCTCTGTTTCCCCGGCGACGGTGGGCATCGTGATAGGGCGGCAGGCGATGGATGGGAAGAAACACCGGCCTGGTTTCCACACCGACCTTCTCCAAAGAGGCTGCCACCCCATCTCTCGACCGTCCGAATCGCTCTTTATCGATCAGGATCGTAAAGACCCATGGCGACGGCTCGGCCCAGGAAGCGGTGGGCTGGAATTCGATACCGGGCAGGCCATCGAGGCCATCCGAGTACCGATCGAAGATCTGGCGACGCTGGGCCAGCATTTCGTCGGCACGCTCCAACTGCGCCGACAACAAGGCGCATGCAACGTTGGTCAGACGGAAGTTGTAGCCGACCACCGGGAAGAAGTACCGTCTTTGCGGGTCCACCCCTTGGCCCCGCAGCGTCCGAAGTCTCTTTTCCAAATGCTCGTCGGAAAGAGTGATCGCCCCGCCTTCGCCGCTGGTGAGGATTTTGTTTCCATAAAAAGAAAAGGTC
>JAGGXR010000153.1 GCA_021162935.1 Deltaproteobacteria bacterium
CATGCGCTGCGGAAACGAATGATCCGCTGATCCCCTCTTGAACGATGACGTGCCAAGGGCTCCTCGAAACGCAATCACGCCTGGGCACCACGAACATGAACACGAAAAACCTTCACGACCACGAAGGCACCATCATGAGCACGTCAATGATCACGGTCGAGAACCTGACCAAAAAATACGGCGACAAAACCGCTGTGGACGGCATCTCGTTCCAAATCGAGCAGGGAGAGATCTTTGGTCTGCTGGGCCCCAACGGGGCGGGCAAGACCACGACCATCCATATGATGGTCTCGGCGCTCAAGCCGGACGCCGGCACAGTGAGCATGGCACCATCGCCCGACGCATCATCTGATACGGCCGGCGGCGGCGCTGCCGCCATCAAGGACAAGGCCATGGTGGGCATCGCGCCCCAGGCCCTGGCCATCTACGACGAACTGACGGGTGAAGAAAACGTCACCTTCTTCGCCAAGCTGCAGGGGTTGACCGGCAAGAAGCTCAAGACCCAGGTGGACTGGGCCCTCGCCTTCACCGGCCTCGACGGCCGCAGGAAGGATCGGGCCGGCGCCTATTCGGGCGGTATGAAACGCCGCCTGAATCTGGCCTGCGCCATCGTACACGAACCCAAGGTGCTGCTGCTCGACGAGCCCACCGTTGGCGTGGACCCCCAGTCACGCAACCATCTGTTCGACAACATCGAGGCCCTGCGTGACCGGGGCTGGACCATCCTCTACACCACGCATTACATGGAGGAGGCCCAGCGTCTCTGCGACCGCGTGGCCATCATGGACCATGGTAAAATCCTGGCTTTGGACCGAGTCTGGGCCCTCATCGAAACCCACGGAGGCCAATCCATGATCGTGGTGGACCTGAATACGCCGCCCAAGGACCCATCGGCCCTGTTGGCTCAACTCACCGATTCCGGACTGGAAGATGCCACCCTGGTCGATAGGACCGTGCGGTCGCCGACGAACCATCCGTTGGACGACATCACCAAACTCGCCGGTCTCAGCCTGGACGTGGCCACCTTTCGCGTGGACCGACCGAACCTGGAGGCCGTGTTCTTGAACCTGACGGGCAGAACCCTTCGAGACTGAGGATTCACCAGAGTCACAAGAGACTGAGGCAGCATACCATGCACGCGGCAGCAACCATTGCATTCAAAGACCTCAAGATTCTGGTCCGGGACCGGGCATCCCTGTTCTGGGTCACGGCCATGCCACTGATCATGGCGGTCCTGTTCGGCGCCATCTTCGGTGGTGACTCGTCCCTCAAGGAAGTCAAGGTCGCCATCGTGGATCTGGACAAGACCGATCTGTCTCGTGCCTTCGTCGAACGCCTGAAAAAATCCAAGGGCATCGTCCTGGTCCGAAAAACCCTCAAAGAGGCCACCGAGGCCGTGCGCAAGGGCGAAATGACCGCCTACGTCCTGATCCGACCAGGCTTCGGCAAGGTCCAGGGCATGTCGCCCGGCAATGGTCAGTTCGTGCAGGTTGGGCTCGACCCATCCAAAAAGGCAGAACGCGGATTTTTGAAGGGCATGGTCACCGAGGCCATCTTCAAAGGCTTCCAGGACCAATTCGCCCATCCTGCCAAGTTACGAGTCTCGATCCGAAAATCACTCGCATCCCTCCAACAGGAAGAAGCCCGACAGAAGCCAAACGGCCAGACCACCGGCAATCACGCCACCGGCAATCACGCCACCGCGACCGGCCCCGCCGGGATCAAACCAGCGCAACCAAGTCGCGCCGGCCTGGTCGCTTTCCTCAAAGCCACGGACCAATGGCTCGCCTCCGCCGATACACGAGACATCCAACAGGGCATGAACATGAAAGAGCCCACCGTGGTCACCGTGTCCCGATCGCGCGGGGACAAGCCGTCATCCTCCTATGAGGTCACATTTCCTGCCTCCACGATCTGGGGCATCCTGGGCATCGTGGCTGCCTTTGCAGGGCTCATCGCTCGTGAACGCACCCAGGGCACACTCCTGCGATTCCGCGTCTCCGCCGTCTCCTGGCCCGAGGTCGCAGCAGGCAAAAGCCTGAGCGCGTTCATCGCGTACCTGGCCATGTCGGCAGGGATGCTCGTTTTGGGAGCGCTCATCTTTTCCATCCGCCTGTCCCATCCGATTCAGCTCGCCATGGCCCTGGTCGCCTCGGGTATCTGCGTCATGGGATTGGTCCTCCTCGTCGCCCCCATGGGCAAAACGGAACGAGCGGTCTCAGGCGCGTCTTGGGGCATCATGATGCCCTTTGCCATCTTTGGCGGCGCCACCATCCCGCTGTCCATGATGCCGACCTGGATGCGCACGGCCAGCAGCTTCAGTCCATTGAAGTGGAGCGTCCTGTCCATGGAAGGCGCCATCTGGCGCGGCTTCAGCATCACCGAGATGCTCGTGCCCTGCACCATCCTCGTGGCCTTCGGCCTGGCCTGCGCCCTGACAGGATCGTTCCTGCTGTCCCGCCAGGATGTCGGCTGAGGACGGACCCCGATCGTCTTGTACCGTCCCCGATTTCGGCCAGGAACAGGTCCAGCGTCTGCTCAAAGATGTAGCCGCGATGCTCCTCGGCAAAGAGCAGGAACTCACGCACCCACCGCGCCAGGTGCGGTCGTTGCCTGGCTGGCGCCAAGTCCCTGTTCCGCAAGAACGCCGCGCAAGCATTCCGCATAACGTTCCAGCACAGCCTTCAAGTGCCCGCGAACCCTGCCCATCCCCTGCCTCCGGGCCATGCACAATCTCCAAAACGACAGGAACCCTGATGCCATGTTCATCCATGGCCGGAATCCGGCCCAGGTGGTTTTCCGTTTTCCCCTTGACATGGACGGAATCGACGGATCTAATAATTACAAACATGCGCGTTTGCTTAGGCTGGTGAACATGCGCGTTTGCTTAGGCTGGTGAATGTGACTGATTTTGCTTGCAAAAGGGCCATCGCTGGAGGACCTCCGTTCAAAAAAACAGGATATCTAGCCTTGGTCAGGAAGTCTGGTGTGTCCACGCGGTCGGCTCTACACATGCGGTTTCCTGCCCGCTGGCTGGAACTGCCACAACCCCGTGAGATCAGGGCCAAAAATGTACCTTAAGCGATCACGCATGCAACGACAAGTAAGGCATAAGGGTGGATGCCTTTGTTGGCAAAAGGAGATTTTGGGCAGAATAGTAAGTTATGTCAGACAGGAGAAAAATGATGGAAAGGAAAAGGTATCTCTATTGGAAAGACGGTGAAATGTGGCTGGGGTATCTGGAAGAATATCCGGATTATATGACCCAAGGGGAGACGTTGGAGGAATTAAAACAAAATTTAAGGGACATTTACCATGACCTTTCGAGTGGACATATTCCATGCGTTCGACGAGTCGATGAATTGGAAGTGGCATGAAAAGGAACGATCTCATCAAAGATCTGGAAAAGATGGGATGCGTCTTAATACGCCATGGCGGCAAACACGATTGGTATCATAACCCCAGAACAAAGATATCCCAGCCAGTACCAAGACATAAAGAAATCAATGAGTATTTAGCCAAGCATATCGTAAAGATGCTTAAAAACCCGACATAACAATCGGGGCCACTTGACCGCCATTCCGCAGCGGCCTTCGACCTTGCTCCATCGCGGCAAGTGACCCATGACGTTATCTGGAAACCATGAGGTTATCTAGAAAGGAATAGAGCATGCACTATGACCCGCTTTTCGAGCCAGAGCCAGAATCATGGATGCAGTTGGATGAGCAGGAACGAATCGCGCTTGTTTTAAAGCAGCACGCACGGACGGGGGCCGAACTGCCGAATGCAATGCTGCATGCAGCGATCCACGCCGTTGTGGAAAACCAGCTCGCAATGAATGACAATCGCGTTCGACATACTCTTGATCGTCTTTTGGGTGAGGGCCTTGACCGGCATGACGCAATTCACGCGATTGGTAGCGTGTTGGCAGAGCAGCTTTGGCGAATGGGCAGGGGGGCCCAAGTTCCCCCATCATCTGAAGGATACTACGATAGCCTGACAAAGCTGTCCGCCGCGAAGTGGCGAACGGCAAGATAACGACGGCTTGCACCGGCCAACCGGACCTATCCACGGGCCCCTTCAACAACCAAAAATCGTGCTATAAGTTTGCATTGCACCTTCGAAACGAAAACGAACGAGATGCAAGCCATCGACTGCGGCGATCCCACGGTCGTCCCAAGAGGAGGCAAGCTGATGGAACTGCTCGATCAAGACAAAAATCCGCTTCTCGGCAAGCTGCACGTGCTCTTTCGCGCCCTGCTCGTGGTAGGCGCCGCCGTGCCCAACACGACCCTGTTCCCCGTCGTGGTGACGGCGCTCTTTACCAAGCGGTTCAAACGGGAACCCTTTGTCAAACGCCTGCACATCATGGTCACGTGGGCCAAGGTCTGCGTGAAGTATATCCTCAAGATCGACCTCCAGGTCCATGGCAAGGAGCTGATCCGCAAGGACACGAAGGGATACATGTACGTTTCGAACCACCAGAGTTACGTGGACATCATGGTCCTTGCAGACGCGCTCGACACGGTGTCGTTCCTGTCCAAAAAACTCGTCAGGCGCATCCCGGTCATTGGGACGGGGGCCTACATCGGAGGCACCATCTACCTGGAACGCAACGACGAGGAATCTCGAGACAAGGCCATGCAGGAGACTCTTCGCATGTGTGAGGAATCGACCGCCGTGGTCGTGTTTCCCGAAGGGACCAGGTCGGAGGACGGCGAATTGCGGCCAAAGATCCACCCAAAGACCATGATCGAGGCCTACAAGCGAGGCATCAAAATCTTCCCGGTGGGCATCCACGGAACCATGAACGTGGTGCCCAAAGCCATGGACCGGGTCCATCTCCACCAAAAGGTTTCGGTGCACATCGCCCCGGCCTACGACCCAGCCGACTTCGACAGCGCCGAGGCCTACGTCAAGGCGGTCTGGGACAAGGTGGCCGAGTTGCACGCCCAGTCCAAAGCGGACGTCGACGAGGCATGAAGAAACCCATCCTTCCCATCGCAACCGACCTGGACCATCCACGATACGGATCCTGGCTCCTTCAAATTCAACGCCCATCGCGATACGTTGGCTGCGAATACGACATGGTGGCCAAGCACGGTCCCCTGGCGAGCCGCATGGTCCTGGCCTTTCCCGACCTGTACGACATCGGCATGTCCCACCTCGGGCTCCGTATTCTTTACCAGGTGGTAAACTCGGTCGAAGACCTGGCCCTCGAACGGGCGTTCATGCCCTGGCAGGACATGGAGGAGGCCCTGCGGACCCGCCACGTGCCCCTCTGCAGCCTGGAAACGGCCCGGCCTCTGTCCGATTTCGATCTGGTGGGCTTCTCGCTCCAGTACGAGCTGACCTTCTCGAATGTCTTGGCCATGCTGGACCTCGGCGGACTGCCCCTGCGGTCAAACGACCGCACCGAAACAGATCCCATCGTGATCGCGGGCGGGCCGGTGGCGAGCCACGCCGAAATGCTGGCCCCGTTTGTGGACCTGTTCCTCGTCGGCGACGCAGAACAGCAACTGGTGGAGTTGATGCGGATCGAGTCGGACCTGCGACAACGCGGGATCTCCCGGCAGGACCGGATCGCCGCCCTCGACGAGATGGAACCCTGCTACGCACCGGCACGCCATCCTACCATGGAGGTTGCGGGCTGCCAGATCGTCCAGACACCATCGTCGGCTGTGGACGAAGTCATCCCGATCGATCGACTCGCCGCACACGACCACGCGCAGACTGACCGACTCGTCGCAGACGACGAGCATCCGACTGATCGCTTCGTCGCTCGACGCGCCGTGGTGGAAAACTTGGACGACTGGCCCGACAGCTCGGGCGGACCCGTCCCTTCGATTGAGGCCGTGTTCGACCGAATCTCGTTCGAGGTCATGCGGGGCTGCACCCAAGGCTGTCGGTTCTGCCAGGCCGGAATCCTGTATCGACCTGTTCGTGAAATGAACGTGGAGCAGGTCGAACGCCGCCTGACCGCAGCCATTCATCGAACGGGCTGGGACGAAATCGCTTTGACCGGGCTGTCGCCGGCCGACCATTCGCAACTCTTCGAGATCTTCCACCAGGCGGCCGCCCTGGCCCGACCCATCGACGTGTCCCTGTCCGTATCCGCGCTGCGCGCCTACGGCCTGCCCGGCGACTTCCTAGACGACCTCCGAACCGGACGCGGCGGATCGCTGACCTTCGCCCCGGAGGCAGGCACCGAACGCCTGCGCAACGTGATCAACAAGAACGTGACCAACGAGGATCTCCTGGCCACCACGGCCGCAGTGGCGCGGCGCGGATGGAGCCGTATCAAGCTCTACTTCATGATGGGCCTGCCCACCGAAACCGACGAGGACCTCGAAGCCATCGCCGAACTGGGAGAACAGGTCTACCGCACGGCCAGATCCGCCGCGCCGGGAAGGCCACCCACGGTCACCTGCAGCATGTCTACCTTCGTAGCCAAACCGCACACGCCCTTCCAATGGGAGGCCGTGGCCGATTTCGCCGAGATCCGACGACGTCAAAAAGTCATCAAGCGTGCTGCCAAGGGCAAACACATCAAACTCCGTTTCCACGAGCCCTCCACCACGATTCTCGAAGCCATCTTCGGTCGTGCGGACCGGGCCATGGCGGACGTGCTCGAAACAGCCTACCGCAGAGGCGCACGTTTCGACGGCTGGGAGGAACTGCTCGACTGGCGCCTGTGGCGGGAACTCTTCGAGGAAGCAAACCTGGACGTTGCCCAATTCCTCGCCCCAATCGACGAAGATGCAGCTCTTGCCTGGGACCACATCGACGTACGCATCTCGAAGCAGTTCCTGTCGGCGCAACGCGCCCTCGCCTTCAAGGAACGCCCCACCCCGCCCTGCGGCATACCGGGTCCCAAAGGCGCCATTCGCTGCTATGACTGCGGGGCCGACTGCGACCTGGACGCCATCGCGGCTCGATACGAGGCGGCGGCCCGGGTCCGAACGGAACCGAAGAATCATCCGATGCCCATGGTCCCATCGCAGCCCAAGACGGAACGCGTCCGACTCAGGCTCCAATTCGCCAAGACGGGCCCGGCCACCTTGTGGAGCCACCTGTCCCTCGTGCGCCACCTGCCTCGAACCCTGAGGCGCGCAGATCTGCAAATGGCCTACTCGGCCGGCTTCCACCCCAAACCCCAAATGCGATTTGGTCCTCCTTTGCCCGTGGGTTGGCAGGGCCTAGCCGAACTGGTGGACGTGGACCTCAAGTCGGTCTCGATCCCTGGCGATCTCGACGACCTGACTGCTCGACTCGACCCTCTGGCTCCGCCGGGACTGACGTTTCAACGGGCCCGGATCCTGGAACCCCAAGAATCCACCCTGGGAAAACTCATCCGACAGGTGCGCTACCACATCGACCTGATCGTCCCGGATCGCAACGTGGTGATGGAACGGCTCACCCTGCTCGACGCCTCCGACACCGTGGTCATCGAGCGTCAGACCAAGCGCGGCTGGCGCAAGCTGGACCTTAAGGCTGGCATCCGCTCCATCGTGGTCGGTGACTCCCTGATGCACAATCCTTCGACGGAGGCGATCGCCGGCGACCTCGTTTCCCTCGACCTGACCACGGACTTCGAGCTGACCCCGGCATCCATCCTTCTGTGGCTCTGCGACCCCCTGTCCGTGTTCGTCACGAGGCTGGGCTTTGCCACCGCCGACGGCCGCGACCCATTCTGATCCCGCTCCATCCCAGACAGGAAAACGCTCAACCGCAGCGCAAACCAACCGCAGCGCAGACCAACCGCAGCACAAGACAGCCGCCGCGCCGACCAACCGCCGCGCACCAACCCACTGGCTCCACCGAGCCCGTCACGCCAACGACGCGCTGACCGCGTCGGTCAGGCGCGCGACCACCTCATCGATGGGCACCTCTTCGTTCGCAGCGCCGATGCGGTCCAGCACCTCGACCACGCCCTTTTTGAGGCCGCGGCCCAGGACCACCCGAAACGGCAGGCCGATGATGTCGCTGTCCTTCAACTTGGAGCCGGCCGACCCCTTGCGGTCATCGAGCAAGCATTCGATGCCATTCGCCTCGAACTCACGTTCGAACCGTTCGGCCAGCTCCATGACGTCTTTGTCGGCCACCTTGAGCGGGATGACATGGACGTGGAACGGGGCCACGGATACGGGCCACCGGATCCCACCTTCCTTGGAACAGTTCTGGTCCACGATGGCGGCGATCAGGCGCGTGGTGGCGATCCGATAGCTTCCCATCTCGAAGGGACGAAACGTCTGCGACGAATCGAGCACCCCGGCATCGAGGGGCTGCGAGTACCTCCGGCCGATCCTGGAGACGCGGCCGAGTTCGATCCCCCGACAGCTCTGCAACGGCTTGCCGGTCGGGCCGTTCTCGCCCTCGCGGGCCAGTCGCACATCGATGGAGGGAGGCAGTTCGAAATCGCGGCCCGGCCTTGCCCCCTTCGCATGCTTGTCGGGCCGACAGACGCCGCAGACGAGACTGGACAGCCCATCCAGGCTGTGATCGGCGACGACCGTGACGCCCTCGGGCAGGCCCACCGGGCCGATGAACCCGGGCCTGATGCCCGTCACCCGTTCCACCGTTTCAGCTTCGCTTGGTCGTGCCGTCATGGCGCCGAAATGGTTGGCCAACTTGACCTCGTTCACTTGGCAATCGCCACGGATGCAGACCACGACCTGTTCGGTGCGATCCTCGAAAAACACGTCGTAGACCAGGGTCTTGAGAATCGCGGTGGGCGACACGGAAAGCAGGGCGGCCACCTCCTCGATGGTGCCGGCATTGGGCGTATCGACGACCTCCATGGATGCCTCGGCGAGCGGTTCGGCAACCGGCGGTTCACTGGATGCCCGTTCCAGGTTTGCGGCGTAGTCGTCACAACAAAGCACTCGGTCTTCGCCGGTCTCGCTGACCGCCATGAACGCTTGGGATCCAGAGCCCCCTGGGGGCCCCGAGTCCGCCTGGACCACGATGTACTCGATGCCAATCTTTCGAAACACGGCATGGTACGCCTCCACCATGGACCGATACGAGGCGTCCAGGCCCTCTGCGTCCATGTCGAAGCTGTAGGCATCCATCATTACGAACTCGCGGGCGCGCAACAGGCCCGAACGAGGCCGCAGCTCATCTCGAAACTTCAGGTTCTGCTGGAACAGAATCAGCGGCAACTGGGTCGGGCTGCGCACGAGATGATTGGCGAGCTCCAAGACCGCTTCCTCGGCGGTGGGCGCCAGGCCGTAGATGCTGCCCTTGCGGTCCTGAAGGTGGAACATCAGCTTCTCACGCTCGTACCGCGCCCAGCGACCGGTCCGTTGCCAAAGGTCCGCGGACTGGAGCACCGGAAGCTGCACCTGGCTCCCGCCGTGGCGCGACACCTCTTCTTCGATGATGCACGAAACCTTGCGCAGCACCCGGAAGGCGAGCCCGGTGAACGAATAGATGCCAGCAGCATGGCGGTAGAGGTACCCGCCACGAATCAACCAGGCCTGCGCCAAATTGTCCGCGTCGGCAGGAAACTCTCTCGCCGTCTGGATACCGAGTCTCGATGCTCTCATATCAATCAAGATCCGCGGATCCTGGATCAACGGATCCTGGATCCCCTCATTCAGGCTTAGCTGATCCTGGCGCCGGGCCGCGCCTCGTCACTCACGCCCAGGAGCCAGACCTGCTCGTGCTCGACGCCTTTGACCCCAGCCGCCACCACCATGCCCTGGCTCACGCCGAAGCGCATCTTGCGAGGTTTCAGGTTGGCCACCACGATGACGTTTTTTCCCACCAGGTCCTCGGGCTTGACGTAGTTCTTCATCCCGGCGAACACCTGACGCTCGTGGTCGCCGAGATCCAGCTTGAGACGAAGCAGGGCGCGAGACTCCTTGACATCTTCGGCCTCGAGCACCCGGGCCACCCGCAGGTCCACCTTGGCGAAGGTCTCGATATCGATCTCGGGCGCAATGGGCAAGGGCTTCCATTGTTCGTCCGCCACGCCTGCATCCTGCCGGCTCGCGCCGGCCCCGGCACCTTCTCCGGACGATTCCGACTGCTGCCTGGTCTGCTCGATCATGGCCTGCACCTTCTTCATGTCCACCCGTTCCAGGAGCCGCTCGAATCCGCCGATGGCGCGATCTTCGTAATCAGTCTTGAGATCCTCCCAGGTCATGGGCTCGATGGCGAGCGACTTTTCGATGTCCGCCACGAGCGCTGGCACCACCGGTTTGAGCAAACCGGCCACGAGCTTGATGAAGTTCGTCGCCGTGGTGCAGGCACCTCGGGCCGCCTCCGGGTCCGTCTTGATGCTCGTAAAGGGCGCTGCATCCTGGAAATACTTGTTCGCCTCTTCGGCGATCTCGATGATCGCGCGCAGCGCCCGGGCGTACTCGCAGTCTTCATAATCGTGCCCGATGCGATCCACCCGAGCCCTGGCCTCGTCGAGCATGGCCCGATCCTGTTCGGGAATGCGGCCCACCCGGCCGTCCAGGCGACGGTCCACGAACTTGAGGGTCCGACTGGCCAGGTTCACCACCTTGTTGACGAGTTCCGCGTTCACACGATTGACGAAGTCCTCCAGGTTCAGGTCCAGATCCGCGTTCGTGGGCCCAAGCTTCGCCGCATAGTAGTAGCGCAGGTACTGCGGATCTAAGTGTTCGAGGTAGGTGCGCGCCGACACGGCGGTCCCGGTCCGCTTGGACATCTTCTCGCCGTTCA
This sequence comes from Deltaproteobacteria bacterium, assembly GCA_021162935.1. GTDB lineage: Bacteria > Myxococcota_A > Polyangia > HGW-17 > SLPX01 > JAGGXR01. Next base: position 10,699 of record JAGGXR010000153.1, read on the forward strand.
CCGTCAAAAACCCGTGCACCTGCACCCGATCCGGCACGTGATAGCCCGAATTCATGAGCATGGCCGGCCAGAACAAAATGTGGAAGTAGGCGATGTCCTTGCCGATGAAGTGGATAATCGTGGTCCCTTCCGACTGGCCTTGCTTCCAATACTCGTCGAAGCTGCGCCCCGTCTCCTGGCAAAACTTGTCCGTGGTGCCGATGTAGCCCACCGGTGCGTCCATCCACACGTAAAAGAACTTGTCCGTCTCACCTGGAATCGTAAATCCAAAATACGGTGGATCGCGCGAAATGTCCCAATCGCGCAACTCCTGGCTCAAGAAATTCGCCTCGATCCAGTTCTCCGTGGTCTCGTGCAGGTGCTCCTCCCCATGGACCCACTCGGCCAGATCCGCGTGGCACGCTCCCAACTTGAAGAAGTAATGCACCGACTTGCGCCGAACTGGCGGGTTGCCGCAGATCACACAACGCGCATCCTTCATATCCGTGGGTTCGTAGGTCGTGCCGCACACCTCACAGTTGTCTCCATACTGATCGAGCGCCCCGCACTTGGGGCAGGTCCCACGCACGTATCGGTCGGGCAGAAACCGCCCGTCGTGCTCGCAATAGGTCAACTCCACCTCTCTCGTCTCGATGAGGCCCTTGTCCCTGCAGGCGGTAAAAATCGCCTCTGCATGACGGCGCGTCTCGTCTGAATGGGTCGTGTAGAACCGGTCGAACGCGATGTGGAATCCCTCGAAGTCCGCCAGATGCTCCCGGTTGTACTGGGCCACCATCTCCTCGGGGTCGATGCCGCGCTGCGACGCCTTGATCTCGATGGGCGTCCCGTGCGTGTCCGACGCACACATGTAGAGCGCATCCCGCCCCGTCATCTTCAAAAACCGGACAAACACGTCCGTCTGGATGTACTCGACGAGATGACCGATGTGGATATCCCCGTTTGCATAGGGCAACGCACTCGTCACCAAAACGCGATTCTTGAGCGGTATCATGCATCCTCCTGAAGCGAAGGGACCTGTTGCGGCCCCGGCGTCCGTGCGGATCTCGTTTTTGACAGAATCCCCCTCCAATGCAAGCCAAAACCCAAAAACCAGCCGAAGCCCACCGAACAAAATCCAAAGGCCGCAACGCCCTGCAACCGTCTCGGCGCCACCCAAATCCAGACGTGGCCAGGCAGGCCTGTTGTTTGCCAAACCGGTGGGCGACCCACTCGCCCCAAATCATTGGTCGTAATGCTCGACCCAAATCATCGGTCGTAATGCTTGACCCGAATCGTGGGAACTGGCACATACATGGAAACGAGCAGGCCGAGCCATTGGAACGGATCCCATGGCTTACTGGTTCGACCCACGATGCCTGTCGAAAAGGAGCGTTGAAGGATGACACGATCCATGACTCGAATCTTCATGGCGATGTTGGCGACCGGTTTGTTGGCCACCGGCTGCGCCCATCATGCAGTCTACACTATTGCGTCGGTCAAGTCACAAATCGACGAGTCCATCCAGGACGCCTACAAGTATCGTCGTACGGGAAAACTGGCCAAGGCGTCGGACATCTTGCTGGCCCAGGACAAACGGGTCCTCAAGGAATATCCAAAATCGGTGCTCACGTATAAAACCGTCAAGAAGCTCCTCAAGGCCTCAATAAAGATCGGCAACCTCTGCCTCGACTACGGCGAAGAACTGCTCCAGGACGCGGTTTCGAACAAGATGTGGGCCCTATCGACCGCGTACAAAAAACGCCACGCAAAACATCAAAAAATGAACGGCAAACTCCGGGCGCTCCTGCCGAGCCTGCCCAAGACCACGGTGTCCGCGGCCAAGCCCGCAGCAACTGCCGTGCCGGCGGCCCCGGCGGCCGGCGCAGCGACGACCTCGGCGACCGGCATGGCGACCCCGCCAGCAGGCGGAGTGACCCCGGCTGCCAGCCCCGCCTCCGAGGCGCGACCGGCCGAATCATCTGGCGGGTCCTCGAACCCGGTCATGCCCTGACGCGCCGATTCTGCGGCGCCCCATTCCATCGACATGCACGGCTTCTGCCATTCGATGCACGATTCCTCACACCACATGCAAAACGCCTCGACCTCGCGGCGGAACCTGCCGCGGAACCTGCTGCATCCATGCGGCACCGCGGGCCGACCACTGCGGTCGAAGCCGAATCGCTTGCGGGCAGGTGTCACGCTCCTCGTCCTCACGACCATCGGCCTGACCGTCACGTTTGGGCTGACCGGCCGCGCGCAGGCGGCCGAGTACTGGGTCCAGGTGCTCGTGACGGACCGATCCGAGCAGGCGGTGTCGGCAGCCAAGGCGATCCAGCCGCAATGGCCGCAAGGAGGACGTCTGACCCAGGTGCTTCTTCGGCGCCAGGCCGGCCAGCCGCCGCGCTACGAGGTCCTCGTGGGCGTCTACCAGGATCTGGCTCGGGCGGTCTGTGCATCGGCGCGCATGCAACGAAACCAGCCATGGAAAGACAAGGGCTTCCTGGTGGACGCGGCGCCGATCTGCCTGTCGGGCGGCCCATTCGTAATCGTGCCCGTACGGTTCACTGAAGCGCTGGCCAAGGCATGTCGCGCGAACGAATCGTCGGGACGAAACGACCAAGGCGTTGCCGACGAAGGTGGAGACGGTCGCCGATTTCCCATGGTGGCCGAAGCGCTGGTGGCCTATGGGGCAGGATTCGTCCAACCAGGCCCGACCCTGCCGCCGCTGCGCCAGTCCATCACCCATGTCCAGGCCTGGGACCGAGCCTTGGTGTTCGACGAACGACAGGTGTGTTTCACCAGGCCCACGATTCGTGGCGGCCTGCCGCCCAGAAGCCTGGGGCGTCCCATGATCGTTCAGGTCCACCAAGGCGGCAAGGCCTGTCTGAACTGGTACTTGGCCCTGACCGAACGGGATATGAAACTGGCCTGGTTTCCAGCCAATGACCTGGGCCTAAGCGCCACATTCAAAAAGGCCGCCATGGTGACTCGATGGGGGCCGATCACGTACCGTTACGGCCTGAATCTTGTGGGACGCAGCCCGTCGGGCCGCGTCTACCAGGCGGTGTTCCGCGCTGGCGCCTTTCCGCCGGTGCGCATGACTGAAGTGATCGCCGATCGATTCAGTCCGCCCGTTCGCCTCGGATTCGACCGCATGGGGCCGGCCCTGTTCGAGCGTCACGGCCTCATGATCAGACGCCTCAACGTCCACCCACCAACGCCGCCCGTGCCCAAAGAATGGAAGATTCCCAAGAACCTGAGCCGACGCGTCCGGTACGAGCCGCCTGCCACACAGGTCGGGCGACAGTCACGCGGAATGGAGCCGCACGGGCTGGAAGCGCCGCCCAGACGCCACAGCGCAACAAGGCACCTACCAGGCCGAAACCAAGAACAGGGCAACGGGCCGGCCCAGGGCCAAAGAGGCACGTGGGCCTCTTCGCTCGTCCCAGCCATCCATCGACCGAAGGGCAGACTCCGACGTCGATCCTCAGCTCGAACCACCAACCGGCAACAAAACCAGTCGTCCCGCCGATAACAGAACGTTACGAAATCATCTCGGATGGACGCGAGCGTCGTGAGGCGCAAACGTCGTGAGGCGCAAGCGCAGGAGGCGACGGATCTGGCTGGACAGCGATCGCCCGGCGGAAAATGCCGGATCCCGGCGAAAAATCGACAGATGGAGATCGGCGGCGCAGGTCGGCCGAACCGATCGTGCCGGCCCGAGATCGCCGGGCTGCATCATGGGCAGGAGGCACCGTTGGACACAACAACAATCATCGATGAAAAGGAACGGCAGGCCCGGCTGCGTCTGAGTCTCGTTCGCGGCGTCGGAACGGTCCGCTTCGCCCAGGCCATGGAGGTCTTCGGATCGGCGCTGGCAACCCTGGCCGCCCCGAGAAAGCGACTGGCTGAGGTGCTGGACGTGGAGGCGGCCCGCCAGATCACGAGTACGGCGGGCATGCGGGCGGTGGACGAAACGATCGAGCGCCAGGATCGCCTCCTGGAAACAGTGGGGGCGCGGCGGATCGTCGTGGGCGAAAACGACTACCCGACCAGACTCCTCGATCGGGGCGAACTGGTGCCGACAATCTGCGCACTGGGTGACATCTCGGTGACGCGACAGCGCTGCGTGGCTATCGTGGGCCGAAGGGCGGCAACTGGTGTCGGCCAAAAAATGGCGACCCGACTCGCGGCCCGACTCACGGAAAAGGGCCGGGTGGTGGTGTCGGGCGGAGCCTATGGCATCGATGCAGCCGCCCACGTGGGAGCAATGGATGCAGGAGGGCAGACCCTGTGCGTATTCGGGGCCGGCATCGACATCGCCTACCCGGAGCGACACATCGACCTCTTTCGACGCATCGCGAACCAGGGCTGTATCGTGAGCCAATTCGAGCCTGGGACCCAGCCACAACGAGGCTGTTTCCTGCGCCGCAATCGGATCATCGCGGCCCTGGCCGAGGCCGTGATCGTGGTGGAGGCTGGCGCCCGATCAGGAGCCAGGAGCACGGCTCTGGCCGCACGTTCCATGGACGGCCCCGTCTGGTCGGTTCCCGGGTCGATGGGCACCGACCGACTCATCGCCGAAGGGGCCGAGCCCCTGTCCAATATCGATGACCTGGATCGCCTGCTGGACGGGCACACGACAGGGTCGGCCCCAAAGGGGCCGCACAACAAGGACTTGACAGGGCCGCAACGAACGCTACTAGATGTTCTCGCCAAGGGGCCGGCCCGGCTCCCAGGTGACCTGGCTCGGCAGTCCGGACTTCCTCCGGGGCGGGTGATGGCAGTGCTGGTGGAGCTGCAGTTGCATGGACTCGTGGTGGCCCATGCAGGCGGGCGGTACGAAACGACGTACCACCATCCGGCGTCCCGGCATGAACGGGAGTCCTGACGAAAACGCGTCGGAAAGTGTATCGAACATGAGTAAGTTGATCGTTGTGGAATCACCGTCCAAGGCCAAGACCATCGGCAAATACCTTGGCAAGGAGTTTGTGGTGAAGGCCTCGGTGGGCCACGTCAAGGACCTGCCCAAAAAGTCTCTTGGTGTGGACGTTCAAAATGACTTCGCCCCGGTTTATGAGGTGATCCGAGGCAAAAAAAAGGTCCTGACGGACATCCGAAAGTCGGCCAGAACTGCCGAAGCCGTCTACCTGGCCCCCGACCCCGACCGCGAAGGAGAAGCGATCGCCTGGCATATCGCCGAGGAACTCAAGTCGGTCAATCCGAACATCTACCGGGTCCTTTTCAACGAAATCACCAAGAAGGGCATCCACGCTGGACTGAGCAATCCGGCCCAGGTGGACCAAAAACGATTCGAGTCGCAGCAGACGCGCCGCATCCTGGACCGACTGGTCGGCTACCAGATCAGTCCGCTGTTATGGAAAAAGGTCAAGCAGGGCCTCAGCGCCGGCCGGGTGCAGTCGGTGGCCGTGCGTCTCGTGCTGGAACGAGAGCGGGAAATCCGCGCCTTCGTACCGGTAGAGTACTGGTCCATCATCGCCAGCCTCATCACGCCCCAGGGGGCCCAGTTCGATGCCAAGGTCGTGAAGATTTCGGGCCGCAAGGCTGGAATCAAGAACGAGGCCGAGGCGAACGACGTGGTCACGGAAATCAAGACCCACGACCCCATCGTCGCAGGCATCACGCGCAAGGAGCAGCTCCGGCGGCCCCTGCCGCCGTTTATCACGTCCAAGCTCCAGCAGGACGCGATCCGCAAATTCCACTACACGGCCAAGCGCACCATGGCCCTAGCCCAACGCCTCTACGAAGGCGTGGACCTGGGCGACGGCCAGGGGCCCGTCGGGCTCATCACGTACATGAGAACCGATTCGACCCGCGTGGCCGAGGAAGCGCTCACAGACGCCAGGCAGTACATCGCGAACCGATTCGGAAACGACTACATGCCTGACAAGCCGAACTACTACCGATCTCGCAAGGGCGCCCAGGACGCACACGAGGCGATTCGGCCCACGTCCGTCGGCCGTGATCCCGACCGCATTTATCGTGCACTGGTGGCCCGCACCCAGGAACGCGCCCAGCGATCGCCCGGGGCCCAGACAACCAAGCTCAAGGCCCAACTTCGCGAGAACCGCGAACTCCATCGACTCTACTCCCTCATCTGGAAACGCTTCGTGGCCTCCCAGATGGTACCGGCGAGACTCGACAAGACCGTGGTGGACGTAGCGACCGGCAAGGTGGGCCTCCAGGCTCAGGGCCTGGTCATGAAGTTTCCGGGCTACACGGCGGTGTACGAAGAGGCGCGGGACGATGGTGAAGCGGCCAATGGAAACGATAAGGCGAACGGCGCCTCGAACGGCGACGCCAAGGCCACGGGCGACGCTGCCCCTGGCGACGGAAAAGGCGGCAAAAAATCCACGATCCTGCCGCCGATCCACGAAAATGACCGACTCCAACTCGACAAGGTCGTGCCGGAGCAAAAATTCACCCAGCCCCCGCCACGGTTCTCCGAGGCAACCTTGGTCAAAGAGCTCGAAGAAAAGGGCATCGGCCGACCTTCGACCTATGCGGCCATCCTTTCGACCATCCAGGACCGGGGCTACGCCGTCAAGGACAAGGGCCGGTTCCACGTCACGCCCCTTGGCGAGTTGGTCACGGACCTCCTCGTGGAAAGTTTCCCCGACATTTTGAACGTGGAGTTCACCGCCCAGATGGAGGACCGACTCGACCGGATCGAAGAGGGTCTCGACGACTGGCGCAAAACTTTGGCCGACTTCTATGGCTCCTTCAAGAAGGACCTGGATCAGGCCAAGGAGGGCATGCGCAACGTCAAGAAGGAGACCACCCCGACCGACCTCGAATGCGAGAAGTGCGGGGCGAAGATGGTCATCCGCTGGGGCCGAAACGGCGAATTTCTGGCCTGCTCGCGCTGGCCGGACTGCAAGAACAGCAAAGAATTCCGTCGTCTGGACGACGGAACCATCGAAGTGGTACACCCCGAGGTCAGCAAGGAAACCTGCGACCTGTGCGGAGCCCCCATGGTGGTGCGCAACGGCAGGTACGGAAAATTCCTGTCCTGCAGCCGCTACCCCGACTGCAGGTTCACCAAACCGCTGACCCTCGGGATTGCCTGCCCCAAGAAAGACTGTGACGGCCAGATCGTCCAGAAACGTTCGAAGCGCGGCAAGACCTTCTATGGCTGCTCCAAGTACGCGTCCACAGGATGCGACTTCGTGGTCTGGGACCGCCCGGTGGACCACCAATGCCCCCACTGCGGGTACCCGATCATGACCGTCAAAGCAGGACGCCAGGGTGACGCGTTGGTCTGCCCCGAATGCAAGGGACGAGACCGGATGCCGGACAAAGGCGCGGCGAACAAGTCCTCGGCTTCCCAGGACAAGGGCGCGGCCAACAACGC
>JAGGXR010000041.1 GCA_021162935.1 Deltaproteobacteria bacterium
GCCGCGTTCCTCATGGTGAGCAGCTTCGTCAAAATCGCGGTGGTGCTCTCCATCCTCCGGTCCGCCATCGGCCTCCAGCAAATTCCCCCGGCCTCGGTGATCACCGGGCTCGCCCTCATCCTGAGCGTCTACATCATGGCCCCCACTGGAGCCGCCATGGCGGACCAGCTCAAGCCCGCGGCCGAAGAACTCTCCAATTCGAGCCAAGGGACCATAGACATGGACCGAATGACCGCGTCGCTCAAACGCGGGGTCGAACCGCTCCGCACCTTTTTGGCCCGCCATGCGCATCCAACCGAGGTATCCCTGTTCCTCAGGTTGGCCAAACGACACATGGCCGGCAGCTCCATCGGCCCGGTCCATCGACGTGACATCCTCGTGCTCGTTCCGGCCTTCGTGATCTCGCAACTCACCGAGGCCTTCCAGATCGGATTTCTGCTCTTCATTCCGTTCCTGGTCATCGACCTGGTCGTGTCCAACGTCTTGATGGCTCTGGGCATGCACATGCTGTCGCCCACCACGGTTTCCCTACCCTTCAAACTGCTGCTCTTCGTGATGGCCGACGGCTGGCACCTCTTGACGCAGGGCCTGGTGGCAAGCTATCTGTAACGGCAGGCCACGGTGGCAGAAAATCCGTGGTCCTTTGGGATCCAGCAATTCCCATTTCGAATGTCGCAACGTTCCACAAGGAGGCACGCAGATGCGGCGATGGACGCGCAGAAGCGCAAGGATCGAACAACCAACGAGAATCGTACTGGTCCTGCTCACGGCGACCCTGGGCGTCAACGGAGCCTGCCACGGAGCGAGACCGCGACATGCCGAACCGCCGGGCGACTCGCATGGGATGAACCATGTTGGCTCCGGCGGCCAACCAGGTTCTGTGAACCAATCGCAATCTGGGCTGGGCCAACAAGACTCGAACGACCACACAACTGCCCCTCGCCAGGCAGGCGGCCAACAAACGAGCCCGACGACCAGGCCTGGACAGCCTGCTCGATCCACCGGCGCAAGGCCTGGCCAGACCGGCGGGTCGGCTCCTGCCCGAACCCACTCGCCAGTCCAGCTCACCTCGATGTTCCAGGTCACGCTTCCGGCCGGCACCCAACCCACCGCGGCCGCGGCGCACAAAGGAGTCGTGGCCGTGGCCACCAAGGCGAAAACGGTCCTGCTCCTCGACGGCCACAGCGGCAAAACCCTGTGGACCTCGCAGCCTCTGGATCAGGTGATCGACGCACTCACCTTTTCGGCGGACGCCAGTCGATTGGCTGGCGTCGGGGACCAACTCACCAGCTTCGTATGGGACCTCGCCCCCAAGTATGCCATCTACCGAACCTGGCACCGCAAGGCCGGCCACGACCAGGTGCTTTCTCCCGACGGACACCGGCTCGTCCGAGTCGATGTGCGCCACTCGATCCGATGGTTCGAGCTTGCCACTTACAAAATGAAGTGGCTCGTCAAGGCCACCTTGCTGGGCGCATCGAAGGACGGAAGCATTGTCTTGTGTCTGGACCGAAAGGGAAATCTGAGCATGCGCAGCGCGGTGACGGGGCGGTCGGTGCGCATGGTCCGTCTGGGGCCCGATGTGGTGCGCGCAACCCTCGACAAAACCTCGAACAGACTCCTCGTGCTCCGCAAGAGTGGTGCTGGCTTCCAGGTCGAGGTCCGAGACGCCAAAGGACATGACCTCGGTAAGAAGATAATGCTGCCCGGCGAGCCACTGGGCCTGACACTCCTGTCGCAGGGCCAAGCCGTCGCATGGGGAGCCTTCGGAGTGGCCTTCCTGGACCTCGACAAGGCCGTGATCGCAACCAAGCGTCCGGACATCAAGGGATTCATCTCGATTTCGGACAAAACCTTGTACGTTGTGGGACGTCATGGCAAAATAGCAGGTCTGCGCATCGATTGGCCCAAAACGAACCGGCCGCAGCCCGGCGGATCGTCCGACGCCAGATGATGCAGGAAACCCGATCGGGAACAAACCTGCGAGTTGGTTGGTTGAAATATCGATCGATCGAATCACCAGCTTGTCCATCTCGACGGCAATGACAAAGGCATGCAAACGAAAGCATGAACACGAAGGCATGAATCGGATCGAGCAGACGACGCTCGACCAGGAACATCCAGACAGCGTCAGGAGCAAAAGATTGAACGAGGTCACACCATGAAGCCGTTCCCACGAACGCCTCGCATGGCCGCTGCGGCATGCATGGCTGCAGTCGTGGTGATCTGCGCTGCTGGGACCTCGACGCGTGCCGCCACCCATGAGACGAACCGCATCGTTCTTGCCGGGCCTCGATTGCACCCAATCGGATGGCAGCACCGCCTCGACGTGCGATCCCCCTCCTTCCTCAACTGGCCCACCATGAGCGCACTGACGGGCCTACGCCCCTGGCAGACGAGGTGGCGCCCCCTATGGAGGCTCTCCCACGAGGCCAATGACTGGAACGGCGATCTCGGATTCGGCGGTCTGGACATCTTCCGTCTCGCCCATCGATTCGGCGATCGGGCTGCCCCGGTCATCGAAGGCATCCTCGCGTCCATCGACGACCACTGGACCGAAGACATGCATTGCCTGTCCGACCTGGTGGATGCGGGCGTCGAGTTCTCGGTAGCCCCGCCCAGGCCCGGTATTCAGACACCTGTTTTGCTGACCGGAACCTCGATTGGTGGCATCCCGTACAGAGACTACTACCCGAACCAAGAACACGCCCCGATGGACTGTCGCCTCGTCCGGGCCCTCGTTCGGGCGGGCCCGGTGCTGGCGAACATCGGCGTCACCGAAGTGGTCTGGTCCTCGGCCTATCGCCCGCCCACGCGCAAACAACTCATGGGGCTCGAACCTTTGAACAAGCATAACCTCGGGCTGGCCATCGACGTGCACGAGTTTCAGTTCGGCCATTCCATGCGGGCCGACGTGGGCCGACAGTACGAACGCGGGCTGGGCTTCCAATCAGACGCTTCGTGCCTCGGCCATCCGGTCACGAGAAAAGGGCTCCTGCTGCGCCTGGTGATCTGCCGCCTCGACGAATCGGACCTGTTCCAAGAGATCCTCACCCCGGACTTCGACGGCGACCATTGGAACCACTTCCACATCGCCACGTTTCGAGCGGGCGACCACATCCTGCGCCGCCACAAGCGAACCGCTCTCCTCGAAGTTCCCATGGAAAAGATCCCAGGCTGGGCCATGAGTCGCCGGTCCCACGCTCGTCCCGACGAACGTCGCTGGGAATCCGTTGCACAAGAGCCCTGGCCCCGTCGATATGAATGGCTCCACAAGCTCGTGATGGACAGCCCAATTGCCGCACACGCGGTGATCCGGGATCGTTGTCCATTCAGGACAACTCGACCGTCAATACAGGTTCTGCAACGGATCTCGCGAGATCTGTACCCTGGGGCGATATCGCGCGTTTCTCAGGATCTCCACTGATCGCCCGTCCATTTTGAACCGCATGGGATAGAGCACCCGATACAGGGTCCGGTCATTGTGGCTCCTGGGCACCACGAGCCTGTAGGCGGCATTGACCAGACAGCGCTCCAGCTTCAGGTCGTGCAGTTCGCTGCGTTCCAGCCAGGCCCGCGCCACTTCGCCCCGGGTGACGTCCATGACCAGGACCGCTCGGCCGTCCGGAACCTTGCCCGGAACGGCCCCAAGCTCCACCTTGTGCTGATAGCAGGCCCGCGCCGACCGCAGGTAACTCCGCCTGATGACCCGCAGCACGATGCCCTTGGTCAGGCTACCCGACTCCACGACACGCAGGTGCGACGGCCGGTCCTGCGCCGTCCACCAAGTGGGATCTGTGGGGTGGACCGTATCGGGATGCGCCACGATCCGAGCGAAAAACCGACTCCCCCAACGAGATGCAAAACGCCGCCGGTCTGCGGAAAACGGCTCGGACAAGTCGAGGGCCATGAAGAAATTGGCCCAACTGACGATCCCCGCTGCCTTCGAAAGGCGATACGCCTCGTCCCGCAGGCGCCGCCGCCCGGCTGGATCGGACCGGCCAGCCGCCTGGCCAGCCAACTCACGCACCCGGTGAGCAGTCGCCAGGGCGCCGACGAGACGGGCCGGGGCTGCCACTCTGTGGACCGCGGTCCGGTACCAGCGCCCCTGGCGACTGTACCGCAACTCCACGGACGGCGCCGATCCTGCGAATCGACGCCTGAACAGGAGACTCGCCCTCGTGGACATGATGCCCGAAAGGGGCGAAACCCGTCCGGCCTCGACCAGTTGCAGATGGGACACCAGGGCCGAATCCGCAATGCGTTTCACCAGGGCCGTCCGGCCTTCGGTCCGCCTGAGCATGGAAAGCGACGCCTCGTACCCCAGGCCTCCCATCTGCCGCAGCACCGAGCCGAGGCCGCCTCCGTCACTCAGCATGACACCGCGTCGATCCCTGCGCACCGTCACCGTGGCCAGTTCGATCCCAGACCGGTCCCGAACAGGAATCGCACGCTCGGGATCCAGGCCGTCTGTGAGCAGCACGACGAGCCTCCTGCCCTTTTCGCGGGATAGCAGCGAAAAGGCGGCGTTCAGCGCAGACCATGGGTCGCTTCCGTTGACCCGATGCGCATGGAGGAGCGCCCTTCGAAACACGTCCAAGCGCCCCGAGGACAACAGACGCCCTCCAACCACGTGCGGCTTGCGATCATAGATCACCAGGCCGAACCGCGCCGAAGGCCCCAGGCGTTTCGCCAACGCCAAAAGCAGGTTCCAGGCGTCACGGCCCGCCCCCTTCCACATGGATCGTGACCCGTCGAACACGAAGACGAGATGCGCCCGACCGCCGCGTCTGGCCCCTGGCCTGCCCACCAAGGCCAGCAAACCGTCACGACCGGCAGCACCGACCACGGCAGGACGACCGCTGCCTGGGCGAGCCGCGCCAGCCGGCAAACCGGCGGGCCTGGCCGCCGCTGCCTTCTTCCGTACCGGCCCAAGCGCCAACAGGGCTTCGATGGCGCCGGTCCCACCGACCGGTCCGAGATCCAGGTGCAGTCCCCTGCCCGGCTGGACCCGACGGGTCTTGGGACGTCTGACCCGAAAAGGTGTCACCGTCACCTGGAGGGCCACGATTTTTCGGCTACGAGGTTGACGCGGCAGGTCGAACCAACGATGCCCGGCACGAAAGGACAGGGGCGCCACCCAGGTCATCTGGGCCTCGACCCGCCCCGATGGCCGCACTGGGTCGAGTCGGACCCGGTAGCGATCCCAGCCCACCTGCTCGATCAGCCCAGGATCCACGATATGCGGCAGGCCGGTCCGGTCGTGGTAGACGGCGTCGACGCGCCGCGTGTCCATGGACCGCCCCACCACCCAGCGGCGCCCCCGCTGCACCGAAAACCCCACCACGACCGGACCGGCC
>JAGGXR010000056.1 GCA_021162935.1 Deltaproteobacteria bacterium
CCCCTATCCTGGCGGCATCCGCATCCGTCGGACGCACTCGCGCCCCCTTGCCCGGAATCGCCGTTCGCCCCCGAATCCCTGACGACCGAGGCATCTCGTCCTCCCTCTCCCCCGTCCCCGCCGGTCGTCGCATCGGAACCGACGGCAGCATCGGAACCGACACCTCCGTCCGGATCCACGGTTCCCCCTTCGTAGGTCACTTCCAACGTGGGCCGGTCCTCCACGGTTTCGGCCTCCGATGAATGAAACTGGAACATGACGCCCTCTGGATCCGTATACCCGTAGTCCTTGCCCGTATTTTCGGGAGTGCGAAACAGGATGCCCCGGTTGGGCTCATCCCCGGCGACCCAGGCTCTGACAGCATCCGTGACATCCCAACTTACCCAGTCACCGACGTCTTCCTCGGTCTGCGTATCCAGGGCGGTCGCTGCATAGTCTCCGCCCTTTTCGGTCCACTCGGCAGAGGCAGTCCTGTCCAACCACGACACGGCATCTTCCTCCCATCGTCTCGTAATCCTGTAGGCAGTGATGGTCATGGGCGATGTGGTCAGGTTCAGCGACACCTTCATCTTCAAAGATGCCGAGGTGATCGTGGCGTCGGCGGGAATGGAGGAAACATCGAACTGGATCACGACCCGCGTGATCTTGGGGCTCTTCGGTCAGGTATCGGAATAATAGTAACGCAGGTCGAGATACTCGGTGTCCCCGAAATTGTCGTGCTGGTTCCTCGGTGGGAGATAGGTGGCCGACCCGCCCCTGTTCCCGTACCAGGTCCACAGCCAGGAATCGATGCACCCCGAATACCCGCCCTGTCCCTGCTGGAAGGTCACGGTCTCGGCGTGAGCCGCTCTGCCACCACCAACGGACAGGGCGAGACCCAACAACAGCCCCAAACCCACTACCTCGTGCATTCTGTAATACATCCAAACGGCCTCCCGCCCTATCGTGCCGCCCCAGGAGAAGACCGGCACACACAGCCTTTTCTGCCTCTAGCCCCACGAAACCGACCAGTGTCTGTCACTAGATACCATGCGGGGGCGGTGAGTGTCAAAATAGATGTCGGCTGACACCGAATCCCTTGATCCGTGGGTTGGTTTGTGAAAAGATGGCATTGTCTTTTCGGTTAGACAAATTTCATCGAATCTTTCAAAAGGCAGTGGGAACGTGACTGATTTCGACGACAAAAAGGGTGTTCCGGACCAGCCTTCGCGCGATGGACGAAGCGATTCGATGTCCACAGACTTTCCCAAGGAAGACGTCTCGACCGGAGTGGACACCACTCTTGAAGGGACCCGCAAGAGACGGCTCACGAAGGTTGGCTACGACACCACCCAGACCCATGATACGACCAACTGGCAGGAATCGCAGGTCGACCAGGACGCAACGACGTCGGTCTCGGTCGTGGACAAAGATAAAGGGGATCATCCAATCGACGCGGTGGCCCCCGAGGCCACCACTGAATTTGCAATCGTCGAAGGCCAGGACGAAGAAGACGCGTCGTCACGACCGCAAACAAGCGATGTGGCGGACGCGGACCAACAAAATGCGGACTTGGAACCCGCGCCCCTGCCGCCGCTGCCCGACGTGTTGATCGAGGCCGACGAACCATCGGCGCGCAGGAATCCACGAACAGGAAGCACGGCGGAGACGCCGGGGGAAAAACCTACCCCGGACATGGATGAGTCTCCCCTGGGGACTCTCCCTCACAAGGCATCGGCGCGAACCGACGCATGGAACGAATTCACGTCGAATCCTTTCGGATCCCTGCCGGACCTGCCGCCCCTGACAGCAGGCGACCGACCATCTGTCGATGGGCAGCCGGGCTCGCCCGAAGAGGTGAGTCTCGTTCGGACAAAACCGGTCAAGACGGTGAGTTGGGACGAGCTCTCTCTGGTGGACGACCACGCCATGAGCAGCGTGCGTTTCGGCCGGGACATCGCCATCGACACCGACGAGGCACTGACCGGGGTCTCCATGGGCCCGATGCGTCAAGGACACGATTCACGGGGACCGGCCGCACCGTCGGATGCCACGGCCGCCCGGGACGACGGCCATAGGGATGCCTCGGAGCAGCCGCGAGACCTCGAAGACGAGGGGGTCACCGAAATTTGGAAGACCCCAAGCTCAGGCGTTCCCGCCTCCCGGCAAGAAAACGATGGGTCCCAGTCCCAACCAAACGAAAGGACCGGCGACTGGGACATCGACTCCCTGCCCGATCTCTCCGATCCCCTGCCAAAGTTGGCTGATTCGCTGGTCGAGTCCCAAACAGCAGATGAAAAGACGAAAAGGATTCGGGTCCTTCATCCCGAAGAGGTTGCAGCAAGCGGCAAGGAACCGGACGCTGAGTCCCGCAAGCAGGCGGCGCACAGGCACGCGCCCTCGTCGTCGCCAGGAGAGGCACCTGCGCGGAGGACCATGAAAGAACGACCGTCCGAGCGGTCCCTTCGTCACGCGCTGACTCCCGGAACCGACGTGATCGCAGAAAAATACCAGATCATCGAGCGAATCGGCGTGGGCGGCATGGCTCGGATCTTCAAGGTAAAGCACGTGGACCTCGGCAAGTTCTTCGCCCTCAAGATCATCCACACTGGCATGTCCGATGATCCCAAGATGCGAAAAATGTTCTACCGCGAAGCCAGGCTGGCGAGCTCCCTGGATCATCCCAACATCGTCCAGGTGACCGACTTCGGAGAAGATCCGCAGTACGGCGCCTTCATCGTCATGGAGTACCTCCACGGCGAGACCCTCCATGCCAGACTCCGCGAGGAGGGTCGCCTACGATTGAAGGTGGCCTGCGAGATCGTGCTCAATGTGGCCGAGGCACTCTATCTCATCCACGAAAAGGACGTGGTCCACTGTGACGTCAAGAGTGAAAACGTGTTCCTGTGCAAGGGAGAGGGCCGGCGTCGACACGCCGTCAAGCTCCTGGATTTCGGTCTGTCCCACACGAAGGCTATTTCACGATTGAAGTCCCTTCCCCTTGCGGACGTGGGAGGGACGCCCGCCTACATGGCGCCCGAACGCATCCGGCGCAAGCCGCCCACCCCCAGCATGGACATCTACTCTCTGGGCGTGCTGTTCTATGAAATAGTCACCGGAACCCTGCCTTTTTCCGGCGATATGGAACAGGTGCTCATGGCCCACCTGACCGAAAAGCCCGACCCACCTTCATCGAGGATCCACGAACCCCTCGACGAACGAGTGGACGAACTCATCCTCAAGGCGCTCAGTAAGAAGCCTGCCGACCGACAGAAGGATATGGGCGCCTTCATCTACGAACTGCGAACTTTGATGAACATGCTCGGCTTCGGCCAAAGAAGGGGCGGACAGGGCACCTCCACCTTGGCAAAAAAGACCCACCTTCGAATCGCAGAACACGCCCAGGAGGTGTTCCGACATAGTCCGGTGCCCCTGTTCTACCTCGACCCGTCCGGCTTGCTCGTGCTGACGAACGATGCCTTCGCGTCGTTTCTGGGAAACAAGGCATCGACCCTGAACGGACACATGCTCAAAGACAGCAAACTTGCTCGGGTCTGTCCGGAAATCATGGACGACCTGGATCGTGCCATTCAGAATCAATCGATCACCCAACGCATCATCACGATCCCGGAACGGAACACGGGACGCGAGACCAGCCTCCTGCTCTGGCTCGTTCCGATCATGAACCACGACCAGGTGACTGGCCTCGTCGGAGTCATCCATCCCTACCAGATGCAGGTGTAGCGCCCCATGACAGACAGACAGGATGGCCCGATTCCCGTACAGGTGGCGGTCAGCCTCCCGGTGCAACGGCTCCTCACCTACCTGGCGCCACCGTCCCTGGCCGATCATATGGAACCAGGCACCGCGGTGCTCGTCCCAGTGGGAAGTCGGCAGGTTCTCGGGCATGTCATCGGCCACAGCAACCAACGAGACGCTGGCGAGGGTCTCAAACTCATCTCCCGCATCCTGCCCGAACAGGAATCCATGGACCCACAGACCATGGAACTCCTCCTGTGGGCTGCTGCTTACTATCACTATCCGCCGGGCGAGGCGCTGCGGCACGGCTTGGGCGGACACCGTCCCGCGATGCGTCGACGCTATCGACTCTCCACGAAAGGCGCGGACGCGCTCGATCGCTCCCGGTCGCTCCTGGCCGTCCAGGGCATGGAACTGTCTGAAGACGAGCAGCGAATCCTGAGCCGCCTGCTCTCGGCGGCCGGCCCCATCACCAAGACCTCCGTCTTGCGGGATACGGCGACCAATGCGACCGTTTTGGACCGTCTCGTACGCCGGGGCTTCGTCGACGGTGATACGAAGTCCCAGTCAGGCCCCAAGGCACGAACGGTCTCCGTGATCACCGTCAACGAGGACCTCGCTGAGTCCGACCGGGAACGCCTGGCACGCCGCGCGCCAAAAATGTGGGCCGTGCTCCAAGCCATCCAGTCCTACGGCGGTCGGGCGACCACCAATGAACTGAGACGAATCGATCGACATGCGGCCGCCCGAGTCCGCACCATGGCCGAAAAGGGGCTGGTCCACATCGAATCGCACGAAGAAACCACCGATCCTTTTGCCCGACTCTCCGAGCAGGCCAGCCCCATCGTGGACCTCAACCAGGCCCAGCAACAGGCCGTGGACCGACTCATCACGGCATTGAAGGCCCAGCGATACCAGACATTCCTCCTCCACGGCGTCACAGGGAGCGGCAAAACCGAGGTCTACCTGCATCTCATCGCTGAGGCCCTAAAACGAAACCAGAAGGCCCTCGTCCTGGTCCCAGAAATCGCCCTGACACCCCAACTCGCAGGACGTTTCCACAGTCGGTTTCCCAATCTGGTGGCCATCCTACACAGCGGGCTGACCCAGGCGGAACGAAGAGACCAGTGGGCCGCAATCCGTCTGGGCACGATCCGGATCGTGGTGGGCGCCAGGTCCGCCCTGTTCGCCCCCATCGGACCGGTGGGCGTGGTGGTTATCGACGAGGAGCATGATCCGTCATTCAAGCAGCAAGACGGACTGCGGTACAACGGACGGGACCTGGCCCTCGTCCGGGCCAGGCAGTCCAACGCCGTCGTGGTGCTCGGGTCAGCCACGCCGAGCTTGGAATCGTATCACAATGCCCTGTCGGGTCGCTATGAACTGCTCCGCCTCCCGGACAGGGCCACGCCGCGCCCTCTGCCCCACGTTGAAATCGTGGACATGAGGAAGTACCAGGCAGAGGCAGGCGCATTCACCGCCCCACTGCTTTCCGCCATGGCCGAAACGCTGGAGGCACACAACCAGGCTATTTGCTTCCTAAACCGGCGCGGCTTCTCGCCGTATCTCATCTGCAAGCAATGCGGCGAAGCCGTTCGCTGCCCCGACTGCAGCGTGTCCCTCACCTGGCATCGCAAGCAAAACCTGGCGCGGTGCCACTATTGCGGTCACGCCGTGCCCACGCCGCAACAATGCGAAGCCTGCGGTGCCCCGGATCTGATGCCCATCGGCCTGGGAACGGAAAAGCTGGTCAGCCTCCTCCAAAAACGCTTCCCCGAGGCACGAATCGCACGCCTGGACCGAGACACGGCCCAATTCGGACGCATGAACATGATCCTGGACCATTTCCGCAACCGCGACATCGACATTCTGGTGGGCACGCAAATGGTGGCCAAAGGCCACGACTTTCCCGGCGTCACCATGGTGGGTGTGATCCTGGCCGACCATGGTCTCAACTTCCCCGACTTTCGGGCAGCCGAACGGACCTATCAGCTTCTGAGTCAGGTTGCGGGCCGCGCCGGCCGAGGCACCACCCCGGGCCGGGTCGTGATCCAGACCTACAACCCGCAGCATCACGCCGTACTGGCCGCCAAGAACCATGATTACGAGGCCTTCTACCAGGCGGAAATTCGCTTGAGAAAGGAACTGGGCTATCCGCCGACCGGATATCTTGCAGCCGTGCGGTTCGAGGGCAAGGAAGAGGCCGACGTGGCCAGGACTGCCAACGAAGTAGCCACATGGCTCAAGGACCACGCCCAGCGACGCGCCGATATCCTGGGGCCATCCCAGGCACCGCTTGCCAGGCTACGCGGCAACAGTCGATGGCACCTGCTGGTCAAGACACAAGACCGGCCCTTCCTCCATAGGCTCATGTCCGAATTCACGGCCACCACAAAGGCGCAACACGGAGTGCGCGCCACCCTCGACATCGACCCGCAGGACATGCTCTGACCCGTGGGACATCCTGGTCCGGCTGTTATGACCACCTGGACAGCAAGGACGGCGAGGAATAGACTCAAAAAATAAGGAGGCGTGATCATGACACTACAATCACAAGTTTCGAAACGGGGACGACGCATTACAATGGCCATCGTCTTGGCCTCATCCGTAGCACTCTGGGCCTGCGGAGGCCACTCGGAGGGCGGGGGCGGCGACGACGGCGGTCTGAACAACAACCAGAACAACAACCAGAACAACAACAGCAATGCCGTGTGCGGAAACAGCGTGATCGAGGGAGACGAACTCTGCGATGCAAGCGACCTTGGAAGCGCTTCCTGCGCCAGTTTGAACCTGGGCACGGGCTCGCTCGCCTGCACGGACGGATGTGTCTTCGACACGTCGGACTGCAGTAAGCAGGCCTCGTGCGGCAATGCACTCATCGAGTATCCAGAAACATGTGATGGCACGGATCTCGGCGGCGCAACCTGCGCCTCAGAGGGATTCGTGGACGGAGACGTCACCTGCAATGCGTCCTGTCAGCTCGACACGTCCGGCTGCAACGGATGTGGCAACGGCGTCGTGGACGAGGCAGAGGAATGCGACGGAGAAGACTTCGGCGGACAGACCTGCCAGAGTCTGGGCCTGGTGGGCGGAGACCTGACCTGCACCGCCGACTGCCGATACGATACGAGCGGCTGCATGGTGCCACCCGAATGCGGAAACGGCACCGCAGAACCAGGGGAGGAATGCGACGGCACGGACGTCAAGGACAACACCTGTGACAGCACGGGCCACGGTACGGGCACCCTGGGCTGCGATGGAGACTGTCGACTCGATTTTAGCGGCTGTGTCTGGTGCGGCAACGGCGTGATGGACGCTGGTGAAGAATGCGACGGCACGGACCTGGGAACGGCGACCTGCGACTCGGAAGGATTCGGTCCAGGCAACCTGTCCTGCGATACGACCTGTCACATCGTCACGTCGGGCTGCTCCCTGTGCGGCAACGGCCTCGTCGACAATGGTGAGGAATGCGATGGCACCAATCTGAACAGCACCACCTGTGCGGACCGAGGCTACGATGCAGGCGACCTAACCTGCGACGCGACCTGCCATTTCGATGAAAGCGGCTGCACGACCTGCGGCACGAGCGACGTGACGCCCCCGACTGCATCGAACCACGTGCCTGACATCGACACCCAGGGCGCCCCTCGCGACACGAATATCGAAGCGGACCTGTTCGATGCCTGTGGCATCGACACGACGAGCATCACCATGCGCATCACGATCACACCCAAGTTCGGGCCCGTCCATACCCAAAACGTCACCCCCAACGTGACGGGAAGCGGGACCAATGTCCACGTCGCCTACGATCCTCCCTCTGATTTCTCCATGGGGGCAATCGTGGAGGTGGCGCTCACAGCCTCGGACGTGGACTCCAACACGCTGACCGATACCTGGCGCTTTAGCGTCGTGGACAATCTCCTGCTGACCCCAGGTGCAGACAGCGGCACGGGCCCCCTCGACAACGGCATCGACGAGGCGCAACCGGACACGAACTTCTATCGACGCGGAACCTACCCTGTTGGCGGAACCAGTGGTGCCGAAAAACGATACATCATCCGATATCGCCCGACACTGCCACCAGGAGCCCTCATCCTGCGGGCCACGTTCACCCTCGGCGTCTGCGAGCCAGGTGGGCCCTCGAGCGCCACCCAGGTGGACTGCTACCGACTCAACGTGGTGTCCAGACCGAGCAACTCCACCTGGAACACCCGTTCCAACTGGCCCGGCCCCACAGCGTTGTGGGCCACCCCCGGAGCGGACGGAGTCCCGACGGACCGAGAAGGCACAGCCGCCGTTTCCGTAGCAATTCCAACGAACACGGCCGCCTACACCCCCTTCACCGACGACGTCACAGGTCTCGTCGCCGACTGGGAGGCAGGTGCAGGCTACTTCGGCATCATCTGCATGAGCGCTTCTGCGACCCCGGTCCCGATATGCTCCAGTTACAGCAACTACTCACCAAACATTTCGGTGACCTTCGGCCCTGCCCTGCCATGATCGTACCCTGCAAGCAAACATGCAAAAAACTTCCCAAAACACGGCTGACGTGGATCGGAACTTGAAGGAATCCAAAAAATCTGGTAGGGACAGATAGAAAAATGCAGGTTCCCCTGCTGAGAATCAAAGGAGCTGTCGTCATGGACGTCATGTACGAGGAGGACTATCGCCTCATTCAAGAAACGGTGGAAAAGCTGCACCGCGACTCGAATGCCAAAGCGATACTTCTCATTGACAAGAACGGCCAGGAAATCGCAACGGTCGGCGAAGTAGATAACCTCGACACCACGTCGCTCTCCTCGCTGATGGCCGGCAACGTGGCGGCCACGGGCGGCATCGCCAGGCTCCTCCAAGAGAAGGAATTCTCAGGCCAATTCCACGAGGGAGAACATACGAACGTCCACATTTCCATCGTGGCGCAACGATTGATCCTTGTCGTGCTCTTCGACGAGCGCTCCTCTTTGGGCCTCGTTCGTCTCCGTGTCCGCAAGGCCGGAGCTGAATTATCATCCAGACTGACCGACATGATGGACAAGTCCGCTCAACCCCAGCAACCCTCGATATTCGCGGAAATTACAGACGAGGATATCGACAATCTGTTCAATGATTGACCAAAAATCGGCACACGTCGATGCATTCCTGAACTGAAAGAATCGAGTCGATGTCTTTTATCAACTACTCGTCCCGGGAGATCACCTGCAAGATCGTCTACTATGGGCCTGGGCTCTGTGGAAAGACGACCAACCTTCAGTACATCTACAACAAGACCAATCCGGAGGCCAAAGGAAAGATGATCTCCCTGGCCACCGAGACGGACCGGACCTTGTTCTTCGACTTTCTGCCCCTCAGCCTGGGGGACATCAGAGGATTTCGTACAAGATTTCACCTCTACACGGTCCCGGGCCAGGTATTCTACGATGCCAGCCGAAAATTGATCCTCAAAGGCGTGGACGGCATCGTGTTCGTGGCCGACTCCCAGATCGAGCGGATGGAGGCAAACTTCGAATCCCTGGAAAACCTCAAAGACAACCTGGAAGAACAGGGCTATTCCCTGGAAAAGATTCCCTACGTCATCCAGTACAACAAGCGCGACCTGAGCAACGCGGCTCCGGTCGAGCAACTCCGCTCCCTGCTCAATTCAGAAGGCTTGCCCGACTACGAGGCGATCGCCACCACAGGCGGCGGTGTGTTCGATACGCTCAAGGCTGTGGCGAAATTGGTGCTGACCGAATTGCGAAAGGGCGGCGGGAATCGGTAGAATCGCTCAGACGTATCCTACTTCTTTTCAGCAATAAACTTCTTCAGGGCGGCGGCTTCTTCTTCTACCACCTTGCCGGCGGTCTTGAAGATGATCTTCTCCGCGACCCGCCCCAGCAGGGGCACCGACACCTTCAGTTCGCCTTCGAGCACCCGCATGCTCCCGCTTCCCGAGGCCATGAGACGAACCGTTCCCTTGTTCGTCATGAGGTTTTTCACCTTGGGATGCGTCGGCATGTTCTCGAAAGTCATCTCGTGGCGCGACCGGTCATACTTGGACTGCTCCACCCAAATCATGGCCTCGGGCGGAACCTTCTTGGGGCCCACTTTTTTGATCAACGGAACCGGTTCATAGCGCACCTTGCGCTGGATGGCGTTCTCGGAGTCCTGTCGCTCCAGAACCTCGATCCCCTTCAAAGAAGGCATATGCTCTTGGAGAAAGGCCGGGAGGTCCTCTGCAAACATGGCCTGCTCCAACTCTTCCACTGGGACGTCGAATCGGTGCTCAAATTTGAATTTCATCGTGTTCCTTCCTCTGTCAAGATGGTCTCGTTCCATCCATCCCCGGCCGATCCGTGCCATCCATTGGCCACGACCCGACCGAGCTATTCAACAAGCCGCTCCAAGAGGCGGCCCAGTTCCATCATCAACCACATCACTGCGGCCTGGCGCCACGGCGTGGCGAGGCATGCCGCGTCCGGCGACCCCGGCCGGACCGAACCTGGCCCAAGGTCCGCCGGGCATGCCCCACCGGACGTCTTTGCCCGGCGCGACGCCTCGTCGCACCAGAGGGAACCCGCATGCCGACTCGTACCCGTCGCCGTCCTGCGGCGCTGCGAAGATCGCGCACGCCCCTGTTCCCCTGTCCGGCGGACCCGGAGCCAACGCCACTGCGTCCGACCGAACGCCCTCGGACACCAGGAACGCCAGGGCCAAGACGTCGCCTGCCGACGCCGAGCGTACCGCCCGGCCCCTGACCACCATCTGGGCCGCGGATCCGCAAGCGACGTCGCACGGTCACGGCGGCGATCCTCCGGTGGAAGGAGGTCGCCATCCGACGATCCCTGGCATCCAGCTTCTTGGCCTCCGCCCAATGCTTGCCCACCGAATCGGACGCATCACGGCAGATGATGCCAGCTTCCCGCGACATCTTGGCCTTGAAATAGGCGGTGACGAGCCCCACGAGCAACAGACTGCTTCGCCCTGGACCAAGCACCTTGGCGAACGCCAAGGCACCGGCCGGACTGGCCGCCCGGCGAAACGCTTCGGCCAGATCCAAACGCACTGCCATCATTGCCCTGCCCAGGACGGGACGCTCCTCCTCCGCAACCTGCGAAGCATCCAACTTGTGGCCCTCTCGATAGGCGCGCTCCAACCAAGCCAAGGCACGCCCATAGTCGTGCCCGGCCAGAAAACAACGACTACGCGCCAGGGCCGCCGTCATCCCGAGCAGCCCCATGCCATCCAGCTTGATGTCCTTGAGGTCGGCTCCCACCTTGGCACATTGCCCTCGCTCCTGATGCTCAATCGCCAGATAGAGCCGAGCCATGGTCGCATAGTGGCTATCCGAAAACTCGTCGACGATCCGAGCCAACTGCTCGACCGCCTGCCCCTTGGCCCCTGCCAGGACGAGTAGGGACGCGAACTCGTATAAAATCCGATCGGTTTCAATGCCCTTGAAACGATGCGTCACCAGTTCCCGATAGAAAAACAGGGACATGCGGAGATAGCGCCGATAGCGGCGCAAAGCTTCGGCCCTGCTGTATCGTCGTTCGAACATCGTCCGGGATCGATGTGCACGGCCTCGATGCCCGCCGTGACGCATCGCAGGGGACGTCATGCCAGCCGCCCTGTGGCCCTGCCTCCTCGTGCCTCCCCGTCTCCTTCGTCTCGCGGCCCCACGACCGGCAGCTCCTCGACGTCCAGATCGCCGTCGATCCGACGCACGTCGGGCTGTCCTGCGGCCGGCGGACTGACGCTCCGGATGCATGACGATGGCCAAAAAATAACGCGCTCGGATCGCATACCCAACTGCCAATCGCTCCATGAGGGCCGCCTTCCGCTGGCGCCCCATGCCCCCCGCCTTCAACTCATCCTTGAACCGCTGCAAACCGTGGGCAACACGAGGCAAGGCACCCAAAGCCGGAAAGGCACCGGCTAGACTCGCTGGCATCAGCGATCCGTCCGTCCGGGCCGGAGTTGGTCCCACCGGCCAACCGCGTTGCTTGCAGTAGGCCTTTGCAGCATCGACCGTGGTCGGTAGGGCTGCCTTGGTCATCTTGGCGGCAGCGGGCCCACCGGCCCTGGATCGATGGCCCCCACGACGCATGAAGAGGCCCACACCAACGGCAGCCAGGACCAGGACCAAAAGCCCCAAACGGGCGCTGAGCCAGGACGTGAGCAAGGTGGATGTTTTCGTCGAATCCGACATGGTGGATCCCTCGTCGAGCCTTTCGGCTTCCCCTGGAACCCTGAGGCTCCAGACCGGTTTGCTCCTCGAACGCGATGAGCTGCAGAGCCCTGTATACCGCGACGCCGCCCGGCAGGCAATCTCCTCGTTCGCCCTGCCATGCCCCCACAGGTCGACTTGGACCTTTTCACGGCGATGCCCGGATCGTACGACTTGACTGTGATCCTCTTCGTGGGCAATTGAGCCCCGACAAGAAAAAAAGGAAACCTCCCCAATGCATGGACCAAACACTGTTCGATGCCCCGAAACCAGGCATCGATGTTGCGAATCGTAGGTTCCTGGGCTAAACAGGGGCCCATGAAAGGATGGCTCAAAGCGTACGTCACCCTGTCGGTTCGCCGGCCGTGGCACCTGCTGGCCCTGGCGGCCATCGTGACGGCTCTGGCTGCCATGGGAACACGTCGACTCAAGCTGAGCACCAACTTCGCCAGACTGCTGCCCCAGGACACCGCCTCGGTACGAGCCACCAAAGAGGCCGCACGGCGCGTCGGCAGTACGGACCTGCTCGTGATCTCGGTCCAGTCCAACGACCCGGTCACGAACGTGCATTTCCTGGACGAACTGGGAAAGCGACTCAAAGAGAACCGACAACTCGGCTTCATCCTCTGGAAGATCGACACCTCCTTCTTTCGGAAGCACGGGCTGCTGTATCTCGACAAGGTGGACCTGGAACAGCTCTACCAGACCCTCAAGGAACGCGTGGGCCGTGAGACTCAAAAAAAGATGGGTCTGTTCGTGGACCTGGACGAGCCCGACGACTCGGACAACGGGGCAACGAAGGACCCGTGCGCCGCGCCCAAACAGGACGAACTCTCATCGCTGGTGCGGCGGTTCCAGAATCTCGGCAGCCCGACGGACGTGGCCTTCTATCGTGCCAAAAACAGATCGGCCAAGGCGGTCACCGGCTACCTGACGAGCCCCGACGGCTCCATCGCCGTGCTGGTGGCAAAACCAAAGAAAGAATCCCTGACCATCGCCTATGTCCGCCGGATGGTTCGAACCGTTTGGCACCAGGCATCGACGCTGCGCACCCAAAATCCGAAATACAAAAACCTCAAGGTGGAACTGGGAGGCGCCTACCGGAATCGGGTCAACGAGTACGATCGGATCGTGGCCGACGTGGTCCGATCGGGCGCCCTGTCCGCGCTGCTCATCGCTGCGGTCGCCATTTTGATGTTCCGCAGGATCAGGCCCGCAATCCTCATCTTTCTCCCTTTGACCTGTGGGGTCCTGTGGACCATGGGGCTCATTTCCCTGACGTCCCTGCGGCATCTCAACATCATCAGCGCCTTCATCGTGGGCATCCTCCTAGGCCTTGGCATCGACTTCGGAGTGCACCTGTCCGCCCGCTATCTGCAGGAGCGGGCCGACGGCAAGGACCTGACCGACGCCCTGACCAGGACCCTCATCCACACGGGCAGAGCCATCGCCGCATCAGCAGCGACCACGGCCGCCGCCCTGTTCATCCTGACCGTGTCCAAGTTCAAGGGCTTCAGCCAATTCGGCGTCATCGCGGGCAGCGGGGTCCTCATTTCCCTGGCAGCCTTCGTCTTGCTCTTCCCGCCGCTTGCCGCTGCCATGGAACGTATCTGGGCGCCCAAGCGATGGAAGCCGTTTCTGGCGGTGCGCCAAACGTCCCGTTCATTCGCCTTCCCCAAGACGGCGGCCATCGTGCTCGCCGTCGCCGTGGCGGCCACCGGCCTTGCGGCTTGGAAGGCGCGTGACCTCCAGTTCGAATACAACTTCCGAAACCTGACGGCCAAGAAGGGCACCCATGCAAACACCATCAAGTATGGCAAGGCCATGGGAAACCGAGCCAGCCCCACCGTGGCTCTGGCCCCCGACGCCAAATCGGCCCATGAATTCTACGAGCTACTCAAGCAACGGACGAATGGCCCCGTGTCGGATCCGCTCATTCGAGACATCATGGCCATCGGCATGCTCGTTCCATCGAACCAGCAGGCGAAACTGGTCGTCATCAAGCGGATCCACGACCTGCTCCAAAAGGCGCTGGAACACCAGCCGGCAGGACAGACCACACGGCGCACGGATCTCCGAAACGCCTTGAAATTGGCATCGACCGAGCGCATCACGGCCTCAGACCTGCCATCCTGGATCCGATCCCTATTCACCGAACAGTCGGCAGCAAAACGACTGGGCACCTTCCTCTACATCTATCCCAAAGTGGACACCTGGCACGCCAAGGAAATGGAGCTATTCAAAAAGGCATACAACCGCTTCGTGCTGCCCTCGGGCAAAGAGGTCCTGATGGCCTCGTCGGGCTTCGTGCTCATCGACGTGATCCGCGCCGTGCAGCACGACACCATCAAAATGGTCATCCTGGCCACCATCCTGGTCCTGCTGGTGCTCCTCGTAGACGTACGCAGTCCGGGGCGCGCGCTCCTCGTATTCCTCCCCCTCGCCCTGGGCATCCTGTGGGCAGGAGGAATCATGGCAGCCACCTACGAACGCCTCAACCTATACAACATGGTCGTGCTGTCCACGATTCTCGGGTCGGGCATCGATGCATCGGTGCACCTGTACCATGCGTTCCAGGAGTACGGTCCTGGCGCCATGCGTCAGGTCATCGCCCGAACCGGTCTCGCCGTGACCACGGCATCGGTGACGACAGCAGCCGGATTCGCCGGCATGATCCTCTCGCACCACGGCGGATTGGCATCCATCGGTAAGCTGGCTCTGGTGGGCATCACGTCGACCCTGGTCGCCGCTCTGACCGTGCTGCCAGCAACCCTTTCCCTGTGGAACTGGTGGCGCAATCGCTCCGACCACATCGAGAAGCCGATGGACGCCATGACAGCACGATGAACGCGATGCACCCAGGATAGCCGCACGATGAACCGGACGGCGACACGATGAACCGGA
>JAGGXR010000028.1 GCA_021162935.1 Deltaproteobacteria bacterium
CCAAGGACCTGTGGAACGAGTACGTCGACCGCTACCATTACCTGATGCGGATCGGGCACGCGTTCAACGTCCTGGCACAGTACGGGGCCGCGTTCATCGAGGTAGTCCGGACCATGGGGGTCAGGGGCTTTATCGACTTCGTGTGGGAGACCATAGCTGGGCCATGGCTAGACCACGAGCGAGTAAGGCAGGCCCTGGCCACCCACTATCAGCTTCGGCTGGGATAGTCCCAGCCGAGGGCGAACAACAGGAGCGCTGAGCCATCCCCTCCAGATCCAAGTGTGTCCGGCCTCCGGGAGATCTTTGCAAATTCGCCAGCGCTACCCTACCGAAGGCCTACTCTGGGCTGGGCCTCGCTCCTGAAATCCCGAATACTCCTTCCTGTGCCCCCCTCCCAGCCCTATCTCGGCCGCCAGCGGCCACTCGTGCGTCAGCGCTGATCGGCTCATCGCTTCCTTGACACCTGGGGGGAATCTTCCTAGCCTACGCTGCGTTCGGGCGTTTCCAAATCATGGTCGCGTCCATGGGTGGAGCAGAAGGTGCTCCTGGCTTCTGCACCGGCCGCTCTGCAGACATTGCAGCAGGTTTACTGGTGAACGAGTCATGGCACTCGGGCAAGGCTGAGCCGTGTCCGTCACGAGGACGAGGTTCGACGAAAGTCCGATGTAGGGAAGGAAC
The DNA here is from genome assembly GCA_021162935.1 of Deltaproteobacteria bacterium. Lineage (GTDB taxonomy): Bacteria > Myxococcota_A > Polyangia > HGW-17 > SLPX01 > JAGGXR01. The sequence goes on from JAGGXR010000028.1 coordinate 679, forward strand.
GATTTGGTGGGCAAGCAGGGTACATCGGAGGACGAACAGGGTGCGTCGTCGCGCGATTTAGGTAAGGTCGAATCGAGCGCAGCATCGAGCAGCAGCCACGACCCAACTCGGACGGGCTTGGGCGCGTCCTGGCTTTCTCCCTCTACTTGGAGCACGCGCAGGATGACCATCGTGGTCCTGTTACTCTGCGCGCTTCTGTACGTTCCCATGGCTGGCTCCTACGGTTTGTGGGACCCGTGGGAGACGCATTATGGGCAGGTTTCACGGGGGATTCTCCAACGGTCTGACCCCATCAGTCCGTTTCGGGAGGACAAGTGGTTCTGGTCCAAGCCCATCATGACATTCTGGCTGGAATCAGCCGGCATGAGGCTGTTGGGCCTGAATCGGCTTGGATCGCCTGCATCGGAAATGGGGCTTTCCAGCGGACCTGAGTGGGGGATGCGGCTGCCCATTATTTTGATGAGTCTCATTGGACTTTGGGCACTGTTCGCCGTGGTCCGTCGGCTCTTTTCGAGAAGGGCGGCGCTCCTGTCGGTGTTGGTCTGTGCCACGTCGCCCATGTATGCACTGATCACGAGGCAGGCCATCACGGACATACCGTTAGTCGGGCCGCTGACGGCGGTCCTTGCGTTGCTGATGCTCGCGATCTTTTCGGATCCGAAGGAGCGTCCCAAGGAGATGCCGTCTTTGCGGCCCTGGATGCTGATGCCTGCCGTGCTCGTCATGATGCTGGCGGTCTGGCCCGGCCAGGACGGGCGGTCGCTATTTTACGTGGAGCCCTGGTTTGGTTTGGCGGAACTGGTCGTGGGTGGCGCGGCAACCATGGCCGTGTTGCGGCTTGGGCCGACTGGAGCGGGCAGACGCATCCCGTGGCTCTATTGGGCTCTGTTGGGTGGTCAGCTTGTGCTTGGTGCGGCCGGCTTCGTGTTCAGTGGGCCGCCCACCGGGGTCTGGACCGTGCTCATGACGGGGGCCTTGGCGTTCGGGACCTGGGAACTCTACACGGGCAAGAAAGTCGCCGTGACTGCATGGCATCTGTTTGGCCTGGCCCTCGCCCTGGTGACCTGGCCCCAGTATTTCCTGTTCGGGAGCCTGATTGGGCCCAAGTTCGAGTACGTGGTTGGTCCCATCGCAGGGTTGAGGATCAATCTGTTCGGCTGGCCCTACATGGTGCCCTGGATCGCGCTGTGGGGCTATTACCTGGCGTCCACCGTGCTGTCCAAGGATCGGTCGTCGCGGCGGCTCTACCTCCATCTCGCCTGGATGCTCGCCGGGATCGCTGTGTTGGCCAAAGGCCTGGGCGGCCTGTTTCTCCCCATGGCTGTGGTGGGCGTGTTCATCCTCGTGACCCGCCGATGGCGTCTGTTGGGCGACCTGGAATTGGGCCGCGGATTGGCCCTGTGGTTCGCCGTGGCGGCGCCCTGGCACCACGCCATGTGGATCCGCCACGGGAACGGATTCTGGAGCGAATACGTCATTCATCACAACTTCAAGCGTCTGGAGCTTGGAGTCCACGGTCAGCGAGGCAGCCTCGAATACTTCATCCATCAACTCGGATTCGGCATGTTTCCCTGGAGTGCCTTGATTCCACCGGCGCTCCTGCGTTGGATTTTGGGGCCCACGGATCGGGATCGTCGGGGGCAGATCAAGACCTTCCTGGTGGTCTGGGCCGGGCTGACGTTCACCTTGTTCGCCATGATGGAGACCAAGTTTCATCACTACATCCTGCCAGCCATTCCACCGTTGGCCATCCTCGTCGGCGTATGGCTCGACGAGGCGCTGGACCGGAAAGATGCGGGCGTGGTGCTGGCCGGCTTGTTCGCGATTGGATTCGTACTCCTGTTGGGGCGTGACCTCTACCGTGACCCCCAGCATCTCGTGCTCATGTTCATCTACAAGTACGATCGCCTGTTTCCCTATGAACTCAAGTTCGAGCCTGGGATCGCCATGATCACGACTCTGGTCGTGCTGGCCTTGGTGGCGTTCACCATCCCGAAGCTGCGACGCTACTCGTCTTGGGCGCTCGCTGTGGCCGGCGTGGTCGTGGCCCTGTGGACCATCGACGACTATCTCGTGCGGCTCAGCCCGCATTGGAGCCAGAAGCAACTCCATGCGACGTACTACAAATACCGAAAGGGCCCGCAGGAACGGTTGATCGCTTGGGAACTGAACTGGCACGGTGAGAATTTTTATTCGAAGAACCGAGTCATCATTCACATGGAGCCCAAGAAGGTCAAAGAATTCCAGGCGTATCTGCGGCGGTACGAGGGTTGGACCTTCTACATCATCTTGGAGCATGGGCGATACAACACCCTCAAGCGGACTCTGCCGACCGAGCGGGCTCGTCAGACGCTTCGGATCATCGGACCGGACGGCAAGCCCTGGCCGGACGTTTGGGTGAAGCACTTCCGGGACAAGCGGTTCTCGGTGCTCAAGAAGCCGTACATGAACAACAAGTTCCTGCTCGTGAAGACCACGATTTGACCGACAGTCCCCCCGTTGCGAGCAGAATTGGTATTTATCGCCCTATGCGAGGGCAGAGGCAACGAGCTTCGACCAGGTTTCCATGGGTTTGTTCGGGTCGCGGGCCATGGCGGCGATTTCGCCCGCAGGTCGAAATCCTCCTTCGAGTTGGTCTGGTTCGAGGACCCGCGCCTCGGGGCGTTCCACCTCGACTCCAAGGACGAGACCGAAGTGGACCGAGCCCACGGAGTTGCCGTCATCGTTGACCACGCCGACCACTTCGACCGACTTTGCAGGGGGCAGGGAGACTTCCTCGTTCAGTTCCCTCCAGGCGGCGCAGGCCAGGGTTCGACCGATGACATCCGCCAGCGGGCCCATTGCGCCAAGATCGGCGGACGGTTCTGCGTCCCTGGGATTGACGTGGCCTCCGACTCCGATGGTGCGCTTTCCGTGGAGTCTGGCCTCGGCGCCTCCCATCAGTCGCTGCAGAGCGAGCACCTGATCGCCGCAGGTGACCATGCAGTAAGGAATCGTCTGTTTGAGAGATGAGTCCTGCTCAGCCCAGCGACGCTCCACGAAGAACCCCTTTTCCTTGATGCGGCCCAGGAGAGTGGCCACGGAGACGTCCGTGTCTGTGGCCTCGATGGGCAGAAACCCTTGGGGAAAGGACAGGTCGAACAGATCCTGTCGGCGAACCACGTAGATGAATTCCATTCCATGTCTCCTGTGCGTTGCATTGAGCCCAGAGCGCTCGCAAGTTTCGGCGGCCCTGGTCGATGGTCACTGTACGGGGAAAGGCCACTTTCCCGGCTTCTCGTGGATCTGGGTGATCGCGCTGTGCCCGAATCCGAGCAATTCGAGTTTGAGACTCGGTGAGTCGAGTTGAACCAGGCCGAAAATGGGGATTTTCGAACTGACCCAAAAGTGTGTCTTTCTCCCCAGTCGGTCTCGAACGATGTAGTGATCCGTCTGGAAACGGCCGGCCGCAACGGTGATGGGGCCTTTGCCGGCCAGGGTCGCTTTGCCCCGAGGCGTCGGCAGGTAGAGGTCCATCAGCTTGGCTCCTTTGCGCAGCGGCAGCAGGAGCGCCTGGTGTCCGCCTGGTTTCCAGATGGCTTTGATGACCTTCGCATGACTCGAACTCGGATTCTGCACCAGGACTTTGATGATGAGCGTCTTGAGTCTGCCCCAGCGAAGCACGTGTTCCCACCATTGCGTGGTTCGAGTCGGCTGGCCCACCAGAGCCAGTTTCCAGCGAAAGACCTGTCCGGTACGTCGATTGCCCACGGCGTATTCGGCCCAGCCGCCAACCTTGGTGTTTTTGGCCGATGCCTTGAGTTGGGAGGGAATCTGACGTTGGGGCAGCATGCCGGGAAGCGGAGGTCCCGCCAGGACAGCCGGTGCGGCTGCCGCTGCCATGACGATTGTGACCGCGAGCAGCGCAACAGCACGGCGCACGAGGCCCACGGAGGGCACGAGCCTTCGTTCCACCCACACAGGGGGGCGATGGATACCGTTTCTGTAACGTTTCCGGACTCTCGTGGGCTCGTCGTACATCCCGTTCACCTGTTCATCTCTGTCGGTCGATCATCCTGGCCTTCCCTATTCGACGCGCATGGGCGCCGATCCATTTCATCGGTGACGTCCCGGCAGCAAGCCGTTGTCCGAACGGCCTCACCGTGGCCTACCGGTGCCTCAGGTATCGCCCGAGCCAGTTGTGGACCACGGACCACCACAAGAGCCGGTTTTTAGGTTTGGTCACGAAGTGGTACTCGTCCGGATAATACAAGAATCGAGAGGGCACGCCCCGTCGCTGCAGAGCAGTGAACAGCTCCATGCCCTGGGTCACGGGCACCCGAAAGTCCTGTTGGCCGTGGATGATGAGCGTCGGCGTGACCCAGTGCTGGACGTAGTTGTTGGGCGACCAGCGTTGGTACTGGCTCCTTCTGGTGCGACCCCAAGGAGTGCCGCGGAACTCCCATTCGGGGAACCAGAGTTCCTCGGTTCCTCCATACATGGAGGTCAGGTCGTAGACGCCGTCGTGGGTGACCAGACACTTGAATCGCTTCGTGTGGCCGCCGATCCAGGCGATCATGTAGCCGCCGTAGGAGGCGCCCGCCGCGCAGACGCGATTTCCGTCGAGGCTCCGGTCATGCTTGAGAGCAGCTTTGAGTCCCATCATGATATCCTTGTACGGCTTGCCGCCCCAGTCGCCGCTGATAGAATTCGTGAAGGCCTGGCCGTAGCCCACCGACCCGTGGAAGTTCACCATGACGATGGCGTAGCCGGGCGCAGCAAACATCTGCGAGTTCCAACGAGGATGAAAGTCGTCCCCGAGCATGCCCTGGGGACCGCCGTGGATCATCATCACCACTGGAATCCTGCCGGGCCTGGTGCATGCTTTGGCTGGTTTGAGCACGAAGGTCTGGATGCGCTGACCCGCTGCGCCTCGGTACCAGAACGACGTGAGTTTTCCCAGGTATCGCGACTGGACGAACCAGTCGTTGAAGTGGGTGATGGGACGCAGCCGTCTGGCGGCCAGGTCGAATCGGAACAACTCGGGCGGGCGGTCCGCAGCCTGGGAACCGAACACGAGGAATCGGCCGTTTTTGCTGATGCGCAGCGATCGTGCGAATACCTTCTGGACCACGGTGCGTGCCGGCCCTCCTGTCACTGGTACGGCGAATACCGGCACGTGTCCCCGATCCTCCGCAGTGAAGTAGATGGTCTTTCCGTCGGGAGCCCAAACGAAGTCATTCACGGATCGGTCGAAGGTGCGGAGCAACGTTCTCGTGCGCGATGACCTCAGATCGAAGATCACGATGCGGCTGCGGTCCGACTCGAAACCAGGACGCACCATGGCCTTGTAGGCAAGAAAGCGACCGTCGGGCGAGAATCTGGGCCCAGCCTGGGCCGCGTGGGATCGTGTCAGACGCCTCGGCCGACGCGGGGCGCCGGTCACCAAGAAGATGTCGTTGTTCGTGCTTGCGGCCGGGATTCGGTCCGTGTTCTTCACGTACGCGATCGACCGACCATCGGGCGACGCCACGTAATCATGCGATGTTCCCAGATCGAGAGGAGGCACGTTCGCCTGGCCAGGAGTTACGTCGAACGTCTTTCCGGTGCGCGAATCCACCTTGAAGACGTGGCTGACGTTTTTGTCGGTCCAGTGGTTCCAACTGCGATAGAAGAGGTGGTTGAACACCTTTGCCTTGATGTGCGATTTGCCATTGCACCAATTCCTGCAGGCTGCGGTCTTGCATGTTCTGAGTGCGCAGGGACGCTTCACGTCCGACGTAACGAGCAGGAACCTGCCGTCCGGTGACCAGCGCGGATCCGATGCGCCTTGTGGAAGATGGGTGAACTGTCTCGCCTCGCCGCCTGCGGCAAAGGGAAGAATCCAAACCTGCGGCTTGCCGGACCTGTTGGACACGAATGCGAGCTTCGACCCATCGGGTGACCAAGCGGGCGCCATGTTCGCCGTGCCCGTGTTTGCGAGACGCCTAGCCGGGCCTCCGTTGCTCGACACCACATATATCTGGTACGTATTGCTGTTCGTCTTTTGATTCGAAGCCTTCACCGTGAACGCGACCCATCTGCCGTTTGGGCTGATCTGGGGTCCGAACGGTGTCTTGATGGCCACGAGATCCGCTGCGCTCATACAGGTCTTCGCATGGGCCGTCCGGGCTGCCTGGGTCACCAGGAGCGCCGTCGCCGCCATGACTCCGAGACGCGTCCAGCCGGCAGCTCGGCCTGAACGTGCCTTGGATTTCATATTGAGATGATTGGGTCGAAGAGTCATCACGTCCTCCGGATGAGAAAGAGTTCAGTCGGTGAATCTGCATCCTTGTAGATCGAAGTTTCGTGGAAGTCGAGAGGGTGGACGAGAATCAGGAAGCCGCTGTTCGAGCATTGCAGCCGTCGGTCATGTGTCACGCTTCAACGTTTGCGTCTGGGCCTCCGGCCCCAACGGCCGGGATTGGTCGAGCCTGGGTCACTGGCCGGATGGCTGGGTTGGACGCCGACTGTTTCTTCGACGCAGCAAGCCAAGCAGGAGGAGCATGGCGACGACCACCGAAGAACCGCCTTGGTTCGAGGACTGGCTGCAACCGCATCCCTCGTCGCCATGGCTCGTGTTGTTGGTGCCTCCGTCGGTCGTTTGGGCTGCGTCGTGGCTCGTCGTCCCCCCATCTCCGGTTGCCGCGTCGCGGCCCGAACCACCATCCAGCCCGCCGTCTGATGCCGTTGCTCCCAATTCGAAGGCGCCGATGTCGGGTTGTGCGCCTCGTTGCCTGCCCAAGATGTCAACCGTTGGCATGTGGCTCGAATCAGCCGCATCCTTGGCGGCGCTGGCGTCGCCGATGACGCCGTAGGTCATGACGAGTCGCTCGAATTCCTGTCGGATGGTCGTGGCGCCACTGGTAAATTGGTGGTTGGTCTCGTCCCACACGGGGAGCACGATGTTCCCTTGGTCCGTTTCGAGCGCTGGATCGCCCACGATACGGTTCGCGTCGTCTGCTGGTGTGGGCGTGCCCGAAGTCGGCAGCGCGGTCTGGGCGTTGTAATAGAGATTGTGGTCCAGCACGATGCTCGAAGTATCCACGTCGCCGTAGGTGAACACGAGCGGGTCGTCCATGGTTCCGGTCGGGTCGGCAAAGATGTTGTTGTATGCGAAGATGTCACGAATCTGCAGGTTGTCACCTTCGGTGCCGATGCGAAACCCGTAGCCTCGCGCAGGCAGGTCGCCAATAACCGTGTTCGCCTCCACCGTGACGTTCCGTACTCCCTTGAGCTGGAATGGTGCGCCCAGGGGCATGGACGAGTTGCCGATGATTAGGTTGTTGGCGATGAGTGCATCGGAGATCATGACCTCCGCATTGGCGTCTTCGCCCAGTTGGACGAAGGCTTGGTCGTTCGGGCCGTGCCAGTTCAGAAACACGTTACGCGAAATGTTGTAGCGCGGGCTGCGCGGCGTGATGCCTAGGCTGGCTGCATCCACTTGGCGTTTGATCGTGATAAAGGACTGGGCGTTGTCCGAATGCCGCGAAAAAAAGATGTTCTCGGTGATATCGAGTTCGCCGGGCCGAACCGAGTCGATCAGGTCTGCTCCCGGTGCGTTGGCCCGGTCATAGAATACGTTGCCCGTGATCTGGATGTTTTTGGGGTAATAGGGATCGCCGCCGCGGTTGATTTTGAGCAGCTCGTTGCAGGTGCCCGGCGCGCTGTTGCCAAAGACGATGTTGTTTCGGAAGATGATGTCCTGGGCATCCTGAAAATGCACCAGGTCCTCGCCCTCGCGGGTCGTGCATTGGTGGTTCGGATCCGCGTTGGACATGACGAATCCTTCGATGATGATTTTGGCCGAGCCCTTCGTGTAGATAAAAAACACGGGCCCCGCATTCTCGGCATTGGTGAGCTTCGCCCGGTAGGGGTGCTCTGCCGAAATGGTCACCCAGTCGTCGAAGGAACGACTGATGTTGATGGCGCCCACGTACAGACCGTCCATGACGAGCAGTGTGTCTCCACTGCTCAGATGGGCAACCGCGTATTTCATCGGCCATGGGTGGGCCTGCGACCCATCACCGCTTTCGGTGCCGTCCGGCCCCGCGTAGTACGTCGCAGCCCTTGCCGTGGAACCGACGGAGGCTAGGACCCCGATGATGGAAGCGAAGAAAATCCGTCTGAACATGATGTCCCTCCATGACGGTCTGGCGCGACGTGGACGGCCTGGCCCGACGTGTTGTCGGTTTTCGGTTGCTGATCGTCCCTTCGGGCTCCCCTTCTATGGGAACGCCACGTCGAGCGGCGTCGTGCTGGGCTCGGTGGTGCCGTTGCCCAGCTGGCCCAGGTCATTGTTTCCCCAGCACTGCACATGCCCGGTTTCCAGCAGCGCGCAGCTATGCTCCCAACCAGCCTCCGCGTCTATCACCCCATGGTCGAGCCCCTGGACGGCGACAGGAGGCTGCGCTGTGGGGTAGGTCACCCCGTTGCCGAGTTGGCCCCAGTCGTTTTGGCCCCAGCACCAGGCAGCTCCCTCGGTCGTGGTGGCACAGGTATGGTGCCATCCCAACCAGATGGAGGCGACCGGCGGCAGACCTTTCACGGAAACCGGGGACAGTACATCCTCGTCAGGTTCGGTTGGCACGGCCTCCAATTGGTCATTGTGTCCCCAGCACCAGGCGGTCCCGGCCTCGTCGACTGCGCAGGCATAATGGTCGCCCATGTTGAGATACGCGACCGTCGAGATCGACTCGACCACGAGGGGCACACAGGTCGAATCGTGGGTACCGTCACCGAGTTGGCCATGATCATTTCCGCCCCAACAGGCTATCTGGCCGATATCATGCAGTCGCACGCAGCAGCCACCGGCATCGCAGGAAACCTGTTCCACAGGTTCGTTCCATGTTCGAACGAACGGCGTTGGGTGAGGGCTTGCGGTTGACACCACGGGACAACCCAACAAACCGTTTCTACTTATCCCCCAACAGGCAACCTCACGTTCCGAGGACTGGACCGCGCAGGAGACGTCCCAACCGACGTCGAGCCCCGTGATGTCCGTGCCGAGGCCTTCTGCCCGTTTCGGAACGGGCTGGGCGTGCAGGTACGTATTGCCGAGTTGGCCGAAGTTGTTCTGTCCCCAGCACCAGACGGCTCGGTCGGTCGCGTCTCCGTCTACGAGGGCGCAGACGTGATGGCCGCCCACGTCGACATGGATTGCGCTGCCAACACCTGGAATCAGAACCGGAATGGCGCTGTATGCCGTGGTTTCGTCGAGTCCGAGTTGCCCGTAATCGTTTTCGCCCCAGCACCAGACCGTGCCGTCGGCCCGGAGTGCGCAGTTCGTCTGAAAGCCTACGGCAAGTTGGACGAAGCCGCAGTCGGCAGGACAATTGTCGATAGTTTCTCCCAGAGCAAAGTCACAGACTCCGTCGTTGCAGTTCGCGCAGCCGGACGCATCGATGCTGCAGTCATCGTTGCATGCCAGGCTTCCACTCGGATGTCCCAGGTCACGGCAGGTCGCATCCCGCAGGTCCGATCCGTCACAGGACTCCTGTCCTGCCGCAATACCATCCCCACAGGTGGCCTCGCACGCAGAAGGCTGCCCTGAGCAGCTCCAGCCCGGCTCCACCTTGCAGGCAGACGAGCATCCGTCACCATCAGTCTTGTTTCCATCGTCGCAAGACTCTGCTTGATCGATGAGTCCGTTCCCACAGACCATGCCGCCGTCTATGCCGCCGTCTCCCACCAGGACTGGAGGAAAATGGAGGGAACAGCCTGACAGGATCAGCAAGAAAGAAACACTTAATGTTGAGACGCCGCCCGTCATGCGCACTCTACAACCTTTCGCCATGAGACCCTGCGAGAATCAGGCCCCGAAGCGTTCCGACCGTATCGGGTAGCGACAACGTGTCGGCAGAACTCCCTCGCTCGACGCCTCGATGTCCGCTGGAACCCACATCATTTTAGGGCCAAATTATACCCTTGTGGTTCATTGTTTGTCGATACAAAATGTCAGTGAAGTTCGGTGCAGCACGCCGAGAATGACGGCGAAGCGCTCCTTGCCATCGAAGCCATGCCCCGCGCCGAGGAACAGAGGGCTCATATTTCCTGACGGACCGAGCGAGCAGGGCCTTGCCTGTGTTTGTCATTCAATGTCACCAACCATCTTTGGCAGCGCCATGAGTTGACGATTGACGCACCTTTTTTGTCTCTTTCCCCCTTTTCATGTTTTTGGTAAAACACAAAACCAGTTTTCGGGAATGGCTTTGGGAATTGATCGCAGGAGTCCAAACGTTCGATGGTGGTGACTCACGACCTGCATCTGTCGAACGCGTCGCTTGTTTGTGCTTCAGGTGGCGACCTCTTGCGGTAGGTGACCGTTCGTCCTGGTACGCTGTCTTCGGTGGGCGACGGTTGTTGAGCCCGTGTTTTTTGTTGGTGGTGATTCTCCGCGTCGTGGGGCGACGCAGCGCATTGTTCGGAGTGTTCAGTCGACATGAACGCAGCACATCGTTTCACGAATGTGTCCAGAGCGAGTGCAGGTATCATCCCTGCTCCTCTGCTTGATACGACCCCTGGTTCTTTGTCCCATACGGATCCGAGCCTCGTTTTGCTGTTTCGTCCTGCACAGGGACGCGGCATGTTCCCCCTGCTTTTCGCCATCGTGGCATTGTTCATGCTCGGTTGCAGCGTGGTCGATCGATACGACAAGTGCCGCATTCCTGGCCAATGTCCCATCGAGGACAGCGCCCTGCTGTGCTCCGATGGCCAGGACAACGATGGCGACGGGCTCATCGACTGTTTCGATCCAGGTTGCGGTGCCTTCTGCCAGGAGGATACCAATGCCCTGTGCAGCGACGGCCGCGACAACGACGACGATGGACTCGTCGATTGTGGGGACCCATCGTGCAGTGCGACTCAGGCCTGCTGTGAGGCGGGCGAGGACCGATGCTCGGATGGCGTGGACAACAACCTCGATGGCGCCATCGACTGTGACGACGAGGGTTGCTGTGAGACGCGGGTCTGTCACAATATGCGCCTGTGTGGGGTTGTGCTGCTCGACGATGACTTCTCTTCCGGTTTTGCTGCGCATGGTTGGCAGACCATTGCGCCGACCTCTGGATATGCTCGGGATCGAGATGTATCGGTGCAGGCCGATGGCGCCCACATCGTTGTGGGGACGAGCCGCTATGCCTGCGAAGAAGAGGCGGGCATCGCCTGGTCGCAGCCGTTGGATCTCACGCGCGGCAGGCTCTCCATCGAAGCCGACCTGATCGTGGACACTCCGCCGAACACCATCTATTACTCGAGTGCGATTGCCCTTACGGCGCACGTTGGAGGCCCCGAGTTTTTCGTATCACCCAAGGGCGATTCCACGCAGCCGTGCCCCAGGCCGGACACTGCAGGCAGAGCACCGGCCTTGATGCTTCTGCTCTGGAAGACGGGGCATCGCAACTTGCTGTGGCGCTTCGACGGTACCGGAGACGAAGGGACCGCGGAGGCCGATCCTGCGACCCGCGGGCTCGCTCCGCCCGACCCCTCGACCGACCGGGAGACGAGTCGCGTGTGGCACGTTCGGATGGACCTGGATGATCAGCAGGTGGTCCTATTCGAAAGAGTGGACGGCGCATGGGTGGAGATGTATCGAACCGAGAATAGACTCCCACACAGGACCTTTTACTTGAGTGTGCTCAGTGCCATCGACCAAGCCAGGGAGCACTCCGTCCAGGAGACGATCCTGCGACGCATCATTGTCCGACAGCACGTGTCGGCGCACCCTTGGCGCATCATCTATGAGGATTCCTTCCACGCCGATCCGGATTGGCACGCCGACAAACCCGCTATGTGCAAGTGGGAGCAGTCCGACGACGCCATGTGGCTGCATTGGGAATCGGGCAGCGACGCGGCCTGCTACGAAACGTTGGCCGAGCCTTGGTCCCGTCAGCCGCTCAAGATGGAATTTTCTTGGTACGTTTCCACGCTGAACTGGGCTAGCGGGATCATGCCGGGTCTCATGGATGCCTCCATGTACGATGCGGTCAGTTCGTTCGTTCGGGTGGGCACCGGAGACAACGACCACGGCGAGTATGTGGCGGGTCGTATTTGTGATCAGCGCTTCATACATTACGCCGACCACAGCGGCGATTATTCTCAGAAATGGCTTCGGACCAGCATCCTGTACGATCCCCGCAGCGACCAGATGGCCGTGGACGTGTTCGATCCCAGCACCGACCGGCAGATCTATTACGCCGACCTGGACCATCCGGTCTGCGCAGCCAGCATGCCGTACTTCGGCATCACGTCTCGCGGGTTCGACCGCTATGGGCCGGTGTTTAGTGAAGGACTGGTGGACGACGTCCGCATCCAGTATGGCCCGTCTGACGACGATGTCGAATGCAAGGATGGCGGTGTCTCAGCAGACGGTGGCCTGCCACGAGACGGGCGGCTGTCAGCAGACGGCGGACGTTCAGCGGACGGCGGCATTCCGATGGACGGTGGGCGATGACCGTCGAGCCCTGCCCCATCGAAGAAGGGACCACGATCGGTCAGTACCAGGTGCTCAAGCTCCTTGGTTCGGGAGGTATGGGCTGGGTCCTGGCCGGGATCCATCCGGTCATCGAAAAGCGAGCTGCCATCAAGGTGCTCAAGCCGGCCCTGGCACAGGACCCGGATGTTATGGAGCGGTTCATCGCAGAGGCGAAGGCGGTCAATCGGATCGGGCATCCGAACATCGTGGACATCTTTTCCTTCGGCTACATCGACGAGGACATTCCTTACTTTGTTATGGAGTTCCTCAACAGCGGCAGCCTGCGTCAGTTGTTGGCCAAGGGCTGGAAGCCGAGCTTGGCTGCCTTCATGGAGTTGTTCGACCAGGTTCTTTCCGCGTTGGCTGCTGCGCACGAAGCAGGCATCGTGCACCGGGATCTCAAACCGGACAACATCTGCCTCCATCGAACCACCGACCGTGTCGTGGCCAAACTGGTGGACTTTGGTGTCGCCAAGTTCGCCGAATCCGGGATCAAAACCGGCAAGACCCGGTCGGGCGTCCCCATCGGCACCCCGTCGTACATGTCTCCGGAGCAGTGCCGCGGGCGCGGCATCGACCACCGGTCGGACATCTACGCCCTCGGTGTGATCATGTACGAGACCTTCACCGGTCGTCTGCCCTTCGAGTCGAATTCTTACGTCGAGGTGCTCATGGCACACGTCGAGGACCAACCCGACCCGCCGTCGCACATCGTGTCGATTGCTTCGGCCCTCGAAGCGGTCATCATGCGTTGCCTCGACAAGGATCCGACGGCACGTCCTCAAAGCGTGTCCGCACTCCGCGACGAACTGTGGCGCTGCTCGGGCCAGCAGCGTCCTCGGTCCATGGTCCGGCCCCTGACGGGCGCCGAGGGCGCAGTTCTACCCCTGGACACTGACCGGGATCCCTGGACAGGACCCTCGGGCCGCCTTGCCAGGTTGTCCCCCGAGGAGGTCCTGTCTGCGCAGGACGCATCGCCTTCTCCGGACACATCACCTTCGCGCGCCGCGTCGTTTTTGCAGGGTGCATCGTCTTCACAATCGGCTTCGTCCTCGTCACCGCGTTCGTCCACCAAAGCGGGTTGGCGATCGCAACCGGGCCGGGCAACGAAGGACCATTCGTACCATCGGCAGGGCCGGTTGGTGACAGGACGCAATGGACATGCTTCGTCGGCTCATGATTCCGCAGGAGAGCAACGAACGGGCCGCGAGGACATATCCATACCGGGCGGGCCCGACTCGGCCCAGGCAGCGGCCCAAGTTTCTGTTCAGGGTTCTGGCGACCTGGCTACTGGACCGACCTGGCATGCCGACTCATCGGCTTCTGGCTCTTTTTCCGGTCTCGGATCGAGCCCACAGATCGACTCCGGTCAGCCAGCCAGCACGACAGACGGCCAGTTGGTCGGCATTGGTCAGCCGTCCGGCACCACGGGAGCGCCTTCGGGCAACGTCGCCCATTCGTCGGGCACGACGGTTCCGGTAGGCCGCACGGCTGCTTTGAGACGGGCCAGCGTGATCGTCGGCATCCTGGCGGGGCTTGTGGCCGTTGTGCTGCTCGGCCTGCATTTTTCCTCCAAGTCATCTTCGCGCTCGTCTGTGCCTTCGTCTCTGCGTTCATGGGCACAGCCCTCGTCATCGACAACGCCCATTTCGGCGAGCCAGGATCAGTCGTCGGCCAGTGGCCCCAATCACGGGGACACAGCCGCTTCGCGCTCTGTACGCGAGGTGAATGGAGCAAACCAACGTTCGATCCGTGGTTCGACCACCGGCTCGCCTGCTGTCGCTTCCACCGGTTCGTCAGAGCATGGGTCGGGCGGACCAACGACGACCGCCCCAATCGCATCGGCCCGGAACTCGGTCCGTTCACCCCTTCGGACGGTCCGAGTGGAATCGCGGCCCACTGGCGCAAAGATTCGCATCGCAGGTCACTTCTGCGCTCGTGCTCCGACTACGTGTCGGATTTCTGGAACCAGTCGCAAAGTCTTGGTGCGGGCGTCCAAGTCGGGCTGGGAAACCAGATCGCGCTGGATCGACCCACGAGCCACGAAGTTCGTTCGTTTCGTGCTCGTCCGAAAGACTCGATCGGCCCACCACCGCCCGGCGAGGAGGACCCGACCGCCCCGGGCAGGGTTCAAGTTCAGTCCGTAGCTCGTGGTTGGCCACGGAAAGGACAGAACAGCAATGAAACAACGGTGGTTGGCCGCGGAAAAGACAGAACAACAATGAAACAACGGTGGTTGGCCGCGGAAAGGACAGAACAGCAATGAAACAACGGTGGTTGGCCACGGAAAGGACAGCACAGCAATGAAGCAACGGTGGTTGGCCGCGGAAAGGACAGAACAACAATGAAACACCGCCGCCTCGTCCTTTCGTGTGGCATCTGGCTCTCCGTGTTCGGATCGAGCGGCCTGTTCCTGGCCACGCGGGTCGCTGACGCGTCTCCGGCAACCGAATTTCGCTACCAGTTTCGCGAAGGGGTCGCCGCCTTGAAACGAGGCGACCTCCAAACGGCTCTCGATCGGTTTTTCTTGGCCAACCGCGCCGCGCCTAATCCAAACACCATTCGCAACATCGCCCTCTCCCTGGAGAAACTCGGTCGACTCCACGAAGCCTTTACCTTCTATCAAGAGCTTGCCTCCTTTCCAAACGTGGATGCCGAGAACAAGAAGTTTGCCCAGAAGGCCATTGCCCGTCTCCAATCCAAAGTGGCTCGGGTCCTCGTCCAGACCAATCCTCCTGGCGCTTTCCTTTACGTGGATCGTCGGTCGCTGGGCCAGTACGGATCCACTCCGGTGGTCGTCGCCCTTGCTCCAGGCCGCCATACCCTCATCCTGGAAAAGAAGGGCTATCACGGCACGAAAACTTCGGTCAGCATGACCATTGGTCGCCTCGTGCGCGTGCAGAGCACCTTGCGCCTCATTGCTGGAGCCATTTCCGTGCGCACCAGACCCAAGCAGGCCGACGTGTTGGTCGACGACGACACCGCCGCCCCGGTGGGTCGCAGTCCCATCATTTTGCGCCTCAGTCCTGGCCCGCACGTGATTTTTGTTCGGAAATCCGGCTATCTCGGTCAGACCCGACGCGTGGTCGTCAACGCCGAAGAGCGCCGTCGGATCGAGATAGTCCTGCGTCCAAAGCCCACGCAGACCGGTACCCTGAGCATCATGTCGAACGTCATGGGCGCCGTCGTCACCATCGACCAGCGGCCCGTCGGCATGACTCCGTTTTTTCGTACCGACATCCCGGTCGGTACCCACGTCATCGCCGTCGCAGATCCCGGTCGGTTGAGCTGGCATGGCCCGGTCACCATACGACGAAAGGGCCGCGTCACCGTCATGGTCCAACTCGAACGACGCCCCACGCGGACCAGCTTTGGACCGTGGCCCTGGGTCGGGCTCGGCGTCGCCACCGCCACCCTCGTCGCTGGCATCACCCTGGCAGGCCTGTCCCACAAGAACTACCTCGACTTCGAACATGCCGACGCTCCGACCATGGATAGCCTACACCGTGGCCAAAAGCTCGCCATCGCCGCCGACTCGGTTCTTGGAACCTTCCTGGTCAGCGGCATCGCAACCGCCGTCGCCTTCATCCTTTTGCGACCGCAGCCCTGGCATCCCTCCCGGGCCCGCGTCCAACAGGACCCGACCAAGCAGTTTCCCTCGCTCCACGACGGCTCGTTTGACGATGTATCGCCCAACGACGGCTCGTCTCACGGTGCATCACTCCACGACGGCTCGTCTCACGGTGCATCACTCCACGACGGCTCGTCTCACGATGTATCACTCCACGACGGCTCGTCTGACGATGTATCGCCCAACGACGGCTCGCCCGACAGGTCGGTAGGCCACAACACGGCAGAACACAGGGTGACAGACCACGGCTTGCCGCATGCCGGGCGGCATGGTTCTAGAAAATGAGCCACGCTTGGGCAAGATTGAGCCGCTGAGATATAGGGGAGACCATTTTTCCGAATTGTCTCCGATGACCGGACTCAAGACCTCCGTCACCACACTGGCTGGCCATGTCGCGACGGAGGCGGCACGCCTCAGATGAGAAGCGAATCGGCCGGGCATCGGGGGAGCGGAAGCGGTTGGGGCCGTCGATCGAATCTACTTCAGTTTCTACCTGTCTGGCCGGCTTTCTGGTCCGCGACGATCGGGTCGTTCGCCCCATCGGTGCAGATAGTCGGCCAACCATCTTCGACTCACGCCCCCGGTCCCAGGATAGTTGTCGCTTGTGTTTGAGGGGGACGTTTCCATTTTGTCCATATTGCACTTGACTTGCAGGGGCATCCTTCGTACATGGCGAAAAAAGTTCCACATGATGCGAAGTTCGGCAGGAAAGAACGCTTGGGGGTGACAGGCGTCGCCCCATTGGTCCATGGTCGATTGGCCCATGGTCGATTGGTCCAGGGCGCGACGTGGTGGAGAGGTTCACCGGTACGAGTTTGACGAGGTTTGCCGATACCAGTTTGAGGAGGTTCACCGGTACGAGTTTGACGAGGTTCACCGGTACGAGTTTGACGAGGTTTGCCGGTACGAGTTTGACGAGGTTCACCGGTACGAGTTTGACGAGGTTTGCCGGTACGAGTTTGACGAGGTTCAGAAGTACTGGTTTGACGAGGTTCACAAATCGCAGCAGCGAGAGGAGTCACGTATGACGTCGGTTTCGCAAACGCTGATGGATGAGAAGGCGATTGCACGGACGCTCCGCAGGATGGCTTCCGAGATCGTGGAACGAAACGAGGGGACGGATGACCTGTGTTTCGTTGGGATCCGGACCAGAGGTGTGGTGCTGGCCAATCGTCTCCAGGAGTTGGTCCGCCAAAAGGAAGACGTGCTGCTTCCGCTTGGGGTCGTAGACATCACGCTGTATCGCGATGATGCGATCCACGGGTTGCCCGATCCCGAGGTGGGGCCTACGCGTCTCGATTTTTCCATTCGAGACAAGAAGGTGGTGCTGGTCGACGATGTGCTCTACACGGGGCGCACGGTGCGGGCGGCGCTCGACGAGTTGATGGATTTTGGTCGGCCGAAAAAGGTGGAGCTGGCGGTGCTGGTGGATCGGGGATGGCGCGAGCTGCCCATCCAGGCGGACTACGTGGGTATTTCGCTGGATACGAAGCTCGACCAGCGGGTGCGGGTGCTGCTGACCGACCCTGACGGTCGTGAGGAAGTGGTCGTGTTGGCACTCACCGAGGAGTTGGACGGAGCAACCGAGGAGTTGGACGGAGCAACCGAGGAGTTGGACGGAGCAACCGAGGAGTTGGACGGAGCAACCGAGGAGTTGGACGGAGCAACCGAGGAGCCGAACAAGGGGGTGCGGAAGTCATGAGTTTTGGTCATCGACATTTGCTCGGTATCGAGCAACTGAGTCGGGAAGACATCCTGACGATTTTGAATTTGGCTGGCACCTTCAAGGAAATTTCCGAGCGCCGGATCAAGAAGGTGCCCACACTGCGCGGCCGCACGGTGGTGAACCTTTTCATGGAGCCATCGACAAGGACGAGGGTGTCCTTCGAAATCGCCGAGAAGCGGCTGAGCGCGGACGGGGTCAATATTTCCATCTCGACGTCGGCGGTGGTCAAGGGCGAGACGCTGCTGGACACGGCGAGGAACCTGCAGGCGATGAATCCTGATGCGGTGGTGATTCGGCATTCGGCGGCGGGATCGCCGCACTTTTTGGCGCGCAATATTGCGGCGTCGGTGATAAACGCGGGCGATGGTTCCCACGAGCACCCCACGCAGGCACTGCTGGATTGCATGACGATCCGCGAGCACAAAAGCGAGTTCGAAGGGCTCAAGGTGGCGATCGTGGGCGACATTTCGCACAGTCGGGTGGCGCGGTCGGACATCCTGGCGCTTTCGAAGCTCGGTGCCAAGGTGGCGGTGGCAGGGCCGGCGACGATGCTCCAACCAGGGCTCGAGACGCTGGGATGCACGACACACACGCAGTTGGACAGTGCGGTGGAGGGCGCGGACGTGGTGATGATGCTTCGCATCCAAAAGGAACGGCTCGGAGGCGAGAGCCTCTTTGCGAATTCGAGGGAGTATGCCAGGACGTTCGGGTTGAATCGCAAGCGCCTGGATCTGCTCAAGCCCGATGCCATCGTGATGCATCCTGGACCCATCAATCGAGGCGTGGAGATGCAGCCCGAGGTGGCGGACGGAAAGCAGTCGGTGATTCTGGAACAGGTGGCAAACGGAGTGGCCGTCCGCATGGCGGTGCTCTACCTGCTTGCTGGCGAAAGTGAGGGTGCGTGACATGGATCTGCTCATTGCCAACGCGAGACTGTTCGATCCGGAGAATAACTTGGACCAAGTGGGCGACCTGCTCGTTTCCAATGGTCGCATCGCTGCGGTAGGGTCTGGGCTCGCCGCAGGAAACGGCGTGCGTCGCATCGACGCATCGGGCAAGCTGGTGCTTCCCGGGTTGATCGACCTGCACGTGCATCTGCGCGAGCCTGGCCAGGAATATAAGGAAACCATCGCCACTGGGACGGCGGCTGCTGCGGCCGGTGGATTTGTCACCGTGGCTTGCATGCCGAATACCGAGCCGCCCAATGACTGCAAGGCGGTGACGGAATTGATCCTGAATCGGGCGAAGGAGGCGAATGCGAGCCGCGTGGTACCCATCGGGACCATGACCAAGGGGCGGGCGGGCAAGACCCTGTCCGAGATGGGCGAGATGGCCGAGTTCGGCGTCAAGGCGGTTTCGGACGATGGCGACTCGGTGGCTGATTCTGGGCTCATGCGTCACGTGCTCGAATACGCCAAGACCTTCGGGTTGGTGGCGGTTCAGCATTGCGAGGACAAGGCGCTTGCCAAGGGCGCGCCGATGCACGAGGGCATCAATTCGGCAAGGGCCGGGCTGGCGGGCCAGCCGGCGGCTGCTGAGGCATCGATCCTGGCGCGTGATCTTTTGTTGGTTGCTCTGACCGGCGCTCGGTACCACGCGGCCCATGTGTCCACGGCCGAGTCGGTGGAGCTCATTCGTGGGGCCAAGGCGAAGGGACTGCCCGTGACCGCGGAAGCCACGATCCAGCATCTGACGTTTACGGATGAGGCGTGTCTGACCTATGACACGAAGACGAAGGTGAACCCGCCGTTTCGGACCGAGGCAGACCGGGCGGCGCTGCGAGAGGCGGTCGCCGACGGCACCATCGATGCCATCGTGACGGACCATGCGCCCCACTCGCGGATCGAAAAGGATCTCGAATATGACTACGCCGCTTTCGGCATCATGGGGCTGGAAACCGCCCTGCCGTTGGGCCTAGCGCTCGTCCGAGACGGCGTGTTCGACCTTGGGACCTTGATTCGGGCCTGGACGTCTCGGCCGGCGGCTGCATTCGGCCTGGACTGGCGCGGTTTGGTCGAGGGAGCCCCCGCAGACCTGGTCGTGGTGGACGAGAAACGGACCTGGACCGTGGAGCCGAAGAACCTGCGGAGCAAGGCGTCCAACACGCCGTTGTTGGGGCAGGATGTCACGGGTCGGGCGCTGCTCACCTTGGTGGACGGTCGGCCCGTGCACGACGAGGTCGACGGGACCGGTTCCGGTGGCCGCACGGGAACCGTGGGAGCGAACTGACCACCATGCATCCCTCTCCAGTCGATTGCGATGCGCTTCTTGGCGCCGTGAGTCAGGTCAAGGCGTTGCTAGACGGTGTCGGCGCCTGGATGGCTGAGGCGCCCCGCAAGGAACTGGCCCATCGAGGTCGGGAGAAGTTTTTCGAGCGAACCGGTCGGGTCAATGAAGACGATCGTTCCTTCGATGCGCGGATGAATGCCTTCCTCGAATTCTTGGTGCTGGACTGGAAGCCCGCAGATGTTCGGGGCAGGACACTCATCGAACTGTTCGTCGCAGAGCAGGGGCAGCGATTGTCGAAGCGGGATCTGGACCTGCTCGCGTCTGCGTCGGCGAGTCAGCGGAGTCTGTTCGAGTTGGTGGACAAGGGCAAGCGGGGCGCCATGTTCGGAGATCTACTCTACGGAGGTCGTTGGCGGATCGCCTGTTCCGAGCAGGTGTTGGGCGTGGATGCGGGTGATGTGATCGAGGCGCGCATTGTGAGCATCGACGGGAGCCTCGCTCTCCTTCCATCTATCTACCATCATCCATCGGAGGCGGCGGTTCTGGCGCGGACCATGGTGGAGGAGGGACTCAAGCGCAAAGAATCGCCGCGGGACCTTTCCGATCGGTTGGCCAGCATGCTTCTGCGCCACGACCGGTATCCTGGGATGAACCTGCGGCAGGCCTATGGCCCGGCCGGTCACGGTCACTGAATCGGAAGATGCCGGTTGGTTCATGGGGACGTTTGCTTGTTGAAAACGTAGATTTCTTGATCCGTGATTTTTCTCACGGAGATGTGGTACAGATCGGCCAATATGGAATGGGGTGGTGCTGATCGCTGGTGCCTCGATTTGGCTGCGACCCGGACGGTGGCTGTGTTTGGGTTTGGTGGCCTGGGATTTGGCTCCGGTCGTGAGGGTCGGTATGCTTTCGTCGTGCGGGATCAAGGAGGTCACAGGTGACCATGAAATTATTGGGGAGAGGCTCGTTGGGGGTGATTCGTTCGTTGGGGGTGGGCGGCGCATTGCGGCTGGTCGGCGTGGTCGTGGTGGCCTTGTCGATAGTCGGCTGTCGATTCGACCCGACCGCGACCATGACGAAGGACGCCGAATTCGGCGATGCCCGTCCGGATCACGACGGGGGATGGGACGCTGGTGATGGGCGGGTGGACGGTGGCGAGGTTTCGTCGCCCATTGGAGTGAAGGTCGTGGGACAGGCGCGTCTCAATCCGGAAGACGTGGTGAACGAGGCGACGCAGCACGCGGTGGCCATCCAGGTGACCCTACCGGATGATTCGCTTGCCACGGATCGAGTTTTTTTGCAGGTCACCGATGGGACGAATTCGGTTCATGCAACTCCCATTCCTGCGCCGGACAGAGGCGGCGCGGTGATGTTCGACCAGGATTGTTCGCCTCTGGACGACGGGCCGGTGACCCTGCGCACCTGGGTGGCCAGGGGAGGAGCGACGTCGTCGGTCACCGAAGGCCAGGCGGTCAAGGACACGCATTTGATCCTGTCGGTGGACCCGGTTGTCACGCCTGTGGCCGAGGATCACGAGGTGGTCAGCGGCCTCGTGGGGCCGGACGTGATCGAGTTGTCGGTCCGCAACGAGACCACGGGCGCCACCTCCTTGGCGACGTTCGGGGTTCGTGGTTTGTTTTTTTCAGACGTGCAACTTACGCCGGGCGACAACCAGATTTCGGTGACGGGTACGGACGGGGCCTGGAATACGGGAACGGTGCATGTGGATCTGAAGAACGCGCCGCTCGTGATCCGCCAAGACGCCGGATACGGGATGGTTTTCGTGGAATCGACTGGAGCGTTTCCCTCGATTTCGGCGTCGGACACGAAGTGCTCAGGCGTGGTCGCCGCGGGCCTGGCGGACGGAGACGATGTGGTGGACCTGTTCGTATCGGGCTGTGAACACCTTTACGTGAACAACGGGCAGGGTGTTTTTCCCACCAAGGTCGTGACCGCAGTCATCGTTGGGGATCGTGGCGCTGTGTGGGCCGACTTCGACAACGACGGTGACTTTGACCTTGCGGTGGCTGGATTCAATCCGGCGCCGAGCAATCCGGTCCTCCATCTGTATCGGAACACGTTCAAGGAAACAGGGAGTCTGGATCTGGTGGACGCGACCGAGGTGAGCCTGACGCCCGACAATCCGGAAGGCCTGGCCTGGATGGATCAGGATGGAGACGGCCAGGTGGACCTCTTGCTCGAAGACGGCGATGGTGTTCGGCTCCTGCACAACGAGGGGAGTGGCAATTTCTTCGTGGACCAGTCGGCGTCTCTGGGGTTGACGAGCGTCGATATCGACAACGGCGATTGGGTGGCAGTGGCGGATTTCGACCGCGATGGCGACGTGGACGCCGTGGTCGGGGCTGCCACGGGGCGCCTCTTCATCAACCAGGGAAGCTCGTTCATCGAAGAGCATCTGTCGCTTGGGTTGAGTTTTTCGCACGGTGACGGCCGTAAGTGGGGCCTGTGCTGGGGGGACTATGACAATGACGGCGACTTCGATTTGTGGCTTCGAGACAGCGAGATGATCTTTGGACCATACAACGCGGTTTTTTCCTGGGATGCGACGAGGTTTGATTCAGTGGGAGTGGCTTTCGGAGTCGATCATCCTGCTGCGATCGACGATGCGGCCTGGGGCGACGTGAACAACGATGGATTGCTGGATCTGGTTTGGATGATCGGGTCGCCCGGCGCGTATCAGGTGGTCGTGGCCTTGAATCAGGCGGATTCGGACGGGGATGGACAGTGGACGTTTGACGTGCAGACGCTTCCAGATACGATTCCCTGGTCCCAGGTCATCGAGACGCTGCTCCTCGAAGACGTGGATCAGGACGGAGACCTGGATCTCGTGGTTGGTCGTGTGGGCGCATCGCCCGCGGTGCTGCTCAACGGACGTAACGATGACAGCCAGGCACATGTGGATCCTCGCTACCTGCGGGTGCGCCTGTCCGGATCGGCTCCGAATCCAGGTGGCGGAAACAAGGGAGCGATTGGGGCCGTGGTGGAACTGCACGACCCGGACAGCCAGGGCAACTGTCAGATTCCCGGGGCGCTTCTGGCCACGAGGCAGGTCGACGGTGGGCGGGGAAACGGAGGCCAGGAGTCGCCGATTTTGTTCTTTGGCGGGCTGCATCTCTCTGCGACCTACTGCGTGGTGGCCTATTTTCCAGGGCAGGCGCAGCCTGTGACAGCGCGCGTCCGGCCCAGAGCGTATCTCGATGGGGTCTTCCATCTGGACCAGTAGGAATGGCTTTTGGTTTCGCCAGAAGGAACGACGATTCGATGTGATGGACGAGCAACGACAGACCGCGGGACGAAAGGGGCGGGATGATACGCAATGATCAGGAAGGATGACGGAGCATGACGACGATGACGACCATGAAGGCAATGGTGCTACGCGAGACCGGGCCTGCCGGGCCTGGGAGGCTCGCAATGGAAGAATTGGACCGACCGGTGCCGGGCGGCCATGAGATCCTGATCGAGGTGCATGCCTGCGGCGTCTGCCGCACGGATCTCCACACGGTCGAAGGCGACCTCACGCTGCCCCATCTCCCCCTCATCGTGGGCCATCAGATCGTGGGTCACGTGCTCGAGATCGGGCCTCACGTGGAGCGGTTTTCCTTGGGCGATCGGGTCGGCGTGCCCTGGCTCGGTTGGACCTGCGGCGAGTGCGACTTTTGCCGCTCCGGGTTCGAAAATTTGTGCGCCAAGGCGGAATTCACCGGGCTGCATCGCAACGGCGGCTATGCGACCCACACCAAGGCGCACGAGTCTTTTTCATATCCGATTCCGGAAGGATTTGGCGACGTGGAGGCCGCGCCGCTGCTGTGCGGAGGCATCATCGGGTATCGGGCCCTCAGGCTCACTGAGGTGTCCGTCGGTGGCAAGCTCGGCATGTACGGCTTCGGCGGATCCGCGCACGTGACCATTCAGGTGGCGCGCCACCTGGGAATGGACGTGTACGTGTTCACCCGGAGTCAGAAGCACCAGGAGTTGGCGCTCAAGCTCGGTGCACGTTGGGCGGGCGGCGCCTACGACGCGTCTCCGGTGGCCCTGGATGGCTCCATCGTCTTTGCGCCAGCCGGTCCGCTGGTGCCCAAGGCGCTCGGAGATCTGCGCCCCGGCGGCATCGTGTCTCTTGCGGGAATCACCATGACACCGATTCCCGAGTTCGACTACGATTCGCTGCTCTACCATGAGCGTCAGGTGCGCTCCGTCGCGAACTTCACGCGGCGCGACGCCGTGGAACTGCTCCGATACGCCGTGACCATTCCCATTCGAACCGAGGTCACGACCTATCCGCTCGCCCAGGCGAACGACGCCCTGGTGGCCCTCAAGGAAAGCCGGATCCAGGGCATGGCCGTGTTGATCATGAAGTGAGCCGCCGTTGCATGTGGGTGGCTGGCGTCGTGGAACTCGATGTGCCATGGTCCAGAAAAATGCGAAAGTGAGCGACATGGTGGATGTCACAGGTCGGCCTGAATTGGATGCAGAGTGGTTTGCCCGGGATCCCGAACGGGTGGCCGAGGACCTCGTGGGCGCCCTCATCGTGCGTGGCGCCTGCTCGGGCATCATCGTGGAAACCGAGGCCTACAAGGACGACGAGGCGTCCCATGCGGTCACCAGGCGTCGGTCCGCCAGCGCCATCATGGCGACCTACGGGCGACTGTACGTGTATCCTCTCCACCAGCAGGTCTGTCTCAACATGACAGCAGGTCGCGAGATGCCTGGCGCCGTGCTCATTCGCGCCATCGAACCGGTCGATGGCATTTCCATCATGACGAAGCGTCGCAAGGCGCGACTGACGAGTCTTGTCGTGGATCCGGACAGACCAAAATCTTTGGTGCTGCTCACCTCCGGACCCGGTCGCCTGTGCCAGGCGTTGGGTGTGGATCGCAGCATGAACGACAGTCCGTTGGGCCAAGCCTTGCAGGTCTTCGGCCGTCGTGGCGCCGTGCAGGTCGAACGCAGCACGAGGATCGGCATCTCCCGGGCAGTCGACCTGCCCTGGCGTTTTTTCGTGCCGGACAACCTCTTCGTCACGAAGCTGAAGAAGTCGTAGCGCACCACCTCGTCCGGTGCATTGCAGTCGCACGGCGATGCACGAGACGTTTTGAGCCGAGTTGAGGATGTCAGATCCGATCCGAGTGGGGGATGTCGGATTCGTTCGGGATCAGACCTCGTGCGACGGCGTCTGTTTCCATGGCGGTACGATGGGACGGCTCCATCGAGTTCGCGATGGAGGTCACGGTATTGGCCGGCAGGAGGTGGTCGGCGTAGAGGGCCAGGGCGAGCTGATAGGCTCCCTGGACCGGGCGTACGAGTTTGCCGAATTTGGCAAATCGTTCGGGAGGCGTCTTCGCTTCGAGATGGATGTGGATCCGGGCGACCGAGCCCAGAGGCC
The DNA here is from genome assembly GCA_021162935.1 of Deltaproteobacteria bacterium. GTDB lineage: Bacteria > Myxococcota_A > Polyangia > HGW-17 > SLPX01 > JAGGXR01. Next base: position 26,159 of record JAGGXR010000028.1, read on the forward strand.
GATCCAGACGATCGAGGAGCGCGCGAACACAGTGGCGATCGTCGCGCGGGACGCCGGCTTCTTTCATGGCGATTTCGGCCCGGCCCGGCGGCATCTCGCCCGAGAGGATGCGTGCATAAAGATAGAAGGCGAGCGCGTCCTGTTCCACGTCGTCGCCGAACAGGTACTCGACGGATCGTGGCCTGGGCTGGCGGGCCGTGAGCAGGGCACAGAGTTTGAAACCGACCTGTTCCTGGAGACGGCCTGGTCGCAACTGTGCGAGGGAGCGAATCCAGTCCTTGAAGATGATACCGTCGTACTCGACCCCGTCGAGGAGCATTTTCTTGGTGATGACGGATTTGAGTTGGGGAGGGCTGGCCGAGACGAAGTAGAGGGGGAGTCCTTCGTAGGCAGGCCCTGGGCCACGGCGTAGGCCTCGGAGCACCTGGGGCATGCCTGCGATGGCCCTTTTGTCCACGGCGAATTCGATGGGGATACGCATCATGCCCTTTGGGCTCGAAAAGTGTGTGGACAGGTACGTCTTGTCGATGTCCCACACGAACACGGGACCGTCATAGCCCTGGTCGAATCGGCGTTCGTCCGTGACGCTGAGAGGATAGCATGTGCGTTGGGACCGAAATGGCAGGTGGAATGTCATGGTTCGTTTGTGTCCTTGGTCTGCTGGTCGACGGCTGCTGGTCGATGGTTGCTGGTCGATGGCTCACGGACGACGACTGCGCGTCGATGCGTCATAAATTTTTGAGTCAGCCGTGAGGCAGAACGGCAAGCTCCTGCCCCACTGGTATGGACATGAGCAGCCGCATCACGTCGTTCGGTTTCATTGCTTCGTGCACGAGTGCATGGACGCCGTTCACGATGGGCAGGTTCAGGTGCCTTTGCTTGGCGAACTGCTGCACCGCAGCCACGGTGGGCACGCCTTCTGCAACCTGGGTCATGCTGTCCAAGATTTCGGCCAAGGGTTCGCCCTTGCCCAGGCGGACACCCACCTTGTGATTTCGGCTCAATGGTGAGGTGCAGGTCGCCACCAGGTCGCCCACGCCGGCAAGACCGCCGAAGGTGAATACGTTGGCTCCCATGGTGAGACCGAAGCGCGTCATTTCGGACAGTCCCCTCGTGATGAGCAACGAGACGGTGTTCTGGCCGAAACCCATTCCATGGGCAGCACCGCAGGCCAGGGCCACGATGTTCTTGAAAGCGCCGGCGATTTCGGTGCCCACCACGTCGTGACCGCTGTAGAGCCGAAAACGAGAGCCTCCGTAGATGACCTGGAGGGAGTGCCTCACTTCGGCAAACCGCGAGGCCACGAGACAGCCGGCTGGGTCGCCTCCCATGATTTCCTTGGCTAGGTTTGGGCCGGACAGCGCGCCGATTTTTTTCGCGCAGGTCTCCTCGGTGAGAATTTCGGACATGCGTCGGTGTGTATTCAGTTCGAGCCCCTTGGTGGAATGGACCACCACCTGGTCGCCGGTGAGGTATTCGCCCAGCATGGAGGTCACGGCCCGGAAACTCTTGGACGGAATGGCCACGATCACCGTGCGGGAGGCACGCACGGCCCGCTCCATGTCGGAAGTGGCCTGCAGGTCGCCTGGAAGATCATGGCCGGGCAGGTAGCGCTCATTCGTGTGCTGCTCGCTGATTTCTGCGGCCTGTTCCGGCCGCCTGACCCACATGATCACCTTTTTGTCATTGCCCGCGGCAAGGGACGCAAGCGCTGTCCCGAAGCTGCCCCCTCCGACGACGGTCAGGTCGCGGTCGTAGCCTCGGTCTGCACCTCCAGTTTTACCGTATTGGTGACGAGGCTGACTCTTGTCGTGATCGATCATCATGGCTACGCCTCCAGATCATCCAGACCAAACCCGGACAGTCGATTGCCGTAGTAGAGCACCAACTTCGGGTCAGGATAGAGGATTCGATTTGCCTTTCGGACTATGGCGGGATTGCTGTGATAGGAACCCAGGTGGGCCAGCGCTTCCCCCACGATGGCCACCGTGTCCTGTGAGCGAACCGTGTCGTCGATGCGGACCCGACCGGCCTGCGCCAGGTCCAGAACTCGATGATGAGTCTGTTCCATGTGCCGATAGAGGTCCTTGACGGACACGGACCGTTCCGTGGAGGATCGTAGCAGTCGATACAGCCCGGTCTTCGGATTCTTGTGCTTTAGGGCTTGGAAAGCTGCGTACGATACCAGGTTCGTAGACTTGATCAGGGTGTCGCGGTGGAAGGCTTCGCCCACGGATCGAGCGAGTTCTCTGGTATATTCTCGGTCTCGTTGGGGTTCGTGTCCGATGACGTCGTTCGTCAGGACGTACCGCGAACGATCGATGATGCGGCCCTTGGGATCGAGCGATCGTCCCTCGTCATCCACCGGGTTTCCGAACACGTCCATGGGGCGCGACACGACGATGTCGATCTTCGAATGGAGCGAGAACAGCTTGGTCATGAAATCCAGGATGCGTCTCGGCCTGGAAAACTCGTCGTCTTCGATGATGTAGCGGCTTTTGCCGGTGGCCTTGAGGTGGTCGTCGATGAGGGTCTCCGCCTCCAGCACGAGCTGATAGTTGATGGTCGCAGGTACCACGAAGATGTCCGGACGTCGTCTTCCAGCCAGAAGATTGTTGATGTAGGCGTTGAGGCCCATGCCCAACAGACCGAGTTTCAGTTTGTGTTCCACCGCGCCGCTTCGGCCCCTGGTGCCGCCTGGAAAGAACAGGTTATGGTACCCTGTTTCCATGGTGGCGCCTGCGTAAGTCTTGAGCAGATCCTTGTAGGTCGGGGCCGTTTTTCGTCGGTCCACGGTGTAGGCGCCCAGGTGGCCGATGAAGAATCCCACCACCGGATTTGCGAAGAGATTCAGGCCAGCACCATATGTGTAGGGCGGAAGGCCGAGTTGGTGGAGCGCGAATCCGATGAGCACGCTGTCCAGGTTGCTCGAATGGGTTGGAACCAAGATGGTCGTGCCGATTCTGGCCAGGCGTTTGACCTGTTCGGTGTGGCCTGAGATTTCGATCTGACCGGCCAGTCCAATGTCGTCTACGACGTCTGCCGACCCAGCCAAACGTGCCTGGATGGTCTCGACGAGGCGCAGCGGACTGAGCGTGTTGAGAAGCACGTTGAGCGCCACGGGTACGGCCTTGGTTGCCATGGCGTAGACGCGGCGGTCGAAGTGGCCGTCCACTTCGTTGGCAAATTGTTGGAGCACCTTACGAAGTAGTTCCCGGTGCCGTCCCGGCGCAGCCTTGGTCGCTTCGGAATAGATGCGGTCATAGAACGACGCCTCGGACCCATGTTCATCCGGGTGGTGCTCCAACCGTCGTCGTTCGTGGTACAGCGTGTCGAAGAGGGCCTGTTCGGCTGATCGGTCGTCCCGGGCCTGTCGGTCCAGGACGCGCTGAACCACTTCGACGATGAGTTCTTCGCGATGTTCCGGATCCATCAGCCACTCCTTCTTCTGATCGTGTATCGGGTTTTCTGGTCGCGTCCCCTTGGACGTTCGTATTTGGAATCACAGATCGACTTCTGTCAAGGGGAGCGCCCACACAGAGCAGGCCCGATCGTTGTTTTCGGAAACAGATTGATTTGAGGCCAGGTTGGAAGTCGTTGATCAGAAATGATTGGTTTCCCTTCGGTGGAGTTGTCAGCGCAGCGTCGAGAGAGGATCCTCGATTCGCGTCGTCATACGTCCCCCGCCGTCCGGTTTCCGGCCCCGGGCCCACCGTCTCCGTTCCGCCGGACATCGTCCATGGCCGGAGGTACGCTGATGCGCATGGCGTCGGGTAGCATGGTGGCGAACTCGTCCAGGGACGGGGTGATCTTTTTGGCGATGTAGGAATCGTTCATGAGCCGGACGAAGGCGGAGTAGTTCGGCTTGAACGTGATGGTGTCCCCGATGCCAAGCCCCCCCGGATCGTCGCCGAGGTTCACGACGGTGATGTCGCTGCTGGCGCCGGCTATCTGATGGGCCGGGTTGACAGGTGTGAGCCCGGCTACGTCCGTGTCGATCTGGCCCACGGTGACGAGGGCGCGGTACCCCCTCTGCCCGGGCATCATCGGCTGGGATTCGTCCCCATCGCTCACTGTCGGCTCGAAGGGTTGGGAGTGGACGGTCTCGCCGAGAGTCACGAGGCTCTTCTGCTTGATCTCGGCGATTTCCGCCTCGAGCAGGATGACGTCGTCCCGCAGCCCCTTGAGGGTTCCGCCGTGGACGAGGTCAGTGCCCAGGAAGAGAGCCTCGCCTATGCGATAGTGGTTCATGCCCCTGGGCAGCGACGCCTCTTGCAGCAGGGGCAGGAAGATGCTGGAACCCGCCGAGATGAGGGGAAGCTTGTGATTGAACTTGAGTTCCAGAAGCTCCCGGTAAAGGAGAAGCTGCGCCACCTGATCCACGCTGGGAACAGCACCGGCGAGACATCCGATTTGGGCCCCGATACCGAGTACCTGGATGTTCGGAAGGTCGAAGATGCCCTTGTAAAACTTGACGAGGGTCCCGGGCAGAATCCCCTCCCTGAGGTCCCCCAGTTCGATCATGATCACGATGGAGTGGGTCTTGCCCTGTCTCGCCGCCTCTTTTCCGAGCGCTCTGATGATTTCAATCTCAGAATTCAGGCTCACGTCCGAGAGCGCCACGACGTCCTCCACCACGGACAGGTGGGGAAGTCTCAGGTACCACTTCTCCAGCGTCGGAACGGACTGCTTGATGGTCCGCAGGTTATCGAGACGGGAGTCGGCTACGCTCCTGGCGCCGAGCATGTGCAGGGCCTTGATCGTCTCCTCGTGCCCGCACAGAGCCTTGGTGACCACGCTCCACGAGGCGCCCTGATCGCGCATCATCCCCACGATGACCTCGAAGTTGCGACGCAGGGCCTGGAGGTTGATGATGACCGAGTTCACGATCGACTCCAGCGCATCTCGAGGTACTTGCTCGAAAATCCGAGACGCTCGTAGAGCCTGCGAGCCGGGTTGTCCGGCTCCACGTGGAGCTTCACCTGTCCCGTGCAGCTCTCGAGCCCGGCCTCGATGAGCCGTCGTCCGAGTCCCCGGCCCCTCATCTCCGGGTTTACGCACGCGAACAGGAGAAGTACCTCGGGTACGTACCCGGCCATGCCGGTTTCAAGGAATACGACGGCGCCAGCGAGGTGACCCTCCACAGAGGCCAATACGATGAACCCTCCGCGGCCCGGCTCGTCGCTCATCGCGTAGTCGATTCCGCGGCGCACGTCCTCCAGACTATCCTCCCAGGGATGCATCTTTTCGTGCAGGAACCTGGAGACCTCCACCAAATCCGTCCATGCAGGCATGTCGCCAGGGGAACGGACGACCTGGATCGCCTCCCCTTGGATTCCGTGGTCGCTGGCAGGTCCGTCCTCATCTGTGTCCGTCGTAGAAGTCATGGAACTGATTTTCTCTCCTCCTCTTTCCGTAGGCGCGGACCGTAGGCGCGGACCGTAGGCGCGGACCGTAGGCGCGGACCGCAGGCGCGGACCGTAGGCGCGGACCGCAGGCGCGGACCATAGACGCAGACCGTAGGCGCGGACCGTAGGCGCGGACCGTAGGCGCGGACCGTAGGCGCGGACCGCAGGCGCGGACCATAGACGCAGACCGTAGGCGCGGACCGCAGGCGCGGAAACATGACGTTTGTATACATGTATTTTGAGTTGCAATCGAAGTCAAGGCCCCGGCCTCGGACAGGTTTGATTTTTGATTGCAGACACCAAAGTCTCAAAACTGCGCGACCTGCTCCCCGACCGGTGGACCCCGGTCGAAACGGCATCGTTTCTACGAGTTTTTTCTCGATCCCCTTTATCCAGAATTGTGTCCATAGTACTATACTGTCTGTTTTCGTGGAAAGGCGGTGGACCTTTCCGCGTTCCCTTGACTCACAGCGTACCACGGGGCAAAGTCATTTGCGTGCGTATCCTGGGACTCGATGTGGGCAGCCGCACCGTCGGTGTGGCCCTTTCAGATGAGACTCGCCTGTTGGCGAGCCCTTTGCTGACCATCCGTCGGACCGGAGTGGCCCGTGATGTGGGCGAGGTGGTGCGCCTGGCCTCGGAACACGAGGTGTCCGTCATCGTGGTCGGGATGCCCTTCGAACTGAGCGGCCGGATTGGTTTCAGTGCGAGACGGGTGTCCGGCTTCATCGACGCCCTCAAGAAACAATGGACCGGACAGGTGGAAACGTGGGACGAGAGAATGAGCACGGTGGCGGCCGAAAGGAGTCTGCTGGAAGCGGACATGAGCCGGCGTCGCAGGAAGACGGTCGTGGACAAAGTGGCGGCGGCGATCATCCTGCAGGGATACTTGGACGCGACCAGGTCGAAACTGTAGTGGCGCGACCCCCGCGTCGGAGGCCGAAGCCGGACTCGTTGGCTGAAATCGAACCAGCGGTCGGAGACGACTTGGCGGATCGAGCCGAACCATTGAAGGATAGGGGGCCGTTGCCAGCCGTGGGATCCGAGGCTGACAGGTCTATGGTCGGCATCGAGGAAGGTGGTCGGCCCCATCCGAGGCCCGCCGGAAATGTTTCCCCTGTGCAGAAACGAACAGGACGTGCCTCGTCCAGGCGCCGCCAACGGGCGGCCCTTGTCGTCGCTCTGGTCAGTGGATTCGGCCTGCTCGGGGCGGTGGCCTGGGGCCTCCATTTCGTGGTGACCTATCCGGATCGGCCGGTGGGAACGCTGCGTAAACCAGTGCAGGTCGAGATCACAAGGGGCGCCAGTCTGAGCGACGTCGCGGATCTGTTGCATGCCAAGGGCATCGTGAGCCGTCCGGCGTTCTTCCGACTCTACGTGACCCAGCGTGGAGGCTCCTCTAAGATCAGACACGGGCGGTATCATCTGTCAGGCTCGATGACCGCCAGCCAGCTTCTGGCTGCGCTCATGGCTGGGCCAGTGGTTCGTCTTGTGAAGGTGACCATTCCCGAGGGGAAGAATATTTTGGATGTGGCGCATATCCTGGCCGGGGCTGGATTCGGCAGCTACGAGGAACTGGCCCGCCTCGTACGGGACCGCCACTTTGCGCACAGGCTCGGCGTGCCGGGTGACACGCTCGAAGGGTATCTGTTTCCGGACACGTACAAGTTTCGTGAACATGCCTCGGCCAAGGAGGTTTTGGCCTTCATGGTTCGACGCCATCGCAAGATTATGCGGCAGTTGGAGAAGCAGTATCCCAACGGCGTGATCCGCCTCAGACACAGCCTCAGGTTCACAGACCGGGAGATCGTGATCATGGCGTCCATCGTCGAGAAGGAGACAGCGAATCCAGCCGAGCGCCCGGTCATTGCGTCGGTCTATCTGAATCGGCTCCTGTTTGCATCGTTTCGTCCCAAGCGCCTCGAAGCGGACCCGACGATTGTATACGGATGTACGGTTCCGCTGCACAAGAGTGCCGCCTGCCAGAAGTTTGAGGGCAAAATCCGATACATCCACCTTCGCGATCCGGACAACTCGTACAACACCTACCAGCACGAGGGGCTGCCGCCCGGTCCCATCTGCAATCCGGGCCGTGCCGCCCTGGCGGCGGTGCTGCACCATGCCAGGACGAAGTATCTGTTTTTCGTGTCCAAGAACAACGGAAGTCACTATTTTTCCGCCACCAGGCAGGAGCACGAACGAGCCGTGTGGCTCTACCAGAAGCAGCACAGGGCCAGGCCGCGCCCAGGGGCGCCTCGTTGAACGGTTGCTCGCTGCAACATCGTCCATGGTCGAACGTCCTTATCGGGGAGGGGAAGTGCGAGGCTTGCGGGTGAAGCAGCGAGGGCTCATCGAGGAATCTGTTTGTTTTTCTTGACGGAAATGAGCGTTGGGAACACGATTCGCAAGAATTCGCAAGAAAATGCGGGGTGTATCGGATTCAGAGCGGGACCATCACGGCAAGGAGGAACAGAATGTTGCAGACGAAGAGATTGACGTGGCTGGTGCTGCTGGCAGCGACGATATCGTTGCTTGCCTGCGGCAAGAAAGGATCCACCAAGTCCAAGGAGTCGTCCGACAAGACCGCGGCCAAGGCGTCGTCCGACAAAGGCAAGGATGTGGCCCACAAGCCTGGTGATGCGCGCAAGGCGCCCGAGACCAGGGCTGCACGGAAAACCGTGGCCGAGGCCGTGTTGGGGGACGTGAGCGGGACGGTTTTGGTTCGTCCAACGGGTGCCGCGGATTTTGCGCCTGCCAAGGCGGGCCGACCATTCAACGCTGGCGACACTATTCGAGTAGGCGGCGACGGAAAGGCGACGGTGAACCTGTGGGATCACACGAGCATTGATCTGGCTCCCGCGTCGGCACTTCGGATCGAGGGAACGGACTCGATCACGGATCCATCTCCTGGCGTGACGGTGCTGTCGGGTGCGGTCCATTTCGACGTGGTCAAGCGCAAGGCTGGACAGGGGCCCTTGATGGTCTACGCACCAACCTTTGTGACCGCGGTGGTGGGTACTTCGTTAGACGTTGGGGTGGCTCTGTCGGGCGAGGGACGCATTGGCGTGGAGGATGGTACGGTTCAAGTCACGGGAACGGGCTCGTTGAACGCGCCTGTCAAGGTGGCGAAGGGACATGTGGTCGTGGTTTCCGATGCCGGTCGGCCGGGCAGGATGCAGGCATATGACCCTCAAAAAGATGATTGGGACGCCTGGTTGGCAGCGCGTGACAAGCGGGTTGCTGCCAGGGCGGAACAGATTGCCAGGAAACATGCGGCAGCGATTCGGAGGCTGGCGAAGCTGCAGAAGAAGTTGGCGCAGGCCACAAAGCGGGCCATGGAAAACGCGGAGCAGGCGGCTGCCAAGGCGGACGCAGCGGCCAAGGGCGGCAAGAAGGCTGTCTACATCAAGCTGCAGCCCGGCGTCGAGGCCGATCTGGACGGGGCCGATGCCATGGTGGAGCAGGTTCGAACCGTGGATGCCAGGGTTGCTGCCAGGGCGTATCTTCTGTCTCTGCTTGCCGCACGAGCTGCGGCTGGTCAGTACAAGATCTCAGTTCCCAAGCTGAAGAAGATCCATGCGGATCTGGCGAGCTTGGACGCTATAGTTCCCGCTGCCGAGGACTGGTATCCTCAGTGGCGAGGACGGTGGCTGCATCGTCGTCCCAGGTTCCGCCGGTATTACTACTATCACCATCATCGAGGCAGGCGGCTTGCGCCCATCGTTGGCGTGGCCGTGCCGCCGGTTTATGTCGATTTGAAGATTCCCAAGCCCGTACGCCCCGTGCCCATTCGGGTGGCGGGTTGGCACCATCCCTTGTTGCGTCGGCCCTGGGTAGCGGTCAAGATCCGGCCCGGGATGCGGGTGGACTTGAGACCGGTCGGTTGGTACCGCAGACCTGGGTGGCGCGGGCCGGCCAATCCGGCGTTCGCCAGGAGACGGTTGCGTTGGCGGCATCGCGTTTCGGACCGTCGTATGAAGCGGTGGCATGGCCGTCCGCACTTTCGAGTGGGCTGGCGCAGGCGCCGTGGTCGGATTCATGGCCGCGGCATTCGGGTCAGGGGGCCGAACATGCATCTGAGGACGCCTGGGATTCGGGTTCGGACTCCGGGGCTCCGGATTCGGACTCCAGGTGTGCGCGTTCACGCGCCGGGTGTGCGTGTCAGGGGGCCTCGTGTTCGGGTTCGCGTGCCTGGTGTCCGGGTGCACGCACCTGGTGTTCGCGTTCGTGGACCTGGGCTTCGCGTTCGAGGCGGTGGCTCCGTTCGGATCGGCCGTCGCGGCCGCGGCATGCACGGTCGTCGTCGCCTGCGTGGTCGCAAGGGGCACGACCGTCGAGGGCATCGCCGCTAGATCTTCGCACGTTTCGTTCGCGAGTCCTTTCGCCTTTTTCTCATTCCGACCCATCACTTGAGCCATCTGGGGCGCTCAGGTTGCGCTGCATGGCTTGGCTGGCCTCTGTTGCGGGCGAAGGCATCTCTGCAAATCAGCCGTCTTTCGGTGACACCACCCCTTGGTCTCGGAATCTTGGATCGTTCCTAGAGGGAGTCGCGGGAGTCCCCGGGAGTCTTTGCCTGCTTGAAAAATTCCTAGCCTGCTTGAAGAATTCCTAAATGTGAGCGATAATACAAAAGGATGTTTCTGACGCTGTGTATCGGGTGAGTCGTTGCTGCTTCGTTTCCGTATGTTTTCTGCCTGTGATGTAGGGCAGGGTCGGATAGATAGGGAGGAATGAGGATGCGCCGACCACTTCGGTTCTGGTCTTTGGTTTGGATGATCGTCCTGTTGGGGCCGGTCTCATGTCGGAGGGACGTTCCGCACTTTCAGGTGTCCACCAGACCCATTATCAATGGGACGTTGGACCAAAGTGCCGAGCACCAGGCCGTGGTCTGTGTGAAGCATTCCAGTGGCTACCTGTGTTCGGGGACCCTCATTGCACCCAGAGTGGTGGTCACGGCGGCCCACTGCACCGATGGTAAATCGATCAGCGGATTCACCGTGATTTTCGGAAGTGACATCCATGGATCCACGCAGCAGCGGTCGGTCAGTGATCTGTGGCAGCACCCAGGATTTGTCATTTCCCACAATCCTCAAGATCCCCTCGCGCTGAACGACATTTCGCTGCTTCGGCTGTCGAACGATGCACCCGGCGGGATTACGCCCATTCCATACCTGCCGGCTGCCTATGCCCTGACCAACGAGGACGTCGGGATCGCGTTGACGTTCGTGGGCTTCGGCAAGGATGAAAATGGACATGTGGGACGCAAGCTGATGCTGACCGGGAGCCTGAGTATGGTCTGTGACGGCCCAGGGAATTGTACCTGGAACGGTGCCGTGGTCGGGCCGCATTTCATCGGTTTCCAGGAGAGCGAGGGTGGGCCGTGCAGTGGGGATAGCGGAGGTCCGGCGCTCGTCGAGCGTTATGGACAGAGCTACGTGGCGGGGTTGGCTTCCTGGGTGGACGACGACTGCCAATATTTCGGCGCGAGTACGAAAGTGGACGCGTACCAGACCGAGATCGAGGCGTTCATCGGGAATCAGCATCCCGAGGATTGCCTCAATGGCATAGACGACGACGCAGACGGCGTCATTGATTGCGCGGATCCGGAATGCGCGGCTCAGGCCTACTGCAGCGGCCCAGTGGCTTGCGAATCAGCCACAGCCCTGACCTGCGGTCAGACAGTTACAGGAGACAGCAGCGGAGGCGCGGAGCGGTACGTGACGTACGGCTGCAGTCAGGATCAGCAACTCGGTTCCGAAGTCGCCTACCAGTTTTCCATTCCAGTGGGCACAGAGGCGCATGTCACTTTGAAGCCCTCGGGTGGACAGGACCTGAACCTGTTCGTGCTGCACGCGGGCCAGGGAAGCTGCGATCCCAGTGCCTGCATGGCGTCTTCTGAAAACAAGGGAGGCGACAAAACGGAGAAGGTGGACCTGGTCATTCCCGAAGGGGGAAGCTACGTCGTGGTGGATGGAGTCGAGGGAGGTGGGGCCTACAGTCTGACCGTGACCTGTGGCCCCGACCAGGAAGACTGCCACAATGGGGTGGATGACGACGGGGACGGAAAAACCGACTGTGCGGATACAGACTGCGCCACGGATACGGCCTGCGTCGAAGGAAGCGAAGACTGCCAGAACGGGGTGGATGACGACGGGGACGGAAAGACCGACTGTGCGGATTCGGACTGCGCCACGGATACGGCCTGTGTCCAAGGAAGCGAAGACTGCCAGAACGGGGTGGATGACGACGGGGACGGAAAGATCGACTGCGAGGACTCCGATTGCAACGGAAAGGCCGACTGCGGACAGGTCGGCCTGACGATCGTGGGCGGCTGCCACGTGCTGCCGAGCGGGGGCCGCGGGCGGCCCATCCCGATTTCCTTCCCTGTGTTGATGACGATGGCCGCACTCTGGATCCTGCTGCGTCGTCGACGCTGACGTCGAGCCACGGTGGCCTCGTGGCCCGCACCATTTTTTGCACACACACTGCTGTTTCGATGAACGTTTCATCCTGGAAGCTTTCCGAAAGAACTTTTGAGACCTTCCTGCGTCTGTGGGGAAAGAGCACTTGAGCCGATAGACTCGGCAAGGAGGGTCGTCATGAAAAAAACACGCTTTATCACTGGAGTCGCTGCCATTCTGGTTCTGGCTGGTGCGGCAAGGCCGGCATCGGCCCTGCCCTGGTTTGCCAGGCTGGTCCATCCCGTCCACGCGATTCGCATGGATCGCCTCATGGTCAGGATGGACAAGACGTTGTCTCGAAGGCGCGGGGTGAGCTACGCCAGCTTGAGGAGTCTCGTCCACCCGGCTGCGGACAAGACGCTGGCGCCCTATTTTCACAAGCCAGGAAGTAAGGGCAAGGGCGTCGAAGAACTGCCACTCAAGGCGACGTCCGCCAAGGTGGACATCGCTGGTGTCATGGCCAGGGTGCAGGTGACACAGGTCTACAAGAACACGGGAACCAAGCCCATCGAGGCGGTCTACGTGTTTCCAGCTTCGAGTCGGGCTGCGGTCCACGGTATGCGCATGAAGATTGGTGATAGGACCATCGAAGCCAAGATCCAGGAGCGCAAGCAGGCCAGGGCCACCTATCAGCGGGCTCGACAGCAGGGACGCCGCACCTCGTTACTCGAGCAGCAGCGGCCCAACGTATTCACCATGAACGTGGCGAACATCATGCCCGGGGACACGATTCGCGTTCAGCTCGACTACAGCGAGTTGCTCGTTCCCGAAGATGGGGTCTACGAGTTCGTGTACCCGACCGTGGTGGGGCCGAGGTATGGTCGTGGAGCTCCAAGGTCGGACCATTGGATTTCGAATCCGTATCTGCGACACGGCTCCAAGGTTCCGTACAGCTTTGGCATGAAGGCGCACATTGCGACGCCCATTGGGATCAAATCTTTGACGTCTCCATCCCACAAGGTCAATATTCAGTTTGCATCCAAGAGCAGCGCAGACGTGACGTTGGCTTCCGGTGCGGGCGGCAACAGGGACTTCGTGCTTCGCTATCGTCTGGCGGGCAACCGGATCGAGACCGGCGTCATGACGTACAATGCCGGGGGCGAGAAGTTTTTCCTCGTCATGATGGAGCCGCCCCGACGGGTCAAGACGGCGCAGATTCCTAATCGTGAGTACATCTTCGTCCTGGACGTGTCTGGTTCCATGTGGGGGTTTCCCCTCAACACGGCCAAGGTTCTGATCACGGATCTCATCCAGCATCTACGGCCCACCGACTACTTCAACGTGGTCCTGTTTGCCGGAACCGCAGCCACCCTGTTTCCCAAGTCGCAGCCAGCGGTCGAGGGAAACGTGAACCAGGCGCTCGCCATGATCGGCCGCACGAGGGGCAGCGGTGGGACCGAACTCCTTGACGGGCTCAAGCGGGCCTATGGCATTCCGAGGCCGGCACGCCACATTTCGCGGAGCGTCGTGGTCATCACGGATGGCTTCGTGGGTGTCGAGGCGCAGAGTTTCCGCTACATCCGCAAGCATCTGTCCCAGGGCAACTGTTTCGCCTTTGGGATTGGCAGTTCGGTGAACCGAGGCCTCATCGAAGGAATGGCGCGCGCCGGTATGGGCGAGCCCTTCGTGGTGCTCAAACCGACTGAGGCGGGCTCCAAGGCGTCCAAATTCCGCAGCTATATCCAGTCTCCGGTCCTGACGGAAATCAAGGTGGCCTTTTCGGGGACGTCGGTCTACGACCTGTCCCCAAAGCACGTGCCCGATCTGCTGGCCAAGCGACCTTTGGTGCTCTTCGGCAAGTACCGTGGCAACCTGGCCGGCAGCGTGACGGTGACGGGACAAACCGGAGAAGGCGCGTTCCGCAAGAAGATGTCCTTTGCCGCGGCCCAATCGAAGCCATCTAATAAGCCGATTCGGGTCCTGTGGGCCCGCAAGTGGGTCGAAACCCTGTCCGACCAACTCGCCATGATTCCGAGCAATGCGGACCTCAAGAAGGGCATCACGAATCTCGGCCTGACCTACCATTTGCTGACCAGGTACACCTCGTTCGTGGCGGTGGATTCCGTCCGGGCCAGGACCCACGGCGGCCTCGTGTCCGTCAACCAGCCCCTGCCTCTGCCCCAGGGCGTCTCGAATTACGCCATCGGCGGGAGCGCGGGTGGCCGTAGGACGGGACTTCGCCGATACCGGCGTGTTCGGAGCCGTGGGTACGGCAGTGCGAATCCTCTGGCCGGCCTGATGAACAGACCAGTTCCTGCGGCGAAGCGCCCCAAGTCGCCCGCCGATGGAGTCGCCGATGAGGCCACGTCTGTCCGGGCAAACCCATACCTGCAAGCACGAAAGACGCGTCGCCTGCGCCGGGTGCGACATCTCATCATGAGGCGGCTGTCTCATCTGTCTTGCCTCAAGCGGTGGGGGAAGGGGCGCGGGTCTGTGACCGTGACCGTCAAGATTACCTCGCGAGGCCGAATCGTGGTTCTGGGTGTGCCTGCCAAGGTGGCTCGTTGTGTCAAGAGTACCGTCTCTGGCATCATCCGGTCCCACCTGAACCGCCAGGCACGACGAGGTATCACCTTCCGTATCCAGCTCCACTTCTAGGATCGTTCCATCCCAGCAGTCACTGGATTCAAATCACCACCCACTGGATTCCGTTCTGCCACCACAAACGTTGTGATGATTGGACAGCGCACGCCGTTCCCGTCTCAGGCGCAGCAGAGCCTGCATTGCCTCGATTCGATTTCATGGCCAATCATATTCAACCGGATCTTCCGTTGTGTGGGGTACCCGCAAAGCCGCAGGTTACGGCCCGGCTGCTCCGCAGGCTGGCTGCGCTGCATGGTTGGGATTTCGTGCGAGGCCTCCGGTTCAGTTGACAGGGCGGTGCGCTGTGTTGTATTCCGGCAACGCTCACGGTTGCCCAGGAATTGGGCGCAACCTGCCGTTCTCACGCGTCTTCCTGGGCGAGGTGCTTTGAGTTGCCTATGCGCCTCCGTTTCCTGATATAATGAACGGGACAATACGAGTGGCATGTGGACCGGAGCCCGGGGCCGGGAGCCCCCTCCGGAAAGGAGGTTGTACGGATGCGACGACTCATTATTGTCCTGATGTTGGCAGGCCTGGCCGTCGCCAGCTTCTGGCTGGCGACCTGCAAGGATTCCGGCGAAAACCGGGCCGAGAAGTACTACGAGCCGGTCGGCGCTGAGTGGATGACGATCTCGGTGCCCCTGGTCACCGAGGCGGACCTGGGGGCGCTGTGAGCGGGCGCGGTCCTGCGCCCCGAACGCAACTGGAGGAAAAGACCATGAAAAAAATGACCACTGCCCTGGCCGTCGTCCTGTTCACCAGTGTGCTGTTCGGTGCCCCCGCCCGCGGGGACGGGATCCCGCCGGGGTACCACCTCGTGTTTCGGGATGTGCTGATCACGAACGTCGACGAGCACCCCGACATCGTGCTGGTAGCCTACGTCGTCGGTCCGATGATCGACACCTACGAGGCTGCGGTGGTCGAGCAGGGCGTGCCTCTGAACAAAGGGTACAAGTTCAATAGCCTGCGGCTCTTCGCTCTGCAGAAGAGCGCTTTCGACAACGCCGGCGGCCTCGCGGGGATCGACTTCAAAAGCCTCGCCGCCACCATCGAGCCCGCAGAGATCATCGATCCCGGCATGTACCTGGTGGTGGACGAGAACCCCCTTCAGACCGAGGAATGCTTCTACCGGATCCAGTCGACGGGGGCGGGTGTGGTGACCCTGGCGCTCAAGAGCCGGGTCCTCAAGTACAACAACGGAACAACGGACCGGGTCGAGGAATTCTAGCCCCGTGGATGCGCAGCGAACCGTGTACGAGACTCTTTTCCTCCAGGGGCTCGCCATCACCGTCGTCACGGAGACCACGCTCCTGGTCCTCTTCGTCCGCGTTTCCCTCCGGGACTCGGCGGATGCCGACCCGCCGCTCATGCACCTCCTTGCTTGCGGCCTTCTGTGCTCTGGCGCGACCTTGCCCTATATCTGGTTCGTGCTGCCGCGGTACATACATACGCGTTCGGTGTACGTGGTCGTCGCGGAGTGCTTCGCCGTCCTGGTCGAGATCGGGATCATTCGTCTGGTGCTCCGCCTCTCCTGGGCTCGGTCGGCGGTCGCGTCCCTGCTCTGCAACCTCGGCTCCTTCGGTATAGGAGAGCTGCTCAAGGCGCTCCGCCTCTGGTGATCGGATCGCAGCCCCTGCGAACGGACACGAGATCCAGCTCATCCCTGGCGTTGGGCCGGACAAGCCCGAAGACTTCAGCGATCTCACTTGAGCGCTCAATCCACCCATGGCCTCCGGTTCAGTTGACAGGGCGGTGCGCTGTGTTGTATTCCGGCAACGCTCACGGTTGCCCAGGAATTGGGCGCAACCTGCCGATGATAGACCGCGTCGTTGTCGATTTGGTGGCCGGCGGTCGAGCGATCCAGGTATCGAGGATGCGAACGGTCGAGTCGGTATGACGACCCTGTGTGTGGGCGGTTGGATACGGAGAGGAGTCGGACGTGGAACTGAAAGACACATTACATCTGCCGAAGACGGCGTTCAAAATGCGAGGCAATTTAGCCAAGCGTGAGCCGGAGATCCTGGCTCGTTGGGACGAGGAGAAGCTCTACGAGCGGATCCTCGAAGCGAGAAAGGATGCGCCCGTTTTTCTGCTGCACGACGGACCGCCTTATGCGAACGGTCACATCCATTACGGCCACATTCTGAACAAGGTCTTAAAGGACATCGTGGTGAAGTATCGGACCATGGCAGGCCATTACGTGAAGTTTGTGCCGGGCTGGGACTGCCACGGCCTGCCCATCGAATTGCACGTGGATCGGGAGCTGGGCAAGGCCAAGGAGGGGATGTCCAAGATCGAGGTCCGCAAGGCATGCCGTGATTACGCCATGGGTTGGGTCGAGACCCAGAAGAACGAGTTTCGCCGCCTGGGTTGCTTCGGTCTGTGGGACGAACCCTACCTGACCCTGGATCACTCCTACGAGGCGGCCATCGTTCGGGAACTCGGTCAGTTCATGGACGGCGGGTACCTGTATCGCGGCCGCAAACCGGTCTACTGGTGCGGGTCCTGTGAGACGGCGCTTGCCGAAGCCGAGGTGGAGTACAAGGACCACAAGTCGCCCTCCATTTATGTGAAGTTTCCTCTGGTGGACGACCCTGCGTTTTTGGGGCCAGAGTTTGCGGGCAAGAAAGTGTCCCTCGTCATCTGGACGACCACGCCTTGGACGATCCCTTCGAACCTGGCGGTGGTCGCCTGGCCCGAGTATTCGTACGTGGCCTTGGAGGTCGCAGGAGAGTTCCTCATCGTGGCCAAGGACCTGGTGGACAGTTTCCTTGCCGATTGTGCGTTGGAGGCGAAGGAGCGCAAGCCCATCGACATGACCCTGCTCGAAGGGCGGCGGTACGTCCATCCCATGATGGAGCCCAAGACCGACAAGGATTTTCGGGTCTGGTTTGCGCCCCATGTCACGCTGGAGCAGGGCACCGGCCTCGTGCACACGGCGCCGGGGCACGGCGCCGAAGACTACGTGGTTGGGCAGGAGCAGGGCCTGGCCGTGTTCGCCCCCGTGGATGACCAGGGCCGCTTCACAGACGAGGTGCCTGCCTACGCGGGGATGCATGTGCACGAAGCGAACCCGAAGGTGGTCGCTGACCTGCATGCAGCCGGCGTGCTCATGAACAAACCGGGGCAGGAGGTGGAACACTCCTATCCCCATTGCTGGCGCTGTAAGAGTCCCATCGTGTTTCGGGCCACACCTCAGTGGTTCGTGAACCTGGAAAACGACGGGCTGAGGGGCAAGGCGCTCGACGAGATCGACAGGACCCGTTGGGTGCCCCATTGGGGCCACGAGCGGATCTACGGCATGGTGCAGACCAGGCCGGATTGGTGTCTGACCAGGCAGCGGTCCTGGGGTGTGCCCTTGCCCATCGTGTACTGTGATTCCTGCGGTGAACCCGTGGTGAGCGGCGAGTTTGCACGCAAGGTGGCGGACCTGTTTCTCAAAGAAGGGGCCGATGCGTGGTTTGCTCGTTCGGCCGAGGAGCTCCTTCCGGCTGGTTTGGCCTGCGCCAAATGTGGCGGGACTTCGTTTCGCAAGGAAACCGACATCGTGGACGTGTGGTTCGAGTCCGGGGTGAGTTGGGCCGCCGTGTGTGAGGGGGTCGAGGGCATGGGCTTGCCGGTCGATCTGTACCTCGAGGGCAGCGACCAGCATCGGGGCTGGTTCCACTCGGCGCTCCTGACCGGGGTCGCCACGAGGGGCAAGGCCCCGTACAAGACCGTCTTGACCCACGGATTCGTGGTGGACGAGAACGGTCAGCCGTATTCAAAGTCGTTGAAGAACTACGAGCCTCCGGACAAGATTCTTTCCAAGCTGGGCGCCGAGATTTTCCGGCTGTGGGTGGCTTCCGAGGACTATCGAAACGATATCCGCATCTCGGACGAGATCATTGCGCGCCTCAGTGAAGGGTATCGACGGATCCGCAATACCTGTCGCTTCATGCTCGGGACCCTGTCCGACTTCGATCCGGATCGTGATTCGGTGGCGGATGCGGATCTGACCGAGATGGATCGTTGGGTCCTGTCACGGCTCCAGGAGGTCGAAAAGCGGGCGCTCAAGGCGTACGAATCGTACGAGTTTCACAAAGTCTATCGGGCTCTGCTCGACTTTTCGTCGGTGGACCTGTCGTCCTTTTATTTAGACGTGGCCAAAGATCGACTTTACTGTGACGAGGGGCCGAGCCGGCGGGCGGCGCAGACCACGATCTACGAGGTGCTGCGTTCGGTGGCCACCCTGTCCGCGCCGTTTTTGAGCTTTACGGCCGAGGATATCTGGTCGCACATGCCGCATCGTGGTGGTGATCCCGATTCGGTGCACCTTGCCGAATTCCCTGCGCCTGACGTTTCTCGCCGAAACGTGGAGATCGAGCAGGTCTACGACGCGTTGCGGATCGTTCGTCAGGAAGTGACCCGAGCCATCGAGCCCTTCCGCGCCGCCAAGCATCATTCCCTCGATGCTGCCGTGGTCGTGGCGCCGGCCGGAGACTTCCAGCGCAAAGTCCTGACCGATCGGGCCGACGAATTGGCAGACCTGTTCATTGTCTCGAAGGTGTCCATCTCCGACCAGGATGCGTCTGGTGACCTGCCCGAGGTCAGCTTCGTCGAGGCCGAAGGGGACAAGTGTCCCAGGTGCTGGAAACGCACGCCGATACCCCAGGCGGTGGAGCCTTGGGGAGCCGTCTGCCCCAGGTGCGCCGAGGTGCTCAGGTCCATATCCGTGTCTGACGATGGTGGTGCTGCATGACCAAGGAACTCCGTACGCGTTACATCCTTCTGATTTCCGTGGGCCTTGCCTGCATCTTGGCCGATCAGGTCGCAAAGGTCTGGGCGAGAGGGCGTCTGCGCTCTCCCGAGGATCGGACCTATCTGACGGTCAAGAGCACCAAGAAGCGGGTCATCAAGGTGGTGCCTCATCGCATCGAATTTCGTCTGTCCTACAATCGAGGCGCTGCCTTCGGCATGTTCAACGAGGCAACGGGCAGCGCAAGATGGTGGCTCGTCGTGGTGGGGCTGCTTGCCCTCGGAGTGGTCGTGTATCTCCTCCATCGGCCGGAGAGCAAGTCTCGTCTGTTCGTCGTGGCCTTGGCCATGGTGGCGGGAGGCGCCATCGGCAACCTCACGGACCGGATCCTGTTCGGAAAGGTGACCGACTACGTCGTTGTCTGGCTGTTCAAGTCCATTTCCTGGACGAATCCCTGGCCGGCTTTCAACGTGGCCGATGCGGTTCTCGTGGTGGGCGTGGGCCTCATGATGATCCAGGTGATCTGGGACGGATTTCGACAGGACCGCGATGGAAAGTCCAAGGGTTCTACGAGCAAGGCGGCTGCCTGATTCAAAAATCCATGAATTGGGAAGGGAAAATTGAACAGCCGACTTATCGACCGATGAGACGGATCAGCGCCTTCCAGAACGGGTGGGGAAACAGTCCGGCCACGAGTATGAGCCCTGTGACCACCTGGAGCACGAGTCCTCCAACGATGGGTTCCGTGTCCTCCGTGCGCGGCGTGCGGCCCTTGGCTGACCGTGGCCTGGGGGCGTCATCGACCTGTGAGTTTTCTCGTTCTGCGTCTTTGCGATCGGGGGCGCTGTCGACCTGATCGGCGGTTCTCTGTTCACCCGACGGCCCCTCATCCTGTGGCACGTTTGCAACCTCGGCCTCGTGAGGGACTGGACCCGATTGGGTATCGGCGCCGGTCGAGGCGCTGCTTGCAACCAGGCCGGCCGGGACGGATCGCCCCGACACCTCGTGGGCCGGTGGAACCAGGGTACCGAGCAGCCGCAAAAGCGGGTACATGCCCAGGAGCCACAGGGCCACCAAAACGACAGCGATCACGAGGTGTCCCTGGAACATGGCGGACACGATGGCGAGCCTGGCGAAGAAGCCTGGCGTGAGCGGCACGCCGAATGCATTGCCCACCAAGACGATCACGGCCAGGGTGATGAGTGGCCTGCGACGGCCCAGATTGTACCAGGTATGTGGAAAGGGAACGCCTGGGTCCTGTCGGGTCCGTTCCATGGAATCGGACAGGATGACGAGACCGACGAAGCCGACGAGCGAGGACCACAGGAGCAGGAGGACGCCGATTTTGGCTCCAAAGGCCCAGGGCGCCGAAGAGGAAGCAGGAACGAGTCCCACCAGAACCCAACTCATCAGGGATACCATGCTGTGGGCCGTGACCTGCCGTACATTGTGCTGCCAGGCGGCCGCCAGACCGCCGAAGATCAGGCCGGTCAAGCCGATGGCGAGTAGAATCGGGTGCCACAGGCTGGTGGCCGTCTGGGTCTGGGCAAATCCGTTCGAGACGATACGGATGGTCACCAGGGCCAAGGTGATCTTGAGACCGCCGTCCATGAGTATCCAGGCTCCCGGTGGGCTGTCCGTGGCGAAATCGGGCCAGCCGACGCCGAAGGGGGGCACTGCGGCCTTCCAGGCCAATCCGGCGGCGAGCAGCGGAATCGCCAGGATGAGGGAACGAGCAGGGGCCCCCGCCAACGTCGGGATCGTCGTGTTCCCAGAGGCCCTTTGGAACAAGGCGGCAGCCAGAAGCAGGAGTCCCACGCTGAGTACGCCCGATGCGTAGACGGTGGCGCGCGAGGATCGCGTCGGGCGTCGTGCCGTCCGTGACGGTGCGGACATGTTGGATGCAAGCCAGATCGCAGGGGCCCAGGCAAGCTCCAGACAGAGAATGATGACCAGGATGTCGTTGCCGAGCAGAGTCAGCTTCATGGCCGTGATGGCAACGAGCATGAGTGCGATGTGGGTGGCCTGGGTCGACCGGTCCAGATGCTGGTTGTACGGGCCCATGGCCTGGGCCCTTTCGATGGCGGCCAATGCCACCAGCGTGAGGCCCAAGGTTCCCATGCGGCTCAGTGGGTCGACCACGAGGATGTCGTGGAACAGGCTGGTCGTGGACGCGCCACCCGTGGCCAAAAGAAACGTTTCGAACAGCCCTGCAGCCGTGAGCACGGCACCGGTCGCCAGGAGCCCTTTCCGGCTCTGTCGGAGCAGGACGGCGACGAGCGCTGCCAGAAGCGTCAGTAACGTGGCGGCGAATTCGAGTCCGGGGATCGTCTGGACGAATGATGCAGCCGGTACCAGGTGGGTCATGGCCTGCCTCCACCGGTTCGGTTCGTGGTTGCGGCCGGGAGGTGAGGTGGTACATGCCGCGCGGGCTGCGTTCCGGGACGGGATTGGGCGCCGTTCTGCCTCGGTTGCCGCGGGATCGTTCGAGAGCTTTCGTTGTGCGCAGGGGGAACGGGACGAGCGGTCGGATCCGGTCGGGCGGCCTGTTTTCGTAGTTTTCGCATCCGTTCGAGTGCTCCTGCAATCCGCTTGGCCATCCTGCGCTGTCGTTCCACGTTGCGGCGCAGGGTGAAGGATGCCGCCTGCCTGACCGCATGGGAGGGCGTTGCCTTCATTGCCGCATTGTTCGGCTGATGACCGCTTCCCTTGGATTTCGGCTGCGCGCTCGGAGCTGTGTGATTGGTTGCTGCACGGTGTTTCGAGCCTGTCGATCGGAGATGCTCATTTTTTGCCCGTGCGGCCGTGGCCTGGGCCGTGGCATCATCGAAGTGGGACAGAACCAGGTTTGGATAGAGTCCGATGGCCAGGCTGACGCCGAAGGGCAGGAGCACCCCGGCAAGGACGCCTGGCCTGGTGGGGACTTTGTCCGGATGCCTCGGTGGCCGATAGAATCGTTCGTAGAACGCAATGACGGTGGCCGCTGGTAGCAGAAACCAGATCACCATGGCGACCATGGTCCACAGACGAGCATGGGGAAGGAGGAGCACGGGGGTGGCGGCGACCTGTTCCTTGAGCACGAAGGTCGCGTAAGAATCGAAGCTGCCCATCCAAGTGAGCAGAAGGCCTGCAAAGAGGGCGGTGCCAGGGGCGCCGAGAACCATGGCCGCCGTGGCCATGGCGCCTGGGCGCCAGTGGGTGTCCGTGCGTTCGTGGAGTTCGATGAGGGCCCACAGACCGGTCATGGCGAGGCTGTGTCCCGTCAGCAGGAGGATAGCCCCAGCGACGGCACGATGGTCCAAGCTCATGAGTCCCAGAGCGGCCAACGCATGGACGCCGATGTTCAATGGAGCGGCGAGGGCCCGCAGGTTGTGGCGTTGGGTCCAACCGACCAGCGCGGCGTGGATGCTCGTCAGCAGGATGAGCGCGATGATCCAACGATTGTACTGAAGCAGACCTGCCAACACTGGACCGGAGGCCAGCTTGAACCACATGACGAGAGGGAGTTTCGAGATGACGGCCGTGACGATTGCGCTCTCACCTGGACGTCCCTTCTCCGTGACGCCTGCCAGCCATGTGTGCAGGGGAAACAGTGCACTGCCCGCTGCTACGGCGCCCAGGAGGAGCAAGACAGAGAATTTTGGTAGGGCTGCGCCTGCGTCGATGGGAAGGGCCCAGGTCCCCGTTTTGCTCGCCACGAGCATGGAAAAGGCGAACAGGCAACCGAAGGAAACGGCCATGAACAGGGTCATGCGGCGTCGCGGAGGCCTGGAGCCTCCCAGGGGAACCCATGCAAGGGCCCAGCCAATGAGCATCATGGGAAGACTGCCTGCCAGAAGCACGGCCATGGCACCCGATTCAGAAAGAAGCAGGGCGGCCCGGGCTGGACTGCTGTCTTTCGAGCGAAACAGAGCCGCGGCCATGTAGGCCACTGCGACAGCCAGGATGATCCCGACGACGGCGCCGTCGCCCCTGGCGGTCAGGTGGATGCCAAGGGATGGGAGCCATGCGAGGTCGAACGACAATCCCGCCGTGCCGTGGCGCAGGACCAGAGTTGCTGCCAGCAACAGGTTGAGCGCTGTCGTTGCCACGGTCAGTCGTCGCCCCTGGTCGCTGATCAGACAGAAAAGCCCCAGGATGAGGGGGACGAATATGAGGCCTGCAGCGATCATGGCGAGGTCCTCCTGGCAACGGGCTTGTCTTTCGGATGCCTGCCCGTCTTTTTTGGATCCAGAGAGGATTCTTGTCGTCCCTGAGCGGGAGCGGGACGACTCGGCGTCTGAGTTTTCTGGCCGACCGAAGGCCGCGGCTGTTTTTGAATGGCTTCCGAGGTCTGGCCCTGCGACTTGGTCGGCTTGTGTCGCCCTCCCGCAAGAAGAAGGAGGAGAGCGAGGCCCAGCACGGCAATGGCCACCGAAGCGGCCCTGGCCCAGCCCTGGATGCGGGCGGTGAGCCAACCCACCGCAGCAATGATGCCCGCGGGCAGCCGAGCAAGGAGCCAATCGGACAGGAGTCGTTCTCCCAGGATTCGTTCGATCCATCCGAACCCGACGATGGTGCCGCGCAACAATCGCCCCATGCTCCGGGCACCGAGATCCTTTTCCAGGAATCGATAGAACCAGTGATACCACCGTGCCGTCACGATACGACCCGATGAGACGCTTCTGCGCCAGAAGAACATCAGGGCCAGACCGAGGGCCGCGAGCAGTCCCACGCCAAGAGCAGAATGGATCACGAGGACCAGGTTGGGGCGAACGTGGGTCAGATCTCCCGTGCCGGTGGCGCGCCAGGCGTCCTGCGCGATCCAATGCATGGCTCCGGGGAGACTCGAAGCGGCGATGTGATCCATGCGCAGGGCGCCCAATCCCTTCCATGTGGCCAGCAGGATGAGTGCAGAGCCCGGGACCGCCATCAGGGCCACGGCGATCGTCTGGCTAATAGGATGCCTGGTGATGGTCCATCTGCTGTCTTCGGGAGTGCTTTTGGACGGTCCGTTTGCCTGCCGGTGGGGGGCGAACGTTTTGATCCACAGCCGGAGAGCCGCGTAGGCAGTGGCCAGGCTCGATGCCAGAAGGAGACCGAAAGTGATCTTGGCGACAATGGCGGCCGGTCCCACTTTGAGGCGCATGATGCCTGGGGTTCGTTCGAAGATGTGGGTCAGCGCCGCCTGTTGGACCATGGTGGTGGAAAACCAGCCGGACAAGGGATAGATGCCGGAGATGGTGAGCACGGCGAGGAGAAACAGCCCGGCGATCCAGGGTAGGACTCGGGTCAGGCCTCCCAGGTCTCTCAGGTCGGTCACTCCGTCAGTTGCACAGACCACGCTCGATGCAGCCATGGCCATGGCTGCGGCCAGCAAGCCGATGGTGAGTGCATGGATCATGGCCGCGAAAAAGGCCCCGGTTCCTGCCGCCGCCAAGGCCGCGGCCAAGCCGGCTGCGGCCAGGTACGCCACCGCACGTCGGATGTGTTGTTGGGCCGCTGCGGCCAAGGCAAGCAAGAGGCTCGACAGGCCCGCCATCAGGCCCAAGATGGCCATGGCCACGGGCGCATGTGCCTCCACCACGTTCATTTCGAGGACCAGATAAATCGCCGAGGGCGCCAAGGCGCCCAGGAGAATCGGAGACGCGATTCCAGAGGGAACGACCCCTTCTGCGAGCCAAAGGTGGAGCGGAAACTGGGCGGCCCGGGCCATGGCGGCGGCGGTCACGAGGGCCGTCACCACGAAACTTGGTTTGAGACCGAAGATCCATGTGTGCTTCGGAATGGACAGGACCATAGCAAAACGGTTGAGCCGCCCCAGGTCAAGGGCGTGGGTCATGGACATGATCGTGATTATGGCCAGCAGGAGTGCCAGGTCCGAGAAGACGAGTACCAGCCATGAAGTTTTGGCGGAATTGGGCGCCGTGCTGTCTGGAGAGGTTCCGATGGTGGCCACGGCCGCCCAACCGGCCAGGATCCACCAGACGACGGCAACGCCGAGGTTGGGTGACAGGATGAAGCCCTGGATGGCGGCGATGGTCAGGCTTGCCGATCCGACGTGGCGGTTCCACGTGGCCGCCGACCATGTTTTGCGTTCCGCTCCCATGGCGAACAGGATCGACGTGACTCCTACCAGGGCGGTCAGGGCCGAAAAGAATGCCCCGACGCCGTCGAGCTGGAACGCAATGGGCAGGCGGAATCGTCCCAGGGCCATCCAGGCGCCCAGGTGGGACGTCACTACGGGATGAGGTGGCGCCATGAGCCTCAGAGCTTCGGGCAGGGCGTACCATTTTCGGAGCAGGGGGACCAGCGCCGTTACCATGGCCCAAACGAGAAAGACGAATGACGCCAGGTGGCCGGTGAGCGCGATGACCGAGGCGCTGGCGCGACGCATCGACTTGCCGAAGGCGAGGAGCCACAGACCGGCAATCAGCGTAGGAACGATGATCCAATAGAGTGGAAACACGCGAGTCATGAGTGGTCTCGGCTGCTTTCTGTTTCTTTGAAGAGGGAAAGCCCCAGGGCGATTGCGAGAAGCGGGATCCCCACGGCGATGCCCCACCCAAGGGGGCGATTGAAGAGACCGGTGGGGCGACCCGCCGCCGCCACGACGCCGCCCAGGGGAACCAGGATCAAGGCCACCATGGTGATGCTGTCGTCTTTTCTGGTCATGGTGACTGCAAGGCCCGTGACCACAAGGAGACCCGATGCAAGCAGGGTCGGGGAGCCGGTCCAGGTTCCGTAAAATTGATATCCTATCCAGGCCAAGGCCAGGCCGGCGAGCCAGAGCATCACGGACTGCCTCGTCCGAGCCACGTAGAGGGCAAGCCCCAGCAGGGCCAGCAGGACGGCCACCCCATCTCGGACTGCACCGGGTCTGCTATGCATCCAAACGAAGACTGCCAGGGCGCAGAGGGCCAGACCCACCGCCAGGATATTTGGATCGTCTGGCGCCCGGTCCAGGGCCTGCATGGCCGACAGTGGGCCTCTCGTCGATTCGTCGTCGGGCCGATGAGATTTCCGATGGTGTTGTCCTCCGTCGTCCCGCCGGTTGATCCAAACAGAGAACCTGGATCCTGCCAGGGAATAGAAGGCGAAGCCTGCGAGCAACACGGCCGCCAGGGCAGCGGGCCACATGGGTTTGATGGTCATGGTGGTGCCCGCCGCCAGGCAAGCGGTCAGACCGAGGGCGATGAGGTGCCTTTTCGGCGATCGGGCGGCAATGCCTGCGATCGCGCAGAGCGCGGCACCAATGAGCAACAAACCGGCAGGAGATGTGAGGGCCACATGCATGGCTGTACCGTACGGACCGAGGGCCCACCTGTCAACACGGTGTCGAGACCCGTTACGGACAGGAAATTCACGAAGCCATTGCGCGATGAAGGCATCCTGGTGAGCATGGACGGCAAGGGACGGTATCAGGACAACATCCTCATCACTGGCAGACTTGATATTTTGGTCGGATCAGGTGAAATTGCATAGAGAAATTGCGTATGTGAGTGTGGCTCAGGAGGAGGACGATGATGAATTATGGACGAACCCTATCCACGAGCGCTGTTGCGATTTTGGCGGGGCTGATCGTCGCAGCCTGTCACGGGGACAAGAAGAGTGCGACGACCGACGCTGGTTCGGGCAAGGACTCCAGTATTTTGGAGGACTCGTCTTTGCAAGACGCCGCCGCAGGTGATGGGACGATCGATTCGGCGTTGTCCGATTCGGGGGACCTGCAGGACGCAGCCTCCAATCAACACGACATTCCTTCGGGAACAGTGCTCTTCGAAGAGCACTTCGACGATGCCGATTTTTCATCTCGAGACTGGTACGATGGTTCCAATGGCACCATTTCCACGTCCGAACATGCCTCAGGCAGCACCAGTTCGTTCGAATGCACGTTCGAACAGGGCGCGCAGGGTTGTTCGGGCGGCAAGCCGGCTCGCCACAAATTTGATCCAACCCCCACGGTGTATGTCAGCTTCTCCATCAAGCACAGTGCCAACTGGGTTGGTTCGGGGCATCCGTACCATCCGCATATGATGCACTTTACCACCACCGAAGACGGGGACTGGGTGGGGCCTGCCAATTCGTATCTGACTACCTACATCGAGTCCCCCGAGGGCAAGCCGTTCTTGGGTCTTCAGGACAGCAAAAACGTGGACAACACCTGCATCCTGCGTAACGATGACAGTTTCGTTGGCTGCAACGGGGACTTCGACAGCTACCAGTTCACAGAGCAGCGATCGGCCTGCTCCTGCAACGGGCTCATGGGTGACCTGGACGGCCGGGACTGTTACAACACGGGAAGCTACTGGTACAGTGCCAGGAGTTGGCGGGCCGACGACGTGTACTTCCGCAACGAGGCAGGTCCGTACGACAAGACCCAGTGGCACTTCATCGAGGCCTACTTTGCGTTGAACAGCATCGCCAACGGAAAGGGCGTGGCCGATGGAAAGATTCGGTACGTATACGACGGAAAACTCCTCATCAGCTCCGACCACGTTCTGATGCGCACCGGCGCACACCCGAACATGCAATTCAACCAATTTCTGTTTCTGCCCTACATCGGCGACGGTTCCCCTGTGACGCAAACCGTGTGGATCGACGACCTGACCGTGGCCACGGGCAAGCCATAGCCGTCCTGCGCCAGCGAATTCGAAAGACTGCACCGACGTTTCCAATAGACAGGATGCTGACCAGGATTATGCATGGGCGGCCTATCGAGCGGGTTGGTTTGTGGTTCATCTCTTGACGTGACGAATGTTTTGGGACAGCATCTCTTAAGATGCGGATAACGTGATGATGGTGGTTGGGTGGTCACGTGTTCCTGCTGAACAAGAGCGTGGACTGTCGCAGGGGCTGAAGACATCGTCTGGAACCGACAGGACCAGGGAGCGAGACGTCGAGAAGGGAGTCGACATGGTGATGGTGACGAAGAAGAGAAGGTCTGCGGGGCGTTTCTGCTCGGCATATACGGGCATGGTGATGCTGGCGGTCTGGGCGCTCGTGGTGGCGGGTTCATCGTCTTGTTCCGACGATTTGGGGGGAACGTCGAGTTCTTGTGAAGGGGTGGCCTGTTCGGGGCACGGTACCTGCCGTGTGACAGGCTCGGGGAGTGCTGTCTGTGACTGCCAGGGCGGCTACGAGGCCGTTGGTTTGTCCTGCATGTGGTCTGGGGACGCAGGAACGGGTGACGCAGGAACGGGTGATGCGGGAGCACATGACGGTGGGAAAGATGGTGCCGTGTCTTGTACACCAGAAAATTGCAGCCAGGGATGCTGTGACGAAGACGGCTTGTGCCACACCGACGAGACGGATTGGCGCTGTGGACAGGGCGGCTCTACCTGTGCAAACTGTACGGCCTTGAATATGATTTGTGACTCGTTCGCCTCCCAGTGCGTGCCGGATCCAAACGGACTGAAATGGGTGCTGATTTCAGGCGGCACCTTCTCGATGGGAAGTAAGGATGGGCGCCTCAACGAAAGACCCGTGCACGATGTGACGGTGCCCACTTTCGTGTTGACCAAGTCGGAGGTGACGGTGACGCAGTACGGTCTGTGCGTGACCGCTGGGTCGTGCACGGAGCCGGGTACGGGAAATCCGTGCAACTGGAGCGATCCCAGTTACGATGACCATCCCGTCAACTGCGTGGACTGGAAGCAGGCTCGTGATTTTTGCGAGTGGGCAGGAGGCCGGCTGCCGACTGAGGCGGAGTGGGAGTATGCTGCGCGGTCTGGGGGGCAGCAGGGCAAAAAGTATCCTTGGGGCGACGAGGCTCCGACCACGATCTGCACGTATGCGGTGTGGAACCGCGGCTGCGGCACAGGACGATCGTGGCCAATCTGTAGTACGCCGGCGGGGAACACGGAAGACGGACTCTGTGACATGGCGGGCAACGTGTGGGAGTGGGTCGCGGACTTCTACCACCAGACCTACCACGATGCTCCCATCGACGGCAGTGCGTGGATCAATCCGATCACTCCCAACAGAGTTGCCCGTGGAGGCGGCTATATCGTAACGTATCCTGACACGTTGCGTACGGCCTATCGACTCGAGGCTGATCCGACCAGTCGAAACGAGTCCATTGGGTTTCGCTGTGCAAGGTAGCGCTCCGCATTGGGCATGACAGAGCTTGATCCCGATTGTGGCGGCCTTGCTGGATCAGTCGTGGTTTTTTCGTGGTTTTTTCGGCAATAACGCCGTTTCTTGGCCGTTGTCGGTCGTTTGGTCACTGATTCGAATCGAGGAGGCGGCGAAGCATGGCTTCGTTGGCATCGGCCTGTTGGGTGAGTTCCCGGTGGGCCTTTGCGATGTGGGCGGACAGGGACGTGCGTTCTCGCATGAGTTCGTCCGCCAGCGCCATGATCCGATTCGTGGGAAACGGAGCCATTGGGCTGCGGTAGAGGTCGACGGCGAATCGGTCCATTTTGATTCTGTTCATGAACCGTTCGCCCTTGGATGCGTAGCACAGGGCGAGCATGGGCGTATGCGCGATGGAGGCGAGGATGAGCGAATGCAGGGGGACGCCGACCAGGATGGTCGCCTGTCGCAGGTATTCGATGAGGCAACGGGCGGAGGTGGGACGCCGTAGGATGCGGATTCGTTCCGGCTGCTTCGTGGCCTGGGCCACCTGATCACAGAAGTCCGTGTCGTCGAAGGCCACGCGGCTTTTTTGTTGGGCAGGCAGGAGTAAGATTTGGAGGTGGTGTCGGTCGGCCACGTGATCGACGATTCGAGCAAGCTCATGGGTCAGGCGTTTGCGTTCGGCTTTGGCCTCGGCCGGGATCCCCAGGCCGAGCCGGCGCTTCACGAAGCCGGGTAGGATGGCGCCGGATCGATGGCCAAAGGATCGGACTGCAAAAACGGCATAGGGGCGACTGAGATCGAGGCCGGTGGCTTCGAGTCCAGGCATCCAGGTGCAGTCGTTGGTGACGCCGAGCTGAAAGGCGGCGTCGGCGGTGAGCTGAATCGATGGCCGTTGGACGCCGTATCGAGCCAGGTACTCTTTGGATGGCTCATCCCGGACCGTGATGGCGGCTGCGCGATTCAGCACGAGTCTGGTCAACCGTCGCCCGGCGGGACTCGTCTCCTCTGGCCCTGAGACGCCGATGGCATAGCCGACAAAGGGACGACGGAGGATGGAGGATGCCAGGCCCGGTGCGAGGTTGAACAGCAGGTATGCTTTCGATGAGCGATCCTGGACGAGCTCTCCGCCGCCCAGGAGCACCAGATCGGCGCGGGCCAACTCAGAGGCGAATCGGGTGGCGCCTCCTGCAGTGAAAACGTCGAACGCCTGGATTCCGTACTGGCGTCTGGTTCCGTCCGGGTCGGATGAGAACGCTACGATGCGGCTCTGGGGATCGATGCGGCGGATGGTTGCGACCATGGATTCGAAGATCACGATGTCGCCCATGTTCGACTGGGCGCCGTCCATCTGTCCCCAAGAACACATGATGATATTGGCCATGGTTGTCGTTCCTTGTTCGATGCTCATACAGGGTGAGCGTCACGGCAAATATGGGCGCGGAGCCATGCGGCTCACCCGCTGGTTCGCTTGAGCAGACCATGTTGCTCGTACCAGTCCACGGTTCGGGCGAGGCCGTCCTCGAGTTCCACCTGGGCCACGAATCCGAGGCGGTCGGCTGCTTTGCCTGTCGCAGTGCCATGGTCCATGGTGAGAAACTCGACCTGACTCCTGGTCAGCGGAGGGCAGCGACCCAGCATTCGGTCGAACAGGAATTCCGAAGCAAGGGCAGCGAGTCGGACAGGAGCAACAGGGACGTGGCGCAGGACCCGGCGGGCTCTGAGTGCCTTGGATGCCTGATCGGCGAATTCGGCGACCGTGACTGGGTTTGGGCCTGCGATGTTGAAGATTTCTCCGGCGGCCTTTGGGTGGTCCACGGCAATGGTGAAGGCTCGGGCCACATCGTCGACGTACGTGGGGCGCCAACAGGCCTTGCCGTCTCCTGGGATGAAGAAATGACCCTTCAGGATGGCGCGAAACAGGGAGAGGCGGCGGATATCTCCGGGGCCATAGACGAAATCGGGGCGCAGGACCACCACCTCCATGTCATCGGCCGCCTGGAGCACGAGACGTTCTGCGGCGACCTTCGAGGCTTCGTAGGCGCCTCGTGGTCGATAGGGGGCGGCCTCGTCCACGAGGCAGCCCGAAAAGCCGCAGACACCCGGAGTGCTCGCGTGGACGAAGCGATGGATGCGATGATGCCTGGCGGCAGCCAGGACGTTCTTCGTGCCCGTCTCGTTCACCGCGAAGAGACCCTCACTCGTGACACGGAATCCACCGAGCCTTCCGGCGAGATGGATGACCACGTCCACACTTTCGAGCGCGACACGAAGGCTCGTGGGATCCGCCAGATCGGCATGACGAAACGAAACCGCGTCGGGCAGCGCAGCCGAGTTGAATCGTTCTGCGCTTCGTCCCAACACCGTCACTGCGTGACCCATGGCCGCAAGGTCCCGCACCACGGCCTGTCCGATGAAACCGTATCCACCAGTGACTGCAATGTTCATGGCTGCCACTCGTATTCGCGCATCGACCCGTGGTCGCGTTCTTTGCGTTCCAGGACGTAGAGCGCCTGGGTCGCCAGCAGATTGGGCCATAATTCGTTCATCCCGAAGGACGTGACGCCGCCGAAGCCCTTTGTGCTGACGACGCGGAATCCGATCCGGTCCGCCCAGAACAAGAAATCGCTCACCGACCAGAGGCTGAGGTGTTCACGGATGTGGAAAACCGTGGTTACGGGGAATTTACCGAAGAGGCCGAGACGGATGCGGTGCAGAACGAAGGCGACGTTGGGTATGGTTACGATGATGCGGCGACGGGCGATGGAACCGCAGCGCATCAGTACCGTCTCGGGATCGGACAGGTGTTCGAGTACTTCGCTCAGGACGATGAAGTCCACGGGATCGGTTGCATTGGGATCGAGGCTCATCACGTCTCTTTGTTCCACGTCGAAGCCTCTCGTCCTGGCAACCTGGACCGCCTCGGGAGACAGGTCGATACCCTTCAGGCTGCAGTTCGGTCGGCGTCCTCGAATGACATCGAGGAGGTCTCCCGATCCGCAGCCGATTTCGAGCACTGTCGAGCCGTCTTCGATTTCTTCGGCCACCGATTCCATCCGGCGTGCGATCCGGGCACGGCGTCTGGCCATGGTTGCATCGGTGCGTTGACGTTGTTCCCAGTAGTCGACCATGCTCGCATCGAGGGATTGGCGACGCATGGGCATGTCGCCAGCAACGAGATGGAGGATACGAGTCAGATGGTGGATCATGTGGGCCTCTTGCTGTTTTGATTCGATTTCAGTCGATTCGATTTCACCGTTGTTTGCTTCGGCTTGGGAGTCCCTTGTTCCATGCGGTTTAGGCTACGGCCCCTCTCTGCCTTCCGCAGACGGTCGTTGCAAGAGGAATCGGGCGAAGTTGCGTGCGACCCTCGCCAAGCTCGGTGGATGGTACAAGATGTTCGAGTAGGCCTGATTCGCCAGGGGGCATGCACAGCCGTCCGAAGCGATGAATCGACGTACCTCGCGTGCCTGGTGCGAGTGCCAGATGCGTTGGAAGTCCAGACCGGATTCTCGTAGACGCCCCATGGGTTTGTCGTAGCCCAATACGCAGCAGGGCCAGACTTCGCCGTCGTAGTTGATGTGGACGTTCGAGATCCCGGCGAAGCAGGGGATCACCTGCCTGGTCTCCCGAAGGATGCGGACCACCAGGTCATAGTATTCGAGGCGGAAGGACTCGGTCATTTTTGCGAGAGGACGTTTGGAACCGGTGTCCTCTCGGATGCGGCGCGAGAATTCCGCAATGAGCCGTTCATAGGTTGCTGCGTCGGGAGTGATGGGGTCTTCTTTGTTGAAGAATTCGGCTCGCTGTTCGGCGATTTCGTTTCGGTAGCTCTGGACACCGGCGGATCGGACGAACGCAGCGATTTCGTCCAGATGATCCAGGTTGAAGCGGGAGATGACCGTACCCAGTTCCAAGTGGAAATTGGGAAATCGAGCCTCGAGTTTCTTGAGCCCTTCGATCGTGGCCAGCAGGCGTTTCCAGTTGCCTGGAAATCCACGGATTTCGTCGTGACGTTCCCCGACCCCGTCGATGGATGGTTTGACCGTCAATGGAACCGCGGGGCAGGATTGCTCCATGATGGTCAGGATTCGTTCGGTGCCCTCGACCACGCGTTTCGTGGCAATGCCATTGGTGGGAATGTGTACGATGCCAGGCTTGAGATAATGGCAGGCCAACTCGATGATTTCCGGCAGGTCCTTGCGCAGGAATGGCTCGCCCCCGCTCACGTTGAAGAAGTAGATTCGGCCCATGCTGGCGAAGACCGTTTCGATCTCTTCGAGGGTGAGATCGTCGTTGGACCGTTCGGGATGTGCGGCGAACAATTCACCGATGCGACAGGTCTTGCATCGCGACTGGCAGGCGGCGGTGACCGAATAGGTGACGGTGACGGGATTGGGCGGTTCGATCCAGCCACGGCGAGCCGCGTGGTAGAGGGGACCTTTGATGAGGAGTTGCGAGAGCATGGCGCGGAGATTCATCGATTGCTCCTTCGGTGCTTTCCGATACCGGTTCGGTTCGGGGACGAATGGACCTGTACCGTCATGGCTTGGTCGTTGCAAGAACCATGGCCACGGCTGATCGGGCCTCGGGTGACCGAAGTTTCCGCCTGGAGTTGCGTTCGGCTCATTTCGTTTCACTTTGCATCCGACTCCCCGACCCAGTATCGAGCAGCTTGGAAGCCACCTGTTCGATGGTGTCCACGAGTCGGTCCCATGAAAACTGTTCTTTGGTTTGCGCGACGCCACTGACGAGTCGGCCCCACTGATCCGGATCGAGGGCCCTTGTGATGGCTTGGGCCAAGGACTTCGAATCCTCTGCAGGAACGAGCAACCCGTTGGTCTCGTGTTGGACCGCTGTAGGAATACTGCCCACTCGCGTGGCCACCACGGGAAGGCCAGCTCCGAGTGCAAGTTGGACGGCTCCCGAGCCAGTTGCCGAACGGTAAGGCAGGACGACCAGATCCGCCGCATCGAAGACGGAGGGTAGTTCGGCGTTGGGCACATAGCGAAGGTCCATGTCCACGACCGCGTTCAGACCGTGTTCTGCAACGAGTCGACGGTACCGGCCTGCGTCCTGCCAGGCTTCTCCAACCACTTTGAGCCGGGCCCCCGTCTGTCTGTGCACTTCAGGCATGGCCTCCAGCAGTACATCGAGCCCCTTGTAGGGCCGTACGAATCCAAAGAACAGGATCTGGCGTGGATCGTGGGCCGTCCGATGGTCGGGGCTCGCCGCCTCACCTGGCAGGCCGTCCGATGCGGCCTGGCTGCCGGAGTCGGATGGGTTTGCGATTGCTTCGTATGAGGGATGGACCATGGTGGTCACGATGCGTCCTGGGAAGTGTTTTTCCAGGAAGACCTTCTCTTCTTCGGAATGACACAGAAACGCCGATCCCTGTTCGAGCACCAGACTCGTCACGAGATTCTTGAGACGGTTGGTTTCGTGCTCGTGTACGTTGTGGCAGAGAAAGATCACCGGAATCCTACTCATCACCTTGAGGTACGAGGTGATGAGTAGGTACTGCGGTGCCCAGAAGATGACCCACCAGGGCAGGATCACCACGTCGACTCGTTCCGAGACGAGGCGTTTGGCTGTTTGGTACCAGGTCCAGGGATTCATGGAATCGAGGAGCGCCGAGGCCTGCAGGGGGCGGATGCCACCTTCTGATTCGTCTCGGTCGGATGGGCCTGGGTAGATCCATGTCGGGTACTGACGCTTGAAACTTACGAACACCACGTCGTGGCGCTTGCGCATGGCATGTTCCAGCAGGGTGGTGTGGGCTGCAATGCCGCCTCGAAAGGGAAAGGTTGGCCCCACCAGTCCGAATTTCATGGCCGCTCCTATCGGTTGGGCCGGCGTTCCGAAGACGCCCCTTTGGGAACGCCCGACCCGACGCAGCGCTGTCCTTCGCTGCCTCGTTTCAGGTTCGGATCTGCCTTCGTCGTGGCCAAGGTTCATCCGAAGCAGCAGATATTGTGGATGAAAAGGCGGACGAAATCAACCAATCGGATGCCTGTCTCCTGGTTATCGCTTTTGTCGTCGTTTCCAGGTTCGTTTCGTTCCCAGGTTCGTTTCGTGCACGAAACGAGCAAGACCAAGAGTGATCATCGAATCACGCATCATGACCCATGACCTCCTGTTGGACGGACTCCATGTTTCGGGTCCGTTCGGTCGACTGTCGATGGTCGTATGGTCCTGTGGCCAACCAGATCGGACACGAGCAAGAATCCAAAGAAGACTGAGGCGCCCAGCAGGAGTAGGAAGCTTGACGAGATGGTCCATCGTCCCGTCCATCTGGCCCGAAGGGTAGCTGGTTCGAGGATGATGGTCCATGGGCCAGCGGGTCGGTCGGTCGGACAGGCATCACCCTGCTTCGATCCAGATACCTTGCACGAACCATCCAGGATGGTCATGCGTGGCCCTACGATGGATCGTGCCTTGGATAGAAATGGGTCCAGAGAAGTCGTGGCGCCGACGTACCCCGTGACCCGGCCGTCGCGCCGGATGGGGGCCGCCCATTCGAGTGCAACGACGTGGTTCGCCTTGATTCGATAGAGTTGCAGAGGCAGGGCCCGGGACGTGACCAGTGCTCGACGCTGGTCCGCTGGGTCCAGGACCACTGGCGGTTGTGGATTTTGCCCCAGGGGAAGATCGGCATCCACCATGGCCAGGATTCGTCCGTCTGGGTCAGCCACCAGGATCGTCCGTACGGCGGGGTTGTGGGCGATGGTGCGTTCGAGTGCAACCGTCAAGGCCTCTTTGGGGTGGGCCTCCCATTGGCTGAACGTGTCCGCGAGTCGGCTCACGTCCGCCATGGTTCTGGCTCGCTTGTTCTGGAAATCCTCCACGAGCATCTTCGCCAGGGCCCGGTCTCCATGATTGTCCATGGAGACGTGATGGGCCAACAGTCCTGCTGCGGCCAGCAGACAAATCAACCCCGCCGCCGCGACGCTGATCCGCCTGGTTTCACGTCCCTGGGTCGAAGAAGCTGGAGGAGACGCCCCCCTCATGGCCGCATCGCCGGAAGATCGATCGGTCACGTCGCCGGAAGATCGATCGGTCACGTCGCCGGAGGAGATGCTGCTCGTGGAAGCATGGGCTCCGTTGCCCTCGAAATCGGTATGCGGCTCACTCGTCATTGCGTATCTGCCTTGGCTTCGTACGTCACTGGACGTTCTGTCCGCCCGGTTTTCTCGCTACCATGAGTTGGTTCACGAACAAGAGATTCGCCAGTGGGAACCGTTGGACCACGCCGTCCCACACTCTGGCCCAGGTCAAGGGAACGGGCAGGTGGAGGTAGGGTAGGAATCCCACCGGCGCCCACATGAACCGTCGGTACTCCACTGGATCCAGGTTCGCCTGGGCGCAGAGGCGACCGAAGACCTTCTTGCCCAAGTGGGACTCGTGCTGTTCGTCGCGCAGGAGGTGCAGTCTGGTGGAGACCTCGTCCCAAATGGGAATCGGACAGGTGGCCACCATGACGCCACCGGGGCGCAGCACGCGTGCCGTTTCCCGCATCGTTTCCACCGGAGCAGTGAGGTGCTCCAAGATGGCCAGAGCCGTCACCAGGTCTGCGGATTCGTCTGCGAGCGGCAGCCGGCTCACGTCTGCCGCCAACAGCCCGCTGTCGGCCGGCATGGCAGGCGCCATCTCGATCAACTCCCTGGATCGTTCGATACCCACGTTCACATTCGTGGGCAGGAGGCTGCGTGCCTCGATCAGGGCAAGACCTTCGGCGCTGCCCAGGTCCACCACGTCGTAGGGCGCCGGTCGCAGAAGGTGCCGTCGCGCCGTCTGCGCCGCCACGAGCGCCCGCATTTTGTACCGGAAAATGAGTTCAGGTTTCTTAAGACGTTCGACCCCGTATCGTCGGTCCAGGACGCCATCGTTGCTTGTGTTCACGGCAGGACTCCTTACAACTCGAAACTCAGTTGAGGCCCACTCTATTATTGGGGTTGGCCCTGGCGCAGGTAACTGCCGCGCCCCGTGGGCCAGGGCATGCAGTTGGTTTTCGATCCTGGGACGTCCCAGATTTGGACGCCGCCGTCACCGCTTCCAAGCGTGTCCTTGAGTGAGATGATCAGTTCGAGTTGTCCGTCGCCGTCCAGGTCGGCGAGGGTCGGGGCGGACATGGATCCACGCCCGGCGATTTCGATCTTTTGGAGTTCCACGCCGTTGTTGTTCAGGATGATGAGATGCGCCGGGACGTCCGGTTCGCGTGGCTGGCCCGAGACGTAGGTGGTGAACAGGATCTCGGGAACGCCGTCGCCGTTGAGGTCGGCAATGAGCGCTTCACCGGCTCCAGTAAAGGGGGATTTTTGGCTCGAAAATGTGTAGCGCCACAGCCGCGTGCCATCGTGCGAGTACGCGTATAGGTTACCGTCGTAGGTGGGCGCCAGGATTTCCGGTTCGGGATCTTCGTTGATGTTGCCCACCGATGGGCTCGGCATGGTGTGGACGATGTTGGGACCGAAGTTCCCCGTGTAGTTGAGGGGCGGGTCCGAGTCCTTTGGATTGCCCCAGCCATCGGGTCGGGTCATGTCCGGGTTGAGCACCCAAAAGGTCACGCCTCGGTTCTCCGTGCTCGTGGTGTGTTCGTGGTCGCCCACGAGCACGACTTCGAGTTGACCGTCTCCGTCGATGTCTGCGAGCACCGGCGGGCTGTATGTGAACTCGGAGCGGTCGCCAGTGCCCCAACCCTGCTGGGACAGACTGAGATCGTGATA
Organism: Deltaproteobacteria bacterium; assembly: GCA_021162935.1. Classification (GTDB taxonomy): domain Bacteria; phylum Myxococcota_A; class Polyangia; order HGW-17; family SLPX01; genus JAGGXR01. The sequence continues at coordinate 64,134 of JAGGXR010000028.1, forward strand.
GGCCTCGACCGAAGTGACCACCCGGTCGGTGAAGCTTGAATCCGTGGGGAAGGGAGAGCCGTCGGCAGCAAAGATGCCGAAGCCGATGGCGTCATAGGTGGTGATGACGTCGAGGTAGCCGTCACCATCCATGTCGGCCAGGCCGATGTTTTGATTATAGCCGCCGAAGTCCCAACATTGCTCGGCAGGTGCAGGTGGATCGCAGGTCGCGTGATTGACCTCGGGCCATCCTGGACGCAGGCTTCCATCCAATTCGTACACGGCGGTCGTCGGCCCGTCGGACGTCTTGTTCACCACGATTTCGTAGGAACCGTCGCCATCCAGGTCGCCTGCCGTGATGGATCGGACTTCGTCGCTTTTCCCAAAGTGTTGCGGCCAGCCCGGCATGAGTTCTCCCGTGTGGTCGTAGACAGCGATGTTTACGCCGCTGGAACTGTCCGCGTCGCCGCCCACCGCAATCTCCATTTTGCCGTCCGAGTTGAAGTCACCGACGACGGGAGATGCCCACATGCGGCTGCTTCCATGGTCGTCCGAGTCGGATGCGTTATGGTTCCAGGCGGCTCTCCATTCGAGGGTTCCGTCGGCATTCCATGCGTAGAGCACCGAGTGTCGGGCCGCGACGATTTCGTTTGTTCCGTCTCCATCGAGGTCCACGACGGCCGGTGAGGCGAGCCAGTTTTCGTCCCAACTTGCCGGCAGGGTCATGCGGAGAGTCGGAGCCTGGACCGGCCCGGTCGATCCGCCGTCCGCGGGTTGGCAGGCCGTGTGGCTGTCCTGCTCGCACGCCCCGTTTCCGTCTGGATGGTAGCCTGCCGCGCATTGGCTGCAGACTGGGCCCACGTATCCGGCGTTGCAGGTGCAGACCACCTTTCCGGAGCTGTCGTCGCAGGTGCCGCCGCCGTGGGATTCGTTGCAGTCGTCCTGGCCGCAGGTCACCGGAAGGCAGGCGCCCGATTGCTCCACGTATCCCGAGGCGCATTCGTCGCAGGATATACCCTGGTATCCGGCGTTGCAGGTGCACAGCGCATGTCCGGAACTGTCGTCGCAGGTGCCTCCTCCTATGGATTCATTGCACGTGTTCGTTCCGCATTGGTCCGGCTGCGGATGTGTCCTGTCCTTATGGCAACTCGGTGCTGCGAGCATCGCGGCAACCAGGATCGACGCGGCCGCTGTCGCAACGGTCGGAAAGAATGGTCTCATCGAGTGCATCATGAACCTCCTCATCCAGGTTCGTTCGTCGCGAGTACGCGATGGAAAAGTCCTGACCGGCGATGTGGCTATTCGGCCCTGTTTCTCCGAAGCATCGATCTCACTGCACCACCTCATCCCATTGGGGTCTGCATGGGAAGTGTATCGCACTTTTGCTCGGCGGGTCAACGAGCCCACGATCGACGGCAACGACCAATGGCAGCAACGAATGATGATAGGGCGTTGGAGTCCTTTTTCTTGGGTAGTATCTTTGGCCGGATCCGGCTATATTCCGCACGAGCGGCCCGGAATGTGGGCCCGATGATGATCGTGGCCCAGCGAGGACAACGGTCGGGTTGCCTGGGTCGTCGAGGCGGAATTGGAAGGAAGGAAGACTCATGGAACGTCGTTGGCCGCGTTTTGCAATGGAGACTCTGTTCCGATGGGCCGTCGGGGCTTTGGCCGTCCTGACAATCGGTGCAACAGCGGGTTGTGTGGCGCGTGGAGCGAACGGATCTAAGAGAACCACGACCGATCGTGGAGCAAGGAATGGGAGGAGAGCCATGGTGAAACCGAATGGAAAAGTGGTTGAGCTTCCGGACAGGTCGAAGATATCGAACATGTACAAGTGGAAGCCTTCGGTGATCTTTGCGACTCCCAAGGCGTGGGAGCGGGAAAAGAAGGCGGTGACGGCCCAGGTAGGATCCCTCAAGGACTGCCAGGGGAAATTGGGTGATTCAGCCGGACGATTGGCTGACTGTCTGGAACGCATGTTTCGGATGGAGCTGCGGATCGAGTATCTCAATGCGTACGCGTCGAGGGTCTATGACACCGACATTCGACAGGGCGGTCCACAGGCCATGGTGGCGGCTGCCGAAAAGGTCTATACCGATTTCTTGGCGGCTACTTCATACGTGGAGCCGGAACTGCTGGCGCTTCCGGAAAAGCAGCTCCGCCGATTTGTAGCGGATCCAAAGTTGGTTGACTATGATCGATATCTGCTCAAGTTGATTCGTCTCAAGAAGCACGTGTTGAGCCGGTCCGAAGAGGGCATCCTTGCCCAGGCCTCGTCCTTGGCGTTTTCTTCTTACGACATCTACAAGACCTTTTCCAATGCAGAGATGGAGTTTCCGACCTTCGTGGATCACGATGGCCGCGAGGTGCGACTGTCTCAGGCCATGTACGCGAAATATCGCAAGTCGTCCGTTCGTTCCGAACGCAAGCAGGTATTCGAGAAGTTTTGGACGTCCTTCAAGATGTATCGAAACAGTTTCGCCCGGATGCTCACGGGGCAGATCAAGTACTATGACTTCATTGCCAAGGTGCGTCACTATCGAGATGCTTTGTCTGCGTCGTTGGTGCCGAATGCGATTCCGCCGAGCTTTTATCCGACTCTGATCCAGCGGGTCAACGCGCATCTGGATTCGTTCCATCGGTATCTGAGGCTGCGTAAGAAGCTGCTCGGGATCGAAGGAGACCAGTATTATTACGATGTCTACCCGTTGGCCGTGGGCAAGACGCAGAAGAAGTACTCGTACGAGCAGGCCAAAAAGACAGTGCTCTCCGCATTGAGACCGCTTGGAACCGGCTATGTCCGGCGGCTGAAAGCGGCGCTCAGTGACGGATCCGGGTGGGTGGACGTTTTTCCGAACAAGGGCAAGCGCTCGGGCGCCTATTCATCGTCAGTCTATGGCAAGCATCCGCTCGTGTTGCTCAATTACAATGAGGACTACAACAGCGTCTCGACCCTGGCGCACGAGTTCGGCCACGCCCTGCATAGTTCTTATTCGAACGAAGCGCAGTCCTATCCAAAGGCGGATTACGCTTTGTTCAATGCAGAGGTTGCCTCGATTTTCAATGAGACCCTGCTGATCGAATACTTGCTGCATAAGGAGAAGAATCCGGCGCAGCGCAAGTATCTGCTGTCCGCGTATCTGGATTCATTTCGGGGAACCGTGTTCCGTCAGACCATGTTCGCCGAGTTCGAGTGGAACGTATACAAGAGGTTGGCTGGCCGGCAGCCGGTCACTGCCGATGCGTTGAGCCGCCTTTACCTCAAGTTGCTGCGTAAGTACCACGGGCACTCCAAGGGCGTGATGAAGATCGAGCCTCTGTACGGAATCGAGTGGGCGTACATTCCGCACTTCTACTACAACTTTTACGTGTACCAGTACGTCAGTGGATTCATCGCCGCCACGGCCTTGGCCCATCGCGTTCTGACCGAAGGCCGACCGGCTGCACAGCGCTACATCGAAAAGATGCTCAAGGCGGGCAACAGCGAAGATCCTCTCGACATTCTGAAGAATGCAGGTGTGGACATGCTGTCGTCCGAGCCATACGATTTGGCGGCGAAGATTTTCGACGAGCGGGTCGCTGAATTGGAAAAGCTGGCCGACGAGTAGGCTACGGATGTGTGCAGGTCGTGGTATCCTGCAGTGCAACCGCTGCATGATGCAGTGCCTTGGTCAGAAGACGGCAGCGTTTCGCCTCGATGTCCGTGAGATCACCGCAGCGGGATTGGACGGCTTGGGCCTGATCCGCGATCCTCTGTGACAGGGCTGCTCGGTCGTTTTCAGAGAAGCTTGTCTGGGCGGGTTCATTCTTGCGGCCTCTTCGTCTGGCGGCCCGCACCGGACAGAGGGCTCTGATCCAACGGTCGAGGCGCGTCAGGACGCGCCCCGTGCGCTGCCAGTTGCGACCCTGGAGTCCGTCGTGGCTGGTCACGAGCTGCCGGGCCAATTCACCGATGTCTTTGGCGATGGCCTCGGCTTGTTGTCTTGGGGACACGGCCATCTCCAGTCGAATGTGTGCCGCCAACCATTGGAGACGAGTGGCAGGACCTCGAGCCGACAGGACTGAGAGACGGCTCCAGGTCAGAGCCTGTTTCGGACGGTGGGCGTGCTGGTAGAGGTTGGCCAGGTCGGCTTGGTAGTACCAGGGAGTGGTGGTTTTTTTGGCTTCTCGTTCCAGGACGTGGGCGGCCGCCTCGATGCCGGCGGTTTTGGAGAGGAGATAGGCGGCAGACGACACGATGGCATGGCGTTCTTCGCTGGTCTTGGAAATCGTCAGTGCGCGTCGTGCCATGCGAGTGGCTGTTTCGCGCAGTTTTCGTGGAACGGGCAGGCGGCAGGCGGTCAAGACGGCAATGGTGGCGTATTGCGCCCAGAGTCTATCGGGTAGGTCCGCGTCGGGATACGCGGCGATCCAGGATGCGGCCCGCGTCCATGATCGGATCATTCGGTGACGTAGGGCACCGGGCATGGCACTGCATCGCATCCAGGTCAGGATTTCTTCCGAGGAGTACAAGATTGCGTTCTTGGCGGCCCATGCAGATTTTGGGTTCGCCAGCATGATGGCGACGAGCCCAGTGCCATGTCGATGCACCCATTGCAGTGCGTTGGTGACGCCGTCGGGCACAGAGGGCGTTGCTGTCCCTCTTTTCGAGGTCTTCGGAATCTTTTTGTGGGTGGGCGGGGAAGAGACGGGCAAGGTGGCGACTGCGGAGAGGAGATGCCCCGTCAGTTTTGCCAGAGCGATCGGAGCCGACTTGGGCGTCTTTTGAACCAGGGAAACGAGGAGGACTACTGTGCGTTGCGGCGTCAGGTCTCTGGGTTGATCCCATCCGTAGTCCGCTACGACAAGCCATTCGCGGCTGGTTGCTGTACCCGACTGGGTGCGTTTGATCAGTTCGTCGAACGAGGGGCCTCCTGTCTGCACCTGATGGAATATTTGTGAAAACGCTTGGAATGACATGTCGCCCACGGTCCGCGTGATCTCGTCGCCTTTGGGTGAGAGCCATACGAGGGTGGGGTAGCCGGAGATTTTGAGTCGTTCTGCAATGCGTTGGGCCTGTGCCGAGTCCCCGTCGAGCCAGACCAGGTTCAATTTGGACGCCATGGTGTGAAACGGAGGTCGGCCGAAGACGTGCATCTGCAGCGCACTGCAGGGTGGGCACCACTTGGCGTGCCAGAACAGGAGGATGGGGCGGTGGTTCTTTTGCGCCATTCTCTTGGCGCTCTGGATGTTGCCTTCGATCCATCGAACGCCCGCGTAGATGTGAAACCGTGCTGGTTGGGGGCGGGATGGCGCCTTTCTTGGATGCGTCGGGACCGACGTCTTTGCTGTATGAGAGTGATCCGTGGTGGTCGAGTGGGCTGGTTTGGTCTTGGGTGTTTGCCGGCAGGCCGACATGGTTGCGACCAGGACGGCGAGGAGCGATGCCATCACAAGAGGTTTTGCACGAAACCGCATGGACGCCCCCTTTGACGTTTTCTAATGCGCCGTGCGATGGGACAGTTCCATGGCAGCGACCTGGTGGTTATCGAAGGCCCAGTCGAGACTGGACAGGACTCGTTCGTCCAACTCGACCCACTGGTGCTCAGAGCTTTCTTCGTTGGGTTGGACATGATTGCTGTGAGCCGTACCAAGAAAGCACATGGACAGGTAGTATCGTCCGTCCGTGCCCAGCTTGCCGTAGGATGTGAGGTATTCGACCTGCACCGACAGGCCGGTTTCCTCGGCCACTTCTCGGACAGCTGCCTGCTCCGCGGATTCAATCCGTTCCACGTATCCGGAAACGAGTGCCCATTGGCCTGCACCAGGATCCTGGGTGCGTTTGAGCACGAGGAGGCGATGGCGATGGACCACAGCGCAGCAGATGACCGGATAGGGCGAGCGACGTCTTTGTTTCATGGCAGGCTATGTGCTGTGGGTCTCGATCGGGCGGAGGAACGCCGCATCGCCCGGTCGCGTTCTTGCCGATCTCGTTGTTAGTTGTCGAGGGCTTCGAGCATGAGCTTGGCGACCTTCCGGCCGGACAGGAACATGCCGCCGAAGATGGGGCCCATCCTGAAGGCGCCGTAGACACCGTTTGCCGCCATACCCGATACGTACAGTCCTGCATAGACTTCAGCCGAATTTTCCACGGTGGAACGTTCGCCCTCGGTGGCCCACATGGGGCGTTCGCCCATGACGCCACCGGTTTCGGTTTCCAGACGGATGCCGGCTTTTGCCGCGACCTGCTCGGTGAGCTGTGCGTCATGCCCCGTGGCATCCAATACGCATTTGGCTTGGACCACGAGCGGGTCCACGTGCAGCCCTTCGTCGAGGACCGGGGACCAGTTGATCACGACGCCCGCCACGCGATTCTCCTTGAAGATGACGTCTTCGACGGTCACGCCGGAGAAAATTTTGGCTCCTGCGTGGGATGCTCGATAGATGAGTGCCGAAGCGACTTCGATGGAATCCGCTGTGACGATTCCGTCGTGCATTTCCGAATGGTCGATTTCGAATTCATCGAGGATCGAAACCGCCTGTTCCTGGACCACGAGGTCCGTAAACAGCATGGCTCCACCCCAGATGCCACCACCGGGCGACACTTTCCTTTCGAATACGGCGACCTTTCGGCCTGCTTTGGCGAGGTCGTAGGCGCAGATGAGCCCGGATGGACCGGCCCCGACGATCGCCACATCCACCTCGAGGCAGGAGGTCAACTTGGAGACGAAGCTGTCGATGATGTTTCGCGAAATGATTGTTTCCATGGGACACCTCTGGCGCGGCCCGTCGGGTCGGCCTGGACTGTTGTTCGGCGACGCGCGCCGCTGTGTTCGTGTTTGTTGCATCCTCGGGGCTGCCTTGTCAACCATGGTAACGCATGAGTCGCGCAGTCGTAACGGATGAGCCGCACTCGTCGCCCTGTTGACAGTCTCGGTCGGTGTGTTATGCAAAAAAAAAATCAGGCGTTCTTCACCCTGAGGGTGCGGGGCCTTTTTGCGATGTCAAAGGAGGGAATGATGGCAAAGGCGTACAGGAGCAAGGTGTTGGATGTGGTGACCGGAGACGAAGTGGGCGAGGGCGCCAAGTTGTTCGCTGGCCTTCGAGAGGCGAAGGTGAACGTGGAGGCGAACTGTTCCTGGCCTGAGGGGGGCAAGGCCCACCACTGGATCATCGTGGATGACTTCGCAACGGCGCGCAAGGTGGCAAGGAAGGCCAAGTTTACCCACAAGACCTTGCCCGCCGTCATGGTTGAAATGCCCAACAAGGTCGGGGCCCTTTCCCTGGTGCTCGACAAGGTGGCAGCCGCGTCTGTCAGCGTGGACGTGGCCTTTGCCACCGCAGCGACGAAGAAGCTCGTCAAGATGGTCATGACCACGTCGGCAGATGCCAAGGCCATCAAGGCGATCAACGGCTGACGAGCGCGGTTCACGTCGATCGGACGATCGTGCTTGGTTTGCGCGGGATGGCTCGTTCGGATGCAGATAAAGGTGGGACGTGACGGTTGCGTGGCTGGTCGCTTTTCTTTGTCGTGTTGCCACGAAATTGGTGGACGACGTCTCGACGTCGGGACTGGGTGACCGTGAGAATCACGATGCGCAGTTTTTTCTGCATGAGAGCGTGGGCAGCATTGTGTGTGGGGGCTACACAGTGATGAGTCCTGCCTGGAGGGCGGCCACCACGGCTTCGACGCGGTTTTCCACGGACATCTTTCGATAGATGGTCTCTAGGGTGGATTTGACGTTCCTGCGACCGATGCCAAGCGTTTGGCCCATTTCTGGATTTGTGAGCCCTTTTGCAAGGAGGTGGAGGATCTCCAGTTCGTCGTCGGTCAGGTCATAGGGAGAGGTGGGCGCACGTCCCCGGTTCGCGCGGAACAGATTCCAGAACCGTTTGGCAATGACCGGTTCGAGCACGGTACCGCCCTTGTGGATGTCTCGGATGCATTGTGCCAGTCGATCGAGCCCCGCGGTTTTGACCAGATACCCGGAGGCGCCTCGTTGGATCGCCTCGAAGACGGTGTCCTGGTCGGAGAAGCTCGTCAGGATGAGAATGTCGGGCCGCTGGGCTCGGCCTGCGACGATGCCGAGGAACTCCAAGCCGTGCATGCCGGGCAACTCCAGGTCCAGGAGTACGAGATCCACGGACAAACCTTCGTCCAGGAGGGCGAGGGCGCGTTCCGCCGAAGCGGTCTGTCCCGCCACCTCAATATCTGGTTGCGAGGCGAGTCGGACGGCTAGCACGCGGCGGAGTTTTGAGTCGTCCTCGCAGATAAGGATGCGAATCGCGTCGGTCATGGCCATTTGGACGAGCCATCGTCTGACTCGGCGTGTTGGGTCGGCCCATGGGTGACGATGGTTGCATGTGTGATCATGGTTGCATCTTGGAACAATCGTTGCGTTTTGAGACGAGTCTATGCTTCTGGGCCGACCGCTGCAAGTCCTCCATTGTCCTGTGGGCTATGAAACAATCCTTTTCGTGTCAGTTTTTTCGATCATGGGTGCGCTCTGTGTTGTGGTTCAGTGGAAAGGTATGATACATTCTGCCCAATTGTCAGGAGGCGTTTGATGGTTCAAGATGACCAATCCGGGCTCGTTGCAGCCTGCATCGAGTTGTTGGCGGGGAGCGCGAAGGCGACCGATGGAGTGGGGCAGGTCTGTAGGATCCTGGCCGGCGCGTTATCCGCTGATTTTGTGACTGCGGTCATCGTGCAGAAATTTGGGGCAGGAATCTATATATTGGGTCACAGCCAGACCCCGGATATGCTGCCTGTGGTGGCCGACCCCGGTTTGGCCGATGGCTGTCGTACCTTTTTCGCCGAGACATCGATTCCAGTGGTCGTGGATGCTGAGCATCCCTTTGGAGTCTGCCTGTCCGAGGTGACGATTGTTGACGGTTCCATGGTCGTGCAGCCCTTCGTGACCGAACGGGCGGACCAATATCTACTTGCGCTCGTGATTGGTTGGCCGGATCGGGATGGGGAGGCAGTTCAGGATCTCGATGAGTCCGTCAAGGACGTGCTCCAGACTGTTTCTCGCCTCGTAGAGATGGCGATACGGGACACTCATTGGGTGAATCGGCTCAAGGAGCAGACCCGCAAGGTCCGCAAGACGCTGTCGTCGGTAAATTTGCCCAGCATGACCGTGCTTTCCCGATACCAGGACCTGTTCGAGACTGTTTCGGATGCGATTCTCCTCGTGGATCGTTCTCTGATCGTCGCCTATGTGAACCAGCCGGCTCAGGGGCTCTCTGGCTACTCAGGTGATTGGCTGCGTGGTCGCAAGCTGACGGACATCATTTCACCGGAACAGGGTGGGCAGGTCAAGGCAGTCTTTGGTGACGTGGTAAGCGGGAGGCAGATGTCGAGCTTCGATGTGGACGTGGTCACGACTTCGGGCGATCTCATTTGTGTGTCCATGTCGGTGAAGTTGCTTCCTGGCGGGGACAATCTGCTCGCGGTTTCCTGTCGGGACATGACTGACACGCGCGTGGTCGAACAGGAATTGGTTCGCACCAAAGAGTTCCTAGAACGCCTGATTCGGAGCGTGGTGGATGCTGTGTTGTACTGCGACCCGGATGGGACGGTCAAACTGTTCAACCCAGGTGCCGAACATCTCTTCGGGTATGCCAGCGAGGATGTGGTGAACACCGTTCCCATCACGGATCTTTTCCCCGAGGGGGAGGCGGACAAACTCTTGACGCAGATACGGAGTCCGAGGAAAGGGGGCGTCGGTCGGCTGGATCCTGTCGAATCAGTGGTTCTGGTTCGGGATGGAGAACGTAAGGATGTGCGCCTGACTGGGTCGGTGGTCTTCGATGAAGGGGAAGAAGCTGGTGTCGTGTTTATCGTTTCGGATATGACCGATACGGTTCGGCTCAAGGAGCGGTACTATCGGATTCAAGAGAAGCTCCTCGTGCGCGAGAAGCAAGCGCTGCTCACTCAGTTGGCGGGCACCACGGCACATGAATTGAATCAGCCATTGACATCGATCCTGGGCTATTGTGAGCTGTTGAAACGGCAGCTATCCGAGGACGCGTCCGCGCATCGAAATGTGGACGTGATCACGTCTGAAGCACAGAGGATGGCGGACATCGTGCGCAAGATTGGACAAATTACTCAGTATAAGACCAAGGCCTACGTCGGTTCGACCGAAATACTGGATTTGGACAAGTCGTCTGAATGATGGAAAACAACAATGACAAGAGCCTTGCGTCCATGACGGGCGAGGCTCGTCTGGCGGCGATGGTCCGATTGGTTAAGCTGATCGGGCCGAATCAGGCGCCTGACGTCGTGGCAAGGGCTGTTACCAGGGTGATCTGTTCGTTGGATCCGGATGCCTGGACCCAAGTGGTTCTGGTGGATTTCGAGGCGGAGTCCTTGTTGGCGGCAGCGGAAATGCAGGGCGCTGAGGAGGTTGCCGAGGACGTGGATCGCCGTCTTTCCCTGACTGCTCATGAGGTGGAGGCTTTTGGCGTGGGTACAGCGGTCGCTGGCGGGGTCGTCGAGGTGTGTTCGGACGAGGAGGCCTCGGATCCCGGGTTGGTCAGAGTCGTGTTGCGCAGACCGGGGCTGCTTTGTGGCTCGATTCAGGTTCGTTCCTCTATGCAGGATTGGCGAGAGCGTGCTGGTCGTGAGTTTCTTGATGGGCTCGGTGAGGTCGTGTGCGCATGGGCTCAGTATCGGGGTGAAATCGTTGCGGCTCGCAAGCGACTCGAGCGGGTTTGGTCGCTGTTGGACAGCACGGATGCCCTCATTTTCGCGGTGGCCAGAAACGGGAAGGTCCTTTTGGTGAATCGTGCCATGGCTCGAGTAACGGGGACCGATGCAAAACGGGTGGTTGGAAAACCCATGGAGGATTGGATACCTCGGAGGTGGCAGGCGTTCCACCAGTCGTTGGAGCGACTGCTGTCTGGATTGCCGATACGTTCGTTTGAGGCCGAACTGCCCAGCCTCGGGGTTGAGTCGCTTTCCGCCCTGTTCGTGGCCAACGTCATGATGGACCAGTCAGGCCGGGGAGAGGCCGTGGTCGCCGTTGGATATCCCTATGAAATGTTGGACGCAATGGGCGGTATGGCCATGCGCGGGGCGAGATTGGCCACCATGGCGGAACTTGCTCAGGGGGTGCTTGCGGAATTGGACGACCCGATGATGTCCATCAAAGTGCACGCCGAAGCGCTCAAAGGGCATCTCGGTCGCCGATCGTCGGAGGCCGGACGGCTGGTGGACGATGTGCTGGCCGGGGTGGCTCGTCTGTCCAATTTGGCCGAGGACTTGGTGGCGTACTCTCGTGCGTCGTCGGACGAGCCAGTTTCAGTATCTCTCAATGAGTTGGTCGAGGATGCACTGTCGTTGTGTCATGCGATGATCGTGGACCGAAGTGCGGTTGTCAGGACCGTTTTGGCGGGCGACTTGCCTGCCGTGGTCGGGCTCCAGGACCGATTGAGGCAGGTCTTGGTGAACCTGTTACTGAATGCTTTGCACGCGCTCGACGAGGCAGGCGGGCGGGTCGTGGTCCGGACGTGGGACAACCGTGACGGTACGGTGGGCCTGTCCGTCAGCGATGACGGCGTCGGGATTGCTGAGGAGGATCTCGACAAGGTGTTCGATCCCTTCTATTCAACGGACCGTTCGACGGGTTTGGGATTGACCCTGGTGCGTGACGTGGTGCTCATGCACGGAGGCAGGGTCGAAATGGACAGTGAGCTTGGAGAAGGCACCGTGGTGACCGTGACCCTGTCAGTCGGCGAGACCGACAGGGTGCGCCACGAACGGGAAGAGCCGGTGGAACAGGACGAGGCTGAGGGGGACGGACTGGAAGGGTCGGCTCGGGCGTTGATTGAACAGATGCCGAGGCGAGGTACATGAAGACAGGAACGAAGCGGCTGCTCGAGGAATTGGAACAGATTGCCGACCAGGTTGGCATCAGAGTCCGTTACGACATGATGACCGGCCTCTGTGCCGGCAAGGGCGGCCTCTGTAGAGTCAAAGGTGGCTACCGATTGATCGTGGATCGGCGGACAACCAATCATGAGCGGGTTGGGTATTTGGTCGATGCATTGGCGCGGTTCGATTTGGAGGAGATGTATCTGTCTCCTCAGGCTCGACGGGCCATTGGCGTGGATCGGAAGGCCGTGGCGGCGGCAGCGAATGACTAGAGGCGAACCTGTGGTTGGGATGAATGACGGATCGTGAAGCGGACTTTTGACATCAGAGTGCTCGTGCTGGCGGACCAGCAGTCGGAACTCAATGAGTTGACCGAAGTGGTCCAAGGGGTCGGCATGGAGACAGACCTTGTTTTGGGCACCGACTACCTTCCCTCGGATCGCTTTCCGCATGGAGTTGCGGTCGTTCGGGTTCGCTCGCCACAGGCATTGGGGCGTATTTCTTTGTGTCTGCGAAAGGATGCCATCGTGGTGGCCTTGGTCGACCCTGACGCCCATTTGGCGCATCGGGTGGACCTTTTCGCCCGACTGGGCTGGGATCACATCATCAGCGCCGAGGGGAACTGGAAGTCCATCCTGGGGATCACCCTTTGGAAGGTGGCCAGTGGCCATGTTTTTGGTATCGAGAAGTACATGCCCCAAGGTACGGAAATCCACCTGCTGCGACTGACAAGCTATCGGGGGCGCAGTCGCGCCATCGATCGGATCATTTCCTTTGCGGAGCAGGCCCGATTTCGAGCATCTCAGCGGCAGTCCGTGGCCCAAGTGTGCGAAGAGTTGCTCATGAATGCTTTGTACAACGCTCCAGTCGATAACGAAGGGCAGAAGGTTTTTGCGGAGGTCGAGCCCAAAAAACGGCTTGAAATGAAGTCTCCCAAGCCGGTTTCGATTCGGTACGCCGCATCGGGTGATCTCCTCGCCCTCGCGGTTCGGGACCGATTCGGGACCCTTCGTAAGGAGACTGTGATCCAGTATCTGCGAAAGTGTCTCGATGGACGGGACCAGATCGATCGCAAGACGTCGGGTGCAGGATTGGGGCTCTACTTGGTGACGTCCCGTTCGGCTCTTTACGTGAATAATATTGCCCCTGGTGTGGCGACCGAAGCAGTGGTTGTATTCGACAAGCGTCGGCGGAAGACGGGAACTCCGGCTGCATTGGGTTTTTTCCTGTACGATAAGGAAGTATCTGATTCGCATCCGCTCGGATAGGCTGCATGGTGCGGTCTGGGTCCGGGCACGAGCGAGGGAGGTCTCGTGGGTCGTACCGGTGAACGATTCGGACCGTACGTCTTGGTCCGTCAGATAGCAATGGGCGGCATGGCGGCGATCTATCTGGCTCGTTCCGTGGGGGAGTCCGGTTTCGAAAAATACATGGCGCTCAAGATGATCCATCCGCATTTGTCGGCGGATAGCCACTTCGTTCAGATGCTCATCGAGGAAGCCAAAATCACGGTGTTCCTCAATCATAGCAACATCGGACATGTGTTCGACCTGGGGCGCATCGACGACACGTACTACATTGCCATGGAGTACGTGGACGGGGCGGACCTCTATCACATCATGCGGAATATTACGGAGCGGGACGTGCAGATGTCGCCCGAGATTTCGGCCTACATCATGCATGAGGTCTGCGCCGGTTTGGACTACGCGCATCGATGTCGGGATCAGGTTGGCAATCCGCTGCGGATCATCCATCGCGACATCAGTCCGCAGAACATTTTGGTCTCTCGTGCCGGCGAGATCAAGGTGGTCGATTTCGGTATTGCGAAGGCGGCGTTGCGCGCCAAACAAACCGAGGTCGGGGTGATCAAGGGAAAGTACTATTACATGTCTCCCGAGCAGGCCTGGGGGCGTCCCCTCGACCAGCGGACGGACATCTTTTCGGCCGGTGTGGTGCTCTACGAAACACTGGCCGGCCAGATGCTCTATCTCGAAGAGGACGTGGCGAAGCTGTTGGAAATGGTTCGACGGGCGGATATTCCGCCGTTGCACCTGCGTCGCCCTGATGTGCCCCGTGAATTGGAAGCCATCACGATGAAGGCTGTTGCCAGAAGACCCGAAGACCGATGGCAGACGGCACATGATTTTCAGATGGCTTTGCAGGGGTTTCTGTATCGGTTCGCCCCCACCTTCACCCCGCAACGGGTGCAGGATTTGGTGGCATTCGCCTTGAATGACACGATCGACGAGGAGACCACCTCTGAACGAACGAACAGGGGCGCAACCGGGCGCACGATGAATTCTCAGATCAGTCGTCAGGAGTTTTCTTCGCTGTTTGCACACAGCATCGTGTTTTCTGACGAAACGTCGGCAGGGCGGATCGACTCGCCGTTCTTGATGGATGCAGAGGAGGATTTCGCTGACGCTACGGTGGTGAGTGCCCCACCGTCGTTTGATGGGGCGCAGGGGGAGTTCGGCAACGATCCGTCCATACCGATCCTGGTTGCCAGTGTGAAAGACGTGGTCGCCCCGGAGCCGGACCAGATTTGGGACGACGAGGACGAACCGACGACCCTCATGGTTCGGGATTCGGACCAAGGAGGGGTGACCGACCGGGATGTCATGTCTTCGGTGGACGTAGAGGCTCAGTGGGAGGCCACGACATCTGCCCAGGTTCCGAGCAGAAAGGGACTGGGTAGCCATCCTTCTCCGCCTCCGTTGGACAACTCGGGGCGACCTGTTGGCATGGTGTCTGTGCCCGAAGACGGACCGGGAGTTCGCAGGGGAGGGCGCCAGGCGCCGATGCCCGGCGCAGGTGGCAGCCAGGGTTGGGGGCAGGCTTCGCCGATGCCCGCAGGTGGC
>JAGGXR010000073.1 GCA_021162935.1 Deltaproteobacteria bacterium
AACGCTTCGCGGCCGTGGTTGCCCAACGGACTCGCGCATGACTCGGGGTCGTTGTGGGTCGCTAATCCTTCAACGCATGAAACTTTCATTCACAACACCTTGCCGGTTTAGCCGGCGCACGGAGGAACATCATGAATTCCGATCGAATCAGCGAGTTTCAAAAGGAGGTCGTCGAGACCATGCAGACCATCTTCAACACGAGTCTCGAAGCCTTCAACACCATGCACGATCAAGTCGAACAACTCATGGAAACCGTCGCAAAAAAGGGCGAGGAAACCCAACGGGCAGGGACGAAGGTCATGCAAGAATGGCTCAGCACCATCAAAAAGAACCAAGATGAATTTCGAAATCTCATGAATGAGAACTTCCAAAAAATGGAAACCTTCCTCGGCAAGAAGAATAGCAAGTAAGAAGCGGAGTCACAGCAATGGAATGCAAGACCATCAACGAAATTCAAGTCGGCGACCAGGCTGAAATGACCAGAACCGTCACCCTGGCGGACATCTACGCATTCGCAGGGGCATCCATGGATCTCAATCCCGTGCACGTGGACCCTGCATTCGCCAAGGCGTCCATCTTTGGCGGACAGGTGGCCCACGGCATGCTGACCGCCAGCATGCTCTCGGCCATCCTCGGCACACAGCTTCCTGGAGTCGGAACCATTTATCTGGGACAGACCATTGCCTTCACGGCTGCCGTCTTTCCCGGTGACCGATTGACCGCTAGTCTCGTCGTGACCGAGGTGAACCGGGAAAAGAACCGGGTGATTTTGGAAGGAACCGTGAAGAACCAGGATGGTAAAGTAGTTCTAAAGGGCGAATCCAAAGTGATGGCGCCGAAGCAACGGGCCAAGCTGGACTGATCCGATCACCTCCGAGCCGTAACCGGTCGGAGGGTATCGTCGCCGTCAGGCAAAAAAAAGAGACGATGGGACGACGAACGTTGCGAGGGAGACTGGTCATGGACAACAAAGAGATCTTCAATGCCTGGTGGGGCCTGCTGAACGACTCGACCAAGCAATGGCAGGAACTATTCGACGCACAGCAGTTCCCGTTTCCAGGAACAGGACCATCGAACGCCGAGCCACCCACGACGACCGGCAAGAAGAACGGCGCAGCCGGAGGCGATTCTGCTGCCTCGTCAAAAAGGACACACGGCGTCACGGCGGACCAATGGCAGGCCCTATTCTCCCAATGGCAGGAACGGTTCAGGACCACCATGGATCAATTTCTAGGGCAGCCGGGAGCGGGAGTGGCCAGCCGCGCCGTGCCCGGCATGGAACTTTGGATGGAACTGGGTCGCATGTGGCTCGATGCGGCGACTGCAGCAAAAGACAAGGGGCCTGCAGCCTGGACCAGCTTTCTCGAATCCGAAGGCATAAAGACCGCAACGGACCTGTGGCGCAAAGCCGTCGGGCAACTGGCCGATCATCTGGCATCGATGCCTCTGGGCAGCGATCGACCGGCAACCCTGCTCCGAGCTCTCGCCAGCATGACCGGACTTGGCCAGACGATAGGTCAAAACCTGGCAACCCCATGGCTTCAGGCATTCGACGATCTCAATACTGCATGGTCCGATACGCTCCGAGGCGATCACAAGGCATTCCAGGTATTCGTGCATCAATGGAGAGACGCTTACGACGAATCCTTCGGCCGGCTCTTTCGCGCACCAGCCATGGGGATGACCCGGGAATACCAGGAACGCCTCCTGCGCAGCTTCGACGCATACGTGGAATACTTGATCGGTCTACAAGAATTCGTCGCGGTCCTGGACAAGGTGGGGGCCGACGCAGGACGCCGCTGGATCGCGCATCTGACGGCCCTCAAGACCGACGAAGGATTGCCCACTCACCGTGACCTGTATCGCAGATGGGTGGACATCTTCGAGACGACCTACAACGAAGTCTTTCAAACGCCTGAATATGCAAAACTCCAGGCACGCCTCGTGGACTCTGCGTTGCGATTCAAACGACGGCTGGACCAGGCGGTCGAGGACCTGTTCAAAGCACTCCCCATTCCCACGGACAGCGAAATGGCGGACCTGTACAAGGCGGTGTACGACCTGAAAAAACTCGTCCGCAGCCAAAATGATCGCATCGAAATGCTGGAACGACAAATTGCTCAGTTCCACAGTGAGACGCAAGGAGGTTTGTGATGCCGCGGGCGAAAACCATCGACGAGGCGGTGGATCATTTCCTCGAAGACCTCATCGCGACGAACGAAAAGATTTTGACCGGCATGGAGCACATGCTCTCCGTGGAGGAAATCGACGTGGACCAAACGCCGAAAACCCTCTTGTACCAAGAGGACCGCATGCGTCTGTTCCACTACGACCCCATCGTGGACAAGCCGCATTCCATGCCAATTCTGATCACGTACGCCCTGGTCAATCGTCAGTACATGATGGACCTCCAGTCCGATCGAAGCCTCATCCACAACCTCCTGAGCATGGGCATGGACATCTACCTGATTGACTGGGGATACCCCACCAAGATGGACCGATACGTCACCCTTGAAGACTACATTCTCGGATACATGGACCGGGCGGTGGACCGAATCCGCCGAGACAGCGGCCATGACCGGATTACCATGCTCGGAGTCTGCCAGGGCGGGACCTTTTCGGTCATCTACACGGCCCTCAAGCAGGAAAAAGTCCAAAACCTCGTCTGTATGGTGACTCCCGTCGACTTCCATGTCAACGATGGGCTCCTCAATGTCTGGGCGCGGTATCTGGACGTGGACAACATCGTAGACACCTTCGGCGTGGTGCCAGGAGACTTCATGAATCTGGGCTTCTTGATGCTCAAACCCTTCCAACTCATGCTCGACAAGTACGTCGGATTTCTGTCCAACCTGGACAACAAGGAGGTGGTGCACAACTTCCTCCGCATGGAAAAATGGATCTTCGACAGCCCGGCCCAGGCGGGGGAGGCCTACCGTCAGTTCCTCAAAGACATGTACCAGGAAAACAAGCTGGCACGTGGCCGCTTCGAGTTGGGTGGGCGCAAGGTGGACCTCAAGAATATCACCTGCCCCGTCCTCAACATCTTCGGCGACAGGGACCACCTCGTGCCGCCTTCTTCCAGCAGACCGCTGACCCACCTGGTCGGGTCGCAGGACACGACGGAAATGTCGTTTCCCATTGGGCACATCGGCATCTACGTCTCGTCGAGATCCCAACGGGAAATCGCCCCGAACTTGGTTCGGTGGGTCAAGGATCGATCCGCCACACCTGAATCACACGAGCAGACCACTCAACGATCGAGAAAAAAGTCGTCGGCCCAATCGCCCAAAAGGCCCACGCATCAACCGAAAAGAAAGGCCACCAAACGAAACACTGGGTCCACCGCAAAACACACGAAAAAACACAACGAGAAGGGGCCCAGGAAACCAAGCCAAAAACGAGCCACCCCCAAGCCAATGTAGCCCAAGAAAAGCGCCTCGTTGAAGACGTGGCGCTCTATAGAACAGAATCTGATTTTCCTATGTGGTTCCGGCTACGCCGGCTTGGGAAGCTGGTCAGGATACATCTGCCATCCGGAACGCCGACCCATCATGAGTGCCTTTGGTCCAAGACTTGGAGTCCACATCAACAAAGACCTTCCGATTGACTTGACTTGTCTCCCTGTTGCCGCATAAACAAAAAGTGTGAACGACACCACGCACACATCGTCCCCCTTCGACTGGTCTGTTTCGAGCTGGCAGGATCTCCACGTCGCCATCGAGCGACTGCGTTTCTGGGCACCAGAGAAGCAACCCGACCGCCAGTCGTTCTTCTCTCGAGCCAACAACGCCGCCATCGTGAGCTATCGCTTCGAGCCCGGATCCCTCATGACCGAACTCATCAAGATTCGACGGGTTCTGGATCTGGCGCTAGGAGCAGACGGCCAGGGGCCAACCATGCACTGGATTGGAGGCCGATTCGACCTGACCGATGCGTTTGTGCGATATGCAGACGACCACACGATGGTCATCCCGTCCATGGACGGATTCGAGCATTGGGGTGAGCCCTACTTCCGCCTCTTCGCATCGAGGGTCGACCGGGATTCCACCCCAGTGGAACCAAGCCTCATCTGGTCCCAGGCCGTGGATATTGGACGGGCCTTGGACGACTACTTCGCCGACCACGACATCGGCCTCGTGATTGCCGCCGACATGATGTCCCTGCCTGGCAACGTATCAGCCACGTTGGGGCTCGTGCTGGCTGCACAGATGCGAAATCTCCCCGTGATTACGGTCAACGAGGCCTTCTATTGGGAGGGAGACGTTCCCGTGCCTGGGCTCTGTGGCCAGAAGGACTGGGGGATCAACCGGCACCATCGAGAGGTCCAGGCCCTGCTCGACCGTCTCTATCCCTGGGACCATCCGGAATGGATCCACGTGGTGCCGACCGAGGCACAGGCCCGGAAGCTGGTCCTGCACAAAGGGATCAACCCCGTCAACATCATGGTCCACCTGCCCTTTGTGGACACCGAACAGTTTCGATCCAGGACGGCAGCCGAGATCGCCCTGGTGCGTGGACGGCTCGCTGACCTCTTCACTCGAAACCAGGATACGATC
Organism: Deltaproteobacteria bacterium; assembly: GCA_021162935.1. Classification (GTDB taxonomy): domain Bacteria; phylum Myxococcota_A; class Polyangia; order HGW-17; family SLPX01; genus JAGGXR01. The sequence continues at coordinate 4,560 of JAGGXR010000073.1, forward strand.
CAGGATGCCGATCGATTCGTGGTGGCAAGTTGGGTGCATCGAACGCCGGTGATCCTTGGATCCGAGGCAGGAGGTTCCATCTCGTTCTCGAACGACGATGTCATCCTGCTCCAGCCCACCCAGGTGGCGGCCAGACGACGAATCGACCGCGACATGCAACTGATCGAAGGGCTCGTGGCCCACGAATCGTTCCGGTGGCCGACCCCCGGGTCCACACTGACCCTGCTCGTAACCGGATCGGTCCAGGCGGGTCATGAAAACGAAGCGCAGGACATCTGCAATGCTTTTGCGGACTTGTTGAATCGACTCCCGAAGGACGTGAGGCCGCGTGTCCGGTTGGCTATGGGATTCGGTGAGTTGTCGTATGACGATCCAGAAAGCGACACCCTCACCATGTCCGAAATCTCTGGAGCGGCCGACCTCGTGCTCGTCCCCAGCGACCATGAAGGCCGCTGTCTTCCCATCGTGGAGGCAGCGGCGGCCGGCATTCCCTCGGTGGTCAACCAATTCGAGCCACGATCCATCCTCGACCAGTTCACGGGAAAAGACCTCGCACCGGATCGAGGTCTGCTGCTGCTCTCATTTCCAAAAACAACGGATGAATGGTCCACCGTCGTTGAGCTCGCAGCCAGCGGACCGGAACGCACGAAACTCGTTGAACACAATATGGCCGTGGCCCGGAATCGTTTTTCCATGACAGCCTTGGGCAAAACGTGGCGCAACACAATAGAACGCTTGTGGTTCATCACGTCCACGAGAGCCCGAGTTTCCAAGCTGGCTCATGACGTTCTCGAACAGGCAAAGCAGGGTGTTGCACCCACCTGGTTGACCACGAAATCGAGACGGTACCTTCCAGGAGGATTTCCCATGGGGTACCTGAGCAGCATCGAAGGGCTCATGGTCCCAACGGGCTACCAGGGCACCGAACAAAACCTCGCGGCAAAACTCTTCGATTTCGGCATGAAGGTGGTGGCGCATCTGCCGCCCGAGCGAGCGGACGAACTCCTGCTCGCCACAGGAGAGCTGCTGCGCCAGAAAGCACCCGAACGGACGATGCACGGGGACCACAGTTTCGCCTACAGACGTCGTAACTTCGAGGCAAGGCTGCACGACGATCTCACGGTGCAACAGGTCAAGGGCTGTATCGGCACCGTCTCGGCCGAACTCGGCAACGGAACACCGACCGGGGAGGTCGCCAAACAGGCCAGGTGGAATCTGGCTTCCAGCCTGCTCCCCGAACTGATGGAGCATGCAGGCTCCTGGGTCAAACGCCTACGCCTCCTCTGTGCGTTGACGCCCCTGGAAACCACGATCACCACATCAGGAGACGAACCTCCCAAAGAGACGATCCTCGAACAGATCGAGGCCCTCCTGAATCGACCTCTCGTCGTGGATGACACAGGGATGTTTCTCCAAGAAGTGGTCTACCGTCCCAGAACGCTCATCCACTTCTGCGGCAGCTCTTCGTGCCTGCCCTTCGACCTGACGGTCCTGGGTCTCCATCTCCTCGAACATTGGCGGTCCTTCGCCCAACGGACCGGACAGACCTACCAGGTCATTTTCGTAGCACGGACGAATCCCTTGGTGGATCTTGCCACTGCGTCCGATATCGAGCAACTCCTGGAGCAGGACCGATTTACTCCACTACGCGAGGCTTCGGCGCAGGGGCTGTTCCGGGTCATTGCGACCGATAGTGTTTCGGTGGGGATCAACCTTGCGGAAGCCTCGGAAACACTCATACAGGTTCTCAAGCGTACTCGCGACGAGGCCATCCTGACCTGCTCCGGTCAGGACAATGCCCTCGGTCTCGACATCGTGACCATGCCGAGCTTCCGCTTCGGATGGGTCACCACCGACCTCTGTGCTCAGGTCATCGGCCTCGATGTGGGCAGTCCATTCTTTCAATTCGTGCCACCAGGCGTGCGCCCCACCATCGGCTTCCCTGTCCCGACTCAGGACAGCCGCAGCCTGAGCAGGACGCTGCACTCACCGAGGTTCAAAGCATTGGTTCGGCTCGAAGGAAGCATGGACCGAGCCCTGGCCCGCATCAAAGAACAATCCGAAAGCTCCTGCGCCCCGGTCGATCGATACCTGACCAGCCGCATCGAGCAAAAGACCCAACCGGGTATTTTCTGCGCAGAATTCTGTGGCATTCACTTGGATGGGTATCCGTACACAGGCACCGTGGTCCGACTCGATGCGGCAAAAATGCCCGAAACGATGCGTTTTCGCCTCCTGTCATCGAGACATCGAGACGAAACGGTCCTGGACATGGCCAGACGATTCGAAGGAGAGACTGGCGGTCGAGTGGCCGCTGCATGGAATGGAGGCTACGTCCTCAATGAGCGGATCCTCGCCAAGCTCGGCATCGGCCGTGAATATCTGGGCAGTCCTCTGGGCCTCGTGGTCGAGCAGGGCACGATCGTCTCGCCTCCACTGTTCCATCGTCCCGCCTTCACCGTAGACAAAACCGGTCACCCACATATCGAACGCATCGCGTTGGACTTCGCCGGAGCACTGAGGAGCAACAACCCATCGGCACCGCCCATTCGATGGAAGCGCAGTCGTATCAATCCGCCCGACGCAACCGACGACGCGGTCGCCGTCTACACCCTGGCCTGGCCCCATCGTCGTCTTCCCACTGACCATCGCGCCATCCTCGTCCTGGCGGGCAACACGATCATGCGGGTTGTGACACCGGACCAAACACAGGGCCAGCCCATTGAAATGATCCCGGTCGGTCTCTACGTGAGCATCCCGGTCTACGACTACTACGAGACGCTGTCCGCCTACTACTTCGAGGGCATCCAAGTTTCATACGACCTGGCCTGGCCCGGACCGTGGAAAGCGGTCACGGATGCGGTGGAAGCCGGGCCTCTTCTGCTCAAGCATGGGCGGATCGCGGTGGATCTGGACCTAGAGATGTGGACATCGCATCAATCCATCGCCACGCAATCCGGGCGCCTCGACATGGAAAACCTCAGGGGCCCGAAACTGGGCGTCGGTCTGACGAAACAACCAGGAGAGGTGATCGTGGTCGCCGTCAACGGACGAATCCGAGACAGCGTGGGTGCGTCGTATGCGGAACTCGCTCGTTTCCTCAAACAGCAAGGAGCCCAGGAAGCCATGGCGTTCGACCCAGGCGGAAGCAGCACCCTGGTGGTGAACGGTCGCCTCTACAACATCCCGCCCCACAGCCAAGGCTCGCCGGGTCAATGGGGGCCTTCCAGTCCACGTCCGGTTCCCAACGCCTTCGCATGCGTCCTCGATGGACGGTCCAAGCAACATGGAGGTCGATGATGCCGTTTTGCCCAAGATGCCGAGCCGAGTATCGAGAAGGAATCGAGACCTGCTCGACCTGCAACGTTTCTCTGGTCGATTCACTCGAAGGTGTCCCCCTTCCTCTCAGTGAAGAGACGGTTGCGACGCTCCTGGAGGGAAAGGAGCTGGCAATGCTCGTCCGGGGGGACATGAGCACCTGCAAAGAGATCCACCAGGCACTCCTCGACGAACAAATCCCAGCCTTGATGCTTCCTCCCGACGATGACGTCGGACATGCAGGCCTCTCCATGGTCCTCGATGTGATCATTGCCGAAGAGGACCAGGATCGAGCAGTAGCCGTACTCCAACGCGACTGGGCCGACATGCTCAAACGAGATGGATTGTTCTGGCCGGCAACCGAAGAAGGCGTCATGGCCTGCCCAGCCTGCGGCTCCACGGCACCACTCGTCGATGGCTGCTGCCCGGATTGCGGACTCTACCTCGGAGACGCAGAAGAAGACGAAGCGTCCGAAACCGACGAAGACACGACAGACGACTGACGCTTCCCGCTTCCCGGATCATGCTGGTCCTCCGACGAGTCGGAGCGCCGGCCTCGATAACGGAGCCATAGAATGGCACCGCCCACGGCAGCCGCACCGAATAGAATTGCCGCCTGTCCGTATTCGAAAAAGAGTGCCTTGCCCAAGCCAAGGCTCAATCCATATGTGACCAGAATCAGGGCCAAGACGTCCACAACCGTGCCCCACCGCAGCACTCGGTCCTCGTATCGACCACTGACAGGGCCCCACCACCCTCCAGGCCTCACCTGATTCGCAAAGCGTTGCAACACGGATAGTGGCTCCGATTTGCCCCAGAGGGAAACGGCCACGGTCGCCGCCAGACTGATACAGGAAACCAGGGCAATACGATACTCATAGGGCCAATCCGCAAAGGATAGAACAATGCCCAGAGGAATGGACAACCCCAGGGCCACCAGCTCAGCGACCGCCGTGACCCGCCACCAAAACCATCGCAGGATCAGCACGGGCCCCATGCCCGCCCCCATGCTGTACAACAGGCCCCAGGCCGCCTTGATGCTGTCGATCCACACAGATGCCACTACGGCCAGGCTGGCCAGGCCCACCGATGCCACCCGCGCCGCCAGGACCAACCGCTTTTCGCTCGCGTTCGGAGCGAAAAATCTCTGGTAGAAATCCCGCACCAAATAGGAAGCGCCCCAATTGAGATGCGTATCCACCGTGGACATGAAGGCGGCGAGCAACGAGGCAACCATCAGACCACGAAGTCCCGCCGGCAACACCATGGCAATGAGGTGCGGATAGGCCGCCTTGTTGTCGTGCCACTGCGACGGGGGCAGCAGGACCAGGGATGCCAGGGCGACCAGAATCCAGGGCCACACCCGGACCACGTAATGGCCCACGAGAAACACGATGGAGGCTCCCACGGCGTGGCGTTCGTTGCGGGCCGCACTGAGCCTCTGCATCATGTAACCGCCTGCGTCCGCGTTGTGGGTGGCGAACCAACCAAACGCCAGGAGAATCACGAACCGGATACTGTCCCGGTCGCGCAAAGACAGGGTCGGCATCATGGTGAGCTTGTCCAAATCGGCTCCCGCCTGGAGCACGGCATGAAGCCCTCCTGCATGGATCACGGCAAAAACTGCAAACACGATCGCACCGGCGAGGGCCACCACGAACTGGAGGAGATCCGACACCACAACACCGATAAAACCTGCTCCCGTGGTGTAGGCAACGGCAACGAGACCGCAGGAAACCAAGGCGAGCCCTTTGGACACGCCCATCGTTTCGGCCAGGATGGTCCCCATGGCCTGCGTGACCCAACCCAAAACGAGGAGATTGAAAAACACACCCATGATGCCGGCCTTGGTCGCTCGCAGCACGACAGCGGGCCGGCCCGAATATCGTAGCTCGATGAACTCCGCGTCCGTCATGACCTCGGCCCTGCGCCACAATCGACTGAACAGAAACACGGCCAGAGCATGGGACACGGCCCAGATCCACCAGAACCAGTTCCCCCAGATGCCGTCGGTGCGTACGAACTCGGTCACAGCAAGGGGTGTATCGGCGGCAAACGTGGTGGCCACCAGAGAGATTCCAAGGACGTACCAGGCCAAGCGCCGGCCCCCAAGGAAATACTCTTCGACCGTTCGTCCCGCCCGACGCATGAAGGCAAAGCCTATCCCGAGGGCGGCGACTCCATACGCGGCAATGACGATCCAATCCCAGATGCCCAGGGTCACAACAAGATCTCTTGCTGCCTGCACCGTCAGGTGCCGGCTGTACGGGAATTCACATCAGTGGCGCCCACACACCTGGATGGGCCCAGACATCACTCGCCGCCTTTCCTTGAAAAACGACTGAGATGCTCTACCCGCAGCAAACCCACCGAAGATACTAGGATCCGCCAAGTGCCACAACCACGACGAAGATCAATCCACCGAGCAAGGCAAGACCAACCACCAAAGCAGACCACAAGACCCATCGTGGCATCCTGGCAGGCGGGGGCGGAATCGGCACGTGTTCGGTCATCATGGCCGGAGGCACCCCAGACGGCTGAGCGGAAACCGGAACAGAAGACGCAACCTGCTCGCCCCGACCGGCAGGCCGTGGAGGCATCACACTCGGATCTGCACCGGCAGGCCGTGGAGGCATCACACTCGGACCTGCACCGGCAGGCGGTGAAGGCATCGCACTCGAACCTGCACCGGCAGGCGGTGGAGGCATCGCACTCGAACCTGCACCGGCAGGCGGTGGAGGCATCACACTCGAACCTGCACCGGCAGGCGGTGGAGGCATCGGAAGTTCTGTCGGCCGGACAGAAGGAGGTTCAGAACCCGGGCTCACTTGGCCCGTTCCCGTTTCACCCGGTCTCGAAAGAACACCTCCGCGCCCCCCACGAGCGGGCCGCGGCAGGCCGCCGCTTCCCAACCTCGCCATCTTCCGCAGGTCGGGCATGGACAAGGAGGTAAGCTCCATACCCACATGGCCGGAGCGACGCGCCAATCGTTCACTCACACCAGAAGTCCCTCGCCCTGCGTCGCCACCATCCGATACGGACGGACTCCGTCCCGTGCCGCCCGTTTCTCCGGTCCATGGTCCACCGCTGACCAAATTCCCGGATCGAAACACGTTCCTACCAGAAGCGGACACCGGAGTTCCATAGGACCGCCCCGAAAACCAGGCCTCGGGATCCGGCCCGAGCAGTGACTTGAGATAGGCGGCAAGCTTACTGCTCGAAAAGAACATCTGTTGGTTGACCATCACCTCCTCAATGGCTGTGGTCACCTCGGCACAGGACCCAGGCCGATCCCGCGCATCGATGGAAAGAGCCCCCCGCACGAGAATGTCGAGTTCCTCCGGACAGTTCGGACGCACGTCGAGAAGGGACCGGACAGGCTGAGAAAAATGGATGTCCGGATCGCCTCCAAGCCGAAAGGTGGGCAGCGGCCTGCTGCCCGCAATCATCTCGTAAAGACATACGGCCGCCGAATAGATGTCGGTTCGATGATCCAGAGCCTCGGCTCGTGCCTGTTCGGGCGACATGTAGGCTGCCTTACCCCGGACATTGAGAAACCCCGTCGTATCGACGGCCGACTTGGCGATACCGAAATCCGTCAGCTTGACCTCTCCCGATCCCGACAGCAAAATGTTCGTTGGAGACACGTCTCGATGCACGATTTCTAGGGGACGCCCCTGCTCGTCCCGCCTAGTATGCGCATAATCCAGGCCTTTGAAGACCTCACGGCCGATGAACAGCGCAGCCGACACAGGCAACACTTCGCTGCGGCGTCTCAGGTCACTGATGATGCGATAGAGGTCTGTCCCACGTACGTACTCCATCACGATAAAGTAGTCGTTGCCGGATGAAACCAAATCGATGATGTGCACGATGTTGGCGTGTTCGAGCGCCGCATGGATGTGGGCCTCTCGGAAGAACAGTTCGACCAACTCGGGATCTCGAGTCAATTCCGGCAGGAGCTGCTTGAGCACGACCTGCTTCTCGAAGCCACCGATGCCCTTCTTGACCCCTCGATAGATCCGACCCATGCCACCGCCAGCAATGGCATCCTGGATCACGTATCGATCCACCGATTCGTCGGTTCGTACCACGTCAGACATCAGTCACTCGATCCCCGCTGCCCGCGCCAATACTGCGCCTGGGCGATCTCTTCGGCCTCATCCTCTTCAGCGGCCTCCCGCTTGGCAGCACGCTGCGCCGCCCACTTCGCCTTGTGTTTCTCGATGACCTCGAGTTCCTTTCGTGCGTCGTACAGGCCCTGACGAGCCTTCTCCTCTTTCTCTAATTCCGTCTCCAACTGCTTCACACAGACAGAAACCGCAGCAGCGGCCTCGGTCACGCCCCGCACCAAGGCGTCAGCCTGCGCCCGACTCATCTGCAGGTCGGCTGGTGTCAACGTCCTGCGGCCTGCCTGGTTCCTGCGATAGTCCTCGATCGCCTGCTGCTCGCGGCGGCGGCGATTCAACGTCTCCTGCGCCGAAGTGAGCTTCTGCCGTACCTGGTTCGTCCGCTCCAACGCCTCCGCCAAAACCTCCTGCGCCTCGTCGAGGGCCCGTTGTCGCACCTTCATCAAGGCTTCGAGTTCATATGCTCCAGAACGCGCCATGACTGCCCGACCCGCTATGGTTCGTGGAACGTGACGAGACGAAAACGCCCAAACCCGGCGCTGCCCGCAGCGCCCAAGAGTCTCTGCACCACGACGCTCGACACACGGTCCGAAACCACCAGTCTCAGACGCCAGGACGCCAGGGGAACCGTTTGGAGACACTTACGAAACAAACGCGTCAAAGCCGAGCGAGACAGCTGCGAACGAGATCCCCCAGACGACACGAGAGGGCAAAAGCGCCCCCCGCAGAGGAGGCCGAAACGACGACCGTTCCACCAAAGGGCCTGTGAGGAAGCCACCACCACCACCCATCCAGGCTGCAGGCTCGAAACACCACGTGGAACATGAGCATTCGAAGTCGCCCCCGTCGTCTTTCTGTCTGGAGACGCGGGGCGGCGCACCGCATGTGTCGCACAGCCTCCGGCAAACAAGAGCACCGACCCAACAACCAATATGGACTTGAACTCCGCCAACATGACACGACCCTTCCTGGCATGGGACGCCCAAAAGGGTATCATACTGTGCTGCCGAAACGGAAACAACCCCGTTTTTCTTCGCGAAAACTGAGTCCCTGAACCCCAATACTTCCGACAATACGACCCTATCCCCCAACTGGCCAGCAAAGATGATCCTGGTGCCAAAAACGAAAAAGGCCAGACGTGCAGACACGCCCGACCCGTCGGTTTCCACAATCGATTCGTCACACCATGAAGTCCACAATCACCACACCACGTTTCGGATCCTCGTCGCCCTCCCGATCGTCTTCGCTTTCGGGCATTGGATCCAACGGTCGCTCGATCTGAGGCTGCTCGCGGTGCTCCTGCTCCTCGGCTTCACGGCGCTTAATCTGTTCTATGACCCAAGCATCCAACATGCGACTGCTCCCGGCACTGGCATCCTGGCCGTGCCTCCTTCACCGTTACACTTATATTCTAAGTGCAACTCCCGCGCCAGGCAAGATATTGTCGCATCAAATCGGACAAAAAAATCGTATCCCATGAAAATCACAGTGCTTTTTACGACATTTCTCTTCGAATCATCTGGAACCGTTTCCACCCCGAATGCCGTAGATCCATGAAAAAAATGTCACAGGTGTGAACGATCCGAGCCGTCCGCCCCTTGTCCTGAAAGTAGGAACTATGGAGAATAACACTGAAAATGCTGATATTTTGGCACTATGAAACTTTTCCCTATGCCTCCGCAATAGATTTCGAGGATCGTCGCTCGACAGCAAAATGGGCGCAACGACTGACATCCAACGTCACTTCGGTGACGTTCTTGGTCACACGAAACCAGCATGCCGGCAAAACGAGATCCCCTTTGCTACTCGAAATCGGCAATCCTCCAAACTCCTTCTTCGCGAACGAGTCGAATCTTGTGGCCGTCTCCATAGAACATGACAGCGCGATCCCCTGTGACCTGGAACGGAAGGTCAAGGTTTTCCTTGAGATTCTTGAGCAGGATCTTGACCCGACCGCGACTCGGACCCTGGTACATTTTCTTGAGGGACGAAACTCGTATCATACGGCGATACCGATTGGGAACGAACCGCATCAGGATCCGATAACGACGATGGGCCAATGCCTGCACAAAGGATCGAACCGCCTGTCTGGGTGTCTTCTGCGGATAGAAGCCGAACAGGCTTCCAGTGATTCTCCAGGTCCCAGATGTTCGCATCAGGGAGAGGGTTCGGGAGGCACCCAGCGCCACATCGACCCGATAGCGATAGGACATGGATGACCCGGCCAGCTTGTGGAGCCCCTTGAGTTCCTCTGGAGACATCCGTTCCACGTTCCGTTGGAAGCTGCTGCGGCTGACCCGACGACGAACCGAAGGAGCCAGCAGACCGTACGCCCTATCATCGTCCCGCCGGGCCAAGGCACGCAAATAAGCCCCAGTGACGTCCGGAGCTTTCACTCGAACCGGTCGGCATCCCGCCCATGCCACCGCGACCACCAACAATACCCATATCCCACGCATCAGCGGCACTCCTCGGCACAAAACGACACAAAAACCACATAAGAATCCATGGTACGAAACACAGACGGAAACACCAGGATTTTGTCAGGAACCCTCCTGCCGTTTCCTGGGACATGCCCACGATTTACCTCGCACCACATCCTACAGTCGCCTGCTTTCCATGAATCGGGCAGTCCGATCCATGCCCTCGCGGAGACGATCGATCGAAGTCGTGTAGGCGAAACGAATGTGGTCCGCGGCGCGATGGGAACCAAAATCAAGGCCCGGGGTCACCGCGACGCCTGCCTCCTCCAACAAATCGCGGCAGAACGAGAAGCTGTCCGGCACCACCGCACTGCTGTCGGCATACACATAAAAGGCGCCTGCCGGATCCACGGGCACGCCGAAGCCCAGCTTCTTGAGCGCCGGGACCAAATAGTCCCGACGACGTTGGAACTCGTCTCGTCGCTGTTCGAGGACCTGGATGGTCTCTGGTTGGAAGGCGGCCAAGGCCGCATGTTGGGCCATCGTTGAGACCGCTAAGAACATGTTCTGGGCGAGCCGGTCCAAGGCGTCCATGTGCTCTGGCGGAGCAACAACCCACCCAATGCGCCATCCCGTCATTCCAAAATACTTGGAAAAACTGTTCACCACGAACACGGACGGCGATGCCGCCGCGGTCGGCAGACTCCGGCCATAGCTCAGGCCGTGGTAGATCTCGTCCACGATGAGAAACCGGTTCTGGTCCGCCGCCAAGGCCATCAGACTCTGCAGTCCAGCGTCGTCGAGCACCGCACCAGTTGGATTGGCCGGAGATGCAACCAGGAGCGCTGCGGTGTCGGCGTCCATGTATTTCGCCGCCAGGTCCGCGTTGAGTTGGTAGTTCGTCTCTGGATCGACCGGAACCGCAATGGTTCGCCCGCCCAACAAGGTAACGTAATGCCGATTGCAGGGATAACCCGGGTCGGTCATCATGACCGAACGACCGGAATCCACGGTCGCCGCCAAAACGAGTTGCAGGGCTCCGGTGGCCCCAGGCGTGATCACAATCCGCTCCGCCGGGACCTCGACGTCATAGCGGTTTCGGTAAAACTGGGACACAGCCTCGCGCAGAGCACGGATCCCAATGGCTGGAGTATAATGAGTCTTGCCCTCCGCCAGGGCACGCCGACCTGCCTCCACGATGGGAGGAGCCGTGTCGAAATCAGGCTCTCCCACCTCCATGTGGACCACATCCTTGCCTGCTGCTTCCAGTTCTGCAGCACGCGCCAGAATCTGCATGACGTAGAAAGGTGCAATCTCTTCCGTTCTGTGCGCTCCTCGCATATCATCTCCTCACGAGTACGGTGTGGACGCAAACCAATGAAACCGGCGACGCATGGCAGCCGACAATGTATTGCAGCCGACAACGCGTCCCACGACTCACCATTAACGCCACGCTGGACGGGTTGCAACCCCTGGCCTCGAATTCGAAATCCCCCGAGGTTCGACTCGTCAGCGCCTCGCAGCACAGAAAAGCACACCGCCTCAATGGTGCGGAGAGAAAGGCATCTGCCGATGAATGAAAAAACGAACACGAATCACGACAACCAACCTTCCAACGTGAGACTCTTCGACTCCCACGCCCACCTCGACGACGAACGCTTCGAAGAAGATCGCAGCGACGTGTTGCAACGGGCCGCCGAGGCAGGAGTCGCCCGCATCGGCGTCATGACCACCGAACCGGACCGACTCGACGATGCGGTGGCACTGGCCCATCACTGGCCCGGGCTCTACGCCGCCGTCGGAGTGCATCCTCACGAGGCATCGCGCGTCGATGACTCCGTCCTCGAACGAGTCTGGACAATCGTCACGGAGACCGCGCGGGTCCAGGCGGTGGGTGAAATCGGGCTCGACTATCATTACATGCACAGTCCCGCCGACGTCCAACAACGACGATTCGCCGACTTTCTCCACCTGGCCATCGAGGCGCATCGGCCGGTGGTGGTGCACGTCCGAGAGGCACACGAAGACGCCATTCGCATCCTCAAAGAAGTGGATATCGGTCGCGTCGGCGGCGTGATCCACTGCTTCGGAGGCGGACCCGATGAGGCTGCCGTCTACCTGAAAATGGGGCTCCACATCGGCTTCGCCGGGGTCGTCACGTTCAAGAAGGCGGAGCTGGCTCGGGCGGCTGCGGCTGCCACGCCCCTCGATCGTCTGCTCGTGGAGACCGACTCGCCCTACCTCGCACCCGTTCCTCATCGGGGCAAACGATGCGAGCCGGCGTTCGTGGTGGACACGAACCAAAAACTTGCCGGCATCCATGGCATCACCGCTGCAGAAATGGCGCAACGGACATGGGACAATGCCACGCTCTTTTATGGAATAGAACCCTGGAACCAATCCGTGGGCGACCTCATCACGCTGCATGATGATCGCCTCTGGATTCGGATCACGAACCGACGCAACGTCGAGGCCAAAGCCACGCAGCAGGGCCGGATGATTCAGCCCGACCTACAGCGCGAACCGGTTCTTTCGGATCTACTCGAAGCCCTGGCGGATACGGCCGATGGCCAACCTCGACAGGCGGTCCTCTACGGAGGAGAACCCACGCTTCGCATGAAACTCATCGAAGAACTCGTACCTCACCTCAAGGCTGCGGGTATCGAATCGATCACCCTGTACACCGACGGCCTGCTGCAGCTCGTCGAGCCCGATCAGGATGAGACGACCAGGCTGGCACGGCTCGTGGATCGAATCGTCGTGGACCTGGCCGACCCGGACCCGGACCAGTACGTTCGACTGCGCCGCAGTCCTCACGGCAAAACCGCACACCGAGCCGCCATTGCGTTCGTGCGGGCCGTTCGGCGTCTCGTTCCCGACACCACGGTCGCGATGACCGATCACCCAGCCATCGATCGTGGAGCAGCCAAAAAACTCGCAACACGACTCGGGGTCGCCATGACCATCGGACGAACCCCGTGGTCCTGACGAAACACCTCAAGCATCGCATGTCCCCACGACCCTACTTGTCACGGATCTCACCTGTCCAACCAACAGCCGTCCGCCCCGGCATGAACAGACTCCGACCGGCCACCCCTGCGTCAGAGCCGTCCGTCGAGCGCACCGCGTACCAAGGCAAGGAGCTTGTCCAAAGAAAACGGCTTGTGGAGAAGATGTCGACGCACCATGTCCGAAACTTCCTGGGGGATCACGTCGTCTCCATAGCCGGACATGAAGCAGACCGGCAGGTCGGGATGGACCGCGGCCAGGCGCTGCGCGAGTTCCACACCGGAAAGGCGCGGCATGACCAAGTCGGTCAGCACGAGCTGCACCTCGTCTGCCCGCTCATCGATCAGGGAAAGAGCCTCAGCGCCGTCACAGGCCGCCATAACTCCATACCCGCTCATTTCGAGGGACCGGACCACAAGCTCCCGCACCGTTTCTTCGTCCTCGACCACGAGAATCGTCTCAGCGCCTTGGGCACGAACCGCTTCCAGTTCCCCACTGCTCTGCCGTGCCCCCAAGGTGACAGGGTCGCCCACCACACATGGGAAAAACACGGAGAACCTGGTCCCCTCCCCCATTTCGCTCTCCAACGAAATGGCGCCCGACGCCTGGGTCACGATGCTGTAGACGGTCGAAAGGCCGAGCCCCGTGCCCTTGCCCGGCTCCTTGGTGGTAAAAAACGGATCGAAAACCCGCATCTGGGTTTCTTCGTCCATGCCGATTCCATCGTCTTCCACGTCCAGGCGAACGTACCTGCCGAGCTCTAACAGTGGCAGGGATCGTACGTCCTGTTCATCCACAACGACCTCGCGCACCGAAACACGCACCTCACCACCGCCGGGCATGGCATCCCGGGCGTTGATCACGAGATTCAGGAGCACCTGTTCGACTTCGGAACGATCCACCTGGACGGAAGTCCCATCCGTCACGTCCAACGCGAGATCGATCCGATCTCCACAGGCAGTCCGAAGCACCGGCTCCATGTCCTGGACGACGGCTCCCAGGTCCGACCAGGTCTCCTCGGTCTGCTTGCTCCGGCTGAACATCAGAAGCTTCCCCGTCAGTTCGGCGCTGTGGGAGGTTGCGTCCAAGATCCGATCGATATGCTTCCGCACCGGGTCTTCGACCGACGTCTGACTGCGGGCCAACTCGCCGAATCCGCGAACCACGGTCAGCATGTTGTTGAAGTCGTGCGCAACGCCGCCCGCCAATTGCGCCACCGCCTCCATGCGCTGGGCCCTCCTCAGTTCCCGCTCCTTCTGCTCGAGCGCCGCCTGCGCTTCCATGTCTTCGGTCCTGTCGTCGTAAACCGACACCACCTCGCCGCGGGGCAATCGATAGACCCAATTCTCACGCCAAGCCGCCCGACCTCTTTCCTCGAAGCGTGCAGGACCGTGATGTTCCGAATCGCCGGTTTGATAGACCCGACGGAACACGTCGAGCAGACCCGATGCATGTGCCGACGGAAACACGTCGGTCACGCGGCGCCCAATCACGTCCGCCCGGTCCACCTGCTCGAGTCGACTTGCCGACCGATTGAAATCCTCGATCACGAAGTCGCGTCCTTCGTCGATGGGACGATACACGGCCACGCCGCTGCTCATGCGGTCAAACAACTCTCGATATCGAACTTCGTTTTCGGTCAGTGCGGCGATGGTCTGACGCTGCTCGGTCACGTCGCGACAAACGACGAGCCGGGCAGAATCACTGCCCCAACTCATGCCCACGGCCAACAGCTTCAGATGTCTTCCCTGCTTCGTGGTCACATCCGCCCAAACCCCATCCTCTGTGGAATAGGCGAAAGGAGCACCGACGACCACGTCATTCAAGGCGAGGCCGGCTGCCTTGTTCGCCAGCACGACAATCCCCTCGTCGTTGACCACCACCACCCCATGGGGACTGGCCTCAATGAACCGCATCAGGGCCGTACGACTCGATCCGGCCATCGCTTCGAGATCTGAGCGAACCCTGAGGAAATCCAGCCATCCATCGAGAAGCACCGATTCCATGGATCGCTTGAGGAAGTCTTCCTCGTTGAGGACGAGAAAATTCCGGAACACCCGATTCCCCATGAGCACCACGCCGTGGGTGACGAGGAGTTGCAGAAGATAGTCGTCCGAAAAAAGCCGCCGGTCGAAAAAACAGATGCGGATGGTGGACCGCCACAGAACGTGGTCTGCAATGTCCTGCTCGAACGGAATCACCTCGGCCGGAGAGACGACGCCAATGGACCAGGCCATGTCCACGAACAGAACCAGGGTCGCCTGCCCCTGCTCTCTGCCTCGCTCATGCTCTAAGGTAAGCCGCTCCAGGAAATCATCCGTGGAAAGCGCTCCACCACTGAGAAAAAACTCGGGGGCCGACGCGACCTGAATCTGGTCGCGATCCAACGCCGACTGCATGCCCCAGTCAACCACCTGCTGACGCCGTGCCGCCACGTCTCCGGAGGGCACGAGCCACAGGGCATGCTGGGACTGCCGAACGCTGATCTCCAATAGGGCACGGCTTTGATCGCGCTGTTCCTGGGTTTCTTCGAAAAAAGACACGCCATGGTCGCCTGGCTGCAGCGCTGAAAAATCAGATCCAGCAAACTCACTCATGCCCATCGTCCTCCAGTCCAGCATCACACCCAGTCATTAGCCCCCCCCTGACCACGAACATGGCCATTGCCCCGACGCAACGGACCGTCCCCATCGTCAACCTCGAGACCCATATTTATATTTAATTCATATATTGTAATTTGTCTACCACTCTTCTTATACCGTAAAGACATCGACCCTTGATGTAACAATGGCAGGACATACTGAACGCGCAAAAAACCACGAGCCGCGGCCCATCACGCACCCGATCGCCGCAAACAAATCCCACCAACAAGGTGAGGATACCACCTGCTCCGCTGGCGTCTATCCATAAAGGCTGGAAAATCGTAGGGGCCATTGCCTTACCTCCGCAGTTTCTTTTCGTCTCCGCAGTTTCTTTCCGTCGTCGCCCCCGCATCTCGACCTCCTCACCAGCCCCGCTTCGCTTATGGATCGAAACCAGTGCTCCACCCATCTGCAACGGATTCCCAACGATTGCCCACATGGCACCACCCGTGGTACCATGAGCCTACAAAATCAGTGGAGGCCCGATGCCGACGGATCGAAAATCGCCCCTGTTGGGGTACAACCATAACCTTCAGTACAAGGGCCGTCTCTATCACGTACAGACAGAGGATTCCGGTCTGTCTTCCCCCCACATCTTTACGCATCTTTTCTTCGATGGCACCATTTTGGCCACCAAGAAAACGACCTACGACCATATCCTCCAAGAAAAAGACCGAGACGACCGCATTCGCAAACTCATGCAGGAGCAGCACAAAAATATGATGAAAGAGCTGCTCCACGGCCTGTATGACGAACGCATTTTCGAACTGCTCGGATCCCTGTCCGCGGACTCCATACCGCAGGAGATACCTGCCGTGGCGGAACCAGCGCCACAGGCCCAAAGCACGATACCACGGCATCCAGTGACGATACGGCCACCCCAACCACCACCCCCTTCGGAACCAGCCCAACACCCATCCGGGCCACAGCCGCCGCCGTCCATGGTGCCCCCCCCTCTGGTCCCACAAAATACACCTGACGGACGGCAGGAACCGAGCGCGCCGTCTCATCGTCGCCCCACGCGGATTCGTCTCGGAGGCGGCGCCAGGTCCAGAACGAACACCTACGACCAACAGCGCAGCTCCGTGGTGG